>JANSWY010000048.1 GCA_024743255.1 bacterium | reverse complement strand
TCGTTTGAAGTACTGTTGGTGATTGCTAAAGTATAAGGATCATCCTCAACTTCAACCACAATCTGATCCACACAACCAACACCGTCAGCAGCAGTACCAAGAGCAGTTACAACGATAGTGTAGAAACCAGCCTCAACATTGGAAGCTTCATCACCACCGCCACCAGCGCCATCAATACCTGCAGTTGCTCCATTACCTGGAGAGCCTTCAGCAGCAGTCCATGGGTCAGAAGTATCAGTACCCTGGAACCAATTGAATGTATAATTAGCTTCATCAGTATCAGGAGCAGTTACTTCAATTCTGATTGCACCATTACCGCCAGTACAGAAGTTATCATCATTTATAACAATTGCATTAAGTGTAGGTTCTGTTCCATCTTGTCCTACAACTACCTGGTAAGTGTCAGAAAGACAACCAGTAGTTTCATCGGTAATAATTATGTTATAAGTATCAGGCTCTAATCCGGAAATTAATTCAGGATCAGAAGACATAGCCAATGCAGCGTTATCACCAGTGTTAGTATTAACTCCATCAATCGAAATTGTAAAGTCAGTTACTAAAGTTCCAGATCCACTAATATCAGCAAGATCAATCGAGATCGATCCGTTTGCCGGAGATGTACAATCTGTAGCCGGGTTAGCAGTCACATTTGCAACATCAAGTGTTACATCAGTGAAGTTAGAAGTCAATGTGATTTCTCCAGAAACTGTACATGCTAAGTTAGCTGTTGTATTGTCTGTTACCTCTACCCAATAAGTACCTTCAGATAAGTTCGAGATTACTGATGTTCTTGTACCAGATTCATCAATTGAAACAGTTGAGTTATTCAATACATCTGTATCATTGATAGGAGTAGATACATCACCTGTTGCACCTAAGTACCACTGGAAGTCATAATTATCATCAGCATCACCTGTTACGGTAGCTGTCAATTGACCATCAGCTTCAAGTGCACCGAACGAAGGATCACAAATTGTGTTCGCAGCATCCTGAACAATTGCAACAGTTGGGTTATCAGCATCATCTGAAATAGTGAATGCTCTTTGAGCAGATGTACATCCAGAAGTTGCAAAGTTAATTTCAATTAGATAGTCACCAGGTGATAAACCGTCAATGATATTGTCATTATCAGCGTCAGTATCAACAACACTAGTACCATCAGTTTGATATACGGTGATGTCGAATGTAGTATTCAATGCTCCGTCAGCAGGATAAGTGTTTGCATCATCACTGAATGTGTTATAGGCATCAACACCGGTCAATTCAATTTGGCCATTATCTGGAGTACAGTCAGTAACATCGCTAGTATTGAATGTAAATGTAGTTACATCATACACGTTATCCTGAATTGATACGGTGATGAAACTGAAACAACCTTCATCAGGATCAGCATTATCCGTCACTTGTAAAGTGTAGGTTCCTTCACTAATTCCAGAGATCTGAGTTTCAGTACCACTTGGATTCCCTTCAGTTCCTGTGAATGTAGTAGTACTTGAAATATCTCCAACATACCACTGATAGTTATAATCACCCACAGCAGATCCAAGATCAATTGTAATCTCACCATTAGCTGCAGTACAACTTGTGTTATTAGTTGAAGAAGTCTCAGTTAAGGTAGGATCTGAAGATCCATCTGCTACCGTAACTAATGTAGCTGTTGATTCACAAGAATTAGGGTTTGTTACAACCACAGAGTAATCACCATCTTGTAGGTTTGAGAACACATCAGCTATACCTGAAGAAATAGGTCCTTGAATAGCTGTCGCATTTCCTACTTCATAAAGCTCAGCAGTGTAGTTCGTAAGTGAATTCCAAGCTGTAGCACCAGTACTGTTAACATTAACAGTGTTTATTTGAATTTCTCCATTATATGTGGCAACACAATTCGTGTTAGCTGTTGGAGTTACTGCTACCACCATATCATCTGGATTCTCAGGAACCTCATATGTGTATGTTGCAGTACAAGCATCTCCGCTTCCAACCGAAACTGTACCATTTGTAATTCTTACAGTGTACGTTCCAGCAGGAATGTCAGAAACACTATTTCCAATTGCGCTAATAGTAGCTGATGGATAAGTAGTTGCTAAATCTGGATCTGTAACATCATCTCCAGCGAACCACTCATAAGTATAATCGGTTGAGACTGTTGCATCATCTGTTCCATCAACAGTCAGTCCTCCAGCACCATCATCTAGTACTCTATCAATTTGCTTAATCTCAATTATACCATCTGAGTTTGCAGCTACACCGTCGCAATTAGTGTCACCTGTTACTTCAACATAATTGACATCAGTTGCATCTATATCTAATTCGAAGAATCTATCCTCTATTTCGAAGGTTACAGAAGGAGACAGACAGAATGCTATACCTTCCTGAGCTGCCATTACTGTATAGTTTCCTGCAGTAAGTCCACTGAAGGTATATGTATTTTCGACATCATCAAATCCAATTCCAGTAGTACCGAAACCAAGGTCCGCCTGATTTTGCCCAGTGATTGTACCTTCAATCACTTGAATGTCAGCATCCCTTGTTGGTGTAGGCCAATATCCATCATTGATTACAGCCGTAATAAGTTGGCCATTTTCAACAACTGTATTTCCAGTAGCGAAATCATCAACATCACCACCAGTGAAGTCTGCAACAATGTCTGTTCCAGATATTGATGTAATATCAGCAGTACTACCACTTACAGTGATGCTCATTCCAACCGTAAGCCCAGTTGCATCCGCTACAGTGAATTCCAGGTCCATATCAGGTGATGGTAATGGATCTTCACCCTGGTACAAGAATACCTGATAGTTAGCGTGAGAGTCACCAGTACTTTCAGCGTCAATTAGAGTAAGAGTAATATCAACTACACCTGTAGCACCACCTTGTCCACCAGTAACACCGTTAGTATTATCTCCTGAAACAATCGCTGTACCCTCATATGGTTGACAGTTATTACTATGAGTTATAACCGTTGGAACTGCAAGATCAAGTCTTGGTGCTTCCTGGTATGGTAAGAAGAATTCATACGTTTCTGTACATCCGGTTCCACCAGCGCCATCATCTATAACAGTCACTAAGTAAGTTCCATTAATGAACCCTGTATTATTTGTCCCATTGACTACTACAGCACTCACACCAGGTGTTGCTGTTGCATCGGTAAACAATGTATTATTTGATTCGTCTTCAATAGTTACATTCACTGTTGCACCACTTGCGCCAGTAATATCTAGTGTGAACTCACCTTCATCTGCACTACAATCTCCAGGAGCTGATGTGACAGTCTCAGAAATTGTCATTGTAGCAGCAGGAGCTCTACCAAGGTCAATACTCATTGTGTCACTCACACAACCAGTTTCCTGATTCTGGATAACTGCATAGTAAGTACCTTCAGGTAGCGTAGTAACTACATCGCCATCAGCTGAGACTGTACCTCCGATTGTAGCATCATCAATAGCCGTAGTTTTATCTTCTCCAAACCAGAACCAGTTATAATCTGTTGCAGCACCTGTTCCAGGAGTACCGGAGATTTGCCCATCTGGGTTATTACAATCAGTAACCTGAACATCTTCTGACAAAGTAAGAGTAGGGTTACCTGCAACCACTGATCCGACAACAAACTCAAGGTCTGTGAAACAGTTTGTAGCATCAATGATAACTCGCACTGAATACGTACCTGGAGCAATATTATCCAGATCATCTCCAGTTTCACTAGCAATCAAAGTACCTGTTCCTATTGTAGCTGTTCCTCCTGTATACCACTCGAAAGTGTAGCCAGCTGGGTTATTACCAGTATTACCATCAGGATCAACATCTATATTACCGTTTGCAAAGTTTGTATTATCACAACTTTCAGAATCGGTTACAGTTGAATTAGCACCTGATAAGTCTGGGTCTGTAGTGTTGTCACCAATTGTGAAGGCCACCGGAGCAGACTCACAACCAGTAGATTTATTAACTGCGATTACTTGATAATCGCCTGCGTCAAGATCATTATTTACTCCTGCATCAGCAGAACCATCTGTAGTAATGATTAAGCTTCCTCCAGAGGTGTACCATTCAAAGTCGTAGTTTGCAATTGCATCCGCACCTCCGTCACTTGTTACTCCAGTTACCTCGTATTCACCATCGTATGAGTCAGATAATCCAGTAGGATCACATATTGTGTTATCCTGATTTACTCCTGAAGCACTTATGGCGATAACTGCCAGGTCATCGTTAATTGTAAACTCTTGTTGAATTACACAACCAGTACCTCCGTTGCTAGCATCATTATCTGATGCTTCAACATAGTAAGTTCCAGCACCAACCTGAGTAAGACTTGCACCAGTTGCTCCTAATGCATCAGAATTATTTCCTAAATCATCACCGTTGCTTATAGCTGTTCCTCCACCAGCAATCGTTCCAAAGTACCACTGGTATGTGTGTCCAGTTGTAATTCCATCAAGAGTGATAGAGGCAGAACCATTAGCTGTTCCAGTACAATTTGTATTGTCATTCGTAGTTGCAGCTATTACTGGAACCGGAATGTTATCATCAATTTCGAATTGATATAACGCAGACTCACAACTTAAATCGTTAGTGATTCTGATGAAGTAAATTCCAGGAGCAAGTTGAGTAGCGGCAGGGAAGGTGTTGGTTCCACCATCTGCTGCAACATCAAACGTCTTTTCTACAGTTGTTCCATCAGATTGAAGAACATCAAATACATAACCTGCAGTCTCTAATGCTTCAAATGCCGCAGCAGTATTGGTTAGTGCTCCATCAATTGAAATTTCAACTAACTCAACTTCTCCATCGTCTGGAGTACAATCAGTAGCATCTGTAATATTTGCACCTGTTACGGTAACAGAAATATCAGCTGGATCATCAGCAATTGTAGCACTAATATCTGCATAACAAGAGCTAGAAGGATCAGTACCATCTGTAACTCTTACCCAGAAGATGTCATCTGCATCAACCATTGAAGGTAGGTCTTCAAGAATATTACCGGTATAAGCACCATCGCTAATAGCAAGTGTTGCACCGTTATAATTTGTAACACCAGTTACGATCAGTGTTGAATTTGTAATGTCTCCAAACTCAGAAGCGTCATCTCCAATATACCACTCGAATGAATAGTCATCAGCGGCATCTGCATTTGTTACAGTAGCTGTGATCGATCCATTCGGTGCTGCACCTGAACAGTCAGAGTTATCTACAACAGTCAAGTCAGGAATTGGAGTGTAAGAGTCATCAGCAATTGTGAAGTCTACAGATCCAGATACACATTGAGAAGAAGTTCTTGTGATAATAACTGAGTAATTACCAGGAGTTAAACCTGTAATTGAGTTAGTAGTACTTGGCCCTTGAATCGAAGTAGCTGTGTTATCAAAGAATTCATATGTGTAATCACCAACTGCAGCAACCACAGATGCGTCTTCAGTAACAGATGTGATTGTGAATGAACCATTGTCAAGTCCTGTGTTACAATCTGAAGCTCCAACGTTAGTTACAGCCCCAAGAGTAATGACAGGAGCATCTTCTGTTATTTCAACAGTAACAGTATTAGAACATCCGTTACCAGTTCCATCAGCATCGCTCACTTCAACAGTAAAGAATCCAGCATACACTCCGGATAGGGTAGCAGTAGTTGCACCACTAGGGAACCCAGCTGAAATATCATCATTTGCAACTTCGTTACCTGCAGTAGCAGAAGTTCCTCTATACCACTGGTAAGTGTAGGTTCCTAAATCATCATTTGTGATCGTTACTGTAGCTTGACCATCTGGGCTTGTTCCTCCTGCACAAATAGTAGATGGAGCATCTTCAGCGGCCGTTAGTGTTGGAACTACGCTATTATCATCTATTTCAAATTGATAAAGAGCTCCTACACAACTTAAATCATTGGTAGCTCTGATATAGTAAGTACCAGGGTCTAAACCATCTGCAGAAGGGAAGGTGTTAGTTCCACCATCTGCTGCAATATTGAATGTCTTTTCTAAAGTACTAGCATCTGATTGCAATACATCAAATACATATCCTGCAGTTTCAAGTGTTTCAAAACCTGCAGCAGTATTTGTTACTGCTCCGTCTACATCGATTGCTGTTAATTCAATGCTACCATTAGTAGGTGCACATTGATCAGCGCCAGTTGCAGTCGCTGCAGTAATTGTAATATCTGCAGGATCATCAGCAATTGTAGCACTAATATCAGCGTAACATGAGCTTGAAGGATCTGTGCCATCAGTTACTCTTACCCAGAAGATATCGTCACCGTCTACCATTGACGGAAGGTCTTCTAATATATTTCCAGTGTATGCACCATTGCTAATTGTTAATGTAGCACCATTGTAGTTTGTTACACCACTAGTTATTTCAGTCGAATTAGTAATGTCTCCAAACTCAGTAGCATCATCTCCAATATACCAGACGAAAGAATAATCATCAGCAGCATCAGCATTTGAAACAGTGGCTGTGATTGATCCATTAGGAGCAGCACCAGAACAATCTGTATTATCTGAAACAGCTAAAGCTGGAATTGGTAGATATGAGTCATCAGCAATGGTAAAGTCAATTGATCCAGATACACACTGTGAAGATGTTCTTGTAATAATTACAGAGTAGTTCCCTGGGGATAAACCAGTTATTGAATTCGTGGAGTTAGGTCCTTGAATTGAAGTAGCAGTATTATCAAAGAACTCATATGTGTAATCACCAACAGCTGCCACTACAGATGCATCTTCGGTTACTGAAGTAATAGTAAATGAACCATTATCTAAGCCAGTGTTACAGTCAGAAGCACCAACATTAGTTACTGCACCAAGAGCTATTACTGGCTCATTTTCAGTTACCTGAACTGTTACAGTGTTTACACAACCAGCACCAGTTCCATCAGTATCCGTTACTTCAACTGTGAAGAATCCAGCAAACACTCCTGACAGGGTAGCAGTAGTTGCTCCTGAAGGGAATCCAGCTGAAATGTCGTCATTTGTAACCTCATTTCCAGTGGTGGCCGAAGAACCTCTGTACCATTGATAAGTGTATGTTCCAAGGTCATCATTTGTTATTGTAACAGAAGCTTGACCATCAGGACTTGAACCTCCGGCACAAACTGAAGAGGCATTGTCCTCAGCTGCAGTTAATGTAGGAACAACACTATTGTCATCAATTTCAAACTGATAAAGTGCACCAACACAACTAAGATCATTTGTTACTCTTATGAAGTAAGTACCTGGTGCTAAAGCATCAGCTCCAGGGAAAGTGTTTGTTCCACCATCGGCGGCAATATTGAAAGTCTTTTCTAACGTTGAAGCATCAGATTGTAAAACATCAAACACATATCCAGCAGTTTCAAGAGTTTCGAAACCAGCAGCTGTATTAGTAGTAGCACCATCAATTTCTAATGCCGTAAGCTCAATGCTTCCATTGGATGGTGTACATTGATCTGAAGCAGTAGGAGTGGCACCTGTAACTGTAATGTCAGCAGGATCATCTATGATAGTTGCACTGATGTCTGTGTAACAAGAGCTAGAAGGATCAGTTCCATCTTGAACTCTTACCCAGAATATATCATCACCATCAGCCATTGCTGGAAGTGAGCCTAATACATTTCCGGTGTAAGATCCATCGTCACCTATTGTTAGTGTATTACTGTTATAGCTAGTTGCTCCACCAGTAATCATTGTCGATGCACCTGTATCTCCAAATTCTGAGGCATCATCACCAATATACCAAGTGAAGCTATAATCATCAGCTGCATCTGGATTTGTGATGTCAACAGTAATTGAACCATTTGCTCCAGTAGTAACACAGCTAGAGTTATCAACTACAGTTAGAGATAGAATAGGAATTACAGATTCATCATCAATTGTAAACGGTAGAGATGCCGAAGTACATTGAGAACTATTGTTGGTAATAATTACAGTGTAGTTCCCAGGACTTAGTCCAGAAATTGAATTTGTTGTATTTGGTCCTTGAATAGAAGTAGCTGTATTATCGAAGAATTCGTAATTGTAATCTCCAACTACTCCTACAACAGTTCCGTTTTCTGCAACGTCGTTGATTGTAAATGATCCATTATCCAAACCTGTATTACAATCAGAAGCACCAACTGTTGTAGAAGCGTCGATAGTAATTGTTGCTGGATCGTCAGTAACCTCTACTGTAACGGTGTTCGTACAACCTGTACCGGTACCATCAGTATCAGTAACCTCGACTGTATAGAAACCTGCATATACTCCGGATAAAGTTGCTGTAGTAGCGCCAGAAGGGAATCCAGCTGAAATATCATCATTTGCAACTTCATTTCCACCAGTCGCTGAATTACCTCTGTACCACTGATAAGTGTATGTTCCTGTATCGTCATTTGTGATTGTTACAGTTGCCTGTCCATTAGGGCTATCACCACCATCACAGATCGTAGAAGGTGAATCTTCAGCAGCAGTTAATGTAGGAACTACACTGTTATCATCAATTTCGAATTGATAAAGTGCACCAACACAACTTAGGTCATTTGTAACTCTAATAAAGTATGTTCCAGGATCAAGAGCATCAGCGCCAGGGAAAGTGTTTGTTCCACCGTCAGCACTAATGTTGAAAGTTTTCTCTAATGTAGATCCATCAGATTGTAACACATCAAATACATATCCATTGGTCTCAAGAGTTTCAAACCCAGCTGCAGTATTTGTAACAGCTCCGTCAATATCAAGAGAAGTCAACTCAATACTACCATTTGATGGTGTACATTGATCTGAACCAGTAGGTGTTGCAGCAGTAACAGTGATATCATCAGGATCATTGATTACTGTTGCGTTAATGTCCGCATAACATGAGCTTGATGGATCAGTGTCATCTGTTACTCTTACCCAGAATACATCGCCAGCTGTATTTTCAGTTACATTATTAAGGATGTTTCCTGTATAAGCTCCATCTGAAATTGTTAAGGTTGTTCCATTATAAGCAGTTACACCTGATGTAATTGCTGTTGAAGATCCAGGGTCACCAAAGTCTGCAGACGCACTTACATACCAAGTAAATGTATAACTGTCAGCAGCATCCGGGTTAGTCACAGTTGCAGTGATTGATCCATTTGCAGCAGTTCCAGAACAATCTGAATTGTCAACAACAGCTAGAGAAGGAATTGGTGTTACTGATTCATCAGCAATAGTGAATGGTAACGAAGCAGAAGCACATTGTGAAGTATTGTTAGTAATAACTACACTATAGTTACCTGGAGCTAATCCAGTAATTGAATTTGTTGTGCTTGGTCCTTGTATGGAAGCTGCTGTATTATCGTAGAATTCATAATTGTAATCTCCTACAGCTCCGACAACTGTTCCATTTTCAGCAACTGCCGTAATTGTAAATGAACCATTATCTAAACCTGTATTACAATCGGATGCTCCAACATTTGTAGATGCATCTATTGTAATTGTTGCAGGATTATCTGTGATTTCAATAGTAACAGTGTTTGTACAACCTGTACCAGTACCATCAGTGTCAGTAACTTCAACAGTATAGAATCCAGCGTAAATTCCAGACAATGTAGCACTAGTCGCTCCAGAAGGGAATCCAGCTGAAATATCATCATTTACAACTTCATTTCCGCCAGTTGCAGAGTTACCTCTGTACCACTGATAAGTGTAAGTTCCTAAATCGTCGTTTGTTATAGTTACAGAAGCTTGACCGTCCGGGTTATCACCGCCAGCACATATAGTGGAAGCAGCATCTTCAGAAGCAGTCAATGTAGGAACCACGCTATTATCATCAATTTCGAATTGATATAACGCACCTACACAACTTAATGAGTTAGTTACTCTTATGTAGTAAGTGCCAGGATTTAATGCATCAGCACCAGGGAAAGTTCCACTTCCACCGTCAGCACTAATGTTAAAAGTCTTTTCTAATGTCGAGGCATCAGATTGAAGAACATCAAATACATAACCATTAGTTTCAAGTGTTTCGAAACCAGCAGCTGTGTTTGTAACTGTTCCATCAATATCTAAACCGGTAAGTTCAATACTACCATTAGCAGGGGTACATTGATCAGATGCAGTAGGGGTAGCAGCAGTAACTGTCATGTCCTCAGCATCATCAATTATTGTAGCATCGATATCAGTATAACATGAGCTTGATGGGTCAGTATCATCTGTTACTCTTACCCAGTATACTTCACCTGTAGCGTTTGCTGGAAGGTTCTCTAAAACATTTCCAGTATAAGCCCCATCTGTAATGTTTACAGTAGCTCCGTTGTAAGTATCTCCATCATTTATTAAAGTAGATGCACCAGTATCTCCAACATCTGCTGATGCTCCATAGTACCACTCGAATGTGTAACTGTTAGCTGCATCAGTATTTGTTACTGTTGCTGTAATAGAACCATTTCCTGAGGTGCCAGAACAGTCTGAATTATCAACTGTAGCAAGCGATGGGATAGGAGTTACTGACTCATCAGCGATTGTAAATGGAATACTTGCAGAACCACACTGAGATGTATTGTTAGTAATCACAACACTGTAGTTACCTGGTGCTAGATCTGTAATAGAGTTAACCGCACTTGGTCCTTGAATAGATGCTGCAGTATTATCAAAGTATTCGTAGTTATAATCACCTACTACACCGACCACTACACCATCTTCAGCAACATTGTCAATGGTGAATGAACCATTATCTAAGCCAGTATTACAATCTGAAGCTCCTACAGTTGTAGATGCATCAATTGTAATAGTAGGGAAGTCCTCAGTGATTTCAACTGTCGCTGTACTTGTACATCCTAGTCCGTCACCATCAGTATCAGTTACAAGAACTGTATATTGTCCAGCTTCCCGATCTTCCAGAGTTGCAGCAGTCCCTAATACGGTTCCACTTGCGGATGTACCAGCATACCATGCGTAGGTATAATCAGTACTTCCATTTGCATTATTGATAGTAACTGTTGCAGAACCATCTGGATCTGTTCCTCCGGCACATATTGTTGCTGCGCTCACTTCTGTTGCAGTAAGATCTGGGTTAGCAGCATCATCTATGATGTCAAATACCTGAATGTTGGATACACAACCAGTGGTATTATCTGTAACTCTCAATGTGTATTGACCTGCAGAAAGATCACAAAGGAATGGATCTGTTTCAGACCTCAAGTTAGCAGCATCAACAGTATTTCCATTCCACCATTCGAATGAGAAGTTATCGAAGTATGGAGTTAGGAATATTGCCTGATCATTATTTGAACCACCGGTTGAAGAAGTAAATCCTGCAATTACGTCAGAATTACCACTGAAGATATTAGTAACAATATCATCGGTATAATCGATTCTCATTGAACCATCTACCCAAACTTGTAGGTTTTGATCAGCTCCAACTTGTGTTACAACGATAGTAACCTGAAGTGTATCGCCATTTTCTACATTGTCTTCACCGTCTCTAATCTGTACAGGAGCTGTAGTTTGTACATCCACATTTCCATTGAGGAATAAGTTCATGTGGTCATAGCTAGGATCACTAACGTCTCCGTTTTGCCATGTATCAAACTCTATAGTTATTGCCGGTTCAATTTTTGTTTCTGAACCAGAACTTGTGGCAGCATCACCGACACCAAGGTTTCCTCCAACTCGTCCTCTTGCATCATAACCTCTGCTATCTCTGTGCATTGTAAATGCAATTCCGTCTGCACCAGAATTATCCTTATCTCCAAGATATAATTCAAAGTCAAATCTCAAAGGTTGGCTAAGATCTAAGGTGTCACCTAACCAAACTCTTCCAAATTGATTATTCGTAGCAGTTGTTAATTGGAATCCATTGTCGCCAACTGCAGTAGCGTCATCAAGAATAACTGAATTACATGAAGATATTGCTTGCCAGATTTCAGTATTTTCAACGCCGTTAATTGTTGTTCCACTTAGGTCCAATGCAGCTACTATGCTACCATTACCTGGAGAGCTACAGTAAGTATTGTCGTTGACTTCTGAATTAGCAAAATCAATTTCCGGGATTGCAGTTTCATCTGTGATTGAGAATTGCTCACTGAATGTACATCCATTAGTATTGTTTTCAATTAGTACAGTATAAGTTCCACCAGGAATCTGAGAAAGCTCACTATTTGTAGATGTCACTGTTACTAATGCATCTGTAATGTTTGCAGTTACTTCATCTGAAGCATCAGTTGATACACCAACGAACCAGGTCCATGTGTAGTCAGATACATCTCCTGTTGTAGGAGTTACACTGATCTGACCATCATATGTACCAGATGCGTTTGTAGTAATATCACAAACTGTATTGTTGTTAGTTCGCGTTGCATCAAGATCTGAATCCGGGTTATCTAAATTATCTGTTATTTCAAAAGTAATAGGATCAGAATCACACGAACCATCTGCGTTGTTTCTTACTGTAACAGTGTAGAATCCTGCAGGTTGATTTGATAAGATATGACTCGTTTCACCAGAGATTACAGGATCTGATGTCGTGCTTCCATTGTACCAGGTAAATTCATAGTCGGTACTTGGAAGTGTCACACCTGAGCCTTCGTACGTTACAGCAGCCGTTAATGATCCATCATAATCTGTACTCGCATCGCTACATACAGTGTTTTGAACCATGTTGTCTAGACTGATAGTAGGTCTGTTTATGTCCTGTGTAACTGTAAATGAAGCCGTTTGTGTACATCCAGTTTCAGTATGAGTTACCTCTACAGTATATTCCTGGAATGCAGCTAATCCTTCAGCGTAAGAACTATCCTGACCAGCAATTGGAGTGCTTGTATCACTACCTAAATACCATTGGAAGGTATATCCACCATCTTCATTTAATTCTACACCAGGATTATCAGATTCTTCGGCATAAGCTCTAAGTTCCGCATTGTCAGTAACACAACTTGTAGAAGGAGCTTCTTCAACAATTGTCAAATCTGGAACAAATGGATCTTCACCGATTGGTATTGTTACTGGATCACTTTCACAACCACTTTCATTGCTAACAGCAACTACCGTATAATTTCCTGCTTCAAGATCTGAGATGCTATTGCCGTCTTCTGCTCTTCTGTTACCTTCATCAACTAAATCTCCATTATACCACTTAAAAGTGTAGTTACTATTTCCATCATTCATGTTGACACTAGCAAAACCATTAGCATTTGCTGCAACACATGAAGTATTGTCGGTTCCAAAACTTGATGAGATTGTAAATGTTTCAGGAGAGTCTGGGATGGTAACGCTAATAATCTCCGAACAGTTATTACTTAAATTGATTACTTCAACTCTGTGACTTCCACTGTTCAGGTTTTCAAAAGTTTTACCTATTGCCCCATTAGTGATTGTATCTCTTTCAACGAGGTTTGATTCATTCGTATTATTACCTTCAAAAATACTAAACTCATATCCGTCAGCAGGTTCATTAGTACTCGAGGAGGTGATGACAACTGATCCATTTCCTCCTGTACAATATGTATTTGCTGTTACAGTACCTTCGGCAAGAATTGGTTCATCTCTTTCAAGAGGAACTTGAGCATTAAATTCTTCGGATACACAATCAGTATCTAAGTCAATTACCTCAATAGTGTAGTTGCCAGAATTTAGTCCAGGGAAATCACCAGTGGTGTTTGAAGCCAATACAGTTCCTGAAGCACTGTTTCCATTATATAAGTCAAACTGGTAATTACCAGAACCTCCTGTAACAGCACTAGCGTGAGTTGCATCAATAGCTCCATTATTTGGATCTGCCGCTCCGCCCGAGCAAGCAGTTCTCGCTGTAATAACAATGAATGCTCCATCAATGACTGGATCAATTAATGTTTCGGTTACAGTTACTAATTGTGTGTCTGAACAGTTATTATCATCATTAGTAACCCTAACTGTATAATCACCAGCAGGCAAACCACCTAAGGTATTTGCATCAACTAAAAATGCACTTGATGTGGATGAGCCAGGTAGCGATTGGCTGGCAGATGTACTATTGCCAGTAAACCATTCGTAAGTGAACGTTGGACTACCCGATGCAGTCGCAGAAGCAGATACTTGTCCATTTCCATCACCACAGGATGTGTTTTCAACATCCATTGTGGTTGTGATATTAGGAGCTCCAGTTAAATTATTGATAGTTACAGCAAGTGGCTCTGATGTACAACTAGATCCGTTGTCCTGAGCAACCACAGTGTATTCTCCAGATGTCAAGCCAGAATAAGTCGCTCCCGTGAAGTCAGCTACAGCTTTAACTGAAGAGCCATCATACCATAAGAAGGTAACATCGTCAGTAGAGCTTACGGTAGCTGAACCACCGTCTAATGCAGCACAATCAGTAATATCTGTTGTAGCATCTAATGATATGTCAGGTTGAACCTGATCTGTGGAAACTGTTAGGGTTGTAGACTCATCACAGCCAGTAGTATTATCAGTTACCACAACAAGGTATTCTGTTGCACTTAAGTTTGACGCAACACTTCCCGTTCCAATCAAGTCATCTGGAGTTTGAGTTGCTCCTATGTACCATTCGAAAGTATAACCTGCTGTTATGGTGTCAGAGTCAACTCTTACGCCTGCTGTTAATTGTCCATTTGGAGTAGCACAATCAGTAACAGGGTTAGTTTCATAAAGAACTAAATCAATCACGTTACTTGTAAGAGCAATGTCAATTTGGGCAGTGTCTGAGAAACAGTTTGACGCATCATAAAGCCCAATCACACTATAACTACCTTCAGGCATTGATGCCCAGGTATCACCTGTATACAGTATTGAAGAGAAGTCATTAAGGTTGTACCAATTGAAAGTAAAGCCGTCTGTAAAATCCCCAGTTTCTGGGGCTGTTGTACCTTCAACTCTTACATTATCAAAGTAATACACTTCATCTCCAGCAGTATTATATACTCTTGCCTGGAATTGAATAGTAGATCCAGAAAAGTCTTCACCTAATGCCTGGAAGTAACCAAAGTTTCCTAATTGTCTACCATTAGTTAACAGGGTATATGAGCCTCCATCTAAACTGTAGTAGAATTCTATATAATCCGCAGATGTCTCAAGATCTCCGCTTGAGAACATATCCACCGAAACATCCACTGTTTCATAAGCAGAAATGTCTATACTTTCAGAAGTCCAGGTCACTACAGCATCAGTGTTATTACACTCGAATGCTTGTCCTCCAAAGTTATTATCTACTTCAGCTCTATTTGAGTTTCCACTGTATGAGATTGACCATGCAGTTTCTCCAGTATCGTTATTGGTTCCATCTGATAAGTCCTCAAAATCTTCTAACCATACCACCTCTGTAATTCCTGGAATTGTACCTGAATAGTAAGCCTGAGCTTGACCATTATCAGGAAGAAGGGGATCACACTTTTCGTTATCCTTTAAGAAATCCGCTTGAAGGGTGAAAGGAGTATAGAATACATCAGTACTCAATTTGTTATTTCCGACATCACATTCCTGGATACTTGAAGTATTGATAGTGAAAGGAGGGTCTTGACCACCAGCATCATTAAGAACGATGTATAAATCAAATTCTCCACCTGAACCAACAACTTGCATCGTCACTTCAATGCTTTCTCCTGGGTTGAAGTCGGAAAGGATTTCAAATTCAGTGTTTAGTTTTTCAGCATAAGGAAGATCTGTGCTTTCCGGATCACCAGAATAGAATGTCACAGGAAGAGCTCCCGAAAGGTCCATGTCTCCAACATTGTTAACAGTGAATGTTACATCGAATGTAGTTTCAGGACAAAGAGAAGGAGTAGCACTGATTGGTCCAGCTAGTTCTAAGTCTGGAGAAGAGTATTCAGGACAACCAGTTTCATTAAGGAAAGGTGCCTGATTAAGGAATGAGTTCAATGATCTAACGTCTGAAGTCGAACCATCCTGACAGTCTACATTACCAAATACTACAGTGTGATCTTGTTGCTCTTGAGGAATTGTTAAGTCATCATCTACGTTTACATTGAAATAAGCATGCTGATTCCAAACCGAACGAGCAGGCTGCCATACCTCACCATCTGCCGCTGCATATACTCTTACCTGAGAATTGATTGATCCACTGTAAGGGTCGAATGGCAAGCTGTCATCAGTTGAACATGTTACAATAAGTTCACTTGCACCATCACCATCTACATCGGCAACCTGTGGATATTCATACCACGTCCTAGACTGACAATAGATCGTCTTTCTAGACGATCCATCTGTTCCATCAATAATGTGAAGTGTGCTTTCACTACGATAGACCACTTCAGCGGTCCCATCTCCATTAAAGTCAAAAACGCTACACCCGGTAAATCCAGATGAGCCTTCCTTAATCGACTTTCTCCATTTCAGTGTCATGTCATTGTTCAGACAATACAGATACTGATTGGAAACGAATGATGCATCGGGAACTCCGTCATCATCCATATCTGCAATATTAATTCTACCAGATCCTCTGGTAAAGTTGTTTGTTGGATCCTGATAAGTTAAAACCTGATCGTTTACTATGTCCCAGAAAAATATTGTGCTTGTTCCACTAGTACTAGAACCTAACGCTCCTGGGATTAAAAGGTCCATGTTGCCATCTTCGTTAAAGTCGGCAACTGATCCTAATGTGAAGTTTCTGTTGAATTGCAATTTAGGATACCAATCCCCACCAGAAACGTAATCATTCATATCTTTCAATACCGTTCGTGTACCAGTAGAAATGTTGATAGAGTATACATATCTTCCATCTACAAGTTCCAGACCAGAACAATCAGAACAGTAGCTGTCTGGGAAAATATCTACAGCTACACTACCTCCACTTATATCATTTGAATTCCAGCTTCCTGAACCTGCAATTATTTTAGCTCCGGTCATAGGATCCAGAATCTCATTGGCGTGATAGAGTTCTGGTGTCCCATCTTGATTGAAGTCAGCTAGGGAAAGGTGTTGAGCCCTGCTTGAAATGCTCGAATTGATAGACCATAGTCGTGTGGTAAGATCACAATTGTAAGCTTCAATGACATTGCTTTTCTGTCTTCTTATGAATATCTCAGCACAGTCATCATTTTCGATGTTACCAATTGTAGCATCACAACCAATGTTGTATCCAACATTTCTTGTGTACAACCACTCTCCAGTAGCACCATTTATTACGTTTAGTGTTTGTGCTAAGTGATTGGTTGTTACTACTTCAGGGATTCCATCATTGTCAAGGTCACCAATAGACACAGATGCCTTATTGTGTGCTGATTCGTTTGGAGATGCCCACTTTAGAGTTATATCGAACTCTGGGTTTGCTGTTGCTTCTTCCTCACAAATGATTGAATTACCAAAATAAAATTCGGAACAGTCATTGCTATTTGCACAATCTGGGTCATAGCAATCCACTAATCCGTCACCGTCATCATCTACACTGTTATCACAAGTTTCCTGTGCAAGGACCGTCCCGAACAGGAATAATGATAGAATTGTTAGATAAATAGTTTTATTAAAACACGCCATATAAGTAAAGTGAAGTTTTTTCTTTATTTAATACTATCAATCAGTTAAATGTAACCGTTTTGAAACAATAAAAATTAAATTCATGGCGTTTTTGGGCAATTTCGTCGTTCAATGGGAATATTTCACCCTGAACCAAACAATTGCATAACACCATAATTCAGGGTAAGTGTTGGTACACATACCCCGAATTGTCTAATTATAAATTTAATACTTTTTAGCGATACTCACTTAGATTATATTCAGTAGCCAATATCTAAGTTTCCCGTTTCCGAAATGATTGAACAATTTACGACAATTATCGAGCTAGTAAAATACTACCGGTTCTGTTGAATTGGCTATCAGTACCATCACATTTCATAGCAAAATAGTACACTCCATCAGGAACCTGAACTCCATTCGCGAGACCGTCCCAAACACAATTGTCAGAAAATTCTGATTCTTCAAAAATAATTGTTCCCTTGCTGTCAAAAATGTAGACTGTGCATGAAAGTCCACTGATCCCCAGTATTTCCCAGCAGTCGAAACCAAGTCCGTCACCATTAGGTGAAAATGTTTTACGCGCTACAACATTATCATTAACAACAACGATGGTTTCTGTTTCTCTACAAACTTCTGCAGTAGTGCCTGAAACTGTTACTGTAGTATAGACTTGGGCCGGGAAAATTGTAACGTTATCAGATAGTGCATTTTCAATAACTTCTACTGGTGTCCAGGCATAGTCAGTTCCTCCAGAGACTGTGAGCCCTATTGATTTCTCGTCCTGAGCAAGGCTTACTGTGTCATTAACCAGGGGAGTTGCAGCGCTATTAGGAGTAACTGTCAAAGAAGAGTTGGCAAAATTTGATACGATTAGATCAGATGTGCCGGTACATCCTGCATCATCAACCCAATCCACTGAGAGGCTAACACTATTGAAATCATCCTCCGTAACAGCGTAGGTTATTGAATCAGTTGATCCTGTATTCCACAAGTATGATTCAAAATTGTTAGGTAGGCTAACTCTTAGACTATCACTAGGACATTTTTCGGTTCCATCAGATTGAATTGCATGATCTGGAATATCTCTAATCGTTACCAGATATTGCTGTGTATCGGAACATTCAGGAATGTCTTCATATGTAGCAGTTAGTGTAATGGTGTATGTGCCAGCTGTGGTGTAGATATTCCCTGTTGAGTCCACTGCGTTAACTGTATTACCATCACCAAAATCCCAATCATGAATAACACTGAATGAAGCATTCGCATTATTTGTACTTTCCACAACCGAAAGAGGTAAATCGACACATTTCAACTGATCAAAAGTGAAGTCAGCTTGCATAGGTGTTAAAGTTGTCAAGCTTATGGAGCTACTTTCAGATTCACAACCTGTTCCGTCAATTAAGATTGCCGTGTAAGTTCCATCTTCAGTAGTTGTATAAGTAGCTGAATTGGACCCAGTAATATCAGAACCATTTCTCGTCCAGCGATAGGTATAACCATCAAATTCAGTAACTGATAATTCTTTGGAGGTGCCAAGACAGAAGTTGGTCTGATCGTTAGCGTCTATGCTTATAAAAGGAAAGGCAGTTGGTTCTACCACAACAGATCCAGCTTCACTTCTACAGCTTCCAGAGTTGATTATCAATTCATATCTTCCGGCATTCAAAAGTTGAAAATCATCAATCACTGGGTTTTCTTCATTGGAAGTAAATCCGTTTGGACCAGTCCATTCATATATCAGACTTCCGGATACACCAGCTGTGAGTTGCAGTTGCTCTCCTACACAAACTGGCCCATTGGAAGTTGGGGTAGGAGGGGTAGAAGTGTCTGCGTTAACAATAATATTTACAACGTCTGATGTTAAGTCACAAGTTGCTCCATCTGAGACCGTATTTACTCTGATGTCTGCATTGTCTCCGGCAGAAAGGTAAGTTTGAACATTTATTGTATTATCTGTGCCAGATTGAACAACGCTATAACCAGATCCAGTATCAATTTCCCAGTTGTATGTTGTACCATCTGATAATGGTGCTTCTAAAGTTAAGTTGACATCACTACAGATGATTTGTGAAGCACTAGGAGATATAGTAGGTCTAACACAGTTTTTGTTGAGAATAACTGATAAGTCTCCATTGTTTGCAGCACCTACATTATGGGTAAACACAATGTCAGGTCTACTATCTCCATCTATATCGGCAATCTCAATTTGTCGGGCATTTCGAACAATTGTCTTGTTTTCAACATCATCAAATGAAATATTACCAATGCTAGAATTATTAATGAAAATATTCAGTGAAGTTGTAGTTGTACTCAGAGAGCTTGAAACAATATCTGCTAAGCCGTCTCCATTTAAATCCCCGACACCTAGAGACCATGCATTATCGTTGGTAGTAGTTAAACTGCCACTTTCTGTAAATACTATGTCTCCACCGGTTCCGGATGTTTCATTTCTGAATACTGTTAAAGTGCTAGCTCTGTTGATCAAAGCCACATCTTTAAAACCATTTCCATCAAAATCAACTATTGCGAGATCATTAACGGCTGAATTGAAAGTTAATTCTGTAATATCTCCGAATGCTAGATCGCCTTCATTACTTTTATTTTCTAGAATGAAGGCATTTGGATCTTGAAAATTAGTAATAACAATATCTGATAAACCATCATTATTCAAGTCTTCGGCTTTAATGCCTGAGCTGGCACTAATATCCGGAAAATTCAACTCTAATGGACTTTCAAAAGAGAGAGATGTAGTGGTTGTGTTCTCAAATATATGTATCGTGTTGTCACTACTATTAGTAGCTAAAATTTCGGGTTTCCCATTGTTGTCCAAATCTCTAATTCTAATTTCATAGACATTTCTAATATCATTATTGTCCTGCCTTGGTAATGATATAACAGTAGGATTGTCATCATCGAAACTTATTGTGGATCCTGAGGAAGTGTTTTCCAAGATAAGTATGTTTAGTCCACTTAATTCTGCCAGAACCAATTCTGGAAGTCCATCTCCATTTAAATCTCCACAAACTGTATATCTGGTTTCCTGTAATTCAATGTCAATCTGATTCAGGGTAAGGTTGTCTGTACTACTTTGGTTATCATATATCGTAACTACTCCCGGGAAAGGATCCTGCGCGGTTACACTTGTTACACCAATATCCAGCGTATTGTCATTGTTAAAGTCACAAAGACAAAGGTCAAAGACTCCTTGCTGACCAGTAATAAATTGTTCCTGATCTCCTAATTTACCTACATCAAAAGTTTCTCCATCGAAAGAATACAAGAATAAATCAGAAGATGAAACCGTTAAACCGGTTACAAGGTTTGTTACGTAAATATTGTCGAATGCTGCGTTATTTGGCACTTTTACCTCTATCAAGGTTTCAGTAGAGCTTACAATTTCAGCAATGGCTCCACCAAACCTTACTTGCAGATTGGATGAAGTTGCATTAAAACCTCTACCCGTAATAGTGACTATGTCCCCTGCCTTTCCAGAGTTGGGGCTAATGCTTCCAACAAATGGAGATTGTGCCGCTAATTCTAGAGCGAAAAATCCTAAAAATAGTATTAAATATATTCTTTTCATTTTTGGTTTTATTCAACAGTTAGTAACCAGATTTTCTCTAATCCAGGTCTTCCTCTAAGCCTGTTTCTTTCTGATCGGGTTTGCTCCAGATCTTGTGATCTAAATATGACAACATGGTACTTTCTGTCGTGGGAAACGTATCCTACAATTACATCCCTGTATCCTCTTTCAAATAGATTGTCACTTAACCCCTCAGCTCTGTCGAAATCTTCAAATACACCTGCTACTATGTAATTCCCATGTTGCAACTCTAACAAGTGTCCACCTCGCTTAACTCGTTTAGGATCGTTAGAACTGGCCAGCTCATCTATAGATCGCGTGTCTCTGACAGTCGTATTGGAACCATTAGTATTATTGTTATCTGTTTGCGATTGGTTTCCAGTATCGGTGTTATTCGTTCCGTTTGTATTGTCAACATTTTCATTACTAGTATTTGTGCCAGTCTGATTGTTGTTGTTTACAACCTGATTTCCGTTATCAGTTTGATTGTTTTCGGTCTGATTTCCGTTATCCGTCTGATTATTGGCGATTTGGTTACCATTATCAGTTTGGTTGTTATCAACCTGATTGTTGTCAGTCTGGTTTGTGTCAGTTCCGTTATCCGTTTGATTGTTATTGTTGGCCAGAGTTTCATTGGCAATTCTAATAGAGTCCTGCCTAGCAGCTTCTCTAGCAGCAGCCTCTCTTTGAGCTTTTTCTCTTTCAGCTTTTTGAGCAGCCAGTCTTTCTTCTCTTTCTTTTTGCATCTGCTCTCGTCTAGCTGCCAATTCAGCTTGACGTTGTTTTTCTCTTTCTCTTTCCTCAAGCGTCTTTTGGTGGCTCTTAATGAAAGAAGAAACATGTTCAGCGTGATGTTTTTTAGTTCCGATATGAATTCCTAAATGAACTTCAAAGGTAGAACCAAGGATATCTGAGTAATTTGTGTTTCCAACGTCATACGCAAATCCAACCGCCATAAACTCTTTTATCTTTGCTCCAAAAAGACCTATGAACCCAGCATCCTGTCTGTAGGATCCACCTATCCAGATAAGGTGCTTTAAGTGACTAATTAGAGCTACTTCGTATTGGTTCGGTAAATTGGTATTGTATCGGTATAGCACATGTGGTTCAAATGCAAAATTATCATTGATATGGCCTCTGTAGTTTACCTTCAAAAGCATTTCATCCAATGGATTCACTCTTACAGGACTGAAACTTTCAGGAGTAACAATATCATAACTGACCAGATTAGGTAGGGCAAAACCTACGTTGAAGTGATCAAAATGGTATGTAGCTCCAAATTCTGCTATTGTGAAAGTTGATGATTCTGCCAAGGAAGCAAACGCAGGATCTGACGGAGAGTCAAAACCATCTGTATTGATTGTTTTGTTACCTCCTCCAATGGACATACCCATTCTGAGGTAATGTTTTCGATCAATGGACCACAAGTAACTCGCACTGACTTTTCCTCCTACTGTATTTAGGAGACCTTCAGCCTCGTTAAATGCTGTTGCACCAATACCAATACCTCCTTTAAGTGGAGTATGAAAACTTAAATGTGAGATTGAGGGAGCTCCATCAACATTGATCCACTGTTGTCTGTACATTGCAAACAACACAGTATGACCTTCCACTCCAGCATAGGCAGGATTGTACTGGAAGGGGTTCATAAAGAATTGACTATAAACCCTTGACTGCTGCGAATACGAATGAAAAGAAAAAATCAGAATAACTCCAACAGATAATAAATATCTTTTCATAAACTTCTATTCAAACACCTAACACAATTATTATTAAATAACTTCAAAAGAAACTTAAAATTATTAAAAAATGAGGAAACCTGCACGAAAATACTACGACTGCACGTTTATTGGTACTAAATCTTAATAGAATGGGAGTTAAAGATTTAAGTAAATAGTGCAAACTCTTTGACTTATTGATGATTGTAGTTTACTTAACAGTTTAGATAATACAGTATTAAATTTGGAAGGTTGTTCTTAAGAATGTAATATTAATTGTTTAAATTGTGCTGTTGAAAACAGGTAGAAAATTAGTCCTTATGCGAATTCTTTTTGTTGCTTTATTAATTCTTGGAACAGTACCGGCCTCAGCTCAATTTTGGTTTGGTCCAAAAGTTGGATTTCAGCGAACAGGCTTTAAATATCAGAATGATGAGCATGTGTTTTTGGTTAATTCTACATCAGAGTTAACTCAAAGAGATATCTATGATAAGGTAAAGCCTAATTATAACTTCAATGCTGGAGCGATGATGACATATACAGCGTCTATTAAGTATGCTGTGCACGTGGAGTTATTTTACGAGAGAGTAGCGAAATCTGTTCGGTCTGCACAATTTGAATTAGACAATCGATTTACCTATAACTACCTTTCACTTCCGTTGTTGCTAAGAGTACAATACGGTAAGGAACCACGTCACTATTATATCAATGCAGGACCAAAAATTAGTTGGTGGATGTCTGGTAAAGCCCGGATCAATGAGTCCGTTCTAGGAAACGGTGATAACGAATTTATTAATTATGATATACGTTATAATTTTAGATCACAACCTGCAGAAAATGAGGTTGTTATAGATAATCCTAACCGTATTCAATATGCTTTGAATATTGGAGGTGGCGCCTTATTTGATATTGCTACTGGTGCCCGTGTCCAGGTGGATTTGAGGTATAGCTGGGGGCATTCGAATCTCGGGTTTAACAGAGATTCGGAATTGGAACAGTTTTACGAAAATGTAGAAGTAAGTAATCAAATGATTTCCATCAGTGTCGGCTACTTAATCCCATACAATCCTATCGATGCATTGAAAGGAAAATCTACAATGGATATTACTCAGAGATCCTTGAATAAGGCAAAATCGAAGCAGAAAAGAAATAAGAACCGCAAAGGAGGGTAAGCTGAGTGAGATAAGCCCCATTTCGATCAACATCTTCAAAGGAGTATACTTAGAACTTTATATGTTGTAGTTCTACCGCTAATAGTCTATCTATTTGAACTACTACTTAATCTCAATATTTATTGGTTTGGCATCAAGCCCAGACATATTTCAGGACTGCTAGGTATAATTTGTTCTCCACTTAAACATGGTGATATTTCACACCTTCTAGGCAATCTATTGTTAATAATTCCGCTTTTGCTAGGCATGTTCCATAGGTTTGGTAAAAGAACATTTAATTACATCATTTTAATATCTCTACTAGGCAATGTAATGCTATGGCTTTTTGCGAGACCCTCATGGCATTATGGGGCGAGCGGTGTTGTTTACGGATTATTCTTTTTTCTTGTGGTGTCTTCTATAAAATTGAAAGATAAAAAGTTATTCATCTACCCACTAATTGTATTGTTTTTATCATCAGGCTTTTGGATTGGATTATTACCAGTTCAACCAGGAGTGTCATTTGAAGGGCATGTCTTTGGTTCTTTGGCGGGAGGCTTTATCGCGTTATTTATAAATAATCCTAAAAAGACTATTAATTCGTCGAGTATAACTACAAATAGTACAATTAAAATTAATTATAATTATATATACAAAGAAAAAAAGTCTGATTAATTGAAATTGTATAATTCGACTTCACATTATTGGAGTTTTTGTACATATTTGTGAAACAGATTAGCCGACGGAAACACTTTAATTGATGAATGTTCAATTGATTTTTGACTATATTAAAGGTCGCTAAACAATTATTGTGTGATTAAGGGATTAATACAATTTTTAGGTGGAGAACCGGGCGAAGAGAAGCCAATGTTAATTCTTCTCGGTAAAGGTTTCTTCATGGGGATTTTCCTGGCTTCTTATCAGATCGGTGCTGAAACACTCTTCTTAAATGAGCTTGGTGAAAAATACCTTGATGTAGCTTTCTTCACGGCTGGAGGTCTGGGAATACTTGCCACTACGCTGTATGTTAAGCTACAAGAGAGGATGAATTTTTCCAGTCTTGTTGTTTCCAACGTTTTTCTCACACTTGTATTTCTGATTTTATTACGACTAGCATTCAGTTATCCGGATATTATTGGGTTTATAGGTGGGGTTAAAGCTTTGCCATTTATTCTCTTCGTTATGATTGGTCCTATAACTGCGGTAACTCTACTCGGTTTTTGGGGAATCTTTGGTAGAATGTTTGATTTGAAGCAATCGAAAAGGATTATTGGTGGTATTGATACGGGGCAGCTTTCAGCAACTATATTGGCGTTCTTTTCAATTCCCTTCTTAAATAGACTGGGAATTATTGACCAAACCTATGATCTACTTTTAATGGCAGCCATTTCGGTATTAGGAATGTTTGTTTTTGCTGTAATAGTAGTTAGAAACTATAACCTCGACAAAGTTACGCAGGTTGAAAAAGGTGAAGAAAAGCAAAAAGTTAGTTTTGCAGGTATCTTCGTCAATCCTTACTTGAGGATGATGGCGTTTTTCATTCTGTTTTCTATGGCAGCCAGTGTATTCATGAATTATACATTTTACACTGCTACAGAAACGTATTACCCAGAGGAGGCTGATCTTAGAGATTTCTTATCCTTCTTTAATGGAGCCATAATGTTGGTAAGTTTCTTTATTCAAAGTTTGATTAACGATTGGATTATCAGCAACTGGGGATTGAGAATTGCATTGATGATGATGCCATTGATTCTTATCCTTTTCACATTAGGTTCAATCATCTCAGGAAATATCTTTGGATATAGTGAAGCTACAATTGGCAGTAGGGCAGAATTTTTATACTTCTTCCTCTTTACCGCACTTGGTAAGCTGTTCACGGCATCACTCAAGGATGCACTTGAAAACCCAGCGTTTAAGTTGTTTTTCTTGCCTTTGGATCGGAAAATTAGATTTGATGTACAAACACGTATTGAAGGTGTCATCAACGAATTTGCAACTTTGTCGGCAGGTGCCTTACAGATTGGTTTGGGTTTATTGGCCTTTTTTGAACTTATTCATTACACGTATTTTGTTGTGGCACTTGGTGGAGTAGTTATATACCTGGCCAACAAGTTATTTGGTCAATATAAAATTACTCTGAAAAATACACTCGAGATTCAGAAACTTCAGTTTCATAATGAGGAAAAAAGAGATGAGGTTAATATTATCAATGCTCTAAGGAGTGAAGCCCTAAGTAATGATCCGGAAGAGGTCATCAACTCTTTGAAGATTCTTGAAAAAATTGACCCTATCCAATTAGAAGAAATTCTTATTTCTGCCTTACAGTCTGAGAGGAAAAGAGTACGTTACTACGCATATGTAAAACTCAATGAACTACTTTGTTTTGACCAATTGGAAGGACTCAAAGATGAGTTGAAATATGAGGATGATCCTAAGCTAATTGAATTAGGTAAGAAGGTTGTTACAAATCTTGAAAAAGCTTCAAATTATGAGTTGAAGGAAGCTAGTATAAAGAAGTTAGTTAGGTCAACTGCGGCTTCAGATCGTATTCTTGCAGCAAGATTATTAAGCAGACTTACACAAGAGAAGTATGTGCCGTATTTGATGGAATTACTTCGTGATATCAACAATGAAGTCCGAATAGCGGCAATGGTTTCGGCAGGCAAACTGCAGAGACCAGAATTTTGGCCTGTATTAATAGAAAACCTGCACCTGGCAACTTATGGGAATATTTCACTGGCAAGCTTGGTTGCATCTGGTGAGGATGTATTACATCTATTAGATACTGCCTTCTATAAATCAAATCAGCACCCTGTAACAATGTTTAGGGTGATTCAAATTATAGGTAGAATCGGTGGCTACAGAGCCAATGACCTGCTATGGAAGAAAATAGACTTTCCAAACAAACGAATAGTTTCAGAAATTCTCAATACCCTAAGTTATCTGGGTTTTGAAGCTAAAGATTTTCAAAAAGCAAGGATAAAAATATTCATAAATAGTATTGTTGGTAATATAACCTGGAACTTAAAGGTTTTGGAAGAAATTCCTAGAGACACCAAACTGGACAGATTAATTAGAGAGGCAATTGAGGTTGAAAATAATGAAAATTACAGCAATATATTTATGCTGTTATCAATGATTTATGACCCGCAAAGTGTATTGCTGATAAAGGAAAATATAGAGGTAGGAACTTCTGACAGTATTACATTCGCAATTGAAATGCTGGATATTTTTGTGGAGGATGAATTGAAACCAATATTGTTTCCTGCATTGGATGATTCCAAGATAGAAGACAAACTTGTTAAACTTCATGACCACTATGCTCCAGAATATTACAGCTCTTACGAAGATCTATTGTTACAAATAATCAACAGGGATTACAATTTCGTCAATAAATGGACAAAAGCTTTGGCCATCTACAGAATTGGCGAAATGGAAGACGCCCCTGTATCTAATGATCTAGTAGCAAATGTATTTAACCCCGATGTATTTATTCGAGAAACTATTTGCTATGCGATTTACAAGAAGGATAAAGAAGCATATCACTATCATACAAGGCGGATTAACCCCGCTTACAAAAAAGATCTGGATAAGGCCATTGTCCCTCCAGTATTTAGAATGAAAGAAGAGGACTACCATCAGAAAATGACCATAATGGAACGAGCTTTATTTCTGAAGTCCTTACCGGCGTTTGAATATGTGCATGGTATTATTATTTCAGAGATTGCACAATGCATTGAAGAGGTTGTTGTGAAGAAAGATGTTGCAATTATTGAAGATGGTGATCCAGGTAGTAATCCATTGTATATTGTAGTTGATGGAAGTGTAAAGATTACGAAAGAGGACGGAACAACCGAACTTAAAGGGCCTGGTGAAATTATTGGTGAAAAAATAATACTAGCAAATATCAAGTTTGATTTTGAGGCTACAACAGCTGAAGAATCAGTTCTGTTTGTAATAAGTAAGGAAGAATTCTTTGATCTTTTAACATCTCATATTGAATTAGTCTTTGCTCAGTTGAATATTATGGCTGGCAAAAAACGAGTTGTGGAAGAAGACCAGGAGGAAGCTACTTCATTTTCTGTTTTTGGTGAATAATGAAAATTGATTAATGAAATTTGAATACGATATAATACTGAGTTACTCTGAGGATGACGATCTTCCAATCGAAGGATTGGATAAAGGTTGGGTCACCAACTTTAGGAAGTTTCTCGTGACTTTATTGACTCAAATAGGCAAGGAGGAACCGAGAGTTCTAATGATTTCAGAGACAAACCTTCCTGAACAAATCGAAAACAAGGCTGCAGTATTTGTTGCGGTTTTATCAGATAATTACTTCCAATCATCAAGGTTAGTGGATGACCTTAATTCTTTCTGCGAGAAAGCAAAGGAAGAAGGCAATCTGGATCTTAATGGGTTAAGTCGTTTATTCAAGGTTGTAAAATACCCAATCGAAATTGACGAACACCTACCAGAATATCAAAGTATTATTCCATATGACTTTTTTGAGGTAGATCCAATGACAGGTGAAGCTAAACAGTTTCACAGATTCTTTGGAAGCAATGCTGAAAGGAGCTTCTGGATGAAACTTGTGGATATGGCTTACGACATTTCACAATACATCTATAATCTTACTGAAAGAGAAGAAGCTGAGATAAGAGAGGAAGTAGAAAAGTCTAAAACTGTATACCTGGCCAGTACTGGTGTTGATATGGTAATTCAGCGGGATGTTGTGAAGCGCGAATTAATCAGACATGGTTACAGGGTACTTCCTGATCATTCTTTACCGAAAGAGGTTTCAGGCCTTGAGGAGGTCGTTAAACGAGATCTAAGAAGATGTAGATTGTCGATTCACCTAGTGGGAGAGGACTATGGTTACAGACCAAAAGGTACAGACTTATCAGTAGTAGATATACAAAACCAGGTGGCCAGTAAGCATACCAAGAAGATGTCTAAGTATAACCGGGAGAATGACAATAAAGACCCTTTTAGTCGTCTGATATGGTTATCCCCAGACCTTAAAAACGTAACGGAACGTCAAAAAATATTTATTGAAGATTTGAAAAGTGATGCAGCATCATTAGATGAAGCGGAAGTACTTCAAATTACATTGCAGGAATTTAAGAGTATCATCCGGGAGGAACTTGTTACTGGAGGAAGATTTAATGTAGCAAGAGAAATTAAAGGATATACTCCGGAACCTGAAGAGTCCGGTAAAGAGATGATTTACTTGATCTGTGATAAGCCTGATCTTAAATCATCAAAACCTATCGCGACATATTTGGAAAAAAGGGGATTTAAAGTTGTTGAGCCTACATATGATGGAGACCTGGTTGATTTAAGATATATTCATCAGGAAAACCTGAGAAGATGTGATGCTTCAATAATTTACTGTGGTACAAGCACTGAAGATTGGATTAACGCCAAACTTCAGGACCTTCTGAAAGCACCTGGGTTTGGTAGGATGAAGCCAATCAAAGCTAAGGCTGTTTATATAGGAAAGGACAAAGAAATTAACAGAAAGAAATTTGAGAGTAATAGGGCAATAGTTCTTGAATGCGAGAAAGATTTCACCGAAGAGCAGCTAGAACCATTTCTCCAAAAACTATTATAAGTTATGAGTGATCAAAATGTAACTTCCCAGGAAACAGGCTTCCTGGACATTTCCGAACTCATTAATCCATTTCCAGGGTTAAGACCTTTTGGTATTGAAGAAAGTCACCTGTTTTTCGGACGGGAAGGGCAAAGTGATGAAGTTCTGGTAAAGCTAGCAGAGAATAAATTCGTTGCTATTCTTGGAGCTTCCGGTAGTGGTAAATCTTCATTAATGTATTGTGGTCTGATTCCTACACTATATGGAGGGTTTATGACCGATGCTGGATCAAATTGGAAAATAATTGTTACCCGGCCTGGGGGTGGTCCAATTGATAACCTTGCAGAAGCACTACTGACAAAAAATAGTGATTATAATCAGCTTGGTGAGGAAGATAAGCTGATCAAGAAGACAATAACAGGAACAGTTCTTAGATCCAGTTCCTTAGGTTTAATAGAAGCGGTCAAACAGTTAAAGACATCCAACAAGCAAAATTTCTTAATTCTTGTTGACCAGTTTGAGGAACTTTTTAGATATAAAAGGGTAGAAGCACTGGAATCAGAAATTGATGAGTCTTCAGCATTTGTGAATTTACTGCTGGAAGCGATACATCAATACGATGAACCGATATACGTAGCGCTTACCATGAGATCAGATTTTATTGGTGAATGTGCATTATTCCCGGATCTGACGCAAATGATTAACGACTCTCACTATTTGATTCCTCAAATGACGAGAGATCAGAAAAGGCTAGCCATTGAAGGTCCAGTTGCCGTTGGTGGAGGTAAAATTGCTGGAAGATTAACTCAACAACTTCTAAATGATGTTGGAGACAATCCTGACCAGTTACCAATTTTGCAACATGCCTTAATGAGAACATGGCAATATTGGGTAGAGAATAGGAAAGAGGGTGAAGACATGGATGTCAGGCATTACAATGCCATAGGTACCCTGCAGGAAGCCCTATCTCAACACGCAAATGAAGCTTACGATTCCCTATCCAAGAGAGAAAAGGAGATTTGTGAGGTAATGTTTAAAGCACTTACAGAACGAGGTGCTGAGAATCAAGGAATTAGGAGGCCAACCAAACTTAGTACAATTGCAAGTATCGTTGGAGTCTCGGAAGATGAGGTTACTAGGGTTGTAGAAAAATTCAGGGAGCCAGGAAGGTCATTGTTGATGCCACCTTACGGAGTTAGGCTGGAATCCGATACTGTTATTGATATTTCTCATGAGAGTTTGATGAGAATTTGGGTGCGTCTTAGAAGATGGCTGGATGAGGAATCCAAATCTGCTGAAATGTACCTGAAATTATCAGAATCAGCTGAGAGGTACCAAGAGGGTAAAGCTGGGTTATGGCAAATGCCAGACCTTCAGTTAGCTCTAAACTGGGAGGAAGAAAACAAACCTACACTTGTTTGGGGTCAACGATATAATATGGCATTCGAGAGAACTATGGTGTTCCTCGAAACCAGTAAAAAAGCTTACGAAACTGAACAAAGAAACAAAGAGCTACTTCAAAAAAGACAAGTAAAAAGAACGAGAAATGTTGCCATCATTCTTTCAATTGCAACTTTAGTGTCCATTTTCCTTGTAATTTTTGCTCAGTTGCAGTCTGCTGAAGCAAATAAATTGAGAGAAGCTGCAACTTTACAGGCAGAGGAAGCACAAAAAGCAAAAGAAAGAGCAGATAGACTTGCGGATGAATCAGCCAAAGAAGCAGCAAGAGCAATTCATGCTGAAGCAGAAGCGAAGAAAGCACTTGAAGAGGCGCAAAGACAGGAAAACCTTGCAAAAGAAGCATCCAATAGAGCAGAGAGACAAAGATTAGAAGCAGAAAAGAATGCACAATTAGCCAAGGAACAACAAGCAAAAGCTACCAAAGCAGCTGAAGATGCGAAATTAGCAGAACTTGAATCTCAAAGACAAGCAAGATTAGCACAACAGGAGAAATTAGCAGCTGATAGATTAAGGTATCAGGCTATTGCTCAATCAATGGCGATTAAAGCTAAAAATGTTTCACAACCTGAATTGAAAGCTCTTGTTGCGAGGCAGGCATATTTATTCTGGAAGGAATACCGGGATGAAGGAGATGAGTTTAATGGAGATATATATGCTGGTATTTACTACGCTTTGAAAGGTCTGAAAAGTGATTCACTAAATCATTTAAAAGGTCATGACGATGCTGTTAGATCTGTGGTTTTTGACGAAGATGGAAGCAGAATGTACTCTGCAGGTAGTGATGGAATGATTCTGACCTGGAATATGGATAATGAGTCAAATTCTGTGCTGTTTCAAAATGATAATGTGAGTAGAGTAGTTGGAGTAAGTCCGGATGAAAGATATCTTGCATTGGGATCTGACAAAGACAACATTTTCCTATTTGATTTGAAAAATAAAAACCAGGAACCGAAGGAAATCATCGGTCATGGAGGAGCAGTGTTTGATTTAATATTTATGCCTGATAATTCTGGGTTTATTTCTGTTGGGTCTGACAAGATCATTAGAAGAAGTGACTATAACTCGTCTGAGGCTATTATTACCACTGAGTCAAGGGTAAAAGCGTTGGCGGTTTCTCCAAATGGAAAGATTCTGGCAGGTGGTGCAGAAAATGGTGACGTATATCTTTGGGACCTTGAAGCAGGTAACGCGATGACTACAATCTACACAAAGTCAAGTACACCGGTTAATGCAATTACTTTCAATAAAGAGGGTAATAAGCTTGCATTTGGAGATTATGATGGGAATATCATACTTTGGGACTTACTTGAAGGTAAAAAATTCGGTCCTACATTAACCGGTTTTCAGGGACCGGTATTGGATTTGAAATTTGGTCCTAACAATAAGCTTCTTGGTGGCGCAAGTGCAGATAAGACAGCCAGGCTATGGAATATTGACCCAGAACATATCTTTGATTTGCCAACAGTGTTGGATGATCATAATGATTGGGTATTCACACTTGATTTCCACCCAAGCGGTGAGTATTTGGTTACAGGATCAAAGGACCAGGTTATCAGAAAGTGGCCTGTTTACCCTAGTGAGATGTCATCAGAAATATGCGGTTTCCTTACTCGCAATATGTCGCAATCGGAATGGTTTCAATATGTTGGGAAAGATATTGATGAAAGATCTACTTGTGATGGTTTAGAGAAAGGAACAGATAATTAACAAGTTGTAACGTTGAAAAAGAGAATTTTAATTATATCATCAGCACTACTTTTGCTGTCATACAACTACATCTCAGCTCAGTGCACGCAGGTTTTGAATAGAGCTGAGGATGAGTTCGAAGCAGGAAGGATTTTGGGGATCCCAGCGTTGTTGCAGGAATGTCTAAATACGGATGGCTTTTCTAAGGAAGAAACAATTAGAGCGCACAAACTACTCACTCAGGTTTACATCTTTTCAGATCAGGAATCCAAAGCGGAAGAATCCATGATCAAGTTGTTAAAAGTGGACCCAGAGCACCAGTTGGACGAAAATTTTGATCCGGCTGAATTATTTTATTTGTATGAAAAATTTAGAGTTGAGCCCATTTTTAGAATTGGAATGAAATTGGGAGGAAACCTTCTAACACCTTATGTAATCAACGAGTACAGTGCATTCTCTCCGGAGTTCAGTAATCGAAGCTATACATCAGCAGCTGGATTTAACGCAGAACTTTCTGTTGAAAGGCATTTCGCTCTTGGATTCGAAGGTTCTTTAGGTTTGATGTTCCGCTCCTCTAAATACACCGTGGACAATAGATCTGACAGTACAGGTATATTATCAACGATCAACGATGCGCAATCATGGGCCAAAATACCACTGCTGGCTAGATATAATTTTAATTACGGTAATAGAAAAGGACCAATCCCGTACGTAATGGGGGGAGTATCATTTGACTATTTATTAAAAGCACAGTTTGTTGATAGTAACAGACAAGGTGGAACCCAAAAAGCATCCAATAATTACGACCTTCTAAGCAATGAAGAAAGGAATAGAATTAATTTCTCGGGCTTTGTTGGAGGAGGAGTAAAATTGAGAACCCAGACTCATTTTATTACAATTGAAGGACGTTATGAAGTAGGGTTACTTAATTATGTCAATCCTGACAATAGATTCAATAGCAATGAGACTGTTTATGGATTGAGCTACGTCTCAGATGACCTTAGTCTTGGGTTCCTTTCAATAACTGTCGGGTACACAAGATCCATTTATAACCCTAAGAAAAAGAAAAAATTCATCAACCAATGAGAGTGAGATTATTTTTGTTCAATGGATTATATGCTGCACTAATTCTTTTAGGCGCATCAGGCTGTATTCTAGATAGTGAGGGCCCTCAACCGGATGAAATCTTCGTGAAATTCTACGGTGGTGAGGGAACTGATGAGTTAGTAGATGTAGGACACATTGCTTCTGAAGATGCATATATTTTATTAGGAAATTCTAATAGCTTTTCACCGAATGGTATTAGTGATATTTATCTGGTTAAGACAGATAATGAAGGAAATCTTTTAGATGAGCTCAGATTTGATTTAGGAAATAATGATAGTACCAGTGATGTAGCTACTTCTCTGGAAGTGATTGATAATCAATTCCTTGTGGTCGGTTCTACGGAAACAATCAATGTTAATGGTGTTTTTGAAAACAAGAAAATATTTTACGCGGTAGTAGATTTTAATTTTACAGTTCAATCATCTGATACAATTTCAATTGACGGAATTGATATTGAAGGAAATGATATCATTCAAACTTCAGATGGTGATTTGCTAATACTAGCCACTACAGGCGAGTTAACAGATGTGGAGAGAGATCTTTATTACATTAAGTTTTCTCAAGATGGAATTGTCGATTGGGAAAGAACAAACCCCCTTCCAGGAACTGATGTAGGAGTATCAATAATTGAACTAGAAAATGGCGACTTTGCAATTTGTGCCCTCACTGATAGAACATCGGTAAGGGGGTATGGAGGAATTAACGCGTTATATCTTGTGGTGAACGATCTTGGGCTCTTGAAAAATTCATTAGCCTTTGGAAATTCATCCGGAGGTAGTACAATAATTGATGATATTCCGACTAAAATGATTCAAGACGCTGCTGGTGCGACAATAATTGGAAATTCTCTTATAGGGGGGGTGGAAGAACCTTTCGTGATCCCTCTTAATGCTAATGGAGCAATAGATTCATTAAGACCTTTGGCAAATATCCCAAATCAAAGTGACATAGTTGTGGCCGATGTGGTGAGATCCCTAAATGGCGATTATATAATGACTGGGAGTTTCAATAACTATGTCCTAACAGCAGAAGAAAACGACAATACTCCAAAAGGTCAACAAATACTATTTTTGCGGACCGATCAACTAGGAACAAGCAATCTTACAAGCAACCATCATGGGGATGGTTTTAATGATTCAGGAGAAGCCATACTGCAGCTACCAGATGGTCAAATTCTGATAGGAGGAACAATAAGTTTTGGAGCATCAGTTACTAAGATGGTGTTAATGAAGGTGAATAGCTCCGGAGAATTATTGTAGTTAATTCAGGTATTGGTGGTGCAAACTTGAAAAGTTGTAAGAAAAAAATTGGCTCAAATTATTAACTCATGCAAAAGCGGTTACTTATTTTAATAGCATTATGCATTCCATTCATTGGATATTCTCAAACAATCACGAATGCTGATTGGCGAGACAGTGATGGTGATGGAAATATTGATCAGGTGCACCTGACCTTTAGTGCAAATATGAATATCACGGATGGTGATGGTGCTGGAGGTACGGGATTAGATTGTATTACTATTAGTGGTGGAATAAATATTGATGCCACTCCTGATTATACCAGTACCAATATTGGATTCATTACACTGGATATTGATGATATAGCTGGAACTGCAACACCTTCAAATACAATTACTTATAGTAATGCAGCTACTAACTCTAGTATTAATCTCAATATTGGTGGTACCGAAGTTCTGAATGGGGAATTAACTACAAACGGAGGAACTTATTCAGATGGAGCTGCGCCAGCTATTACAGATTTTGAGTATAGAGATAATAATCTTGATGGGCAGGTTGACAGGATATTTGTAACTTTTTCTGAAACATTAGATGCTGCGAGTGTTTTAGCAGCCAATGATTTAGATATTACCAATGTCGGGGATTTCACCAGTGCAGCCTTTGGTACAGACGGTACAGATTTAATTACAGGCGCAGTATCAAGTGTAGAGATTACTTTGGGCACACCTTCCTCTGTTCAGGATACCGAAGATGGTTCAACTAATTTTGCAGTGAGCACGCAAAATGCATTTAGCCTTACAGATGGAACCAACGCCAATACCACATTAGGGGCCCAAACCCAAGCATCTGT
>JANSWY010000022.1 GCA_024743255.1 bacterium | reverse complement strand
CTTTGGGTTTTCCTCCACAGCAATGACTTTACCATCACCAGTAGCAACTACAGGAGTACCTTCCTTTGCTTTCAGATCAATACCATTATGGAATCTTATTTTCTTCTGGAAAGGATCTTTTCTTTTACCATAGGATGAAGTCACTTTGGTTTCTCCTTTTATTGGAAACCCTTCCGGTTTATTTTGTGCATCAGCACCCGCAACCATTAGTAACATTAATACTGCAGCTACAGATGAAATTGCTTTCATTTTCTTTTTGAGTGACTGAAATCTGTGAATTCGCCTAGTAGATTTCTGTGTATTGTTCACTTCCTTTTCATCAAAACTTTTAAGGACGATTAATCTTGATTCGGCAAATGATTTTCCATTTTCCATTTCCATTTCAACCAGACAGCAAAAATGATCCAATATTTCGTCTTTTAATACATGGAGATTTAGCCCCATTTCTTTGAGATCTTGTTTAAGGATTTCAATATCCTGTGACGTTAGGGATTTCATGTAAATATTTATTTTGAGTGTTAAATATCTTTAGTTCAATTATTTTGAGATAAATAGTTCTGGATTGATCTTTTTATCTCCTTGCAATATTTCATAATGCAAATGAGGAGCACTTGACCTTCCTGAACTACCGACATAACCAATGATGTCACCTTTTCTAACTTTATCGCCAGTTTTTACATTGAAACCGGATAAGTGGCCGAAAAGTGTTTTGTATTCACCCGAATGAGAAATAATAATTTTATTACCATATCCATCTGGATTGGAAACAGCTTCTAAAACTGTTCCGTCTGCTGTAGCAACCACTGGTGTTCCCGCTTTTGCCTTAAAGTCGATACCACTATGCATTCTTTTTATCTTATAAATTGGATCTCTTCTGATCCCAAAACCAGATGCCAATTCACAATCTCCATAAATCGGATGACCATCTGGCGTTTCCTGCGCCTCAACTCCTCCGACCATCATAAGCATAATTACTGCGGCAGCTGAAAGAACAGATTTGAATTTTCTCTTAAACTTCTTCGATTGGTATATCCATTTAGTTTTCTTCTGATTTCTGAGCATTTCTGCCGAATTGAAGTTTTTAAATACTATTTGCCGTCCTTCATCGAACGAAATTCCTTTTTCCATCTCTAATTCAATCAGACAGCAAATGTGATCTAATAGCTCATCTTTTAGGACAAATAAACTGAGCCCTCGAGCTTTTAAATCGTTTCTAAGCGTCTCAAGTTGAGTGGAGTTTAATTGATTCATTCCGCAGCTAGTTTAGAATTGAAAATAAACTTCATAGTCAAAACAAACTCCGCAAACTCATTGATCTTTTCAGTCGCTTCGGCTTGGCCTGATTCTGTTAACAAATAGTATTTACGGGTTCTTCCATTATACTCTTTTTTCTCCGTGTAGACATAACCCAACGATTCTAATTTGTGTAAAGTGGGATACAATGCCCCCTCCGTAAGCTGAATTTTGTCTTGAGTTAAATCTTTTACTTTTTGGGTAATTTCATAGCCATACATCTTCTCATGCTCTTTTAGGAGCTTTAAAACAATGGTTTTGAGCGTACCTTTCATTAATTCTTTTGAATACATAAGGCAATTATACATAAGATTCTTAAGTATAAAAATATTATACCTAAGAAATTTAGGTATTTAACGTTTTTTGTGAATTTTTTTGGCTTTGGGGTGGAAAAATCAAATACTTTCTTAAATTATGTTTAGAACATATGAAATGAGCACTGCAAAAACTGATATCAAGGTAGATGCATAATTTTATTGCGAATTCCATGTGTCGATTGAAATCAATTTAATACACATGAATAGTAAATGAGTAAGATTAAAGTCAACGAAGAAAGTGTTGTAGGGTTATGCAATGAGCTTATGGAATATTTCAATGTGGATCACGTTGAAGCAAAACCATCTTCCAGACCAAAGCCTAGAAAGGTCTCCTTTATCAAGAAGTTAGCGGCACAATGGACTTCTGAGGGAATAATGATAACTGAAGGGTATTATACTGACTTGGAAACAGTAATAGCCTACATGGATAAAAAACCTTTCAAGCCGAAGGTTGCTAAAAATATAGAGATAGAGATAAGCAATTTATTGAACATGCTTAATCGTTATAGACATGTAGTTAGTTTTTTTGAAATAGATGATATGTTGGTGCGTAAATTCATCAACAACACTAAGACTATAGAAACCGATCTGGAAGAAATAATTGAGAAGCTAAAGGCTTCTTCGTAAGACAATAAAAAAGGCAGGATAAACCTGCCTTTCAAAATAGTAGCGAGGACGGGAGTTGAACCCGTGACCTCCGGGTTATGAATCCGACGCTCTAACCAACTGAGCTACCTCGCCGAATTGTTTCAGAGTGGCCTCCGAAATTGGGAGTGCAAATGTATAAATATTGTTGAAAAGGCAACAATATTTCTGCAGTATATTTTAAATTTTATTTGTTCGTAAATACTAATAGGCAATTTTCAAGTAAACAATAATTAATCCGTCGGTAACTGATTAGTTCTATTTTTAGTCTATATTGTTGCAATTAGTGTTTATCCACATTTTGATTTTTTAGTTATGAGCAAGGTAACTTTCAATGGGGAATACGAGTTCAGAGCTTCCAAAAAGATGCTTTTCCCATACATAAACACTGCTTCCGGTTTAGCGCAATGGTTCGCTGATGATGTGAATATAAATGCAGATAAAGAGTTTATTTTCCTGTGGGACGGGGAGGAGAACAAGGCTAGAATGGCTGCAAGCCGTATCAATAGTTTTGTGAAATTTGAATTCTTAAACGGGGACGAAGATGATCCAAATCATGTTGAGTTTAAACTTGATATGAATGAATTGACTCAATCTGTTTATTTGAGGATTACAGATTACTCAGATATGGATGTAGAGGAGGCCCAGGAGCTATGGGATTCTTTAATTCACGATTTAAAAGAAATTGTTGGCGGTTAATCATACCCGTTTTCCTAGATTTGCGTTTCATTCCTAGAAATACAGTGGAATGAGATATTAAAGGATGAAGCGATTAGATAAACTTATTCTCAAATCATTTATTGGCCCCTTCGTACTAACAACAGTAGTATCAACTTTTATATTACTGATTCAGTACATGCTCAAGTATTTTGATGATTTTGTCGGAAAGGACCTTGGGTTTAATGTATTCGCGGAATTAATATTCTACTTCAGCATCAACATGCTTCCAGTAGCACTCCCTCTTGGAGTACTGTTGTCTTCTCTTATGACTTTTGGTAACCTTGGTGAGCATTTTGAGCTTACAGCAATTAAGAGTTCAGGAATTTCCCTTTTAAGAGCGCTAAGGCCAATTTTTATATTTGTGATATTCCTATCTATTGGAGCATTCCATTTCAGCAACACAGTAGTTCCAGCGGCTAACCTTGAGGCCTACAGATTATTGTTTGATATCAAAAAGAAAAAGCCAGGACTTGATATTCGTGAAGGTCAATTTTATGATGGTATAGAGGGCTATAGTATCAAGGTTAAAGAAAAACTTAGCGATAATAAGACTTTGAAAGATGTGATTATCTACGATCACACTGATAAATCACAAAGAGGAAACAACAGAGTAATCCTTTCAGATTCAAGTATAATGTATACCATTCTAAATGAGAGGTATCTGAAATTTGAACTCTACAACGGCCATTATTACAGTGAAATCCCCAAAGGACGTAGAAGCAAGAAGGAATTCAACCAGTTCGTGAGAAATGAATTCCAGAAGATGGAGATGATATTCAGTTTGGCAGGTTTTGATATGAAAACTACTGATGCTGAGTTGTTTCAGAATAACCGTCAGATGAAAAACATCAAAGAGCTCACCAGGGACATTGATTCCTTGAATAGAGAAGTACATCAGGCCAGGGTGCAGAACTACTACACCACATTGGGTTACCACGATTATTACCAAAAAGATGAGCTCAGGGTGATAAGAGATTCTGTGAGCTCAATGAATCAAAAGAAGGCTGAGGAAAAAAAGAAGCAGGAAGAGCTTGAAAAAGGCAAGGAGGATGAAAGTAAAAAAGATTCAGTAAATGTTTCTAAGGCATCAATTTTCAGTCTGTTCGAAGCAATATATGAGGAATTAAATACGCCACAAGATACCGTAAAACCCAAAAGAGACTTAAAAAGGCAAGTTGATATTGAACAAAAGAAAGCTGTTGCCAGAAGGCAGAGAGAAATTGAAGCAAGAGAACAGATTAAAAAGAAGCAAGATCAACAAATTCCTAGAAAGTTTGAGCAAGGAGACGAACCTGTATTGTCTAAGGATAAACTTGATCGTGCTAAAAATGAGTTAATCGATACCACTGAAACAAACTATGCTCTTGACAAGAAATCAAAGCCAGAGCCAAAGCCTAAATCAAAAGGTGATCGCTTCATAAAACTTGATACGGCACTGTATTCTCTTACAAAAGATACCTTGGATGCCTACTTTGAAAAGCGAATAGGAGCGGAAAGCCAAATGCTGTCAAGCGCACTTTCAACAGCTAGAAATATCAAAAATGGCTATACCAACGCCAAGACCAAAATGAGGAATTATCAGAAGAATGTTTACAAATTCACTGTAGAGAAGAATAAGAAATACTCTCAGTCATTTGCTTGTCTGGTAATGTTCTTAATTGGTGCTCCATTGGGTGCCATTATTAAGCGAGGTGGATTGGGTGTTCCTGTTATCGTATCAATATTCTTCTTTATCAGTTACTATGTGATGACAATAACTAGTCATAAATGGGCAAAAGAAGGATTTGTAGATGGTAGGTATGCAGTTTGGTATTCCAACATGGTACTATTCCCAATTGGTCTTTTCTTCCTAAATAAGGCCAGAATTGATGCCAGATTATTCGATGTTGATATTTATCTCATCTGGTTTGATAAACTAAAGACAAGATTCCAGAAAAAACGCGCATGACGTTTCTTTGGTATTACTGTATATATTTCTACCTTTGCGCTTTAATTTAATACTTTAAGTAATTTTAACTTTATACTAAGCATGTATTTAACCAAAGAAAAGAAACAAGAACTCTTTGAAAATCATGGTCGGGTAAAGGCGAAAAATGATACAGGTTCTGCAGAGTCGCAAATCGCACTTTTTACATACCGTATCAATCACCTTACCGAGCATTTAAAAAGCAACAAAAAAGATCACTCAACTAGACTAGGTCTTTTGAAGCTTGTAGGTAAGAGAAGAAGATTATTAGATTACCTGGCTAAAAACGAGATCGAAAGATATCGAGCTATTATTGCGGAATTGAAGATAAGAAAGTAAGAATTTATTATAAGAGGGGATTCAGTCTGGATTCCCTCTTTTGTTTAAGCTCCACAAATTGTCCTCACGCACAATTATTTATTTTAACAATTGTATTTAAGACACATTTATGATTCCAAAAGTTTATACCAAAACTATTAAGTTAACGGACGGACGCGAAGTAACAATTGAGACTGGAAAACTGGCAAAGCAAGCGGATGGATCTGCGGTGATTAGAATGGGAGATGCCATGTTACTCGCAACAGTAGTATCTAAACAAGACGCTATGGATGGCGTTGATTTCCTACCATTGTCTGTTGACTATCAAGAGAAATTTGCATCAGCAGGAAAAATTCCTGGTGGTTTCCTTAAAAGAGAAGGAAGATTATCTGATCACGAAATTTTGATCAGTAGATTGGTTGATAGAGCACTAAGACCTCTATTCCCAGATGATTATCACGCTGACACTCAGGTGATGATCTCGTTAATCTCTCACGACGAGAATGTAATGCCTGATTCATTGGCAGCATTAGCAGCTTCTTCTGCTCTTGCAGTATCGGATATCCCATTTGGAGGACCGATCTCTGAAGTTAGAGTGATTAAGTTAAACGGTGAGTACATCGTTAACCCAACACTTGCTCAAAAAGACGAAGCAGAAATGGATCTGATCGTTGCAGCTACTATCGATAACATCATGATGGTAGAAGGTGAGTGTAAAGAAGTTTCTGAGGACGAAATGATTGAGGCTCTTAAGATCGCACATGAAGCAATCAAAGCTCAGTGTGAGGCTCAGTTAGAATTGGCCAAAGATGTTGAGAAAACTGAAAAAAGAGAGTATTCTCACGAAACTCATGATGATGAGTTAAAAGAAGATATGAAGACTAAACTTTATGACGATTGTTATAAAGTAGCAGCTCAGCAAAATGCGAACAAGAAGGTTAGAGGTGAAAACTTCAAAGAAATCTTTGATAAATATGTTGAGTCATTAGGAGAGGATCATGAAAAGGATCCATTCTTACTTAGTCAGTATTTCAAAAAAATCCAGAAAGAGGCAGTAAGAAACTTCGTTTTGGATAGCAGAAAAAGACTAGATGGTAGGGACCTAACTGAAGTTAGACCAATCTGGTCGGAAGTTGGATACTTACCAACAGCTCACGGATCTGCTGTATTTACAAGAGGTGAAACTCAATCATTAACAACTGTAACATTAGGTACGAAGCTTGATGAGCAGATGATTGACGGAGCTACTATTTCTGGATACAACAAGTTTATCCTTCACTACAACTTCCCTGGTTTCTCTACTGGAGAAGCAAGACCAAACAGAGGTCCGGGAAGAAGAGAAGTAGGTCACGGTAACTTAGCGATGAGAGCTATCAAGCCAATGCTTCCAAGTGTAGATGACAATCCATATACAATCAGAATTGTTTCAGATATTCTTGAGTCAAACGGTTCATCTTCAATGGCAACTGTTTGTGCTGGAGTTCTGGCATTGATGGATGCTGGTATTCAGATTCAAAAACCAGTTTCTGGTATCGCAATGGGTATGATTTCCGACGGTGAGTCTGGAAAATATGCTATCCTAAGTGATATACTTGGAGATGAGGACCACCTTGGTGATATGGACTTCAAAGTAACAGGTACTGTTGATGGTATTACTGCTTGTCAAATGGATATCAAAGTAGATGGGCTTTCTTATGATGTTTTAGCTGAAGCTCTTGAGCAGGCAAAACAAGGAAGATTGCACATACTTGGAGAAATGGCTAAAACTATTGAGGTTCCTAGAGATGACCTTAAAGACAATGCTCCAAGACTTGTTCAGATTAAGATTGAGAAAGAAATGATTGGAGCAGTAATCGGACCAGGTGGTAAGGTTGTTCAGGAAATCCAAAAGGAAACTGGAGCTACAATCGTTATCGAGGAAGTAGAGAATCACGGATTAGTGAACATATTCTCTGCTGATAAAGAATCAATGGAAGCTGCTCAGAAATGGGTAAATGGTATTGCTGCAACTCCTGAAGTTGGAGAAGTATATGATGGAAAAGTAAAATCTATCATGCCATTTGGTGCATTCATAGAATTCATGCCAGGTAAAGAAGGTTTATTACATATCTCTGAGATCAAGTGGGAGAGAATCGAGAAGATGGAAGGCGTGCTTGAAGAAGGAGAAGAAATCAAAGTGAAACTAACTGAGATTGATAAAAAGACTGGAAAATTCAGATTATCAAGAAAAGTTTTACTTCCAAAACCTGAAAAGAAAGCAAAAGCTAATTAATTTTATTGGGGAGGAGTTGTAAAAAGTTGGTATTGCAACTCCTCTTTCCATTTAATTTTTTAGCTACGCTTAATGAGACAACTCAAAATCACAAAACAAATCACCAACCGGGAAAGTCAATCCCTTGACAAGTACCTGCAAGAAATTGGTAGATTTGATTTAATCACTGCAGAAGAAGAGGTTGAGTTAGCAATTAAGATCCGCGAAGGAGACAAAGTTGCACTCGAAAGACTCACCAAAGCCAATCTAAGGTTTGTAGTTTCCGTAGCTAAACAATACCAAAATCAAGGACTTACTTTAGGAGACCTCATCAATGAGGGGAATCTTGGGCTTATTAAAGCAGCTCAAAGATTTGATGAAACCAGAGGTTTTAAATTTATCTCATATGCCGTTTGGTGGATAAGGCAATCAATTCTTCAGGCTTTGGCTGAACAATCAAGAATTGTAAGATTGCCACTTAACAGAGTCGGATCTCTCAACAAGGTAACCAAAACATTTTCTGAGCTAGAACAAAAGTTTGAAAGGGAACCATCGCCAGAAGAGATGGCAGAATTTCTTGATATCTCAATTGATGAAGTACTTGATACCATTAAAATTTCTGGAAGACACATCTCCATGGATGCTCCATTTGCCCAGGGAGAAGAAGGAGGAAGCCTTTTGGATGTATTGGAAAATGATGGAACAAAAACTCCAGATGATAGTTTACTCAGTGATTCGCTGAGAAGAGAAGTTCAAAGAGCGCTAAGTACGCTTACTCAAAGGGAGTCTGATGTGATTTCTTTGTACTTTGGATTGAATGGAGAAAGTACTCTCACTCTTGAAGAAATAGGCGATAAATTCAGTCTGACAAGGGAAAGAGTAAGGCAGATCAAGGAGAAAGCAATTAGAAGATTGAGGCATACTTCCAGAAGTAAAGCACTGAAGCCATATTTAGGATAAGGCAGCTAGCAGACATTTGGCAATTTTGACCTAAATTTGCCAATCCATTTCAAATCAACAGCGTTAGACAATAGGAATTTAATTAAGAAAGATAGACTATGAGCAACGAGAAAGTTCAAGTGTTAATTATAGGTTCAGGTCCTGCGGGATATACAGCAGGTATTTATGCATCAAGAGCAGGATTGAAACCAGTACTTTATACAGGAGGCCAGCCGGGTGGTCAGCTTACGATCACAAACGACGTAGAAAACTATCCAGGTTACCCAGACGGAGTTATGGGACCTCAAATGATGGTAGATTTCCAGAAGCAAGCAGAAAGATTTGGTACTGAAATCAGATTCGGTATGGTCACTGCTGTAGACTTCTCAAGCTACCCATTAAAAGCTACAATCGATGATTCAACTGAAATTGAAGCTGAATCAGTAATTATCTCAACAGGAGCTAGTGCAAAGTGGTTAGGTATTCCTTCTGAAGAGAAGTTCAACGGTAAAGGTGTTTCTGCATGTGCAGTATGTGATGGTTTCTTCTTCAAAGGTCAGGATGTTGCGATTGTAGGTGCTGGAGATACAGCTGCTGAAGAAGCAAGTTACCTTTCTAAGTTGGCTAATAAGGTTTACATGTTGGTTAGAAGAGACGAGATGAGAGCTTCTAAGATCATGCAACAAAGAGTGAAAAACGCTCCGAATATTGAAATTCTTTGGAATACTGAAACTGAAGAAGTTTTAGGAAACGAAGAAGTGGAGGCAGTAAGAGTTAAGAATAATGTAACCGGAGAAACTAAAGAAGTTCCGGTTCAGGGATTCTTTGTAGCAATTGGCCATAAGCCTAACACTGATATCTTCAAAGGTCAATTAGATATGGATGAGAATGGATACATCAAAACGATTCCAGGAACATCTAAGACAAATATTGAAGGTGTTTTTGCAACCGGAGATGCACAAGATCACGTATACAGACAAGCTGTCACAGCAGCGGGATCTGGATGTATGGGTGCTTTGGATGCTGAAAGATTCCTTGCAGCTAAGGAAATGGAATTAGCTTAAGAATTAGTTTAATATAATGATAAAAGCCGGCCCCACAGCCGGCTTCTTTTTTGTTAAGAAATGAAGTTAGACACACTTGTAATTATGGCACATCCGGATGACGCTGAATTGTCATGTGCCGGAACAATTATCAATCAAATCAGAAACGGGAAAAAAGTAGGTATTGCGGATCTTACCCAGGGCGAAATGGGAACGAGAGGAACACCAGAAATCCGTCTACAAGAAGCAAGTGATTCAGCAAAGATCATGGGAGTCTCAGTGAGAGAAAACCTTGAGTTGCCGGATGTCTATTTTCAAAACAATGAAGAATGCCAGAGAAAGGTAATTCAGATTATCCGAAAATATCAACCTGATTTAGTCATTGCTAATGCGATAAAAGACAGACATCCAGATCATGGAAAGGGGGCTGAACTTGTGAAGACTGCTGCCTTCATGTCAGGACTAAGAATGATTGAAACTGCTCACGAAGGAGAATGGCAAAAAGCCTGGAGGCCAAAGGCAGTTTATCATGCTATCCAAAGTAACTATCTCGTTCCAGATGTAGTTGTAGATGTGTCAGATGCATGGGAGCTGAAATTAGAGGCTATAAGAGCTTTTAAGAGCCAGTTCTTCGATCCTAATAGCAAAGAACCAGAAACTTACATTTCAAGCCCAGAATTCCTTAAAATGATTGAAGCAAGAGGCAAGGAGTATGGTCACTCAATTAAGGTGCCATATGGAGAAGGGTTCAACGTTACTCAGCAAATGGGAGTAAAGGATCTTTTTGATCTACTCTAATACCAGGGAACAACAGCTTCACCTTTTTTATCAAACTCTCTAAGAAGCTTCAATGCCTCCAAATTATTGGTAGGAAGATCTCGATGTAGAAAGTCGGTGAAAAGCCACTTTAAACAATACTCAACTGGTTGATTTGGATAAAAAGTATCTCTTGAAAAATGCAGGTATTTCATCAATTGAAACCCATCAAACCAGCTAAAAAAGTGCTTTTGAAATACATGTAGATTAGTAGATTTCTTTTTGATTTCAACTAATGCTTTTTCAAATTCCTTTTGAGTCAAAAACTCCCAAACAGGTAAAGCAATTTCTTTCCTGACTTCTTCTAAACTACTTGTATAAAGTTCTGGTAGTACTTCTATGAATTGCTGCAAAAGAATAAATGATTCCGGATGATAGCTTGAGTACGTTTCATCGTTCTTTTGTTCAAATTCCATCATCGCTCTACCCGTACCAAATGGTACCCTGTCTGATTGTCTGGAAGATGGGAAAACCGTGCATTCATTGATCTCCGAATAATTCCCTAAAAGCAGCATTTTTTGAATGAAATAGAAATCCTCTCCGGCTTTCTTGCTATTCATTCCACCTTGGCGTTGATAGTCTTTGCTTCGGACAGCCATTGATGATCCAATTGTTTGATATGAATAGGGGAGGTGACAAAACCTTTGAGCATTAATGAAATATCGTAGATGCAATTCGTAATTCAATATAGCAACATCTTGTTCGCTAACCCGATGTTCATAGTGAATAGATGCCGCTGGAGATTTTTGATGATCCTCAAAATGTTGATAAATCGATATTAAATAGTTTTCTGAGACAGTACAGTCAGCATCCAAATTCACAATAATCCCATCTCGTTCAAACTTTTCATAAACCCTCACAGCTTCGTCCATCCCGATTTTTCTGGCTAGTCCTACACCTGCTTTCTTTCTTGGTAGTTCAACAAGCAATTCATAGAGCAAAAACCTATCAGAGTTCTTTTCTTTCCAATCCTTGATAGTCTCAATTGTTTCCAGATTCAGCTTGAGTTCATCAGGATGATACGTTTCAGAATGATTCACCACAATAATCACCAAAACCTTGCCCATCAATTCTGAGGATTGATGATAACTTTCTAAAAGAGAATCCAAAGTGTCCTTGATATTAGGTTCTTTGAAACTCGGAATAACGATGATTAATTCAGGAGAATGATCTATCAGCTGGGACAGCTTTCTGTCAGCTGTAGCATATCTAGTCAAATATGTATTTACCTGGCTCAAGGTGCAAGTCTACTAGTGACCCAATTTCCATCTTTTAATTCGTACAAAATACGGTCATGAAGTCTGTTTTCTCGTCCTTGCCAAAATTCAATACTATTCGGAACAATTGAATAACCACCCCAATGATCAGGTTTTGGGATTTTTTCCAGACCATCAAATTTTTCTTTAAAAAGCGCCTCTTTATCTTCTAATTCACCCCTGCTTTCTATCTTCTTGCTTTGAGGTGAAGACCAGGCACCAATTTGACTTCCAATAGGTCTACTATGAAAATACTTTTCCGATTCTTGGTGAGTTAATTTTTCGATTGCCCCTTCAATTCTAATCTGTCTTTCCAACTCCGGCCAGAACAAAGTAGCTGCAGCTTTTGGGTTGTCCATTAATTGTTGTCCCTTTGAACTTTCATAGTTTGTAAAAAACTTAAAGCCCTTCTCATCAATTCCTTTGAGAAGTACAATTCTTACAGACGGTTGACCAGATTTGTCTGCTGTACCAAGCGACATTGCGTTGGAAACATATACTTCAGAGTTCATCGCTTCCTCAAACCACTTTTTAAATTGGTCTATTGGATTTGAAGCCACATCCTTCTCAGAAAGTGCTTGACGGGTGTACTCTTCTCGGATTGTTGAAATATCTATAAAGCTCATTTTTAACAGAAGTCTAAATTAATATTGGATACCCTTTTTAATTATATACTTAATGTGCAGTTTAGTGTTTGAATATGAGTCAAAATTATTTGATAAATCATCGGTACCAAAACGTTAATGGTGTTGATTTTGATAATTGTTGATATAACAAACGGAATGGGTTAATTCAGGAGTAATGAAGTTAAGGATAGATTTAGCGTGTGATAGCAAAAAAGAGTGGATTGATGCCGTAATGAATGATTTTGATTCATTTCTCAAAGATCACGCAGATTGCGAAAGAAAAGCATCTGCAATGGCAATGAGTTTTGTAGCTAAGTATCCGGACAGAGTAGAAATTATCCCAGAATTAATTGATACCGCAATAGAAGAACTGGACCACTTTAAATCCGTATACAAACTTTTAGAGGAAAGGGACATTACTTTGACTCATGAATTAAGGCAGGATTTTTACGTTAAACAGTTAATTGATGCCTGTAGATCTGGGAAAGAAGATAGATTCATGGACCGTTTGTTAGTTGCTTCTGTAGTTGAGACACGAGGAGCCGAAAGATTTCGTTTAGTCTATGAAGCTCTGCCAGAAGGTGAGTTAAAAGAGTTCTACCGACAACTATGGGCTTCCGAAGCTAAACATGGAGAAGTATTTGTCAAGATGGCCTTAAACTATTTTGATGAACAGGATGTCTATAAAAGGCTTGAGGAAATGAAAATAAAAGAAGCTGAAGTATTGAATGCTTTACCGATACAAGCAGCGTTACATTAAAATATTGAATGGAGTTTTTTCATAAACATACACAAGTACCACCAGAAAGAGGGGATCTGTTAATTTCAGAACCATTCTTGCCGGACCCTAACTTTGAGCGGTCTGTTGTTTACCTCTGTGAACATGATGATAATGGATCATTTGGATTTGTTTTGAATCAAAAATCACAAGTAAACCTGGATGAGGTAATTGAAGAAGTGAATGATGCAAAAGCTCCAGTGTTTGTTGGTGGTCCGGTGGAAAGAAACACATTGCACTACTTGCACAGGTCAGAACAGTTAGGAGATGACTCTAAAGAAATTATGAATGGTATTATGTGGGGAGTGAATTTTGAGAATTTACTTTACTCAGTCAATACCAAAATTATTGATCTAAGCGACATTAAGTTTTTTGTTGGATACAGTGGCTGGTCGCCAGGTCAATTGGAAGAAGAGCTAAAAGCCAATTCATGGATTGTTTATAAATCTGCAGGAAAAGAACTTGTATTTGATACGGATAGCAAGGAATTGTGGAAAATTGCCATGAATGATTTAGGAGGAAAGTATAAAATGATGTCTAACTATCCTTCCGATCCAAGGCTAAACTAACTATTTATTAAATTTGTAATTCACTAAGTAAAAATAGAGCGCTACAGGAGCCATTATCATTATGGAAGACAACACAGAGAAAACCGGTACTTCAAATGAAAATATTGAAGGTTTGACCCCTCAGGATGGGGAGGTTACGAATGAAACAAATCAAGAGGAATCAATTGAGGCAACATCTGAGCCAGCGGTAGAAGAAACCGAAACAACGGAAGAACCTGCTGAGGAAACAGTAGTTGAAACACCTACTGCAGCAACTGAGGAGGTTGTAGAGACCACAGAGACGGAAGCTCAACCTGATGAGGTTCAGGCTGAGAACACTCCAGAGGAAACAGCCAAAGAAGAAGTGGCAGGAGAAGCTAATGTGGAGGAGGCTCCAGCAAGTGCTGAATCAAATACTACGGACTCTGAATCTCATGAAGAAGAGCATGAGGAAGAACATGAAGAAGAGCACATTGATTACTCTAACCATTCAAAAGAAGAGCTGCTGGAAGATGTAGCAAACTTGTCTCGTCATGACGATGTAAGAAAGGCAGACAGGGAATTAAAAGAAATAACACACTTCTTTGAGGAGTTTACCAACAAAGAAAAGGAAGAGGCGCTCAAGAAGTTTATTGAAACTGGGGGAGACAAAGAGGACTTTGAGTTCAGGGATGAGGCTAGTACTAAATTTGAGGAGTATGCAAAGATCATTCGTGAAAGAAAGTCGAAATACTATAGTGAATTAGAAAAGCAAAAGGATAGTAACCTTCACAGGAAAAATGACTTGTTGGAGAAGCTAAGATTGCTTGTAGATGGTGAAGAGAGCACGGCAAGTATCAATTCCTTAAAAGAAATACAGACTGAGTGGAAAACAATTGGTCCTGTTCCTGGACAGCATAACAGAACATTGTGGGCAAACTACAATGCGCTTATTGATCGATTCTATGATCAAAGAAGTATCTACTTTGAGCTAAAGGAATTAGACAGAAAGAAAAACCTTGATTCCAAGCTGGCACTATGCGAAAAAGCAGAAGAGCTTGCCAAATTAACTGACATCAGTGAAGCTACAAAGCAACTAAATGAACTGCACGAAGAATTTAAACACATAGGCCCAATTCCAAAGGAGGATCAGGAAGCTGTGTGGCAGAGATTCAAGGCTGCTTCAGATAGTATATATGCGAAGAGAAGAGAGTTTGTTGAGTCTCTCAAAGGTCAACTGAAAGAAAACCTGGACAAGAAGCAAGCACTTGTTGAAGAGGTTAAACCTTTTGATACTTTTAATTCTGATAGAATCAATGAGTGGAATGCAAAGACCAAGGAGATTCTTGAAATTCAAAAGAGGTGGGAGGCAATTGGAGGTATTCCAAGAGATAAGGCTAAGGCTGTAAATAAGAGCTTCTGGGGACCTTTTAAGCACTTCTTCCATAACAAGGGTGCATTCTTCAAAACTCTTGAAGGAAAGCGCGTTGAGAACCTTGAGCTGAAGAAACAGCTGGTTGAGCAAGCAGAGGCCCTAAAGGATAGTGAAGATTGGAATAAGACTGCTGATGCCTTGAAGAAACTTCAACAGCAATGGAGAGAAATTGGACCAGTACCTGAGAAGTTCAGAAACGAAGTATTTGAGCAATTCAAAAAAGCTTGTGATCATTTCTTCGAAAAGAAAAGAGGTCATGACCATGTTGCTGAAAAAGAATACTACGATAACCTTGACAAGAAAAATGAAATCTGCGATAAGCTTGATGCGATCGCACAATCCAAAAATGTTGATCCTGATTCGGTTTATGACTTGATTGACGAGTTTGTTGAAATTGGATTTGTCCCGAGAAGAGATATCAAGAAAATTAAATCCAGATTTGACCAATCGGTAAAAAGTGTAATTTCAAGTGCTGATAATCTTGATGATGAGGAGAAGGAGGATTTAAGAATCAATCTACAGGTAAACAAATTGAAGATTGGACCTAATGCAAACAGAAAGATTCACAGAAAGGAAAATTCTATCAAAAGAAAGATTACTAATCTTGAGAATGATATAAGCACCTGGAGGAACAACCTGCAATTCTTTGCCAACTCTAAAAATGCAGATAAGTTGAAGGCAGACTTTGAAGAAAAGGTTGAAAAAGCCAGTGAAGAACTGGAACATTTGAAGCGCGAATTGAAGGTTTTACATCAAGCTTAAAAAAAATCTTGCAGGATATTTGGAAAGAAAAAAAACTCTTCTACTTTTGCAATCCCATTCGCTAATAACATAGCGAACAGGTCATAAAAAAGGCCTCCTTAGCTCAGATGGTAGAGCAACTGACTTGTAATCAGTAGGTCATTGGTTCGATCCCGATAGGAGGCTCAAAAACCCGACAGAAATGTCGGGTTTTTTTGTTTATCCATCCTGTTGAGCTTAAAGGGGTTCGGCTCTACAAATGACTAAATCATATTAAAAGATATTAGGCTTAGCTTTCTCAGTTTAGGTAATAGAAGCAATAACTGGCACGTGAGTATTGTAATCAGTAGGTCAATCGGCTAGGAGTCCCCCAGGTATGAATACCATTAACTGCTGCACAAATCGGGATTTTGGACACTTCTTTTATTTCACTACGGAAATTCCGAGTAATGTACTTTAATAGAATAGGAATCCAAGTAATTAATATTCCGTTTCGCAGACAACAGACAACAGACAACAGACAACAGACAACAGACAACAGACAACAGACAACAGTTTAAATCTCGTAACCCGCTAGTCTGCCGCAGGCGGACAAACTCGCAACCCGGAACTCGTCCCCTCCCAAAAACTAAAACACCCTTATTCGCTTGTAACTTTGCTGTAGTTCACTCTCTTCCTTCTTAGGCAGATCTATATCCAATATCCCATTTTGAAATTCCGAAGTAATCTGATTCTGATCTATACTGTCTGATAACCAAAAGTGTCTGATTTGGAAGTATGGGTTAAATTCTTTTCTTCTGTAGTTATCATCCACGTCATGTTCGTAACCTGCCTTTTTCGCAGAAACCAAAAGTGTATTGTTTTCCAAGATTACATTTATTTCATCTCTGGTAAATCCCGGCAGAGCAATTTCCAGATGTCCCGATTTCTCAAATTCTTTGAGATTTGCCTTTGGTTCAGCAGACCGGACATCTTCAAAAGCATTACGTCCCAGGAAATGGTCTGGGTCTATTAATGGTGCATATTGGTCGCCAATTCTATGAAATGTTTGATTTTTCTGTCCTTTAAGTTTCATGATTCTGGTATGTTTTATATCCGATTTTTAAGGTAATGACCAACATCAACAATTAAAATGGTATTGGTCAATGTAGGACAAGACTTTAGTCAATAACTCATATCTTTAACAGCTAATAGATAACCGACAGTAGTCAACTAACAAAACCTCGTAACCCAGCTGTTTGCCGCTATATATAATAAGGAATGCATGGCTTCACGGGATTCCTCATTTTCCTACCGTTTTACCCGCAACCCGTTCCGGTCAAACAGTTCTTTTTGAGTTCTCTATATAATAAGGAGTAAAATGTTTCGCGAGATTCCGGAAATTCTTTCATCTCAACCTTGTCCTCCGAAGCTTCAGCGAAGGAGCACATTCAGATACCAATCCATTGAATCAATTGAAAAATTTTTCTCCACCTTTTTTGAATCTCTCGATTCTTTGTTTAAATTCTTACCGGGAATTAGGAAATTGATAAACAGGGGTTTATATGAGGTCATATAAACTTTGTATTAAATAATTGTAATTATTTAAGGTTATCATTTTGACAATGGTTCAAAGATTTCTATTTTTAACCCGAAACCAACATCGCCAACGTCCTATGCAATACGTTAGGTCCACAAATATTAATAATAATAAATCCTACCCAGCGCAGGAAGCACAGACGCTATGCGGTTTTGCCGGGATGTCTCTCGGAGCACAATTTCAATATTTACATTATAACGCATATTAATTTTTAATAATTATATATTCTACAAACTTTTTATACACACTTTAACCAAATAATAATTTCTATGAAAAGAATAGTACATTATGGATTGTTCCTAGTGACTGGTATCGCTCTTTTCTTCGCTTGTAAGGAGGATGAGTTTTCAGAACTAGATGCCACCAGGGAGCAAATCACGTTTGAGGATTCCATTCAAGCTGTGAGGGATTCTTTGGAAGCTGTAGGAGGCATTATTGATTATAGTATCAATATTGTTGCCGCCAGTGGTTCGGGATTCGTTGATGGTCGCCCTGAAGGGGATCCTTCTTTGGAAGGTGTATCAGTTACAATTAGTCAACACGGGACTACACAGACTGTGATTACTGATCAAACTGGTATCGCTGCATTTGCAGACCTTAGAATAGGTACTGTAAGTATTAGTGTTGATGACACTTCTTATACTAATGTTGATGCTTTAGTATACTTGAACGTTGAAGCTGACTCTGCAGGACTTCTTGCAGGAATCGAAAGACAGGCAGCTACAATGATTCCACTTTTCTCTACTACAGAGCAATTAGCATTTGTTTCCGGAAAAATTACTTTCGAATCTGATCTTACTGATTCTATCCCAGAAGACGCTGGAGGAATTACTGTTGTAGGTTCTATCGATTTTGACGATGCTGACTTCAGAGATGATTACTTCGCAGATGCGGAATTCTACGGAACAACAGGATGTACTGATTGTAAGGAGATCGCTAAGATTGTGAACATGGCTTACGTTGATGCAGCATTGTCTACAACAACTGCAGCTGATGGAACATATACATTAGCAGTTCCTTCGACTACTCATGGATTACCTATTCAGGTTGAAATTTCAGAATTTACTGCAGATCAAACATTATTGATCGACGAGTTCCAGGGAGAAACTATTAACGATGTTAGAACTGTAAGAACTGTTTTCAGTTCTGAGTTTACTTCTACTGGTGATATTAGTAGTGTACCAAGTGTACCAAGAGCACTTGCTTTTGTTGATGCTCCAACTGGTTCGGCTGGTAACCCTCCTGATGATCAAGCATTTGCTGATGCAAATCTAGCAGCATCAGGTTTAGCTTCTATTACTATTGATAATCAAGGATTTGGATATACTCAACCACCTGAATTAATTATCAGTGATCCAGATGATCCACTCGGGACTACTGCTGAAGCGGAAGCATTCCTTACTGATGGAAGAGTTACTTCAATTGTACTAACTGAAAGTGGAAGTGGTTACTCAATTGGTGGTGGTGCATCTGTGACTCCAGTAAATAACCTGGATGATGAAGCAACTGCTATTCCATTTGTTACTTTCTCTATCACTGATTTTAACTTAATCTCCACCGGTACTGGTTATACTTCAGAACCTTCTGTAACAATTGTTGCTGGAGAAGGAGAAGATGCAAGTGCTAGAGCAGTAATGGACGGTACTGTAACAGATGTAACTTTGACTTCTATTGGTACAGGGTATGTAGCACCACCAGAAGTTGTATTTATAGGAGAAACTGAAGATGAAGCTGAAGCTACTGCTACATTAACAGAATTCAATCCAATTCACTCCATTATATTAAGTGATGATTATGATGGTACATTTGAAGATGCGCCTGAAGTAAGAATTACTCAGGTAAGTACTGGTAGTGGAGCTAGAGCAATAGCTACACTGAAAGATGATGGTGTTGTTGGTAGAATCGCGCTTACTAACGTTGGTGCTGGGTATCAACAAGCTCCTGCTGTATTGATCACAGGTGGTGGAGGTCAAGGTGCTGCTGCTGATGCTGAAATTAACACTGCTGGAGAAGTTGTTGCTATCAATATCCTATCAAACGGTACTGGATACTCAAGCACTCCAACTATTACCATTAGCTCACCTGCTTCTGGTGGAACTCAAGCTACTGCAGATGTTTTTCTATGGTATGAAATTGATGAAATCACTCTTACAAATCCAGGTTCTGGATATGACATCTTCTATAGCACAGCACAATCTGATTTATACGGAGATGAGCCGACTGTAGAATTTTATGATGCAAGTGGAACTTTGTTAGAGAACTTTGCAGGAACTGGTTCAGGTTCAGAAACTGATATAACTGTTAGGCCTAATGCTTCTGTTGAAAGCCTAATACTTACAGATAACGGTTCAGGATACACTGGTGATCCGATTCCGACAATTGAATTCAATCCATTGTTTGGACTTGGATCAGGTGCTGAAGCCACTGCCGAATTGGAGTATCAAATTTCCGAGTTAGAATTAATCACTGGTGGTTTTGGTTACGAAACTTCTAGTAACATAGATATTATTGTTGATTGTGACGACTGTACAAACAGAGCACAGTTCTCTGCAAACCTTGGTGATGGAATTCTTTCGAGCATAGAGTTGACTAATGGAGGCGCAGAATACACAGCTCCACCAAATGTGACATTGAACGGTACAAATGCTGAAGATGTTGAAATTGAAGCAATCATCTCTGGTGGATCTGTTACTGGTTTTACCATTGATCCAGACAACAATGGAGGTGAACTTACAACAGGTGGTTACTCCATTGATATTGAGATATTTATTAGTACTACTTCGCTTTCTGCTGACGTAATTGAAAGTGCTGGACAACTTTCACATATCACGTTACAGATGCAGGAGCAGGTTATGATGTCGCTCCGGTTGTGGAGTTTGTAAATGATGGTACTGGTGGTTCTGGTGCAGCTGCAACAGCAGTATTAGAAAATGGAAGAGTAGTTGATATTGTTCTTACAAACCCTGGTAGTGGTTATACTAGTGTTCCAGATGTTAATCTTGAAATTCCGACATTCCTTGAAACTGCTGAAGCTAGTTTAACTATCAATACAGAAGGATTTGTAACAGGAATCTCTATTGATGACGGAGGTGAGGGTTACGTAACAAATCCAAATATTACAATTGTTCCAATTCTAGCTGGAAGAGGTTCAGGTGCTACTGCAAGTGTAACATTCATTGAGAATGGTTCAGTAGATGGTGCGTTTATCACAAATCAAGGTAGTGGCTACACAGGAAGAAACCTTCCTACAAGTGCACAACCAGTTGAGATTTTTGGTGATGGCAACTTATTCATAGATGCATTCACGGATAAGACATACATTAGAGATGTTTATCTAGGAACTGGTAGAAGAACATCAGATCTATTCGAATAATGCAATTCTCAATTAATACACTTAGAGATAAAAAAAATATTTATACAATGAAAAAAATATTATTCCTTATATGCGTATTATTCGGGATTGGCATCAATGACGGATTTGCGCAAACGGTTGATGTATATTTTAATCAGCCGGTACCTTATCACGAGATTCCTATAAAACACGTTCAAAGTAGCTATACTGCTACGGCAAACTATGTTTGGAGTGATGGGGTTAGTTTTACAACGGATACACTAAATGTAACACTAGGCGGTTCCACATTTGGTGAAGATTCGATTTCAGAAGACACTGATTTCGCGGGTGTTACAACATTTCCAGATACTCTTTTTAACGAGACAATTCAGGAAAATACAGGTGGCGTAGATGGAGCAGCTTATATTGATGCAACTTTTGTTTTAGACGAAGTTCAGACTTATGATTTAACATTAGATGGGGCTTGGGAAAATGGAAACTTTTTCTCCACAGTTACTGCATTGGCATCTAGTGTTGATGTAACAAGCAACTCATATGCAAGAGCCGATGATGCTGCTCTTACAGAAGAAGTAGGTCCTGGTGATTATGGATCTGTAGGTGCTCAATTTCAGCTTTTGGCATCTGATAACATTTCAGAGATCAAAATCAACTTTGGTGCTTCAACAGCAGCAAACACTGAGTATAGTGTTTCGGTGTATTCAACGACCAGTGCTACAATTGGTTCAGGGGATTTAATTTACACTTCTCCTATTCAATTGGTTTCTGCTTCAGGTGCTGAAGAGACTCTTGACGTAGAATTAAGTTTAGATGCAGGATGGTATGTAATAATGGTTAATCAAATTACAACTACTTCTTTCACTTTAGATGCTGAAGACGTTAATGATGACGGTCAGGTAATTTTCTTTGATGTTGATGGAGAATTTGATAGACAAGATAGAGGGGATGTTGATATCTCACTTACTACCGAAGCTCCTACTATTCCTGAATTCACAGAAAGAGTTCCAGGTGACCAAATTGTATTTGTAGTTGATGAGGCAGGTTCTTACACTTTCTCAGCGGAAGATGAAGATGGTGATCCAGTTATTTTTAATCTTTACGATACGTTACCTTCATTCAATGTTGATTGGTTAACATTTACAGATAACAGTGATGGAACTGCTACTATTTCCGGTACTCCTGATATCAGTAACATTGGTACAATTGAATTATATGTAAGTGTAAAGGATGATGAAGATGCAACTGATAGTACAACTTATAACGGTCAATACACTACAACTCTTGAATTAAGAGTTGTTAACTCTGTTGAGTTTGGTCTTCCTTTTGATGAAAATTTCGATGCAGTTGTAGCGGGTGAGATTCCAGCTAACTGGGAGCTTGAGCAAGATGTAGATGGCGAAGGAGATGGTTCTGAAGCTTCTTGGAGAGAAAGTGGAAATGTAATGTTCATTGATGAAGATGCTGGTAATACTAAGCAGGATGATAGATTGATCACTCCTCCAATTGCATTACCAACTATAGCAGGGTCTGAAAAGTATACATTGACGTTTGATCTTGATTTCTTAGGTGATGAGGATAACTTCGTTGGAGGTAACCTTTCAGTACTTGGATCAGGAGCTGATGGAGATGGTAACTTCGCAGATATTACTGTTTGGGTATTAGATGGTTCTAGTACATTAACTGCTCTATGGACTGATGATGATTATGCTGAAGATATCGCAACTGATGGTGACTTCAGTGGCGAATTAGACCTTTCATCTTATGGTGGACAAACTGTTCAAATCTTATTCCAATATGAGAGTAACAATGTGAGCCAGTTCCAGACAGACTTGTCATTGGATAACGTAAGCATTGACTTGAATGAGTCAGTTGACCTATCAGTAATTGTTAGAAGCCCTTATTTGGAAATTCCAAGATCTCAAGTAGATACAACTGGAGGTTATGATTTCAGTTACTATGTTATTAATAGAGGTCAATCTATTCCAGATGATGCTGAGTTAACATTAAGTGTTTCTTCAACTGATGATCCGGACTTCCAGGATGTATTCCAGGAATTGGCAATTAGCTCTAGTGATTTCACTCTTGATACTTTAGCAGCCACTATCAATGCTGTATTCAATATTCCTGATAATGGAACAACTTACAACTATAGCTTTACAGCAACTCTTACTGCAACTGATAACGTAGCGACTGGTTCAACTAGTCAAACTGATGACGTGGCTGTAGGTGATGCTTCAACTACAATTGGAGATGCTAATGTCGCTAACAACTTTAGAACAATGTCAAGCCTTGATGATACTGAAGAAACAGTAGCTGTAGGTGATGGTATTGGTACTATTATAGAATTAACTAATGAGGACTATATTGGAGGATTCTTCATCAACTGGGCAACTTTCAATGGAGAGACTTTCTCTATAAAAATCATTGAGATTGCTGACAGAGATGCTACAAGTGGTACGCTGATAGCTGAAATTGATGACGAAAACGGAGCTGACCTTAATGCAAATACAGCTGATGATGATGTTAGAGTGCTTGATGATGAGGACTATGACAGTTACATTCACTTAGACGCTGGATTGTACGTAATTATGGTTAACCCTACTGATGAGTCTGATCCATTATTCGAGATTGATAGTTCTGAGCCAAATGACGACAGAACTGACTTTGGAGATTTCGTAAGAGGTGGTGAAGATAACCTTTACAGAGGTGAAGATGATGATGGAGATGTTGATATTAGAGTTTACTTTTCTGATTACATTAACTACTCAGTTATCGCAGATACTGATTACGAGGAGATTCCTAGATCTCAAATTGATTTCACAAATGGTTACGATTTCGAAACTGTAATTATTAAGAGAGGTAACTCAACTCCTTCGGAGCTATTATTAACAGCTACTATTTCTAGTACTGATGCTGACTGGGTTGATGTTGAATTCTCAAATACAATTGACGCTGGAACTGATTTTGCTTCTGGTGATACTGTTACTTATGTATATAACTTTGATCCTTTCCTTCCGGATGATGATGCAAGTGATACTTACACATTTGATGTAACTATTGAGCACGTTAAAGGTGATGGAACTGATAATAACTCTGCTTTCGCGGATGACAATCAGAGTACTACATTAAGAGTAGGAGACGCTACTTCTAACTTCAATAGTGATGAAGATAACTCTCTAGGAGGTTTCTTAGGAAACGATGAAGATGAAGATTCTAGTGGAGACTTTGGTGATGGTATGGGTGAAGTGTTTGAATTAACAAACGACGATTACCTCGCTGCAGTATACGTAGATTGGAATGGTGGTTCTGGTGCCGAAGATGTTTCTATCTCTATTATTAGTGTTACAGGTCCGGATGCAACTTCTGGTACTGTAGTAGCAACTATTGATGAAGATGGAACTAATAATCCGGTTGAAGCAAATGATAACTTCTACATCCAAGTACAAGATGATCCTGATTTTGATGAGGATTTATTCTTAACTGCTGGTTACTATGTAGTAATGGTTAACCCAATTGATGATTCAGATAATGATTGGTCAATTGCAGGTTCTTCTCCTTCAGATGATAAAGAAGATCTTGACTCTTTTGTAAGAGGTAACGAGAATAATATCTACACTGATGAAGAAGATGATGGAAACCTTGATATCAGAATGTACTTCAGAGATAACAGTGCTCCAGAGTATTTTGATCCGCAAGGAAGCAGCACTGGTGTGGATTTAACTACTCCTGTAACAAGTGTTTCTTACCTAATCACTGAAGGAACAACTGAAACTGCAAATATTATAGTGAAAGATCCACAGTCTAATGATTCTTGGACGGCTGAACTTGTTAATAATAACCTGGGTTGGTTAACATTTGCTAGTGACGATGCTGGATTTACACTAACTGCTGATGGTACAGGTGCTGAAGGTGAGTACACTGCCCAGGTTAGAGCTTTTGATAGACTGGATACTGCATTCTTGAATGTAAATATCACAATTGGTCCTGATCCTGCTCCAGAGTTTACTACAGCTCCTTCAGTTATAGCTACTGAAGGACTAGCTTATAGCTATGTAGCTACCGGTGAAGATGAGTTGGAGGAGAATGTTACTGCATCTGCAGAATTAACACCAGCTTGGATTACGGCTACTGTTTCAACATCAGGAGATAGCATCACTCTTGCAGGTACTCCAACTTCTGATGACATTGGTGCGCATGCTGTTAAATTATTGCTAACAGATGATTCCGGTAACACTGCGGAGCAGTCATTTGTAATTATTGTTTATGAAAATGACCCTCCTGTGTTTACAACAAGAGAGCCTGAAGGTCCATTTGTAGAAGGTAATGAGTATTCCTACAGAATAGTTGCTACGGATGAGCAAGGTAATGAATCAATATCCTACAATGCCGGAACTATTCCTGCTGGATTTGCTTTGAGGCCGGACTCAATTGGTAATGATCCAAGTGTAGCTTATTTGATTTCTTCATCACTTCCGGCTGGTAGTAATTCTGTAGTAATTGAAGTTACTGACGGTGTGACTACAGCAACACAGGATTTCATAGTTGAAGTAGAGGCAGCTAACAACGCTCCTGCTTTCACAAGTACTCCTGCAGATCCAGATGTAGTTACTGCAAATACAACTTATACATACAACATCACGGCATCTGATGCTGACGGTGATGCACTACAATTCTCTGCACCGGTTATGCCAAGCTGGGCTATCCTAATTAATGACGGTAACGGTGTTGCTAGAATTATTGGTGATCCTAATGATGCTGATGCTGGTAACCATGCTGTTACAATAGAAGTAACAGATGGAGAGGCTACTGCTTCACAATCTTATACTATTCAGGTTAATGCTAGTGCAATTGATAACTCTGATGACGATGAAGAAGAAGCAGAAGTTGTTAATGAAGAAGATGAAGTAGAGCAATCAGAAGTTGCTTCTATGTATCCAATTCCTGCACAGGAAATATTAACTGTTAAAGAAGTACAAGCCAATGTTACTATCAGAATATACAATCAGGCTGGTCGTCTTGTGAAGTCTTTCGAGACTACTAAGGAAGGTCCTACTGATCTAGATGTTTCTGATATTCAGCCAGGTGTGTACTTTGTACAGATGGGAGACACTGCAGAAGTTTCTAGAGTAATTATTGAATAAAACTAAAATAGTGAGGAGCTAGTCTCCTCACTTTCTTAAAACCTTAAGCTTTTAATTAATGAAATATAAATTAACAATATTAATGGTTATTGGTTGCCTGGTTTCATTCACTGGATTTGCTCAGGATGAATCTTCAGACACTCCATTAACTGTAGGCGGTCAGGTTTATTTTTCTCAGAATTTTATATCCGAAGGTCTAATCACTGATACCTATGATTGGAGAAGTGGTGTAGCTGGAGGAGTTTTTGCAGAATACAGACTTCTGGACATTCTTGGAGTCAGTGCTGGTGCACTTTATCACCGTACAGGAACAAATGGAATACCTACCGAACAATTATTTTTTGATAGGGAAGCAATTGTTGCTACGGGATTAATAAAGGAAATTGATCTTGTTTATGATAGATTAGAAGTTCCTGTTTCTGCTAGTTTATACCTAGGCAATCTTAGGTTGACAGCAGGAGGAAGTTACAATTTTCTTTATAACGGAGAAGCCCAAGTACTTGAAAGTCTTGATGGGGCAGAAGGATACACTTTTATTGATGTAAGTGAAAGGCTTACAAGAGATGAAATTGCTGCTTTTGTTTCTGTTGGATATTCAATTGATGCAGGAGTATTGAGAATTATACCTGAGGTTCAATATAACAAGGGACTGACCAGTATTAATAATATTACTGGAAAGGGAGATATTTACACAAGCAACATTATGGTTGGTGTGAAAGTAGGATATTCTCTTGACTTAGGAATTTTCTAATAAATAACCTTAATCATATTAAGAACCCAGTTAAATCTATTTTGACTGGGTTTTTTTTGTTTTTGATGCTAAGAAATTCATTAGTTCTGATTAATTTATATGTAAGTAATTCAATTAATAATGACTCGATCGTAGAATTTTTAGAATTGTTTTTTTATAATTAAGTTCAACGGTGGAATGAGGGGGTTTGTCGAAAAAATTGGACATTTAATTGAAATTATATCATTTTAGAATAAAAAACGATGGCACTTTCGTTAGATAACGTTTTAGAAAAATTGCAGGATCAATCTAATTATCTGGTTGTTATGCCAAATACCAAAGAATGCTTTTTGGATGAAGATGATGAGAGAGAACCTGTAGAATATGGAATCTTTGAAAGCCTTCTCGCAGATGCTAAGATCAAAATATTAGCTGATGTAGGTGACGAGACCATGTATATTATTGTTCCACCTGAGTCCTAAACGATTTTTCTAAATGAATTGACCAGCTAATCAATCAACTTTTACATTTTAGTCTTTGCTGTTCTCTGTTACAATATCCATAAAGTAACAAAAGGGTCAGTATAGTACTGTCAAACAAGTGATATTTTACATCACTAAAATTCTCATACAAATTGAATCAAACCTGTCAATTTTAGTTGCTCTATGGTTTGGCTATACGCGAATTGTACCAATTTTTTTTTAGGTCGATTGATCCAGTTATATTTAGAACTGTAAAAGTCAAACTGACATATAATGGGATTTAAAGTCAAGGCTGGAGTATTTGGTGATTTTGAGACAGTAGAAGTTTCAGATTCCGCTAATGGACATCATTTTATTTTTATCCCAGACAGGGGGTCCTTGCCAATCAAAATGAAATTTCACCATCTTGATTTTGTAGAATCAATTGATAGCCCCGATATTCTGGATAATGACCATTGGTTTAGAAACTTCTGGCTCATGCCGTATCCAAATAGAACTAAAGCTGGCATTTACGAATTTGCAGGTAAGGAACATCATTTGGAAATGTCCACACATGACACTAACCATGCCTTACATGGATTTTTTTATAAGCTTTGGGCAGAAGATATCAATGTAAAGGAAGAACCAGAAAAGGTGGAGATTACCATTGATCACCTTTATCAGGCGGACCAACCTGGATTTCCGTTTCCGTTTGATACAAGAATAAAATATCAAATTCTGAATAAAGGAATAATTGATATCCAGATTACAGTGATGAATACTGGTGAACGTTCAATGCCATTTGGACTTGGTTGGCATCCGTATTTTAAATTGGATCAAAGCCTATCAGAATTAAGAGTTAGTAGTGGGCCTTTAATTAATGTCATATTGGATGAGTTAAGTATTCCCACAAGCGATGAAATATTATTGAAGGAAACAACTAATATGGCGATGGAAAAATGGGACCACTGCTTCAAATATAAAGAGGAACCATACAAATACGCTATCGAAAGTGATCACTATAGATTAACAATCACACAAGGAGAGGAATTTCAGTATTTGCAAATCTTTACTCCCGGTAGAGAATCAATTGCTGTTGAGCCAATGACCTGTGGTGTAAATGCCTTAAACACAAAAGAGGGATTGGTAGTTTTAAATCCAGGAGAATCCAAGTCGTACCACATCAGTGTGGAATTAAAAAAACTGTAACCATTAACATTGATTTGATTACACACTATAAAAGAAATTTTCCATTTGCCATGTTTTCATAACTTTGGTGTTTTGATATCGTTGGAAGATTTGCTCAAATACAACATGAAAAAACTATTATTTTTATCCCTTTATCTGATTTCTTCGACTGCCTTTTCGCAGGCACCTAAGAAACATACGTCATCAGAAATTCAATTGATGCTGAATAAGCTGAATGTGCTTGGTTCTGTACTTTATGTTGCAGCCCATCCCGATGATGAAAACACCAGAATGATAGCGTACTATGCTAATGAGGAGTTAATGCAAACTGCTTATTTGGCTGCTACAAGAGGTGACGGAGGTCAGAATCTGATAGGTACCGATATAAGGGAAAAGTTAGGAATTATTAGGACACAGGAATTACTAGCTGCTAGACGAAAAGATGGGGGAAAACAATTTTTTAGTAGAGCAAATGATTTTGGGTATTCAAAAGATCCTGATGAGACTTTTGATATTTGGGATCGAGATAAAGTATTGGCTGATTTCGTTTGGGTGATTCGAAAATTCAAACCAGATGTTATGATCACCAGGTTTAGTGAACGCCCAAAAGTGACACATGGCCACCATACTGCTTCAGCAATTTTGGCACATGAGGCATTTGAATTAGCAGGTAATGAAAATGCCTACCCGGAACAATTAAAATACGTAGATCCATGGTCTCCAAAGAAGCTGTATTGGAATACAAGCTGGTGGTTTTATAGGAGGACAGGGGAAAAGTTTGATACAACTGGCTTAGCAAAAGTGGATGTTGGGAAATATAATCCAATGTTGGGAAAATCATACACAGAGATTGCAGCTGAGAGCAGAAGCATGCATAAAAGTCAGGGGTTTGGAGCAACTGGAAGCAGGGGGATTGAGATTGAGTATTTAAAACCAATAGAAGGAGAGACCACAAGAAGTCCGTTTGGGGATATTGATGTTTCCTGGAATAGAGTTGAAGGTGGTGATGTAGTTCAGAATCATATTGAAAATGCGTTGCATAGTTTTGATAGCCAGCAGCCCTGGGTTATTGTGTCTGATCTTTTATTAGCACTTAAGGAGGTTCAAAACTTGAATGACAAGCATTGGAAAAAGATTAAATCTCAAGAAATAAAGGAGGTTATAAAGGCTTGTATGGGTCTGTACCTGGAAGCAAAATCTGATAGTTACTCTTATGTGTCAGGTGATTCTATTACAATTTCATTTGAAGCAATTAATAGGTCTGATATAGCCGTCATTCTTAAGGAAATATACATTAACGAGATCAGGTCAAGCACAATTAGTATTTCTCAAAAATTGAATAATAATCTTAAATTTTCAAATGATTTTAGTTCGATTATCCCAGCAAATTTGGGGCCTTCATCACCATATTGGCTTACTGAAACAGGTACAACGGGAATGTACACTGTGGAGGATCAATTATTAAGAGGTAATCCGGAAAATGAACCAGTGTTTACAGCTTCATATGTATTAGAAATAAGTGGTCAGGAATTGACTTTTGAATCACCTGTTGTTTTTAAAAGAAATGATCCAGTAAATGGAGAGTCTTATAGACCACTTGAAATAACACCGCCTGTATTTGTGAACCTGGGAAGTGAGGTAATGATATTCGGAAACAATGAGTCGCAGGAAATTCAGACGATTGTCAAAGCAGGGTCTAACAATTTAAAGGGAACTGTAAAACTTGAGCTTCCCAAGAAGTGGACCATAGAACCAGCACAATATAACTTCGAGATGGCAACAAAGGGAGAAGAGAAAATATTTAATTTTTCGATAACTCCTCCAAAGGGGCAGAGTGAAGGATATATTAAAGCTGTAGTAAATCTCGACGGTACAGCATATACAAATTCTCATGAAAACATAGTGTATGATCATATTCCTGCTCAAGCATACTATCCAGTATGTTCTTCTAAAATTGTGAAAATTGACTTGAAAACGTCTGGCACTAAGGTTGGTTATATCATGGGAGCAGGGGATAAGATTCCTGGCAGTTTGCAACAAGTAGGTTACAATGTTGATTTATTAACAAAGGATGATATTGTTAGTGATAACCTATCTCAATATGATGCAGTAATTGTTGGTATTCGGGCTTTTAATACTTTGGATTGGATAAAGTTCAAAAACAAAGAGCTTTTTAATTATGTAGCAGAAGGTGGTAATGTAATTGTTCAATATAACACAAGTCATAGGCTAAAAACTACTGATATAGCACCTTATAGCTTGAAATTGTCAAGAGATAGAGTTGCTGTTGAAGGGGCACCTGTAGAAATTTTGGAACCGTCTCATATGGCATTGAATTATCCAAATAAGATTACCATGAAAGATTTTGATGGCTGGGTGCAAGAAAGAGGCCTGTATTTTCCCAATGAATGGTCTGAGGAATTTGTACCATTACTTTCAAGTAATGACCCTGGGGAAGACCCTAAATCAGGAGGCTTGTTAGTTGCGAAGCACGGGAAAGGCTATTATGTATACACGGGATATTCATGGTTTAGAGAGTTGCCGGCTGGAGTACCTGGCGCTTACAGAATATTTACTAATTTAATTTCATTAGGGAAACAATAACAAACTTTGATAGAATGGCAGAAGAAATAGACGAAAAACCTCCTTTTTTCAATCATTGGAGTACTTTATACTGGTTCGTACTTTCCTCATTAGGGATAGTTATTCTGCTACTTTATATTTTTTCAGTTGCCTTTTCGTAATTTCTTTTAGATGAACAATTTAGACCTACTGATTCTATTTGGGACACTTTTTGGAATCGTTGCGTACGGAGTTTGGAAGACCAGAAAAACTCAAAATATTGAAGATTATCTAAGAGGGGACAATTCCCTGAAATGGGGTACAATTGGACTTTCAGTTATGGCTACTCAAGCGAGTGCCATAACTTTTATTTCTACACCAGGACAAGGCTATGAAAGTGGAATGGCATTTGTTCAAAACTATTTTGGGCTTCCTCTGGCCTTAATAATAGTTTCGGCAGTATTCATTCCTATCTATTACAAACTTAAAATCTATACTGCTTATGAATACCTGGAAACCAGGTTTGATGTTAAAACCAGGATCCTGGGAGCTGCATTATTTCTCGTTCAAAGAGGACTCGCAGCTGGAATCACTATTTACGCACCAGCTATAATCATTTCAACTATTCTCGACTGGGATCTAACTCTGACAATATTAATGGTAGGTCTCTTGGTAATGGTCTATACTTTCAGTGGTGGTACGAAGGCTGTAAGTTTGACTCAGAAACATCAAATGACAGTTATACTACTTGGTATGTTTTTAGCATTTGGTATTATTATCTATTATATATCTGAATACACGTCATTTGCGGGGGCATTGACAATTGCTGGTACTTTAGGCAAATTGAATGCTGTCGATTTTGACTTTAACTTTGAAAAGAGATACACCATATGGTCAGGTTTAACAGGTGGTTTGTTTTTAGCTCTATCCTATTTCGGTACGGATCAATCACAAGTTCAGCGATATATTGGAGGTAAGAACCCTACAGAAAGTAAAATGGGGTTAATGTTTAATGCTGTGCTGAAGATCCCTATGCAGTTTTTTATACTGCTCACTGGAGTAATGGTTTATGTGTTCTTTATTTTTTATCAACCCCCTTTACATTTTAAGCAAGATTCCGTCAATAAAATTAATGGATCTGAAATGAAAGCAGATTACGATGCTTTGGAATCCAGATACCAAAGCATTTTTGAAGAAAGAAAATCTGCGGCAGTTGATCTTAGCTCACTTAATGAGAATAATGATAGGTATATATCTGCCAGGGAACGATTAGTCGTTAGCGATCAAGCTTTAGTAGATATTCGAAAAGAAGCTAAGGAGGTGCTTAAGAATGCCGATCCAGCTATTGAAACAAAAGATTCGGATTATGTATTTTTGACTTTTATTCTCAATTACCTACCACATGGTATAATTGGTTTATTGATAGCAGTAATATTCTCTGCCGCAATGTCCAGTACGTCTTCAGAGTTAAACTCTTTGGCTTCTACTTCAGCCATAGATTTTTACAAAAGACTCATTAACAAAAATGCATCAGCAAAGACATATCTAAATGTGTCAAGATTATTCACCCTGATCTGGGGAGCAATTGCAATTCTTTTTGCCATCATCGCGAATAATTCTGAGAATCTGATAGAGGCTGTCAACATTATAGGCTCTATTTTCTATGGGACCATATTAGGGATTTTTCTTGTGGCCTTCTTTATGAAGTGGGTTAATGGTACCTCTGTATTTATCGCAGCAGTCATTGCTGAACTAATTGTCATATCCAGTCATATTTTGAATGTACTTGGCTATATTGAGATCAGCTATCTTATGTATAATGTCATTGGCTGTTTCTTGACAATGATTTTGAGTGCAGTAATTCAAGCTATTAATGGAGGAAGAACAACAAATTAGATGGGGAATCCTGGGACTTGGTAAAATTGCCAGGAAATTTACTTCTGACTTAAAGACATTACCTGGAGCCAAACTTCAGGCAGTGGCTTCAAGAGATTTAATGAAGTCCAGAGGTTTTGCATTGGAGTTTGGTGCAGAATCAGCATATGGTTCATATGAAGAGCTTGCACAGGACCCTGAAGTGGATGTTGTTTATATAGCCACTCCACATGTCTTTCATTCTGCCTATTCGTTGCTATGTCTGAATCATAAAAAGGCAGTTTTATGTGAGAAGCCTTTTGCCATGGATAGTGACGAGGTAACAGAAATGATAGATTGTGCGAAAGCTAATAATGTATTTCTGATGGAAGCTATGTGGACCAGGTTTTTGCCACACTATCAATATGTCTTGGATCTTGTTTCAAAGAAGAAGTTTGGAGAAGTTATCTCTGTTGAAGCCGATTTCGGATTTAAAGCTGCATTTGATCCGGAGAATAGAGTTTGGAAGAAGGAATTAGGTGGAGGTAGTTTACTTGATGTAGGTATTTATCCAATATTTGCTGCACTTTCAATCCTAGGTTATCCAAATGAAGTCCTTGCAGCAGGATCATTTGCAGAAACATCAGTAGATAGGGAGACAAAAGTGTTATTCAGTTATTCAAATGAGCAAACTGCAGTTTTGAGAAGTTCGCTTGCAGCGCATACACCAACAGAAGCGATCATATATTGCGAAAATGGCACCATAAAACTTAATACCCGCTTTCACGAGCCTACCACTGTTTCATTAATCACAGAAGATAGCACTTCAGAGAAATCATTTGATTATGATACTATCGGCTATAGTTATGAAGCTCAGCACGTGATGGAGTGTCTATGGCAGGGAAAGAAGGAGAGCCCACTCATGGCATGGCAAGATAGTTTGGAGCTAATCAGTCTGCTGGATGAAGTTAGGATTCAAATTGGTCTGCAATACTGATTAATTTTTTAATACGGGCTAATTATTACTTAACTCTTTGATAATCTAAAGTTTAATCCAGAGTCATATTTTCATATGATAATAAACTGGAATTGAATAAGTAAACTTCAAATTTCTACTGGGGAAAATATAACATTCAAAATTTTGTATTGCTGACTATTCTTGTTAAATAGCGTTGTTCAACTGGTTTGATAAATTGCAAAATTTTATTGAATTGGTTGAAATTGCTAACCATAACTTCAGGCGAAAGACCCACAGAAATGTGGAGATTATTGCCGACCTAAACCCAAAAAGACAGGCTTATGCCTGTCTTTTTACGTTTAATATTTTGGGATGAAATTACTTCATCTTTTTCCACTCTGCGATAGAATCGTTATTCATTTTCACATAGTCAGCGTTCTTAGCTTTTTCAGCAACCTCTTTACTCATTTCAGCAGTCTTGATTGCGTCCTTATAATTTCCAAGTTTAGCTTCAATAAGTGATTTCCTTCTAGACATCCAGAATGCTTCAGGTCTGATTTCAACTGCAGCAGTAATCCACTCTAAGGCTTTGTCAAGGTCCTTCTCAATGCTTAAGTAGTAGCCAGCAGCAGAGTAATAGTTGTTAGCTAAAGATCTCTGTGGGTTTTTAGCGAAGTTCTCAATCTGAGATACAACAGCACTCTTCGTGTCGATAGTAATTTTGATAGGAACATAAACATCACTCCAGATAATTCCGATAGTAGCAGAATCATCTCTTAAGTCATTCATGTCAATAGTGAAAGACTCTACAGACATTCCCATTTTAACTGGAGTTACATTGAATCTTACTAATTCTTGTGACTCATCATAAGCAGCAACGTTTCCACCTAATCTTAAGTCTTTGTAAAGCATTACAGTCCACTCAGTCTCATTTGGGATAGTGTAGATCGCGTACTTTCCTGCAGGTACATCCTTGCCTTCAACTTTTACATCAGACGAGAATTCGATTTTAGTAGAAGCGTTTGCTCCAGTTCTCCATACCTTTCCGTAAGGTACAAGATCACCAAAAACAGTTCTTCCTTTCACTCCAGGTCTTGAATAGTCGATTGTGATAGTGCTTAATCCAAACTCTTGTTCAACCGTCGAAGATGGGCTTGGTGCCGGCATATCCATTTGTTGAGCAAATGTTGCAGTTACAAATAAACTGAACGCTATTGCGAAAACAGATTTAAGTGCATTCATTTTTATCATGGTATAATAGGTTTGTTTAATTTTCGAGTACAATTATAATGTTTTTAGGTATCCCGAAAAGTTATTGAAAAGTTAAACATGGGTAAATTGTCGCGAGAATTTTATGAACGGGAAGATGTGGTGCAAATTGCACGCGAATTGATTGGCAAGGTACTATGCACCAATATGAACGGTCAACTGACTTCAGGGATAATTGTGGAGTCTGAGGCATACAATGGTAGAACAGATAAGGCTTGTCATGCATATAATAAAAGAACTCCACGAACTGAAGTAATGTATGGAACAGGTGGCTTCTCCTATGTTTATTTATGTTATGGAATTCATAACCTATTTAACGTTGTAACAAACCAGAAGAATTTTGCTGATGCCGTCCTAATCAGAGCAATTGAACCTATGGAAGGAATTGAAGTTATGGAAGATAGACGGGGAATGTCGAGATCGAAAGTAGCTCTTACATCTGGGCCTGGAAGTATGGCAAAGGCATTGGGAATAGATCGCCGGCATGATTCCATGAGCTTGTTTGAGGGTAATGAAATCTGGATCGAAGATAAAGGTTTTGATGGGTTCAATACTGAAGCGCGCAAACGAGTAGGTGTTGATTTTGCAGAAGAAGATGCGCTTCTCCCATGGAGATTTGTAATGAAAGATAATAAATGGGTTAGTAAGCCCAATTTTTAGTTTGTTCTTGGATAATTTGCAAGTGATTTCTTCAAAGTGATATGAGTATTGTAATTATTGCTCCCACTAGGGATGGCCAGATATGGAAAAATGAGTTGCTGGAATTGGATAATTCTTTGGATATCGAAATCTACCCAAACGTGAAGAATCCTGAGAACGTGAACTGTGCAATTTTGTGGTTACATCCATATGGTTGCTTAAAGCAATTCTCAAACCTCAAATTAATCTGCTCAATGGGTGCGGGTGTTGATCACATTCTGAATGACCCAGAACTACCAGAAATACCCGTAACACGAATTGTTAGTGACACCATCTCAACTTCCATGAGTAATTATGTTATAATGGCAGTGCTTCAACATCATAGGATGATGGAGAAGTTTGAGGTTGACCAGAACAACAAGGTTTGGGACCAGGCAACTTTCCCTGAAAGAGAAGTGAAAATTGGAATATTGGGATTGGGGGTATTAGGTTCGGATGTTGCTACTAAACTAGTACACCTTGGATTTGAAGTTCATGGATTAAGTAAATCAAGGAAAAACATTGAGGGTGTGACCTCTCATATTGAGGATGATCCTGGAGGATTCTTTAGGGAAATTAATGTTTTAGTGTGTTTATTACCTATGACTGAGGAGACACGTGGATACTTGTCTCATTCGTTGTTTAATAGACTGGAAAAACCCTGTTACCTAATAAGTGTTGGGAGAGGGTTTCAGCAAAAGGAAGTTGACATTTTGGAAGCTCTGGATAATGGTAAATTGAATGGAGCGTTTATTGATGTGTTTGAGGTAGAACCACTCCCGGAATCCAGTCCATTATGGGACCATCCAAAAGTGAAATTGACACCTCATAATGCCAGTATTACAAATCCTAAGGCAGCTGTTCCAATTATCTATGATAATTACCGAAGAATGGTGGAAGGAAGAGATGTAATACATGAAGTGAGTAAGAGCAAAGGCTATTAAAAAAATAAACCCGATAAAAGGTTTACCGGGTAAATAAATTTTATTCAAGACACTTGCAAATACTCCTAGTCGTTGTAAATAACGACAATTTTTATAAGTTTAGGTTTTTTGCAGAATTATAAAATAACATAAAAAAAGTGATAAAAACAAGAAATATTACAGATTTAGTGAAAGTAAATATTGGAAAAGTGCAGAATTCGAAACTAAGCCTTGTTTTAATAACTTTTGTAATTCTTACGATCTATCCATTGGTTAGTCAAGCTCAAATTGAGTTCTCTGGAGATTTGGAATCAATTTCAAATCTGAATTCAATTTACTATGAACGAAACCCGGTATTACATCCAAATGGTACAGACCTTTACTTTGAAAGAGCGAACCACCCCGACAATGTAAAAGGAATTCAGGATCTGGGTGACATCTGGTTTAGTCGCTATGATAGTGTTTCTGGATGGTCCGAGCCAACGAATATTGGGGCTCCTGTCAATACTGAATTTATTAATTCAATTCTAGGTTTCATAAACGGAGGGAAGTACATGTTGATTGCGCAACAATATGGAAATCAAAATATCTATTCTTCCAATGGAATTTCAATATCAGAGTATAGAAATGGAAAATGGCAGAAACCTATAAACCTGGAAATCCCCTATTTCAAAAAGAATTCTATGTTTATTTCAGGGTCAGTGGCAGCTGATGGACAACATCTTGTGCTGTGTCTGCAATCACTTGGGACTTATGGAGTTGAGGACGTTTATGTTTCTGAGTTAATGGAAAACGGGAATTGGGGTGAATTGAAAAATGTAGGTAAAAGTATCAATACACCTTTTCAGGAATTAAGTGGTTTTATATCTCCAGATAATAAGTATTTGATATTCTCTTCAAATGGTCACTCTGGTGAAGGAAGCTTTGATTTATACATCAGTGAACGAATGGGCGAGGGTTGGAAAAATTGGTCAACTCCAGTAAGCCTTTCATCTAGGATCAATTCTGAGGGAGCAGAACACTCTTTTTCATTTCTTCCAGGAGCAGATATTGCATACCTGACATCAACACAGAATTCCGATGGATATGGAGATATCAAAAGAATAAGTATTGGAAAGGATACCACTACAATTGTCCTTGAGGAGCCGGCTAAACAAGAATTGGCTCCTGGTTTTGTAAGAATTACTGGTAAAGTGGTTGACGCCAAAACTAAATCGGGAATCAGAAGTGAACTGAATATTAAGATAGAGCAAGGAGGCACGGCTTTGTCGCTTGAAACAATGGGGGACGGTACTTTTGAGTTAGATGTTCCTAGCGGTTCATTCCTTGAATTAATATCAAAAAAGGAAAAATACCTGACCTATAAAGAAGCTATGAGTTCCGACGATATTCTTGCTCAGGAGAATTTTGTGATTGAACTTGAACCTCTTGTAGTAGGTAATACGATTACGCTAAAGCATGTATTATTTGAAAGAGCCAAAGATGTATTTCTAAAAGGTTCTGAAAGCGAACTGGACTTACTGGTACAAATGATGACCGATAACCCTGATATCAAGATCTTTCTTTCAGGGCATACAGATAACACAGGAAACTCAAAAGCAAGCATTGAATTATCGCAGCACCGTGTGGATGCGGTTAAGAGATATTTGGTTGAGAAAGGAATCAATAGCAAAAGAATCTCAGGTAAGGGATATGGTGGAACAAAACCGATCGCAAGTAATGCATCTGAAGAAACAAGAAAAATGAATAGGAGAGTAGAATTCAGTATTGTTGAGTAGTTAATAACCCATTGCTGCTCCGCCACCTCTACGATCAGTGGCTCCTTCAATTTGACCATTAGGATGAACCAATATACAGTCCATTCTGCCTAAGGCACCACGATCTTCTACGTCATGCCCCATTTCAATTAGTTGGATTATTGTTGCGGTATCTAATTGGCTTCTCTCATACAATATACGATCAGGAAGCCATTGATGATGTACTTTGGGTACGTTGATAGCCTCTTGCATGGTCATTCCGTGATCTACAACATTTAGAATAGTTTGGAATACCGAAGTAATTATGGTTGCTCCTCCCGGGGTTCCTATCACCATTGAAAGTTCTCCATCCTTTTCAACGATCGTAGGAGTCATAGAGCTTAGCATTCTTTTCTCAGGTTTTATTGCATTGGCTTCTGCTCCCACTAGTCCAAAATAATTGGGAACGCCTGGTTTAGCACTAAAATCATCCATTTCATTGTTTAAGAAAAAACCCGCTCCTTTTACCATCACTTTACAGCCAAAGTATCCATTTAGCGTTGTAGTCAGGCTTACGGCATTTCCCCATTTATCGACTACTGAAAAGTGAGTTGTCTCTACCGATTCGATGATATCAACTTTTCCTTCTTTGATATCTTCAGAAGGTGTGGCTGCCTTCAAATCGATATTATCAAATCTCTCCTCGTTATAATCTTCACTAAGCAACATTTTGGTAGGAACATCATAGTGATCAGGGTCTCCGAGAAATGTGGCCCTGTCGGCATAAACTCTGCGTTCCAGCTCTGTCATGAGGTGAATGGCATCAGGTGAGTTGTGACCCCATTTATTGATTGGATATTCCTCAGCACCTTGAAGTAGCTGCATTATTGCAACTCCACCGCTGCTTGGAGGTGGCATAGAAACTACTTTATATCCTCTATACTCTCCAACGATAGGTTCTCTCCAAACAGCATTATAATCTCTTAAATCTTCTTTTGATATAAAGCCACCATTTGTAAGACATTCCGCCACAATTTGATTGGCAACAAGACCACCATAAAACCCATCCCGCCCAAAGTCGCGGATAAATGATAGTGTTCCGGCAAGTTCATTGTGAAATAATGAATCTCCTTCCTTCCACTCTCCATTTTTAAGGAAGTGAATACTATCTCTATTAACCTCTCTAAATGCTTCCTGGTATTTATTAATATTAAATGCATCGAAAGAACTAATTTCTACTCCTGCTACTGCTTGGTTTATTGCAGGTTGAATTAAATCCTCCATCGGAACAGAACCAAACTTCTCATGAAGCTTGAACATACCGTCTACCGTTCCTGGTACTCCAGCCGCTTTATGCCCAAGAGTACTTGATCCTTCCACCACATTACCATCTCTATCAAGAAACATATCGCGGTAAGCTCTTTTCGGTGCTTTTTCACGGAAATCCAATGTGTGGAAGTCTCCATCTTTAGTTCTAATTACAGCAAACCCACCGCCTCCAATATTACCAGCAACCGGGTAAACCACAGCTAGAGAGAATTGAATTGCAATTGCGGCATCAATGGCATTACCTCCATTTCTTAAAACTTCCAAACCAACTTGAGTAGCAAGTGGGTGTGTAGTAACAACCATGGCAGAATCTCCCATAGTGCCTGTTTTCTGATCTTGATATCCTGTTTTAGTATTCTGGCAGCCCACAATTAGTAGAGCTAGCAAAAATGGGAAGTATTTCACGTTGGCTTAATTAAGTCTTTTGACAACCGTTCTGGTTCGTTTTCGGTACTTGTCACGTTTTGGATTGTAATACCTGTGACGAGCAATTGGTTTGATTGTCTTAATCCTTTTAGTTGTAGGTCTGGAACAGCCAGAAAAAAGGCAGCCGCACACTATTATGTATGCGGCTAAAAATTTATATATCGTTACCTTTAAGCTGCTCAACATGATCGTAAAGTAATACTTTGATGTATATTCTACGCTGTGGCTTTCAGATTATTTTCATCATCAGGATAATTATTTGAACTGAATAGTGGTACTTTGGCATCTTTTGTCCTGATATACATGACAGTAATATTGTTAAAATCTGCCGTATGTTCAAAGTCCTGGATAGTTTCAATTATATCATGATCTACAAATACTGACTTACTTCCATCGAATACTACTGTACATCCTTCCGGAACATTTTCTAATGTTCTTCTTAGTTTGGCCTTACTTAAGAATGATACATCCTTCATCAGTTTGATGTTGTATTTGTCTCCGTCAATTTTTACCTCCAATGCCTCATGCACATTGGTTACAACCACAAATACAACTCCCACAACAATACCAACAAGAATACCTATCAAGAGATCACTGAAGAATATTGCGACTATTGTAACAATGAATGGGATGAATTGAGACCAACCTTGCTTAATGGCTTGTTTGAAGATCTTTGGATTAGTTAATTTATATCCAACAACTAGTAGGATAGCAGCCAAAGAAGCTAGAGGAATTAAATTTAGAATCCTGGGAATTATTAATACACTACCTAATAAAAGTATACCGTGAAAAACCGCAGACGCCTTAGTTTTTGCACCGGATGCTACATTAGCAGAACTTCTAACAATTACAGCTGTTAAAGGAAGTCCTCCAATTAGTCCTGATACCATGTTCCCAAGGCCTTGAGCTTTTAACTCCCGGCTCTGAGGTGCTATTCGTTTATACGGATCTAATTTATCCACAGCATCCAAACTTAATAGTGTTTCTAGACTTGCAATAATTGCAATAGTGAAAGCAACAGTATAAACTTTTGTATTTGTTAACTGAGAGAAATCAGGTATACTGAACGCACCAGTAAAGTCAGAAAAGCTGGTGAACACTGGCAGGTTCACAAGGTGATCTCCAGATAAGTACCAAGACGGATTGTAGCTTTTGAAAAGTGCATTTAATCCTACACCCATAAATACAACAACCAATGGGCCAGGTATAATTTTGGACCATGACATGCTCTTAATGAATTTTCGTTCCCAAAGAATAAGTACTCCGAGAGAAAGTAAGCTTATTACTAATGCACTAGTTGAAATGTTTTGAACAGCCAGAATAATCTCTGTAAAAGTATTCTCCCCATCAGGCTGCCAAAAGGCGTCATCACCTTCATAGTCTTTATCATCTCCCAGGGCATGTGGAATTTGTTTCAATATAAGTGTTAAACCAATTGCTGCCAGCATCCCTTTAATTACAGAAGCGGGGAAGTAGTGCCCAACTACACCTGCTCTAAGGAAACCAAGGATCAATTGAATGAGGCCTGCAAGAAATACGGCCAGGATAAATGCTTCCCAAGTACCCAGACTATCAATTGCATTCAAAACTATCACAGTAAGGCCCGCCGCTGGACCACTTACTGAAAGTTGAGACCCACTGGCAAAACCAACAACAATTCCACCAACAATTCCTGCAATCAGTCCTGCAAACATTGGAGCTCCAGATGCTAACGCAATTCCGAGACATAATGGAATGGCAACAAGAAATACTACCAGTCCGGCAGGTAAATCGGATGATAAGTTTTTAAGGGGGTTATTTTTATCGTTTGACATTTAAAAAATGGTATGTTCCGTTATACGTCTTTTCTTTTACTCGAATTAAATAAATAAGTTGGCAAAAACTGATTTTTGTCAGCGTCAAATTAACGAATAAATATCACTTATCTTACAATTCTGTTGTTTTGCCATTAACGGTACTATGTAGAATGCAATTTAATATTTGTTTAATGTCGATAAATCATAACTAATTCACAACATTGTGCAATTTGGGGGTTTTTGCAGATTTTTTTGGAATACAATTGGTAGACAACCCTAACTTTTTAAAAATTAGGCTTTTATAATTATTGCAATTGTTATATATTTAAGCACCTGCTATTAATTAACTAATAATCAAAAAGTTAGAACCTTCCTTACCTATGGACATTAATGTTAATTTAACCAATGACGTAAATAAACCACCACGCGGATACAGAGTATATAATCTAAAAGGAGTTGACCATCCGGTTATTGCTCGTAAAGGAGGTCCCACGGCAGACCAAATTAAAAACAAAGAAACTTATCAGGAACTTCGTAATAACCAGAAAGAGTTTGGAGTAGCCTCAATGATGGCTAAAGTACTTAGAGATTCTTTAACTGAAGGAATGTCCGAGATTTGTGAAACATATGTTTCTGGAAGACTTACGGCTCAGTTTAGAAATCTTGCAAAGCTTGAAGAAGGTAAAACAGGTACAAGACCATTGAAATTAAGTAAGCATGGATCTAACCTTACAGGCTTTGAGTTCAACTCTGAGTGCCCTTTTGGCAAGACTTTCGATGCGAAGTATTTTATAAGACAGGGTTCTCACAGGGGACACAGTATTCTTCACTTCCCCGAGTTTGTTCCAAAAACAGCTTTCATCGCTCCAGAGGAAGCTACTAATTTTAAAATCAATGCAAGTCTTGTTTCAATATCAGATTTTGCATTTTCTGAGGAACTTGGAACTTATCTTCCATTGGAAGAAGAAGATCACGGAGAATTTGGTACATATGAAAGTCAAATGCTTCCAATATTAAAAATGCCAATTGAACCATTTACAGCTCAGATATCAGCTAAAAATGGTAAAGCAGTTGCCGAGAATACAGGTATATTTTTAGTGCTGGCGGTGAGATTCTTCAGATATGAAGATGGCGTTTTCCACCACCTGGGTAAGCATGGTACAATGCAAATTCATCAGGTGTACTAACATCTTACTATCTTTTCGTGTTATGTTGTGAATGAGTGTTTATCAAATACTTCGCAACAATCAAATACTTGATTTCAGAGCAATTGGTGATCTTGGTTCGGATTCAATTTGGACAAACGAAACGATTCCAGAACTAAGGGACATTGTTTCTAAACTCCATTCAAACTCCGACTTATCATTAATCTCAAATTTTGATTTAATTCCATCTGAACCAGATTGGCTTGATTGGAATAAGATTGTTAAAGCTCAAAACTTCTTTGCTGCCAATTGTAAGGAGATCTTGGCGTTATTAGGTTTTGCTGCATTACCTTATTGCTATGCTCATGCAAATGGCGCTAAAGTCCTTGCGGCAAGCTCTCGTCTTCTAAATGATACCAATAACAGATTACTAGAAACCTCAACATTTGTTTTTGACTGCTGTCGACCAAACTCATTTGATGATTGGGGAAATGGTTATGCAGCAGCATTAAAGGTACGGCTTATTCACAGTATGATTAGATACTATATTAAGAAAGGTGATTGGGATCAGTCATATGGATATCCTGTTAATCAGATGGATGTGGCAGGAACTAATATGGCATTCTCTCTTATCACAATCAGAGGAATGAGAAACCTGGGAATAACAGTATCTGATGAAGAAGCTGATGCATATTTACATCTCTGGAATTATATCTCTTATCTCATGGGATTAGATGGGCTATTAATTCCTCACACATTGAAAGAAGCTCACTGGCTAACTAAAAAGATATATGAGCATGAAGTGAGGACATCCAAAGAAGGTAGAAGTTTAACAGCAGCTATGATTGCTGGAATGAAGGAGCAACCTGAAGCAAAGGACCTAAAATCTTGGATAGAACCTTTAATCCAGTTCAGTTTAGGTGATGAATGTGCTGCAATTCTTGGAATAGAAAGCAGCAAAGCAAGTTCTGCGGGAAATGTATTTAAAGCTTTCAGAACATTATCAAATCTGTTTGGAACAAACGACATGCAGTCTAATCAACTGGCGGAATATGATAAAATGATCAAAGAGCTAGATGAAAAACCTTCATTAAACTTACCACGCTCATTTAGTTAACATCTGAACTCTAAGTACCACAGCTTGTCCAAACAGGCATAATCCGGAGTTTGTAACAATTAATGCTATTGTTCCATATACTACCCAATGCCATGAATCTGGTCTTTGTAATTTTTCAATATTTGCTTCACCAAGTAGGGATAGACCAAAACCAAAAACAACTAACCCGCTAATTGCGTATATTAACCACTTCCTTTTCAATGTTTTCATAGTTTTTTGAGATCTTGTAAATTGAAGATTAAGGAGTTATGAGATTAATCTATTCTTTACTGTTTTTGTTTTTTCTTTCTGGTTTTTCTTTCGGGCAAAGAACTGTGAGCAGAGCCAATCAGGAAGAGTCAAACCGACTATATGAGCGGTCTTTGAATTTGTATGAAGATGGTCTCACAGAAGAAGCAATCATCCCTTTAGACTCTTCTATTCAATTAAATTCCTTCAATCTTGACGCGCTTTACCTACGAGCAGTAATTAAAGAATTATTCTCGGATCCAGTTGGTGCATTAATTGATTATGAAACAATAGTTCGAATTAACCCAGATTATCTTGAGGCGTATGTTGGAAAGGCTTTGATATATCATCAACAAAACAACTATGAAGAGGCTATCAGAAATTTAAATCATATCCTTAATTACGACGGTATTCATGAAACTAAGGCGATTTATTTCAAGACCTCAGGATATACAAAAGGCCCATCAAGAGGAGGTATTAGTTCAGTAACTTCTCTTGCATCTATGAGGGAAGATATGCTTTACAGAAGAGCAATTGTGTATCGTGATATGGGTGAGTACAATAAAGCAAATAGGGATATCAGCAATTTAATAGCAGACAATCCAAACTATCCAGAGTATCACACAGTAAAAGGAATGATTTTTAATAAACTCAATCTCCCAGATAGTGCGATCGTCAGCTTTCGTCAAGCTTTAGCTCTTGAACCCGGAAATAAATCTGCCTCTTATCAATTGCACCTGTTGGATCCTTCGTATTCATTGCCTGATGAAATATTTGAAGATAAAGAGTTTCATTACGCATTTGCGAAGAAAGGATTTGATGCATTTGAGGTAGGAGACTATGATGAAGCTATTGAATTCTACTCTTATGCGATCAAAGCATCACCAGATGAGTCAGATTATTACTCTACTAGAGGATTAGCTTATGAAAAAATAGCTGAATTTGATTTAGCCATTCAAGATTTTGAAAAAGCTTTGGAGCTCGATAGTTATTTTATCGCTAACTATTATCGAATAGGAAATATACTTTTTAAGCGAAGATCATTTTCTAAAGCCAATCAATATTATACAATATATCTATCCTATGCCCCTGATGATGAGCGTGTTCTGTTTAATTCGGCTATGGCTCACTTGCAACTCAAACAAACGGAAGAGGGTTGTAGAAAACTTCAAACTTCTGCCAATTTAGGCATGACACAGGCTACTCAATTATTGAATAAATATTGCAAAAACTAATTTCGACTTTCACTTCCTTCGAAATCTCTTATTTTTGCCTGATACCCAAATTTATCGTTGAACTTGATGCAACAACCGACACCCAAAATGAGAATTGATATGCACACGCATATCATACCAGAACATCTCCCAAATTTTGCTGAGAAGTTTGGTTATGATGGATTCATCAGTCTCCTTCATCATAGAGAAGGAGCGGCAAGAATGATGAAAGGTGATTTCTTCTTCCGTGAGATTTTACAAAATTGCTGGGATCCTGAGTTGAGGATTGAAGAATATGCAAAGTTTGATACGCAGGTACAGGTTATTTGTACTATCCCTGTTCTTTTCAGTTATTGGGCAAAACCGAATGATGCTTTAGCCATTTCAGAATTTTTAAATGATCATATCGCGGAGATTGTCCAAAAGTATCCTAAGAACTATGTAGGCCTGGGAACAGTACCAATGCAGGATATTGATTTAGCTATCAAAGAGTTGGAAAGATGTAAAGAACTTGGGTTTCCTGGAGTTCAGATTGGAAGTAACATCAATAAGAATAACCTAAGTAAGCCAAGGTTCTTTGAGTTCTTTGAAGCATGTGAATCACTTGGAATGGCAATTATGATCCACCCTTGGGAGATGATGGGAAAAGAAGATATGACCAAATACTGGCTTCCTTGGTTGGTTGGTATGCCTGCTGAGACTACCAGAGCAGTTTGTTCAATGATTTTTGGAGGAGTATTTGAAAGGTATCCAAAGTTAAGAGTATGCTTTGCGCATGCAGGAGGGTCTTTCCTTGCCACACTTGGAAGAATAGAGCATGGATTCAACTGCAGACCAGACCTGGTTGCTGTTCATAATAATGTCAATCCAAGAAATTACTTGAAGAAGTTTTGGGTAGACAGTATTACTCATGATGATGTTTATCTGAAGTATGTCATTGACCAGATTGGTACAGAGAAGATCACTTTGGGATCTGATTATCCGTTTCCACTGGGAGACTTGGAAATTGGGAAGTTCATGCTGGACATGAATTTGACTCAGGAAGACTTGGATAACATATTTTATAAGTCAACACTGGATTGGTTACAATTAGATGAAAAGCAGTTTCTGGTCTAAAGATCCAATTGCTTTAAATGCGGAATAATCTTGTAAGCATCTAAAATTAGATAGGTGCCATAGTTGACTATAAACTGGCCAATAAAGGCAAATACAGAGGCCAAAACCACCAGAACCAATCCTGTCCAATTAACCATTCTGAAAAAGGTGATATAAACCCATAAGCTGTAAAGCAATGATAGGGCATTATACATATTCAGAATTAAGTTTTTATGAGACAGAAAAATCTCAATAAATGGGAAGAAGAATAGGAATAAAAATAGCTGCTGTCCTACAATATAGGTATTCAAGATAAAATTCTCGGAGTAGTTAAATCCTTTGGGCCTAAAAAATAGCCAGGTAAAAAATGCAAATACCGGAACCGCTAGAATATTGACAACAGTATTAAACTCAGCAGCATATACCCAAAAACCATGGTCGATCTTTAGAAGATCTTCAAACCATGTTTTATCACTGGCATAATCAACATAAATTTTGTATTTGATTGACAAAAAAGTAGCCAATGTACCCATTATGATTAAATACCTAACGGGAACAGCAAGGCTAAGCCTTTTTCCATTTATGTAATCCCTAATGGCATTACCAGGATTTAATGAGAGTGTTTTGATTGTTGCAAAGAAGCCATTTTCAATATCGAGGGAGGATGTGAAAGTTTCTTTTAGAAGGTAGGCAAAGTTGAATCTGTGTACATCGGCATTTTGTCCACAGTTATTGCAAAAGTTACCTACGAATACAGTTCCACAGTTTCTGCACTTTATCTTTTTTGCCATTTGGTCCTCTAAGCTTTTGGACTAAATATAGGATAATTCGATTACACATGGCATAGATAGAAATGGAAAAGGCAACCAAATTGGTCGCCTTTATCACTTATATAGTAATTTTCGGTTTATTAATAACCTCATCCAACCTTCCGTTGGAGATAGTTCAATTAAGCAAAGGATGCAACGTTGCTATCTTGCTTTTTGCCTTTCATTGTTTTAGTTAATTTGAAACCAATGATTGCGAGAACTATTGTTGTTGTAAGTATGATTAGTTTTTTCATCTGTCTTTAATTTTAATTGTTGTTGTGATTCTAAGACAACAAAATTCGGGCCAACCCCTAAAACAAATGAGAAAAATGTATTTATTCCTGAACTATTTTGTAGGATGAGGTTATAGCTGAAGCTCCAAAGTACCCAATCACATCCTCGTTTGGGTTATCTTCATTTCTGATGTTACCGCGCAAAATTGCAGGGCTCGTTCCGGAAGCAGTTCCTAAATCGGTGGTTTGTCTAACGAATAGCCTGAAAAAATCATAGGATTCACGAGTTAATGATAGCAACTCTATGGACACACTGTCCTGAGGGTTAAATCGGAATTCCTTTAATTCGTTTTGAAAAGCATTTCCATTAATAAATCGATCAGTCTGTAGAACAATATCTTCTGGTTCATTAAATAAAACACCATTCTGATAGACTTTCCATCTGTAATAGTCAGCCTCTGAATCAGGTTCGTCTACAAAAGCAATTGGGAAATATTCCAATATCTCCTGAAATGGATTATCAGGGTCCCTCACAAACTCGGAACCGAAAGCAATACTATCAATGACTGGAACATTTTTTAAGCGCTCGAAATCTGACCGATATCTACGTTCATCAATTTGAATTTCTAATGAATACAATCTACCTAAAATACCCATTACGGAGGAATCGGTGTGGTACACACCAGGAGAAGTTTCCGTTAAAAGATAGCTGTTACCGAAATTGTCATTGATAAAGACTACAGCATCTGAAATTGCAGTGGGGGAAGAGGAACTATAAAATGGTACTGACCTTGAAAGTTGTACTTCTTGTGGGCCTTCTTGATTATATATCCAGCCTTCTACGACAAGCAACCCTTCAGAATCAGGCAAATCAACAATAACCACTTCTTCACAAGCGACAAGAAAAAGGGATAATATGTAAATGACCCATTTTCTCATAATCTGAAATTGTAGGTTATTGCCGGAATAGCAGTTGGAAGAATACTATATTTAACTATTTCCGTCTGTCCCGGATTTACTTCTGATTCTCTGAAAAGATAAGAGAATGCATTTTTACGTGCGTAAACATTGTAAACTGAGAATGTCCAGTAATCTATTCTTTTCTTAATTTTCCCATTCTTTTTAACCTTTCTTCCTTGCAGCTTTAATGAAAGGTCAAGTCTGTGATAATTTGGAAGTCTATCTTGATTTCTTTCCGTAAAATGTGGAATGATTATATCATTGAATTCAAATTTATCGGATGGTAAAGTGATAGGTCTTCCTGTGGAGAAGATGAAATTAGCAGATCCACTTAATCTTTCAGACAATGAGTATAATCCTGTGCAAGAAAACTGATGGGTTTGATCGGAGTTTGCGGGGAAATACTTCCCGTCATTTATGGTTAGTTCTGGTGCTGGACCTTGTACTTTCCGCTCAGTTCTGCTTAAACTATAGCTAACCCAACCCTGCAGGCTTCCATAAGACTTTTTTGCCATTAATTCTAACCCATAAGATCTTCCGGTACCTGAAATAATCTCTGTTTCTATGGTTTCATTCAAGAGAAGGTCCGCATTGGTTTTATACTCCAAAATATTATTTAGATCTTGATAATAGAAATCGACATAAGTTTCGATTTCATTGTTTTTAAAATTCTTAAACAGACCAATAGAATACTGATCTGCCCTGGTAGGCTTAATATACGTGTCGCTAATTTTCCATATATCAGTAGGAGCCGGACTGATTGTATTAGAAATCAAATGGAGATACTGGTAATTTCTGTTGTATGAAGCTTTGATGGACATGCTGGAATTAAGCTGAACATTCGCTGCAATTCTCGGCTCAAATCCAATATATGACTTAATCACTTCTTTGGTATTGTAAGAAACTGTATCAATGATATTATCGGTAGATCTTATTTCACTATCATAGACATAGACATCACCAGCTCCGATATTATGCAAGGAGGAAACTCTAAAACCATAAGCCAATTTCAACCTTGAGACTCTGGTCTCGTGGTTTGCATAAAGGAATGAGTTGAATCCATGTTCTGTGTCTAATTGAACAGGGTTTGTCGAACCACTTGTGGGTAACGGGAGTCGATCTCCGGGATTTAATCTAATGAGCCCTGTTCCAGCTCCAAAATTGAATTTGTTATTGGGGTTGAGGAAATAGGAGTAGTCAAGTTTGGTGTCATAGTTGATTATTCTGGAAGTTCCAAAAAAGCTACCAGCTTCTCTTAGATCTGTGACTCTATAAGAGTATTGGCTAAGAATTACTGAGAAATTGGAAAACAACTTTTCACTCAGTAGTCTGTTCCATCTAAAGGTGAGAGTTCGGTTCCCCCATCTTCTGAAGGTTTCAAACCCGGTTTCATTCCTGTCATTTCCGTAATATCCAGATACATAGAGCCTATTTTTTTCATTCGGTTTAAGGTTTACTTTGAAATTGAAGTCTTCAAAGTTTGCCCTGTTGTTTCCAATATTATTAAAATCAGCATTTCTAATGGCAAGGTTTAAAATAGATCTTCTTCCAGCGATAAGGAAACTACTCTTATCTTTCTTTATTGGACCTTCTAAGGTCAATCGAGCTGCAACCAGCCCAATTCCTCCAGCCATATGAAACTCCTTATTATTACCTTCTTTTTGTCTTATGTTAATTACTGAGGATATTCTTCCACCATATTGTGAGGGAATACTCCCCTTCAAAATCTCTACATCATTTACAGATTCCGGGTTGAACACTGATATTAAACCATAGAAGTGACTGGCATTGTAGATGGTTGCTTCATCCAGTAAAATAAGATTCTGATCTGCAGAGCCACCCCTAACATTGATTCCATTGGAGTCTTCACCAAGGTTATTAATTCCTGGTAAGAGTAAAGACCCTTGTAATACATCTACTTCACCAAGAAAATATGGAATATCACCTTCGCTCTTGAAGTGCAGAACATTTTTACCGGGGATTACATCAATTACATTAGCGTCGGGCTCTCTTGCTGTCACTACCACTTCTTTCAGTCTAGATACTTGTTCTTCCATTACAAAATCGTACTTGGAATTAGCTCTTAAATCAACTGATGCAGATAAATCATTATATCCTGTGTAAGTTGCTTGTAATTTGTAGTTGCCAGCAGGTAAGGAAAGTGAATAGAACCCATAGGTATTTGAGGTAACTCCCTGCGTAGATCCTTCAATTGTAACGTGCGCACCAATGAGGGCCTCACCATTGAATTTATCTTTTATAATTCCGCTTATGGTAACCAGCCTGGATTCTGTTTTTTTTCTATGTCGCAGGTAAATGGTCTGGCCATTTATCTCGAAATCCAGATTGTTTTGTTTGGCAAGTTCTTTTAGAAGTTCCTCTAAACTAATCTTACTGTTTGAGGGAATATATGTTGATTTGAGATTTACAACATTATTACTGAATGCAAATTCGAGATTGTAATTGTTGTTTAGCTCCCTGAAAAGTGACTTTATTGAGTAGCTGGATTTTTGCAATATCAATTGCTTTGGGGCTTGCGAAAACCCCAGTAGATTGAGCCATAGTAATAATATCGAAGTACCTAAAAGTCTACGCAATTCCTGATCCCAGTTCCAGATTACATTAAAACATTAACGTACAGCGTTAAAGTTCAATATAAAACTAGTAAAGGATCATTAACAACCTTCGCCGGAAAGGAAATATTCTTGATTTTTTTTCTGAATCTTAATAGGAATGATCTTACGTAGCAGCTTTAGAGATTCAGATAGTGACTTGTTATCAAACTTGATAGTTACCATACAGTTTGCCAGATTATCATCATAATTGATCACAACACCATGCAATTCTGATAGTCTTGATACCACTTCGGAAACAGGGTCGTTATCAAAAACCAACATTCTGGTTTGCCATGAGATTTCATTTTCATCAGAGTCCATAAGTTGGATGTTATCTGAACTGGATATTACTTTTTGGCCTGCAGTAATTTCTAAAGATTCCCCGTTGGCAGATACTTCAACAATACCTGACTTGACAAAAACTTCTGTAGTAGATTTTGTGGTCTCAATGTTAAATGAGGTGCCTAATACTTTTATCACACCATTTTCAGTGTTTGCGATAAATGGTTTTTCAGGGTTGGATTCGACCTCAAAGAAGGCTTCACCTTCCAGAAAGACACTTCTGTTTTGCTTTCCAAACTTAGGGTCCACTACCAATTTGCTGTTCTTATTCAATGTAATATTGGAACCGTCTACCAAATCTACTGGGATAATAGATTTTTCAGCGGTGTAAACTTCTTCCGAAGGGGTTAAGATGAAATAAGCAATTGAAGCAATAGCAAGTATTGAAACAGAAGCTGCAATTCTCAAGAACCAATTTGGTCTTGATGCCTCTTCGGAAATTCTACCTTCAACATTATTCCATGCCTGCTCTGCATCGATGGATAGACCGTATGACTCTGAGAACATTCTATTCGCTTCTTTAGCTTCCAAACTACCGTCGGAATCAATCGTCGGATTGTCCTCCAATTTCTTGGAAAGGTGGGTTGCTATTTTCTTTTTGTCGAATGTCATTTATTTGATCTTCTCTAAATCTTTGTTCTTAAGTCAATTGATTTTATCCAAACCCCTAAAACAACTTTAATAAATTTGATAAAATTATTACTACCATAATCATCATTCTCTTCAACTGAGGTCTTAATACTTCTCTAAGCCTCTTTAAAGCTATTCCGATTTGGTTCTCTATAGTCTTGACTGATAAGTCAAGTTCTTCTGCAATTTCTTTATGAGACAATCCTTCAGTTCTGCTCAGTAGGAAAATAGTCCGACACTTTGCCGGGAGTTTATTGATCTCTGAAGAAATCAATTTGTGCAGCAAGGACAAATCTTCGCCTGCTGATTCCTCAGCAACCATTATTGGAACCTCATCAATATCGCTCGTTTTTTGATCTTTCGGCAACTGCAGTCGGATATAATTTATGGTCCGGTTTTTAACTGCACGATAAAGATATGATTTCAAGGATGATTTGATCTCAACAGTATCTCTTCTTTCCCAATATGATACAAAAACATCCTGAACAATCTCTTCACTTATTGCTTGTAGCTGAATAAATTGATGGGAGTAGTTTACTAAATCTTGATAATAGGCTTTAAAGACAGACTCAAAGGCCTTTTTATCTCCTTTTTTAATGAGATCAAGAGGTTCTATATATGAATTGTCGTTTTGTCCGGAAAGCATCTATAATAGAAGGTTCCCCGAATCTAGCACTCTTACATAAATCCAAAAAGAAAAATTAGCAAAATTACCGGTAAGATTATCTGCATTAATGGAAACCATCATATTTCGAGACTCTGAGAAGTATACAGCTTGACTAAAATCACCATATTGGAAGAAGATATCATCGGTTCCATAATTTTCAGTCACGAATGATTCCGGACCAAATGTTCTCCATAAATAGCCGTAGGTGTTAGCGGCACTTAATGTAATTTTTGTCTGAGTAATTTCATTAATCCAATCCTCAGGAATTAACTGGTTGCCAAACCAATTTCCTTTTTTGAAAATGAGAAAATTGACTTTAGCAGCATCTAATGCAGTTACCTCTAACCCCCATGGAATATTAGGGGTTCCATCATTGAGAAAAGTGTAATTTGGTTGAACTCCAAGTGGGTCAAAAAATGACTCATTCAAATAATCAGTTATTGGCTGATTTACCACTCTCTCCATCACCTTGATCAGCAACAGTGAAGATGCAGTGTTAATTGCAAACCTGGCTCCAGCTGGGGCTTCCATCGGTTTTTCCAAAAGAAATCGAATCGGGTCATCTGATTCGATCGCAAGTCTTACATCTGAATCTAATTCAGTTTGAAGTCGGATTAATTCATTCCAGGCCAAACCAGTTCGCATTTCAAGGACATGCCTTACAGTAATCTCCTGCTTTAATGGGTCTGCATCAAAGATTGCAGCATAATCAGTTAGGAAATTTGAAATTGGGATATCCAGGTTTCCATTTAATTCTTCATTCAATACTTTTCCGAAAAAAGCACTTGTCCAACCCATAGCAACTTGTCCAACATTATAAGTTTTCGTCCTGTCGCCACCATCATAGTAGTTTTCAAAAACCAATTTATCGTTCTTGATGATAATGAGGCTGTTAGTGGATTCATAAAATCCGTCTTTAATATCTAAATCTAGTTGTAGCAAAGCATCATCACTCATCTGTTGGTTTGAAGGCACATCATATTCCCAGGTTTGTTGGTCTTCTGGAATATCATCACTGTAAAAACAGCTTGTTAAAGTCAATAGACAGCCAAAAGAAATTAAAAGTATCTTGTTCATTTCTTCATTCGGTTAAATCTTCCAAACTTCACATTTACACTTCCGGTAAATCCATCAAAATCATCGTCTTTAAGGCCTGCTAAGTCGAGCCCAAAGCCTTTTCTGTAGCCCAAACTCAGGTTTAGCTTTATAAAACTGGCCAAATTGAAATCTGCCCCAATAGTTGGATTTATAAAAACAATATCATCTTTTATAAAATCTCTATCATCAACCTGATATTGCCAAAGGACATCACCAAAACTAACTTTTTGAACAAACGATAAGTCAATCCTTTTTTCTGAGTCGGTAGTGTATCCTAAGAAAAAACCACCATGCTGGTATTCAAGTTCAAAGTCATTCGGAAAAACCAATCTCTGTGTATACTCTCCCTGGTAAACAAGTCCAAATGCTCCGGCTATCCAATGATTATTATATATAAAGCCGATTTCACCTCCTAAAGACTCATATAATCCTTCAGGAGTTGGAGCCACCTCGTAAGTTGCAGCGAAATAAGGTTGGATTTTGAACTTTTGCCATGTTATTACAGGGATCGAATCTTCTTCAATGATTAGACTATCCTCAACTATTGTTGTGTCTGGTATAATATTTATTTGAGCCTGCGAGTAAAAAGCAACAAGCAGCATCAGCACTAGTAAATTGTGTTTCATTAGCATTCTAACAATCAATCTAACAAGATTCCTTACCGTTTTTCTAGTATTTAAATAAAAAAATGAGGTAATTATTTCAAGGTTACGAAACTTTATTTGAATAGTGTGCAACCCCATTAGAATTTCTAAGTCATTGGTATAGATTAAGATTAGAATTGGAGATTACTACAAACATTCACCAGGACCTCATTGAGGATTGTAAAGTTGGAGATCGCAATGCGCAATATGAGATCTACAAATTGTATTCAAAGGCAATGCTTAATACAGCATATAGAGTATTAAACAATGTGGAAGAAGCGGAAGACATTTTACAGGAATCATTTGTAAGTGCATTTAACAATCTTCACTCCTATAGAGGAGATGCCTCTTTTGGATCCTGGTTGAAACGAATTGTTGTCAATAAGTCAATTTCTCAATTAAAAAAGAGAAGGATTGAGACAACTGATCTGGAAGGTGGTGTGGAACCATTGGATCATGAAGATGAGTACGATTACAATGATTCGCTGAAAGTCGATTTGATCAAAAAGGCGATGCGACAACTTCCGGATGGATTTAGAGCGGTTTTTTCACTCTACCTGGTAGAGGGATATGACCATCGCGAAATCAGTGAGATTCTTGGGATTTCAGAATCAACTTCTAAGTCTCAATTAAACAGAGCAAAAGCAAAAGTAAGAGAGTTATTAAGTCAATTAGTATGAGCGATCAACTAGATAAATTCATTCAGAGAAATAAATCAGAGTTTGATGACCTGGAGCCTTCAGAGGGATTATGGAATAAGATCAGTGATGATTTGCCCCAACCTAACCAAGGGAATAATGCATTAAATATCTGGTGGAAAGTAGCAGCAGTATTCCTGTTATTCACAACTGGATGGTTATTGTATGACAAATTTAGTGTTGCCGAAGATCAGGTTGCCTCGATACAATTACCTGCTGAATTTGTAGAAGCCGAGAGCTACTACAGTGATTTAATATCTCAGAAAAGAAATCAATTGGTCAGCTACAACATTGCAGATGAGGAGCTAAGCGCTGAGTTCCTTATGGAAGTGGACCGATTGGACTCTATGTATCTGATGTTGAAAACGGAATTCTCCAACAACCAAAGCAATGAGCAGATACAAAATGCAATGATTGTAAATCTTCAACTCCGACTCAATATTCTTAATCAACAATTGGAAATTTTAGAAAGGTTAAAAAATTTAGAAAACGATGAAAACATATCGATATAGTCTTTTATTCATGTTACTCCTGGCGTTTGGGTTTAATTCCTTAGCGCAGGTTGAAAAGAATAAAAAGGTAGATAAAAGTTATCAGGTTAAAAGTAGTACTGTTTTAGAGGTAATCAACAAGTTTGGAAAGGTTCATGTCAATACCTGGGACAAATCTGAAATTGCTGTGAAAGTAGAAGTAATTGTAGAAGACAAAGACGATAAAAGAGCACAGGATCTTCTGGACGAAATTGATATCAAAATCAATGAGTCTGGTGACAGAAAGAGTTTTGAGACTACTTTGTCAAAAGGCTTTAAGTCAAAAGGCAAGCAATCTTTTGAAGTAAACTATGAGATCTCTATGCCTTCAGGTAATCCTCTGGAGCTTAAAAACTCTTTTGGAAATATTTACCTGGGTGACAGAACTGGTGCAACAACGCTTAATTTATCTTATGGAGATTTAAAAGCAGGAAAATTAACTGGTGAATCTGATTTTAAGTTGTCATTCGGTAAAGGCGATGTGGATGAGCTGGGAAGTGGTACCATGACAATCAAATACTCCAAACTGGAAATTGCCAAAGTAGGAGATGTGAAACTAAAGCAGGGTTTTTCTGATTTGGAAATCGATGAAATAGGTAAAGTAGACCTGGAAAGCAAATACGGTAGTCTGGATTTCGGTACCGTTGAATCTATTGACGGAAGTGCTGGGTTCTCTGGATTTGAAATAGACAGACTTAACACAAGCATTAAGTTAGAAGCTTCTTATGTTTCTGGGTTTACAATAGATGAGCTCGCAAAAGGATTCGATTTTGTGGACATTGAAGGAAAATTTGGAAACTACCGAATCACCCTGGAAGATGGATCAAATGCTTCGGTAGAAGGAGAGTTCAGATTTTCCACAATGTCTTATGATAAAGATGAAATCAATATGCATTACGTCAATAAAGACATGCACCGAGCAACATACAAAGGTAAAGTAGGGAATGGCTCTGGAGGACAGATAAGTGTTGTTTCAAGCTATGGTGATCTTAGATTAGGATTTTAGTTTATCAAGTTATGTAAATAGTAAAGGAGGACTCATTTGAGTGCCTCCTTTTTTTATTCATCTTATTTCACCTGTTTCTGTTATGGTAAGTATGACCATCCGTTTTTGTTTTTCCAGATCATATACTTCTCAAGAAGTACCTTGCCAAAATCGTTTAATACATTTGGAAGCATAATCTCAAATTGACGTGGTTTAAACAAGTGATTGGTTACAATATAAACCTCCTTGTGGCCAGCATCCATCACACAAAGTCCAGGAATTTTACCAAATTTCTTGGTTCTGAATTTTCCGTCTTTTTTGATTGCGTGCTTGATGTTTTTAGCAACTATTTTGCCCATCACATCACTCGGGTAACCTGTTTTTGGAACTCCAAATGGAACTGCTGTATTAGTGAATGGACAAGCAACTTGCACCGCTAATCCTGCTGCAAAGACGTTAGGGTATTTTGTGTGTTGGTAACCTTCATTGGTTTGGATGAAACCTTTCGCATCCCCAATTTCTGGAGAGTCCAAAACCACTTTAGAACCTTTAAATGGAGGAATTAGCATACTCATTTTATAAGGTAACTCCCTTCCGTCCTTTAAAGTAATCTTATCCTTTTCGATTTTATCAATTGAAGCTTCAGTGATGTAGTTAATCTTAAACATTTTCATGAATGTTTCTACCATCATTTTACCTCCTGTAATCCCTTGAATACCAAAGTGACCTAAGAAAGGTTCGGGAGTAATCCATGTTAGCTCCACTTGCTTTCTAACCTTTCTCTTTCGTAATTCTTTGTCGAGATTGAACAGATACTCATATCCAGCTCCCATACAGCTCGCACCTTGGGTTGCTCCAACAACTACGGGTCCTGGATTCTTAACCAGCTCTTCAAATTCCTGAGCCGCCTTTTCTGCAAATTGTGGTTCGACGATTGTATTAACATATCCATCATCAGGATGTAAATATTCGAGAGCACTGTAATCAGATGATACACCAGTTGCTACTACCAGAAAATCATAATGGAGTTTGCCACTGTTTTCTGTTTGAATTTCATTAAACTCAGGGTTGATTTTGGTGGCTTTATCACGCAAAAAATCTACTCCTTTCTTACGTAATACAGATTCTATATCGAATGAAATGTCCTTCAATTTTCTACGGCCAAATGGTACCCAGATCAGAGAAGGGACATATAAGAATTTATCAGTCGGGGAAATGACGGTGATTTTGTGGTCTTTCCCTAATTTTCTTCGGGACTCTAACGCGGCTGTTACACCTGCGAAATTTCCTCCTAAAACTACTACATGTGCCATGATCGGATTTGTTTGTTGTAGTAGTAAGGTAGGAGTGGGGTCCCCTAAATTCGATGATTTTAGAAGTCTATTTTCCTGATATTTCTCATTTTCAGGGAGTTATGTAACAATTGTTACATTTGTCGCTTACTCAAATCAGATGCATCGTCATCCAGAAATGTACCCATTATACGATCCCAGATGTTGAAGAAAGCTCCATAGTTCTTGTCGAAATGAATATGATGAAGATCGTGGTGAGTCACTGTGTTTCCCAGACCAAGAATCTTATTTTTAGAAAACCATTTAGGAACAAGTTCAAATCCATTATGACCAGCGGTATTTACTACAGAGTCATACAACACGTATATTCCAAATACTACCGGGTGAATTGGAACTAAAAAGATAATTAAAGCGAATGTACCAAATTGAATTACTGCTTCAAGCGGTTGAAAAGCTAAAATAGCCCAAGGCGAAGGAGTTAAGGATCTGTGGTGGCCTAAATGAAAGTATTTAAATACCGGAGGCCAATGCATAAACCTGTGGGACCAATAAAAGTACGTGTCATGTGCAATGAGGCAAATGAAAAAGCTTAATACAGCATAGTAAATGGGATATTCATTCCAATCATAATAAAATGCTGATTGGCCTTCTTTTACAAATTGCCAGCTAATAAACGCACCAACACTAAATATTAAAACAGACCATGTTGATAGTCTGAATTCTCTTTTCAGATCTTTTGGTTTGGGCTTTTTGTTTTGAATTCTGATGTGCTCATAGTTAGCACCTTTACGGTGATATAACAGGTGAAATATCCCTGCGGGTAAGATGTAAAACCCCAGGAAAAGAATCAGAAATAATACTACAAATTCAATTACGTACTGCATGCTCTAACCCAATTTTCGCTGCAAAGCTAAGACTCAAGTTTTAGAAATTAAATAATAGACGTCATAAAACTGTTAATTTTGCTAACGATGAGAAGACATATTTCATTACAACCACTTTCAAGATTTCACAGAAGTGTCTTGTTTTTAGCATTGATTTTGAAGAAAAACCCTCCAAAAGTCAAAGGTTATCCTGATTCATGGGAAGAAAAAGTGACGTATGCTAAGTCATTTTATAAGAGTAAACTCAAACCACATTTTGAAAGAATTGAGTCAAAACTAATACCAGAAGTAATCAATGAATCGGATCTCTTGAAGGAGATGTCGGAGGTCATCATTGAAAAACAGCAGGAGTTGGGTTTAGGGATTTCGAATATGAATGATCAGGTTGATGCCATTAACAAAGTTGGTGATGAGTTAGAAAAACATATTAGAATGTTGGAAAGACAGTTTTTCCAGGAAATTCAAAGTGTACTAGGAGATGAGAAACTAAATACCATTGTGGTGTAAATAAAAAAGCCCCGAAGCAAATGACTTCAGGGCCTTTCATAACTGGTAGACTTGTATTGTTAGTTTTTGTAATCTTCACACCAGTCAACCTTCGCAACTGTTTCTGTTGCTTCGACTTCTTCGGCATTAACTTCAATAGTTTGGGCCGTCTGCGTATTTCTCATTTTAGTACATCCAACGAATCCTCCAATCATCAGTACTAGACATATTGAACAAATCTTAATCATGGCGTATAAGTAGGTTTTAATTAATGGTTACAAATCAAATATCGTAAAACCGTTAATTACAAAAATGTCAATTGACTTTCCTTTCCTGCCAATGTGTGAAAAACATCATTCTGGCTGATTAGACAGGTTTTTTGAATGATTTAATTGGAAGTAAAATGCTGCGCCCTCTGTATTTGGGTTTTCTTCAATCCAGATTTTCCCATCATTTTGGGTCACAAGGTCTTTTACAATTAATAACCCTACACCTTTTCCTTTCTCGTCATCTGTACCAATTCTGGTGACTGAATGCTCAGGAGAAAATATTTTATCACGGAGGTTATTAGGTATTCCAATGCCATTATCAATGACACCAATTTTTATATGGCCATTATTAACTTCTGAGTTGACCTCCACAACTCCTCTTTGATGGCTGAACTTAATTGCATTACTCACGAGGTTCCTTAAAATGATGACAAGAGCATCAGGGTCTATCAGTGCAATGGTTTCTTCATGAATCTCATTGATTAATTTTATCCTTTTATCAAGAGCAGGTTGTTTGAGTTGTTTGAATACTGTTTCAACAACAGGTTCAATATGACTTTGCTTTATGCTTTCTGAGGATTGTTCTTTTTTTAATTCAATAGAAGACCAACTTAGCACATCTTCCATTAACCCGATGTTATGATTAATCTGAGAGGTAAAACTTTCTTTCATTTTTTTAAGATCCTCAATTTTGAGAATATTAGAATTAAGAAGTTCTAAAGCACCTTTTAGATTATTCAAAGGATTCATCAGATCATGACTTACTACTGACAGAATATGACTTTTGGTGCTGTTTGCCTCACTTAGTTTAATAGTTTTTTCTTCTACACTCTTTTCAAGGTTCTGGTTCAGGAATTGATTCTCCTTGTACACAAGAGCGATCTGGACTCCAACAGCTACAGCTTGCACGAATATGTATATTACCATTGCAGTATTTAACATATTTGGACCTAAGTCAATATAGATCCAGTTTTCGGTCTTCATGATCTCAAGTATGGCAAGGAAAAATGGAATGATGTATCCAGCCAGGATTAGCTGTGAAGTTCTGACCCTATTGATTATAGCTATTCTTAATATATCAACGGTCAGGAATATTCCAATTACTCCCAGGACGTGGAGTACCCTAATTGTAGATTCGAAAATATGAACAGGGAAAATGATTACAGCAATGGCCATTACAATGGAAATTGCTGCGAAATACCTTAGAATAACATCGTATTTTCTAATCAGAAACTGATCTCTGAAAAATAGGGTGCTAAATAAAGGTGTAAGGTAAATAGCAAAGTATTCGATTCTTTTGGCAAAGCTGAATGTTAAATCTGGTATCAGATTGTACAAAAGGAAAAAGCCATCATAAACTACTGTGGCGCGCAGTGCAATTGCTAATGCTGTTAACGCCAACCATAGTGCTGATCTGGATTTTAGAAATCCGTATAATACAAGATGGTAAACACCAATTATAAATAGAATACCAATACCAGTATACTCAAAGATTTGCCTTTTCTCTTCAGATGCCTGAAGTCTTTCAAATGAATTTACTATTGGACTAAGATTAATTCCAGGTTCTCTGGTGATATCATTTTTAATAGTCACCTCAAGGTTGATTGTATCCGATTTTGGTAGTTTAAAGAATCCCCGAATTCTGGCTGGTAAGCCTTTCTTATGGTTGGGTTTAGTGAAGTTTTTTGTTTCGTATAACAGCTCACCATTTGCCCTAATCTCATATTCCAGAACTACAAATGGAAACAGAATGCCAATTTCATCACTTGTTTGGTTGATAATGGTTGTTTTGTATATTCCAATTCCGTCTTTAGTATAATCTTTGTTTGGATAGTGGACCCAAGAGATATTCGGTATCTGATGAGGTTCAAACTGTAAAGAATGAAGAGCTTCTTCCGATTCTGCGTACTTAAAAAGCCAATTCCCTGTAAGTCTTACTTCCTCTGAACCTTTGTATTCAAAAATATCCTGGCCACTAACACTTATTAAGGGAATAAGGATTAGAAGAATGGTAGCTACTAATAAGCGAGATACGTTTAGTTGTTTTGGTTCGTTCAGCATTTCCGGGTGGCTATTTCATAAAAAGAAATAACTATTCTGAATGTACTTAATAATACAGTCATCTACCAATACTGTTCGATCAATGGGAGAATCTACGGTTCAGACGGGGTTATTTTTTGGTTTACAATACATCATCTCTTTCTCATAAGCCAAAATCCAACAATTCGGTGGTATTAAATCAGCTTGTTCGTTAGTGATTTGATTAAATTACTATATGTCTATTTCAAATATTACCTTCACAAGAGCAAACCATCTGATTTTTTCTTTACTACTGGTTGTGTTAGTCACCATCCAATCAAATGCACAATTCACAAGCAGCAACTTACCTATTATAATTATTGATACTGAGAATGCGATAGAAATTACAAAAGATAGGATCGTTGCGGATATGAAAATCGTTGATAATGCAGATGGTGTCAATTCTATTGATGGGCCTTTCAACGATTATGATGGCCTAATATCTATAAAGGGTAGGGGATCTTCTTCATGGGAAAACTATGAGAAAAAAGGGTATACGCTCGAAACACAACTCAGCACTGGAGAAAATAATAATGTCTCGCTATTGGGACTACCAGAAGAGAATGACTGGGTATTACACGGGCCATATGCAGATAAGACGTTGATGAAAAATGCGTTTGTCTATGATGTAGGATCTGCACTTGGGAGATATACTCCAAGAACTCATTTTTGTGAGTTAGTGTTGAATGGAGAATACCGCGGGGTTTATTTATTGGTGGAAAGAATAAAAAGAGATAAGAATCGTGTTGACATCTCTAAGCTAAATCCGGATGAGAATTCTGGAGATGATTTAACTGGTGGATATATCATGCGGATTGATAGACTGCAGGATGATTTATATTCCTGGCCTGCGGATTTTGGATTTGGCTTGTCCTATTACAACTACTATTATCCGGATCCTGAAGACATGTCGCAAACTCAAAGGGATTACATCAAGAATTATTTAAATGATTTTCAAAATGCTTTAGCAAACAGACCACTGCTCGATGAAGAAACTGGATACCGAGCATATGCTAACGTCCCTAGTTTCATCGATTACTTCATCATCAGTGAGCTAACAAAAAATCTGGATGCTTATCGCTTGAGTACATACATGTACAAGGACAAGGATAGTGAAGGCGGCAAACTCACCATGGGACCGATATGGGATTTTAATTTATCCTGTGGAGGAGTGAATATTGGATTTGGTGATTGGCCGGCACAACCGGAAAACTGGGTTTTTAATGAGCTACCAGATGGTGTGCCGTTTTGGTGGGAAAAATTGCTGACAGATGAGTACTACAATTCTTGTTTGAAAGAAAGATGGTCTGCGTTGCGTCAGGAGATTATAAGTGAGAGCTCCTTTAACACGATTATTGATAGTTACACCACTTTACTGGATGAGGCTAAAGACAGAAATTTTGAAATTTTTCCACTTGAAGAGGCAGTTTGGGGGAATAATCATTCCGGTCTTACATATGAGGAAGAAGTCCAAATGCTGAAAGATTTTATGGCAGATAGAATCAATTGGATGGATCAGGCTATTGAAGATTTGCCTGGCAACTTGGGTTGTTCTGAGTGCTTTGAAGACTGTGAAAATGCTGTGATAACAGGAACTAATACTCTAAACTCTAAAGTTAGGCTCTATCCCAACCCGGTAGTAGATAAATTAATTATTCAGACTGATCAAGAATTGCTTTTTGGTTCAGTACTTGTTATTGAAGATTTAGCCGGTCGTAAAGTTTTGGAACGTACAATCGAAAAATCTGGTGCCAATCAAACAAGTGTTGACGTATCTTTTCTGGGAGGCAATGAGATTTATATATTCCGAATTATAAGTGGAGCCCAGGTACTGGATGTTGGGAAGTTTATCAAGCAATAGTTAATAAATACCAGTCAACTCAAATTGCTCAACATTAGAGTCTAAAAGCTTGTTCTTTTCGCATTTCAGGATTCTTGCAGGGTATTGCTCCAGGAATTGATGATTGTGAGTCGCCATTAAAATTGCAGTTCCGCTTCTATTAATCTCAAGGAACAATTTGAAAATACCGTCAGAAACTTCAGGGTCTAAGTTTCCTGTAGGTTCATCGGCAATTAAAATCATAGGTTCATTAATAAGCGCTCTGGCGATTACAACACGTTGTTGTTCTCCGCCTGATAGTTGGTGAGGCATTTTTGTGGATACTGCTCCAAGGCCAACTCTCATCAAAACTTCAGCTAACCTGGATTTCATCTTTGCTTTGTCTTTCCAGCCGGTGGCCTTCATGACGAACAGGAGATTATCTGTTACAGATCTGTCAGGGAGTAATTGAAAATCCTGGAATACTATCCCGATTTTTCTTCTTAAGAAGGGCCTATCTTTTAGCTTAATGTCTCGGATTTGATAATCTCCAACAGTGATTTCTCCAATTCTCAGGGCCAAATCAGCATAAAGTGTTTTCAGTAGAGAGGATTTACCGCTTCCAGTTCTTCCTACCAGGTAAACGAATTCACCTTTGTTGATTTCAAAATTGATGTGATTCAGAACTGCATTATTTTCCTGAAAAATAGTGGCATCCTGAACTCTTATAATTGGAAGATCTGAAAACGACATGTACTAAAAAATCAGATTGTTAATTTCTGTAATTTACCGAAAGGTAAGGAATTGATCACATTTTGCAATGCATCCTCCTTACCTTCCAGTCCATATTTTTCAAGTTTCTTCAAAGGACGGTCAGCTCTGAAGTAAGCGATTAATACAAATTGCTCATCACGAAGCTGAATGTAGTCAGGTATTTTGGCTTTTCCCTTTACTTTAATGATATACATTGAATAAAAAATCAGTCCTTTTAAGGAAACTCTAAATTCGACTAATTGTTACCTTTTTGGTAATCCGCTAAGAATTTCTCTAATCCACTATCAGTAAGTGGATGCTTCAATAATCCAGTGATAACGTTCAGCGGACAAGTTGCTACATCAGCACCAATTTCAGCACACTGGATAAGGTGCATGTTATGTCTGATAGATGCAGCAAGAACCTCGGTTGCAAAACCGTAGTTGTCATAAATCTGAACGATTTGCTCAATTAATGTTAATCCATCTGTACAAATATCATCTAATCTACCAATAAACGGAGATACGTAAGATGCTCCAGCCTTAGCTGCAAGAATAGCTTGTCCAGCGTTGAAAATAAGTGTACAGTTCGTTCTAATTCCTTCAGCAGTGAATTGCTTGATTGCTTTTACACCATCTTTGATCATTGGAACTTTAACAACGATCTTGTCGTCAATCTTCGCCAATTCTCTACCTTCCTTTAACATTCCTTCATAATCAGTAGAAATAACCTCCGCGCTCACATTGTCATCCACAATGTTGCAGATGTCTTTGTAATGTTTTCTGATATTATCTTCTCCTGTGATTCCTTCTTTTGCCATTAGGGAAGGATTAGTAGTTACTCCATCAAGAACACCAAGATCGTAGGCTTCCTGAATTTCATTTAAATTGGCTGTGTCTATGAAAAATTTCATCTAAGGTATGATTATAAGATTTGTGTAAAATTTGATGCAAATCTAATAAAGTACTGATGATAAAAGAGGGGGATGTGTAAAGAAAAATAGCAACTGATATCGCACCGCTCAACCGCTTACCCTTGCTCCCTTCCAGGCCTGGGGGATTCAGCAGGAGCTGGTCGTACCAGTTGCCAGCGCAAAGGTATAATTAATTGCTAAATACCAATGGCATGGCTCTAAAAAATTCCTTTTAAATACAGATTAAATTCTATCGGGCTGGATCTAATGAATTCATCAGCCTCTAAATCTTCGTAAATCTCCTCGTCAAACTCCCTTGGAGTCTTCTCAATGTGGTTATCGGGGTGTACAATCAATTCTAAACCTTCGAAAGTTTTAGGATTAATTTGTACAAGAATCTTTGCCCCGTCTATCTCTTTCTTAAAATACTCGTGAACCAATATTATAAATCTTCAATTCTTCGAAGATCGTAATCATCATCGTTTTCAGCAAGGTCTTCAACAATTATTCTTACGGATGGTTCATCGTCCATAAATTCATCAGTGAAGTCTACTATATCAGTATCCTCGTCCAGGTCTATATATTTCATGAGGTAAATGTAGTTTCCTCAATGAAAAATCAGACTGGTACTTGTTTATCAAACTGTTACTGTTTCGTTAATCGATATGTCTATTGAAATGGAATTTGCGAGTTGTTCTTCAAGTAACCTCATCCATGTCTTCATGTACAGAATTACATGGGATTTATTATTGTGTTTCAGATATTTCTGATCTTTCGGTAGTCGCTCAAGAATTTCAGGATCACGAAGTTTTTCCAGATTCATTAAATCTTCTCTGGTAAGCCCAAATTCCAGGAGCTGACTTATAAGAAGATCCATAGGCATCCCACTAGTCGGACAAAAATCCATGATTTGATCATTCCAGTCACCTCTACCTCTCATGGCATATTCATGAATTTCCTGCTTGGAAAGTTTTGTGATTTCCTGTGCCAGGTTTCCACAATTGCAACTACCCATATGTCCCCACTCGTATGGTGATCCTTTTTCAAGATTGGTAATTGTTCTTTGCAATGCTGAGATTAATTCTGGAGTCGCTTTTGCCATAATCGAAGTAATTATTTAACACTCTACAAATTGTGAATAATTTTTGTTCGGTCTATCTCATAAATTTAATCAATAAACGTTAGTATTTGCAGTCTTTTAGCTATCCGCTTTTCTGGGAATTAAATTTGAAACTCAAATAATCAGATGGTTAGAGGATATAAAAAGACAAAATTAAGGTAAAATTGCAAAGTGAAATTTTGAGCGAGCAAGATTAAAGTATCACGCAGAAGAATAAAATTAATCTCTGGCCAAGAGCTTAGAGAAAGAAAGAATAGATGAAAGAAATAATAGGAGTAATCCTACTGTTAATAACAATTGAGTCTGGAGTTGCTCAAAGCAGAACCCATATTGGTGTTTTGTCGGGGGGTAACTTCTCCAGTGTTTATTTTAATCACCTGGCGTTTCCAACTAATATCAGAACAACTGTAATTCCTGGTGTTTTTGGTGGAGTTGCAGTTAAGTATTTCCCTCATAAAAGAAAAAGCTTTCTGAATACAGCTGTTCAACTCGGTGCTAACTACCAACAAAAAGGATATATCCAACAATTCCCAAATGGGCACAGAGACTATAATGTTCGATTAAACTATCTCACAGTACCTTTCTCAGCGATTGTCTATGCAGGCAAGGGGAAATTGAAGATTTTTTTATCTCCAGGAATCTATGGGGAATTTATCCAGAATGTGGATACCAATGGTACTCCTGAAGATGATGACCCGGAAAGCGAATTTATCAATGTTGGATCGTCAGATGTTTTTGAATATGATCCTGGAAAAGACTTTAATAAAGGATTTGGTGTTGTAGGAGAAGTTGGAATTTGGAGAGAGTTTGGTTTTGGGATTATACATCTATCCGGCGAAGTTTCTTACAGCCTTACTAATATCATAGATTTCGGAGATCGGTCATCTGGAATTCCTGATACTTCCAGTAATTATGTAGTTGGTTTTCGTATCGGCTACTTTATAGGTATCGGAAAATTAGAATTGTAATCTTCCTTATTTCGCGTTTATCCTGTAACTTTTAAGTATTAATTAAAGAAGCCAGTTTTATGCGAGCATTGAAGTACCTGATGGTTTTTACACTGCCATTGACAGTCTATATTTCTTTCTATTTCAAAGGGATCTGGACATTTCTCCCACTCATTTACTCCTTTGCTGTTATTCCTTTATTGGAATTATTTTTTCCAGCTGCTACATCTAATCTCTCAGAAGAAGAAGAGGAGTCTTTGAAGAAGGATAGAATTTATGATTTCCTACTTTACTTGATTCTGCCAGTGCATTTGGGATTTCTGATATTATTCTTTTACAGAGTTAATGATGCAAGCCTTCTGTGGTGGGAGACTGTTGGACGGGTTTCTGCGATGGGGATTATGTGTGGTGTATTTGGGATTAATGTAGCTCATGAATTGGGCCATAGAAATACGAAGTATGAGCAGTTTATGTCAAAGGTACTATTGCTCACTTCTTTATACATGCACTTCTTTATTGAACACAATAGAGGGCACCACAAAAAAGTAAGTACTCCGGAAGACCCTTCATCTGCAAGGTTTGGCGAAAGTTTGTATGCTTTTTGGGTTAGGTCGGTTGTCAATGCTTATAGAAGTGCCTGGAATCTGGAATTTGAAAGAATGAATAAGATAGGAGCTGCGAAATTCTCTTTGAAGAATGAGATGCTACAGTTCCAATTGATTCAAATCATGGCAGTTGCTGCGGTTTATTACTTTTTTGGATGGGTTGTGATGCTATATTTCGTTTCAAGTGCTGTTTTTGGCTTTTTGTTGCTTGAGACTGTTAATTATATAGAGCACTACGGCTTAAGTAGAAATAAAATTTCTGATGATCGATATGAGAGAGTGTTACCTGCTCATTCCTGGAATAGTGACCATATGATTGGTAGATTATTACTTTTTGAACTTTCCAGACACTCAGATCATCATTTTATGGCAAATAGAAAATACCAAATCTTACGGCACATGGAGGATAGTCCGCAAATGCCTACTGGTTATCCGGGAATGATGTTATTGTCAATTGTTCCACCAATATGGTTTGCGGTTATTCATTATCATATGAGAAAACACAAATTGATAACAAATAGTTAATATTATTAGATGGTTGTTAATAAATCAATCAAAACTTTGGATAATTCATAAGTGTTTTTATAATTTTGTGAAAATATTAAATTTAACCATTTAGCATCATGGCAGTAAGCGCAGAACAAAAAATCGAGAAAGCTTGTGTTGAAGCAAAAGAGAAACTAGAATCTCTAGGTATTGAAGATCAGATCCAATCAGAATTGGATTATGTATTAGGGAGCTACAATTTTGATAGAAACCCTGTAGGTCTGTATGAAATTGGCGGGAAAGCATTGAAAGCATTAGAAGCTTACAAGGTTGATAACCCGAGAAAAGTGTCCAAGAAACTTATAACAGATATTGGCACTGCATTAAAATCACAATAAAACCGGGTCCCACCCCGGTTTTTTCTTTTATAGATTTAGCCAGTAAGTAATCTTCATTACAATTGCCCGATTCCTCTGAAAGCCATTCTGGAATCTCGGGATTCCATCTTCCGTAAAGACATCTCCTCCATAATTCTCTGTGTACACCAGAAATATATCAGACACAGGCTTAAATCTCCATTGTAACCTTGCGTTGATATTGAAGTTATCATCTCTGTCGTTGTATTGGAAGAAACTGGTAAGGAATAGCTTATTGGTGAAAGTGATATCAAACCTTGAACCTATCAACAAATATTCAATGTCAGTGAACTCGTTATCAAACCTGATATTATTGTAGTCTATCCTTAAGGTAGATCTAAAGATTGGTTGGATTCTGTAGCTGAGGTTCATCCTTATGTTGGTCCTCTCTCCATTGTAGAACTTACCATTACTTACGAAAGTATTGAAGTTGAATAGCTTTCTATTGTCACTTCGAAAGAACAGATTGTAACTGCCGAATTTATAGATTTCACCTTCTAACAATGAATCGGCCTCAATTCCATTTGGAGCAAAACTATTGGTGAGTGTAATGAAGCTCCAGTTATACCCCACACCAACTCGAGAAGTATTACTGAAATTAAAGTTGTACGAAGAGCTTAATTCTTTGTCAAGGATATTAAAATTTTCGTCAGTAATTACATTGTAATTGGCTTCTGGGCCATGACTAACAATTGCATCAACATTTTCTGGATAGAACGAGCCATTCGCAAACCCTCCAAAACTTCCTATTCCTGTTCTTGGAACAAAACCAACATCAGCCTGATAGTTTTCACCAACTATCACCTGGAAGTAACCTACTCTAAAATTCCTCCTTCTGTATCCAAGAAATACCCCTGAAGAATAGTCTTTAGAATCTACGTCTGGGGTAAATGATTTATGTAAATATGTATTCCCTTCCCAACGATTATTTTTGGTTGCCAGGTTGTAATCAAATCCAAAAACTCTGTTGTATTTAGTGGAGGTAATAGTGGTATCATTCGCATCAAAATTAGTTCCCAGGCGATTTACAAATGTCGCCCCGATATTAGATCTTCCCAATTGCCTCTGTGCTACTGCAACAGTATAGTTCTGTCCTGGGAAAGTCTCAAGACCTTCTTCCTCATCTTCAATTTCATCGCTTCCTGTCTGGATATTTAGTAATCCGACTCTCCAATCTCTCCCTATTTTACCACTAAGCCTGGCTCCACCTAAAATAGGTATCTGCTTTGCTGTAGATCCGGATCCTATAATCCCGATCCTTCTGGAAAAGAACGGTCTGCTTCTTGGGAATCCATTTCTGGCAAACAAATCCTGGTTTTCCAGAAAGAATTGCCTTCTTTCCGGAAATGATATTTCAAATCGTCCAAGGTTATTTACCTGCTGGTCAACTTCAACTTGTGAAAAGTCCGGGTTTACAGTAACATCCAGGTTCAAAGATGGAGTTAAGCCTATCTTGGCATCCAATCCCACATCCGCATCATATTTAGTAGGTTCGTCATTCTCAAAGTCAGAAATGCTTTCGGTAATTCCATAAGGGATTAATGCAATATTTGACTTGGTTGGTTTAGGAGGTTGATCCCAAACTAGTTTGCCGCTGTAATTGAGATCACTAGACCTATATTGAATTGGAACTTGAATCCACGTGCTTCTTTGATTTATAAGTGGATGATTTCTAAGGAAATTGATGTTCCAGGTTGCCACACTGTTGTATCTAAATGATTTAAACGGAATAGCCATTTCAACAACAAACCTATCCTCGTGTCTTGTTACTTCACTAAACCACTTGTTATCCCAGTTATCTGAAACATCACCCCCAAGGGTAACAATACCTTCTCTCTGAACATTATACGGAGTGATTTGAAAAGAGAAACCATTTGATTGGTCATTGTAGGGG
>JANSWY010000105.1 GCA_024743255.1 bacterium | reverse complement strand
TGGCTGCTATTGTGGCCCTGGTAGCATGTGGAGAGGTAAGTGATAAGCAGAAATTACCGGTTGTTGGAAATACGAAGATTACTGAAAGAATAGTTAATGGAGAGACTGTTTACGATACAGTTCCTCATACTGTAGGTTACTACAGGTTATTTGATCAGGATAGTGCTGTTGTTACTCCGGAAACTGTAGAAGGTAAAATTTATGTGGCAGACTTTTTCTTTACGTCATGCCCTTCAATTTGCCCAATTATGAAAACAGAGATGCTGAGGGTTTACAACGAATTTCAGGCTACTGATGACTTGATGATTTTGTCACACTCGATTGATCCCGAATATGATACGGTTGCGTTATTGAAGGATTATGCTGAAAGACTAGGGGTAGCCGATAATAAGTGGAGGTTTTTAACTGGCGATAAAGATGAGATTTTCAATCTAAGTGAGTCTAGTTATATGATAACCACTACGGAAGATGATACTGCACCAGGAGGGTATATTCACAGTGGAGCTTTCTTTTTGGTTGATACCAAGAAAAGAATTCGCGGAGTATATGATGGTACTGAATCTGATCAGGTGGATCGTTTGATGGGTGATATTCGAAAACTTTTAGATGAGACCAATGCAGAAAAAGCTGAATAGTCTTGTACTAATCTTTACTGTATGTATAGCTATTATTTCATGTGTTTCGCCTCCAGGGGGTGAAGCAATATATGAAGGGATGGATAATGCTACTCAGAACAAGATGAAGCAATATTATGTTCAAGGAAAGATTCTCTATCAAACGCACTGTCAGAACTGCCACAAAGAAGAGGGAGAGGGAATGGGGCGCTTGATTCCTCCATTGGCTAAATCAGATTATCTTCTGAATGATGCTAATAACATTGCTTGTCTGATAAAGAAAGGTCAGATTGGAGAGATTGTTGTGAATGGACAAACATACAATCAACCTATGCCTGCACATTTAGATTTGACAGCATTAGAGATTGCTGAGATTGTGACTTACATCAAAAATAGCTGGGGCAACAAAAAAGGGCTTATTGATGTAAACACAACTCAAAAAGCCCTTCAGGAATGTAAATAGGAGAGACTATTTTTCTTCTATGCCTAATACATTTTTAATGTCTTGGTTCACCTTTTGGATTTTGACTTTCTCATCCTTTAGGTATGCTACTTTCTCTTCTTCGGACATTGATTCTAATTCATCCGCTTTGAATCCACGCATCCACTCCATCATACCGGATCCTGCGTTTTGAGCCGCAGTAAGGTCAGCTTCCAGGTTTGACAAATCAGCAGTGCTGTCTTCAGCGATAAGCTGCTCCATTTCTGCTTTTAGTGACTTTTCAACTTTTCTGATATCACCGATTTTGGGCATTACCTCATCGTGAAGTAGCATCACTTCATCATAAAGTGTTTCAGATTCTTTTGGGCCACAGGCAAATAATGTTACTGCGAATAAAAGGAGTAAAAGGTTTTTCATGTTTTAATTGTTTACAATCTCTACAGTTGCGTTGTTTAATGTATAAAGTAATTTGTTGCTGTCGGTTTCGTTTAGTTCCAGTTTGCCCTTAACTGTTACTGTTTTAGCTGTGTATTTGATAGGTTCCTGGGGGAATACATATGCAACAGACTCTGGTCCACTGTCACCACCACAGAAGAAACACTGAGCCAATGGAAGAGAGGAAATAATAAACTCATCACTTTTGAATAGACCATCATTCGGAACAATATAGCCCTGCAAAGTCACTTCCTTTCCTTCAAGTGCTTTGATGCCAGCTGAAAATGAAGGAAGGTAAATCTCTGCATAGCCGTCGTTGCTTTTTATAAACTCTACTTCCGCTAATTGTTTCCAGTTTTTTATGGATTGAATTCTGTCTTGCCCTAGGGCCACAAAACTGATTATAGTTAATGTTAATGTTAATGTTGTTAATAATTTCATCCTTCTGCCAATACTTTTGAGATATCTGTCTTATACGCATTAATCGCAGGAATGATCGAAGCAATTATTCCGACCACAAAACTAATAGCAATGACTATAAGTTCATCATTTAGGAATACAAATCCTGTTACCCCAGCCTGAGACCCGCTTGACAAGACAAATTTTCCAATTATTTCTACTGCAGAATGTGAAACCAAAATCCCTGCCAAACCACCAAAAAATGTAATAATTAGTCCTTCTAAAGTAATATGGACGAATAATAATTTCCTTGAAGCTCCCATTGACCTCATTATTGCCAGATCATATTTTCTTTCTTTCAGAGAATTATATAGCGCAATAAATATGCTTAAAGTCGCAATTAGCATAATCAGGTAAGCAAAACCATTTACTACTTCGACACCTACTCCTATTAAAGTAAATAACCTGGCAGTTTCAAATGCCGGTGAAGCGGCCTGCATGTTTGTGTTTTTGTTTATAAGTCTTGGAAGTTGAACAGCACCCATTGGTCCTGCATACTGTATGATCATGGCGGTAATTTCCTTTTCTTCAAGGTGTTCAAGAGGGAAGGTGATTCCAAGTTCTGTGACCATTGAGTCAGATTCATGGTGATGATCATGATCTTCTTCTTCGTGGCTATGCATTTCCCAAATGCTTTCTATACTGGTTAATATTAAATTATCCAGGACTGTCCCAGAAGGTTCTAAGATCCCTACTACCTTAAATGGTTGCTCGTCATCGTGTTCCATTCCTCCTGCAGACATTCCATGCTCAGATTGAAATTCATCCCCAATTTTCAACTGAAGTTGCTGAGCAGCCTGGAACCCAAGAACTGCTTCCAGTTTTTTATCCCAAATTTTACCATCACTGACTTTAGCTTCATAAAGATTTAAGTAGTCGGGAGTAGAACCTACTAGTCTTACTCCTTTGTAGCTGTCACCTAATGCGAGAGGTATACTCTTTTTAATGAGGGAATTTTTTGAGAGACCAATTGCTGATTTTAATGGGATGTTTCCGGTAGGGAAGTCAATATGATAGACATTACATAATATTAATTGCAATGGACTTCCTTTAGCCCCTACGACCAGGTTAACTCCTTTGGCATTTCTTGTGATTCTATCCTGAAGCTGATATGAAATCAGCATGATTACTAGAATGATAGCTAAACCAAGACTCAGAAGCATCACATTCAATAAAGTGTTGAGCGGTTTAGACCGGATGTAGTTCCAGCTCAGTAATATTAAATTCATAGTGTGTGATAGTTTGAGATGGATTCTTTAACACGGTGATCGTGAGTGGCAATGACTAGTACTGAGTTGTTTTCTTGAGCTTTTTTCTGCAGAATTTCAAGTACTGATTTTGCATTGTCATCATCCAGACTACTGGTTGGTTCATCTGCTAGAATTAATCTAGGGTCATTCAATAAAGCTCTAACTACTGATACCCTTTGTGCTTGTCCCTGGCTCAGTTGAGAAATGCTGGCATGAGCTTTATCACCCAAACCGACTTCTTCCAACAGTGACTTTATTTTATTCATGTCTTTTTTGAGGCCTCCAAGGAATTGACACAGAAGCAGGTTGTCAAGAACATTTAGAGCACTTAATAAATGTGGTTTTTGAAATACCAGTCCAATATGTTTACCTCGAAAATGGTCTCTATCAGTTTCTTTCAGGTCATTAATCAAGGTGTCATCAAGTTGAATTTCGCCATTTTGGGATTTGAGTAATCCTGAAATTAAGTGTAATAATGTAGTTTTTCCTTTACCGGAATCACCTAGAATTAACAATTTCCCACCTTCCTCAACAGAAAAATCTGAGAAGGAAATTGGGTTTGATGCTTCATAACGGTATGATAAGTTTTTAACTGATAACATTGTCAATTTTGTTTATCGTTAATTTTCCCATGTTCATCGTAAAATATGACCTGTTCATAGAAATGCAGGCAATAATAAGCTCCAAAATGTGTAATTTAGATATACAGCTTTAAAGGAATACAATTATTTTAGAATTAAACAGGTGGAAAAATGATATTACTAGTCTTTTCAATCAGCTTAACAGTTTTCACATTTTATAACGTACGAAGGATGCTATTGGCTCAAAGAGCTGCTCAATAGTATTTGTTTTAGAAAATTGTGAATCTGTATCGGATGACACTTGAATATTTGTTCAAGAGATGAAGTCATTTGGTACAGATTTTATTTTTTGTGCCCATCTGTAATTACTCCCCACAAAATTCATTGGATTTATGTCATATCTATCTCATTTATAGGCTCTTTGGTAAGCCTGCGTTCAAGTGATAATTTTAATACTTAATATTTTTACCTACCTTTAGGGCAGTAAACCACCCTTTAGCAGTAGCAAAATTTGTAAATTTTGTATCGTTTTTCCGAAAGGAGTCACTATTCCAAACGATATTTGGTTATTTTGCGACTGGATTCATTTTAAAAATTATTACCGGGAATCAAAGCACTGAGTTGAATATATGGAAACTCTTGATATACTAGCCCTGTTCGTCTTTATGTCGGGCTTGTTTATATTTATAAATACGTACTTTCTAAAGCTTCCGTCATCTATTGGTTTGATGATAATGGCGCTATTTCTGTCATTGATTATTCTCCTTGTTGGGTGGATTTCCCCGGAGTTTAAGGAAGGAATGAGGGAGGTCGTCTCTGAATTTGATTTTACAGAGGTCCTCTACCAGCTCGTTTTGAGTTTTATGCTCTTTGCAGGAGCACTCCAAATAGATTTTAAGAAATTAGCCGAAGAACGCACCCCAGTGCTAATTCTGGCCATTGTAGGGGTAGTTCTGTCTACTACAATCATTGGTGTTGGTGTTTATTATCTTTTAAGTTTTATCAATATACAGGTGGATCTCCTTTACTGTCTTGTATTTGGAGCCCTTATATCACCAACAGACCCAATTGCTGTAACTGCTACCATTAGAAGATTTAATCTATCACAAAACTTAGGAGTAAGGATTTCAGGAGAGTCGTTATTTAATGATGGAATCGCCGTAGTACTAGCATTGACACTTTTGGATCTGGCACATGCAAGTGAAGATCACGCTCTGAATTTGGGAGATGTACTATATGTATTTACAGCTGACATAGGTGGAGGATTATTCATCGGTCTTTATTTAGGATACTTAGGATATAACCTATTAAAGTACATTGACAATGACGCAGTTGAAGTTGAGATACTTGTGACGTTGGCATTAGTGATGGTTGGTAGTTACCTGGCAGATTTTGTTCATGTTTCTGCTAAGCAAGCTGCAGTAGTGATGGGATTAGTTATTGGTAATGAAGGTACAAGTGGACATCTATCAAACGCAGCAGGCGACTATGTATTTAAATTTTGGAACCTAATTGAGGAATCACTGAACTCGATGCTTTTTGTACTGATTGGTATTGAAATGCTTGTAATTCCAAATAGACTGGATTACTTCGGTGCAGGATTTTTAACGTTTATCATTGTACTTATCGCTAGAATGATAAGTGTAGCTGTGCCAGTTAGTATAATGTCAACACGGCGGAAGTTTGAAGCCCACAGTATAGGTGTGCTCACCTGGGGAGGTTTACGGGGAGGAATCCCAATTGCCCTCTCATTATCGCTTCCTCCTTTTGAAGGTAAAGATGTAATTGTAACACTTACATATGTAGTAGTGGTAGTGTCTATACTTTATCAGGGACTCACAATTCCTAGGCTATTGAAAATATTTTACAAACCGCACTCCAAACCAGTAGCTTCCAGAACGAAATTATAGGAAGAACATATGGAGCATTTTGTGCGTTATTGCCTCAGATGATATAATCAACTATTAATCTTGAAGATGAAATTATTTAAACCACTTTTCATTTTGAGTTTGGTAGTCTTATTGGTTCAGGGTTGTTCTAAAGATCCCGATAGACCAAAAGGACCAAAGCCAATAAAAAAGCAAACCAAGATCGTATCTCCGTCCATTAATCAAAAGTTTAGTCTTGGAGAAGAGATTACTTTTCAAGTTGCCGCTAAGAAAGACTCTACCCAAATAGATTCAATCTCCTTACTTTATAAAGATCAGGTAATCAAGGGTAATAATCTTCAGGTAAGTATCAATTCTGATATGACTGGTGTTGGAATACCAAGGTTATTTCTTAATGTTTATCTGAAGAGTGGGAAGAAAGAAACTCATATTCCGAAAGTCATTGTTTTACCCGATGCACCTCAAAAATATGGTTACGAGATTAAGAATACCTTTCCTCACGATCCAGGCGCTTACACACAAGGATTGTATGTGGATGGAGGATTTCTCTATGAGAGTACAGGGCAAAATGGGTCAAGTACGTTGAGGAAAGTGGAAATAGCAACCGGTGAAGTAAAGAAATCAATCAAACTAGATAGCAAGTATTTTGGTGAAGGTATCGCTAATAGAGGGGATTCAATATTTCAACTGACATGGCAAGCTCAGGAGGCATTTGTATACAACTCCAATTTCGAAAAGATTAATACCTACCAATATGACACAGAAGGTTGGGGCCTCACCACTTTAGGTAATTCGTTGGTAATGTCTGATGGATCTGAATACTTGTATTTTCGTGATCCCGGAGATTTTCAACAGCTGGATAAGAAAATGGTTTATGACAACAATGGTAAAGTGAGTCAACTGAATGAACTCGAAAATATTGATGGCTTAATATACGCCAATGTTTATACTACCAATCGCATTGTTATTATTGATCCAAATTCCGGAGCAGTAGTTGGAGATATTGATTTAACGGGTATTTTTGACCCTAAATCTTACGGAGGTAAAACAGATGTTTTGAATGGAATAGCTTATGATCCTGAGACTGCTAAAATTTATGTGACCGGGAAATTATGGCCAAACCTTTACGAAATTGAGCTGTTACCAAAGGACAATATATAATAACATAAACCTAAAATAATGACATTAGCTGAAGCTACAGATAAAGTAAAAAAACTAGCAGAAAGAAAATCAGGGAGTCTAAAATCTGTTGTTAACTTTAAATTCGAAGAAGGTGTGATTCACCTTGATGATACTCAATCTCCTACTGTTGTATCAAACGATGAAAAAGGAGCGGATTGCACAATCAGAATGAAAATCGGAAATTTTGAGAAATTAATGGGTGGCAACTTAAACCCTATGATGGCTTACATGAGTGGGAAAATGAAGATAGATGGTGACATGAGTGTAGCTATGAAGTTGTCTTCAATGTTCTAATGCACTTCAATTAACTTATTTTTTTAAAAGGGATCCATCCAGCCAGTTTGCATTCGTTTTTTTCCTGAATAGCTGGAATACCAATAAGGTTACCAGGATCCCTACAAATGAACCTGCCAGTGTGTCTCTGAAAAAGTGTTGAAGCGTGTATATTCGGGAAACACCAACTAAAAATGCATAAATCAGCCAAATTAACCCCAGATATTTCTGTTTGCTGATCACACTCAGAAACAATCCAATGGAAAATGCAGTCATTGTATGTCCTGACGGGAATGAGTAATAATGATTCATTGTTACTCCATCTATTAAATCTAGTGCATATTTATCTTCAAAAAACTTTCCCGGTCTTGGCACTTTACCAAAAACAAAAACTTTGAGGACCAAACTCATTAAACCTTGACCAATCCCAATGATTAATAGAATTATGGCGTATCGATATTTAACAAAAAGCATTAAAATGATAAGGCCTGCCACAAATATTCCATCTCCCAAATAAGTCCAATATCTTAAAAGAAAATCCAGAAATGCAGTTCTGTTTTGATTTAAGAAAATAACTACATCTCCATGTTCAATTGAAAAATAGATAGTCGTCCCAGCAATTAACAAGACAAAATAAGAAAGGAGGAACCATCCTCTGGCATTATTCATGGGGGCTAATATAGAATTTTTAGCGAAGTAGTATCAACCTTCCGACAGCATTTTCAAAGAATCCGTATGCTTCCTGATCATCATTTCTTCCTATGAAGACTTTGTAGAAGTACATGCCGTTTGTTAATGGTAATCCTGTATTGTCAGTTCCATCCCAAATGAAAGGAGTGGTCACCTGTCCAACATTCATGATATCAGGATCATCGATTGTGATATCTCTTATCAGAGTACCTCGCAATGATAGAATCTGAATTCTGATGAAGTCTGGAGCCACACTTCCGGTAGCGTTGAAAGAGAATCTCACACCATTTGAAAAAGGGTTAGGGAAAGCTTTGAGGTCTGAAATGAATGGGAGGCTGTTTACAGAAAAATTTGTTTCAAATGGATCTCCGATTTGATTCCCAGAAGCATCCTCTGCCTGGATTCGAACTCCATGTACCCCATCTTCCAAATCACTTAGATTAAATGTTAATTTAAAATCTGAAGTCTCACTTGCTGGTTCCCATGATAATCTTGAATCACTGAAGTAGATCTGCGTAAAATCACAACCACTGTCACATGGAGGCATGTAATAAAGTAAAATACCAATTGTATCTTGTTTCAATAAGAATGGGTTCTCATCCCAGATTTTTGCAATCACTGTTGGGTTAGCAGAAACTAATTCTCCATTTTGGATATGTTTCCCGTCAACAGTAACATCTAAAATTGGATTAATCTCATCACGCTCAACTTCAATAAGGCTGGTGTACCTCAATGAGTTATTAGAGAGATACAATTCTGGAATTTCATTGGTGTTTACATCAACAGTTAGATCATTCAACCCACCAAACCCAATGGTTTCAAAATCAAATTCAAATAGAGTAGTATCTCCCGGGAGAGGAGCATCTATCATAATGGTATCTTGAACGTTAGTTCGGCTGGACTGATTAAAATAGCTGTACACAACTTCCAAAGACCCTTCAAATGGGATGTCTCCGTAATTGTAAAACCCAAATGAATTTGTTACAATCTCTCCTTCCTTAACAAATAAGTTATCATTAAAACTGATAAGCAGGGCATCTGGAGTTTCCTCATAAAGCACTTTCCACTGATCAAGTTGAGGAGCTGTTTGTTCTGTTTCGTCAATGATTGTTAAGTCTAGCTCCAAATATTGATAATCGTTGCTGGATACCATACTAATGTCTCTTTCTGTTTCCACAATATCTGAAATGATTTCAGTTCTGATGTCATCAGTATCTAGTCCTATTATTGAGCTCTCAAAACTGTCTGCTCCCTCTGTGTTAATTGATTGTTCAAACCTGATCCAGCTTGTGGCGGGACCAATTTTCAGTGACTTAATTGAACCCAGACCATCACTACCTGAGATGTTAATTTCATTTTGTAGCACCTGCTGTAGAATTGGATCGGAGGATCCGTTTTCAGAAATAATTAAAGCGGTACCTGGAGAGCTACCTTTCTTACCTTGTATAATTATAGGTTGTCCGTCTGTCAATAAATCAATACTGGATGACGCAATACCTATTTCCTCTAATTTTAAACGCAGATCAGTATCCCATTGACTGAAGTTGACTCTTCCCATATTAAACAGGAGCACCTGATCCCCCTCTTTTGCATTGTCAATTAGTTGGGTAAGGTGTTGAGTTGAGTTGCTGCTGGTGGTTGTATCAATACCAGTAACATCTCGCTCTAAAAGGTTGTAAATGACTTGAGGTCGTTTTCCACAAACCAATCTGTTGAGCACGTCCGCACCATTGATGGGGATTGCTTGATAGGGCTGAGTAGACCTTCTATCAAAGACCATGACATTTAAGGTGTTATTAGCACATGGTGCGAATTCACTTACACTTACCACAGTGTAATCAAATTCATTGATAATTACGTCTACATCATCCGATGTGAGGCCAGACTCACTTCCATGTGTCGTTATATCAATTGAAGTGTTCGTGGTTTGAAACTCCCAGAGTTTATTGTCTTGTAAGTTTACGCCACTATTAATCAATTTATCAAGTTGTGCCTGTGAACTTTGCATCCATCCTTTTGGACTTGACTCAATGTATGTGAAGCTACTTTCAACCCATTCATCGCTTTCAGTTGAAGTAGGATCCTGCAAACGGGTTCTCCAATAGAATACAGTACCATCTTGCAAATCAGTAATATTGAAATCCAATGACCATTCCGCAATTAGGTTAGTGAGAATTACATTTTCTCTTTTCCACGTGCTCGAAAAATCAGAAGTTGTATCTATTTCAATGAGGATGTTCCTTTCTTCACTCAGCAGGCTAGAGGTTTGAAATATTAAATCAACAGATTCATCAGGAACGATTCCAAAGTTTGTAGGATATAAGTTGGTGGTACTTCCGGAAAATATATCCAGATTAACCACAACTGAGTTATTACCCTCGTTTAGTTCTTCTGTATTGTTTTGTGGATCGATGAATATTTCAAATCTACTGGTCCCGCCTTCATTTAACAGCGGATTGCGATGAATCACATAATTGAGTGTGTCCTGATATAAAACCCGATCAAAGGATTGAGGGTCATAGGTAATTACAGTTCCATCTTCCAGAGTCCTGATGGCGGATACTTCTAGTTCTTCAGAAACAGACCTTCCAAAATTTTTGACAATTACTTCAACGTAAAACGAATCTGTTTCTGCAAGGATTAATTCGTCATTGAATGATTTAAAATCAACATCATCTGCTTGAATATCATAATCAGGCTGCTGAGCTCCAAATATCTGAATAGCCGGGTCTCCATTAAGAATGAATTGTTGAACCTGTGCAATTGAAGTCTCACTATTCCCATATAAGTTGATAAACTCACGACCTGATAGCTGCATAGCGTCCCCAATACCAGTTCCAAATGATGATTCCTCGCTGAATGAATAACGATAGAATAGATCTGAGAACCTCTTCAAGTTTGTTGAGAATGCCAGACCCGCGCTAGCAATAAATCCCACAGCTCCCAAATCCGGAGTGAGAATCCAATCATCTCCCCATCCCACAAAGTCTGAAGCATTATACACTGCCCCTGCATTACAGCCATTAACCAGGAATACCGGGTACTTACCTTGATTGCGATATGCAAAAACTGGATCCGAAACGTTTCCAATTTCTATATCGCTGCTATAACTACTGGAATGACCAAAAAATGTTACCAACGAAACTCCGTCATTAACCACTCCAGTCACATTGATGAATTCGGTTTCATCAGTGGTGTTTTTAGAGAACGAGCTATTTTGACCACCCATAAAATCTCCTGTGACCACTTCCTCAAAATCATCAATAAACCCTCTGAATGAGTCTTGTTCAGAAACGAATTTTCCACCACTTAAGTGGAGTGTGTTCTTTAACCAAAAATCACTGTAAGGAGTAGCTTCTTTTTCAATTACTTTGTTGAGATAGCTGGTAATTTGAGATGTCTCTAATACATTAATTCGCCCTGTTGGGATTTCTGATTCATATTGGGAATCATTAAGTCCTGCAGTAAATGGGATGTCGCCTCCGGGCAATCCAAACGTAGGGACATAGTTAACATAATCCAGTGCGTTAGGATCTTTACGATAATAATCTGCGTCAACAGTAACGCCTTTCCCAATGATGAACATATATCTTGGGTCTCCACCATCTAGCATATAATCAGCAAACCGTCGAACGGCTAAAGGGGAGGGGTCTCCATAGTTGAATTGATTGAATAGGTTTTGAATTTCAGCAACAATAACAGAATAAGAACCTCCGTTTTCACTTTCTCTGTAATTAGCATACTGCTGCACAGGATCACCTCCAGTGCGCAATGCTGGGTTTGAGATTATAAGGTAGTTATACTGACCTGGGTCAATATTATCAAAAGACACTTCATTTATCTCACTAATGCTTGATGTAGTACTGTAAGCAAATAAATTTCTTTCAACAGCAGTACTTCTTATGACTCCAATAAATTGAGAGCCTGATTGATTTACTCCTATTTTGATTGGCTCATTATCATCTGTAATGTCCAATAGTGATGTGTTGCTTGGAGGGTTGGTAACACGGATAAATGACTTACCAGAAGTATTGGCTTCCAAATTGAAATACTTCTCTTCTTCTGAATTCATTTCAAATTGCTCAGAAAGATTTATTTCAATTGATGCTATTGAGATCCTGTCAGCTGCCCCACCTACTCCCAGAGGAGTGATTTGAACTGCGAACGAACCATCATCACCAAAATCTGACCACTGCAGGGTGGCGTCAAAAGAATTAGCGGTGAAACCTGAGAAGTTTACTGTATTTAAAGTTCTAAGTGAACCTAGACTTGGACCAACTTCAATTTGTACAGCATGTGTCAGGTTATTACCTCCAACTATTTGCAACTTGATGTAAGGGTCCGGGCTATCTTTCAGAAGATTAGGAAATGAATACTCATAGGAAGAAGATTGGTTAAGCTGATAGAAGGTCCCAGTCCAGCCTTCTCCAAAATCATAACGACTTGAAAGAATCACATTATCATTACCATATTTAGCGCCTTGAGCATATTGCGAACTAAATACATTGACTTCACTCCTAAAGTGATAGCTTTCAGCAGGAATTCCGCTTGTGTTGGCTTCAGTGTAGTCATCCATTCTTAGCCCATCCTGATCATTAAGATAATAAGTAAGGAAGTATGACGCGGAATCACTAAACAAGCTATACGCTGGGTTGATTTGAGCATCCGCAACTACATATAGTTCAGTATCACCTGCTCCATCATTAGCTTTTGCGTAAAAACTGATTGATTCGACAGTTCCATCTGGTTGTGTAGCTACATCTAAAGCGATTTCTTCTCCTCTTCTAAATATTTGAATTCTTGATGCCGGAACACTTGCAACAGGAAACCCTGAGTTAGATAATGTATTACGATCAATCACGTACACACCTGTCTCAGCTACTTTAAATTGGTAATAAGACTGGTTGAAGTTTATCCATTCATTACCATATGGTTGAGCTACAATAGAGGACCATACTGCTATCATCAGAATGGTGCAGGCAATAAATTTAATCAAGCGGTTTGTCATCTTTAACATTACTCTAACAACGAAATTAGCCATCATTTGCTATTAATAGAACACTGCTAATTCAATATTTGTCTCACATTTCGACGATTGCGGACAATTGACCTATTAAAACTATGAGTTGATCATGATTGTTGATTGCGACCAGTCATTTTGTAACGATTTAATTAAGCAATTACCCTACTCAAAACTGTCCAAAATTGCCTGTTAAATATAATTATTAAAGCATAAAATATAATTAAATAAAGAAAATACAATACAAGCTAATATTTTTTACTTAGTACTTGGTCTTGCAAGGTACTTTGCACGTATACTTGTGCAAAGGTCAAAAACTCATTTTTTAAAATATGTACAATGAACATCGAAAATACACAGGTGCAGATGCGAAAGGGAATACTGGAATTTTGCGTACTGCACATTATATCCAGAGGTGAGGTGTATGCTTCTGATATGCTGGAGGAATTAACTTCAGCGAAAATCATGGTTGTGGAGGGTACTTTGTATCCGTTACTCACCAGGTTACGAAAAGCAGGTTTGGTAGATTACAAGTGGGTGGAGTCGAGCTCTGGTCCACCACGTAAGTACTACACATTAACAGAACTTGGTCAGGAATTTCTTGACAGACTAGGAGAAACCTGGACAGAATTATCGGCTTCTACAGGTCAAATCATTTCTAACAACAACCATAATAACTAAGTACTAATCATGAAAAAGAATATAAGCATAAACATAAGCGGTATCATATTCCATATAGAGGAGGATGGCTATGACCGTTTAAGTAATTATCTGGAATCCATCCAGAAGTATTTTTCGCACTATGAGGAAAGTAAGGAAATACTAGAGGATATCGAAAGCAGGATTGCTGAGATTTTTCTTGCAAAACTTACAGATGACAAACAAGTCATTACATCTGAGGATGTAGAAAGTCTCATCACTACGATGGGTACAATTGCAGATTTTGATGCAACGATTGATGTAGATGAAGAAGATCTGGTAGAAGAAACAGTAGAAGATTCTACAACTTCTCAGTCAAGTAGCGATTCAAGTGATGAAAAGAAATCGTCAACATCTTCATCAAAGTCTAAAAGGTTAACAAGGGCGAAGAACAAGAGAGTTATTGGTGGTGTGGCTGCTGGTTTAGCTCATTATTTTAATATTGATCCAATCTGGGTTAGGTTAATATTTATTGCGTTTTTCGTGAATCTATTCTTCGGAAGCTTCATGTTGCTTACACTAATAGCATATATAATTCTTTGGATCGTAATGCCAGAGGAGGAAATTGAGGAGGATGAGAAATCGAAGAAACTCTATCGCGATTCGGAAGATCGTGTTCTTGGAGGTGTAGCTTCAGGTCTGGCAGCTTACTTTGGAACAGATGTTATTGTGATTAGAATCTTATTTGTGCTCTCAATCTTTTTAGGAGGGTCTGGATTCTTTATTTACTTAGTGCTTTGGATCATCACACCAGAGGCAACAACAATTACGGAGAAAATGCAAATGCAGGGTGAGCCTGTGACACTTTCCAATATAGAAAGTAATATCAAAGAGAGTCTTGATGTAAAAGAAGGAGAGGAGAATGTCCTTGTTAAAATACTACTTTTCCCATTCAGAGTTATTGCGGCGGTGATTTCAGGATTGGGGAAAGCACTTGGCCCATTAGCAAGGTTTGCTGTTGATATTATAAGAGTATTTATTGGTGCAATACTTTTCATAGTAGGATTATCTGCAGCTATATCAATGGTTGTTGCTGTTGCTACTTTCTTCGGAGTGTCTGGAGAGTGGTCTGAAATGGTGAGAATGGGAGACATTCCGGAACCGTTTGTTACTATGAGAACTATGTTCCCTGATGTGACGGTGATATTCGGATTTCTTTCTGGGATTATTCCAGCGTTAATCCTTATTATGGCAGGTATATCAATTATGGTGAACAAGATGGTAATCAAGGGATACGCTATCTGGTCATTCTTAGGACTTTGGTTGATTGGTTTAGTAGGACTTGCTATCACAGTTCCTTCAGCGATTTACAATATGCATGAAGATGGATATATCAAGGAAACAAAAGAATACAAACTGGAAGAAGGCACTCCATACCTAACAGTGAACTTCTTAGAAAGAAAGGATTCTGGGGCAAGATTGAAATTAAGAGGTCATGAGGGACCAGACTTCAAATTGTTAACAGAATTCAGCGCTAACGGTAAAGACAGAGAAGACGCAAAGGATAACGCTAGTATGATGACCTACAACGTGGAACAAAAGGATAGCGTATTCACCTTCGATTCAAATTATAAGATCAAGGATATTGATGAATTCCAATACAGATTCCAGGAAGTTAGTGCGATATTCTATATTCCTTACAATACTGTGTTCAGAATGGATCAGGATTTGGATGAAATTTTACACAATACACTAAACCTTAATGGTTACAGCTCATATCAAATTAGTGGAAATGATTGGGTATTCACTGAAGAAGGAATCTCTTGTCTGACATGTGAGCCAGTTGATATCGAAAGAGACAGATATATTCCTGGTTCCGACAGAAGGGATTTTGATATGGACAATTACAGTGGTGAGTTGACAACATATGAATTTTCAAATTTCAACAGAATAAAAGCAAATGGATTATTTGAGATAAAGGTCATCCAGACGGATTCTTTCAATGTGCAAGTATCCGGACCTTCTCATGTAATGGATGATGTCGATATTTTTGAAAACAATGGCAAGCTAGTATTTGATTACGACGGTGATTGGGATTGGTGGAAGAGAAGAAGTAGGTATTCCAAGGTAGGAGTTACTATTTCAATGCCTGAATTGCAGTCGGTTGATTTATCTGGAGCCAGCAAAATGTATATCGAGAGCTTTGAGGCCTCTGACATGTCAGTTGATGTAAGTGGTGCTTCCTTTTTCCAGGCGAACATGGTGTCTGATGAATTAAGCATCGATATGGCAGGGGCCTCCAAAATAAACTTAAGAGGTAAAACCAGAACCTTAAATGCTGATATTAGCGGAGCTTCCAATCTGGAGGCTGAGAATCTAGAAGCGGATTATGTTGATTTGGAAGCAAGTGGGGCCTCAAGAGCGAAAGTATTTGGCTCAAGAGAAATTGAAATAGATGCAGGTGGAGCAAGCCAAGTGAAATATGGTGGTACTGGCAACACAGATATTAGTAAAGGAGGAGGAAGCAGCGTGAAAAAAGGCTCCTTTTAAAAATATATACTGGGATAAACCCAAGGTCAAAAACTCTCAAAACTCAAAGTGAAAGTCGACTAAGGTCTCGCAATTAGCGGGACCTTTTTTATTTATGATTTAATCATATCAATATGTGGAATGTCGTCTTCTAAATACTCCTCACTTGTTTTTTCGAACCCATGGGATTCATAGAATTTTTGAAGATAAGTCTGGGCAGAAATTTTGATTGGTTGTTTACCAAATCGATTATGAGCTGCTTCAATACTGGATTCAATTATTTGATGACCATAACCATATTTTCGGTGATCCTGATGAACAGCAACTCTGCCTATGCTTGGTTGATCGAAATAATCACCGGCATCAAACATTCTGGTGTAGGCTACAAGAACTCCATTATTCGTCCCTAATACATGCAGCGCTTTTTGATCTTTATCATCTATGTCTTGGTATGCACATTCTTGTTCAACTACAAAAATGTCACACCTTAGCTTCAGAAGCTGATATAATTCTGTAATGCTTAATTCATCAAAACGCTTGACTTGTACCTTCATCTTACGAAGATACTAAACACATTAACTTGGATCTATTTCATCAAGTGTCCTGTACAAGATTTTTCTGGCATTTGCAGCTTTTAGTTTTTCCTGAATGTCTGCAACTAACCCCATTTCAACTTCAGCATCTGCTTTCAAAAGAATGATCATCTGGTCCTGATATATTTCTGGCATTTCATCTCTTTTGTTAGAAACCCATTGAGGTATCTGATCAAGATTGATTAGATGGTCGTCTACTGCTATTTTGGGTTGGCTGCCCAATTCTGACTGAATAGGAACACCTACTCTGATCTCGTGAACCAGTGTTTTTCTCTGAACTTTTGTGAGTTCCTCTGCTTTAGGAATCTGGGTTTGGACTTTTGGGTCAACAGTTCGGATAGTAGCACTAACCATAAAGAAGAACAACATCATAAACACAATGTCAGGTAGTGCAGCTGTAGAGATCTCTTGTTTGCCTTTTGTTTTTTTTCTGAATTTGCTCATGTCTTTAAATGTTATCTGGTTCTGCAATGGAGATATTCATCGGGATATCTTCTTTTCCTTTCAGGTAGAGGTCGTATTGTAGTGGGTCATCCTTATCGAGAGCTCTATACTCACCTGCCGACAAGCCTACTCTTTCTCCGTAGATCTGATAATAAGCGCCTTTTATTTCATCTAATACATTAATGAACGTTTCATAGTTGGTGCCACGGTTTGTTTTAAGAGAGATAATGGCTTTTTTCGGGTTTATCGAGTAATTGGGAAGCCTTCCTTCATTAAGAACATGCGTTTTGATATCCTCTTTTAGACCGACTAAATTCAATCGAGGTTCACCTTCTACAAGTAATTCATTATTAGAATTGATCCTGATTTTGTAAATATTTCGCTCATTCATTGGAACGGTTTTAGGGTCTTGCTCTGCAGGCAGTGGTAGCATCAATCCTTTTTGAGTCTGGATTGTAGTGGATACCAGGAAAAAGATGAGTAGCAGGAAGGCTATATCAGCCATTGATCCAGCATTGACAGAATCGGTTTCTTTTCTTTCTTTTGATCTAAACATGATTTTGATGGTCTGTTTGGATTAATAATCCAGGTAACATCACAAAGTCACATTTCGGAGGAAGTGAATAAAATATTTGGAAAGAATAGGTGGCATTTAAATCCCCAATATCCACTTAATAAAGCCACTAATAGCCATAAAAATCAAATAAAAAATAATAGAGAGCTATTTACTTTTCAGCCTTCCAGCATCCTTCAATGCCTTATTAATGATCCACTCGATTTGGCCATTTGTGCTACGAAATTCATCAGCAGCCCATTTTTCAATGGCCTTCATCATGTCCTCATCGAGTCTTAATGCAAATGGTTTTTTCTTTGCCATCAGTAATCCATGTATTCTTTGTGCATCAGCTTTTCAATGGCTGCTTTCATCTCTTCCGGTTTTCTTGTACTGAATACAAGCCTTACTCTTTTGTTTTTCAGTTTTATCTTGGCTGCCTGTTTTCCTCCCATTATAAAGGCTCGGTATCTCCAGGTTTTTCTATAACCAAGGCCTCCATAATGCAGGGCACGCATTTTTGAAACCTCTATTGATTCAATTTGCTCTTTGTTGATTTTTTTCCAACTCCAAATAAAAGGAACAAACCTGTATTTGATGCTGTATTTGTCAATATTGACCTCCAATTTCATTGAAGTAAACATCATAATCATCCCACACATGATTACAAAAATCACAACGGAAGCAATTAAAGTTTCATTATCGGTATTTTCAAGTCCTTCTTTGAAGATGTTAACTCCCATAATCAGCAACCCAAAAGCGGATAGGGTTATAGAAACCCATATCCATATTCTTTTGAATTTTTGATC
>JANSWY010000174.1 GCA_024743255.1 bacterium | reverse complement strand
TGATCTGGTATTCTACATGAAACCCAACTCTAATCTTGCCGCTTCAGACATCATGTCTGTTGCGTATGGTGGGTCGAAAGTAACTTCTACTTCCACATCATTGATTTCTTCCAATGCAGAAACCTGCTGCTTTATCTCATCTGGAATTGCTTCTGCAGACGGACAAGCTGGGGAAGTAAGCGTCATTAAAATATGGACATTATTCATTGGGAAAAGATTAATTTCATAAATCAATCCCAACTCATACACGTCAACAGGAATCTCCGGATCATAAACCGTTTTGATCGCTTCGACTACTTTTACTTTTAATTGTTCGTTATCCATTTTTTATTGATAAAATTCAAAAAAGCAAAAAACAAATTCCAAAGTGTTCTAATTGAATTTATTCAATATTAAGGAGAGTATTTTAAGTAACTCTGAGCCCTCTTGAATTAGTCTTTGTCTTTCAGTTTCCTGGTCTTTGTTATCAAATGTATCTATCAATTTCAGCCAATAAATAGTTTCTTTAGCTTCCTTTCTAGATATCTTAATTCTCATTTTGAAGTCTTTGCCACCAAGGTTTTCATTGGCCTCAATATAATTTGCGCCAATACTACCTGACGACCTTACGACTTGCTTTATATCTTCTTTTTGTGCAATATCAATCAACAACCCACGAACAAATTTTCTTACATCTCTAGCGAAAATTAAAGTTCGCTCCTCCAAATCATATTTCTTAGTCAACGTTGTGTTTTGATATCTGTAATTTGTCTTTTGTTATTTTCTATTTTACTGCCTGAGCCGACAATGCTAATGCATATAGTTTCATTTGCTTAATCATTGCAGCAAATCCATTGCTTCGCTGTGTTCCGATGAATCTGTTCATTCCAATTTGTTGTGGAAAGAATATCTCTTCATCCAGAATATCTTTTGGAGCCTGGTTAGAAAAGACTCTTACTAACAAACTCACCAACCCTTTAGTGATTGCTGTATTGCTGTCAGCTTCAAACTTTACTCCGTTATTTTCAAGAGCAGCGGTCAGCCAAACTTTAGACTGGCAACCCTTGACAATGTTTTCTTCAGTTCTCTTGTCTTCTGGTAATTCAGGAAGTGTTTCTCCTAATTCCATCAGGTAGTTGATAGTCATTTCCATGTCTCCGTCGAGCATGGAAAAGTCTTCAATAATTTCTTCCTGTATTTCCTTAATTGTAGACATGAACTATTTTCTATATTTCTTTACAATATCATGTAATCCCTCAACCATTACATCGATTTCTGCTTTCGTGTTGTAAACCGCAAATGATGCCCTTGCAGTTCCCTCAATGCAGAAATTATCCATCAAAGGTTGAGTACAGTGGTGTCCTGTTCTTACAGCAACTCCTTTTGCATCCAACAGCATTCCTAAATCAAAGTGATGAATACCATCTACAATAAATGAAGAAACACTTACTTTATCTTGAGCAGTACCAACCAGTTTCAAGCCATCCACAGTTTGTAACTGAGAGGTGGAGTATGCTAATAAGTCATTTTCATGTTGTGCTATATTGGTTTTACCAAGCTCATCAATAAAATCCATAGCGTATTTGAATGCAATCACATCGGCAATGTTTGGAGTGCCTGCTTCAAATTTGTAAGGGATATCATTGTAGGTAGTTCCATTGAAACTAACGTCCTTAATCATCTCTCCACCACCTTGGTAGGGAGGTATTTTTTCAAGGATCTCACGCTTTCCATAAAGAATTCCAGTACCAGTAGGACCGTAAGCTTTATGTGCTGATAGTGCAAGAAAATCGCAATTCAGTTTCTGAACATCAAGAACAATGTGTGCTGCAGCTTGGGCTCCATCCAGAAGTACCTTTGCTCCAACTTCGTGAGCTTTTGCTATAATTTTCTCTACTGGGTTTACTGTCCCAAGAGAATTCGAAGCGTAAACCACTGAAACCAACTTAGTCTTTTCAGAAAGAAGTTTCTCGTACTCTTCAAAAATTATCTCTCCAGCTTCATTAATTGGAATTACCTTAAGTATTGCACCTTTTTCTTCACAGAGAAGTTGCCATGGAACAATGTTACTATGGTGCTCCATAGTGGTAATGATGATTTCATCACCTTCATTTATAAATTTCCTTCCAAAAGTAGAAGCAACCAGATTGATACTATCAGTTGTGCCTTTCGTGAAAATAATTTCCTCAGCCTCTCTTGAATTAATGAACTGCTGTGCTCTCTTTCGAGTCTCCTCAAAAGCAGTAGTTGCCTTCTCTGCCAATGTATGAATACCTCTGTGAATATTTGAATTATATCCTTCATAATAACCAGTAAGTGCATCAATTACACTTTTAGGCTTCTGAGAAGTTGCAGCATTATCAAAATAGATTAATGGTTTTCCATTAACCTCCTGATGCAAAACAGGGAACATGTCCCTGATTTTTTGAATATCTAATCCAGATGAGACTATGGTGCTCATGGCTTAATTTTCTAGTCGTTCAAAAATGAAATTGTCTAATCGGTCTCTGATGATTTCTACAGGAATCTTTTCAACAATGTCATGAGCGAAAGCATACAATAACATTGCTTTAGCTTTTACTTTGTCAATACCTCTTGCCTGCAGATAGAAAACAGCTTCTTCGTCAAGCTGACCTGTTGTACAACCGTGAGAACACTTCACATCATCAGCCCAAATTTCCAGCTGAGGTTTGGTGTTTATAGTTGCATTATCCGACAATAAAATGTTGTTGTTTGACTGGAATGCATTAGTTTTTTGCGCCTCCTGTCTCACATATATTTTACCATTAAAAACACCTCTGGACTTATCATCCATGATGCCTTTATATAACTCATTACTATTTGAGTTAGGTTCTTTGTGATCTACCGTAGTGTGATTGTCGACATGTGTTTCACCATCCAGTAGATACAGGCCATACATGTTAGATTCACAATTCTGACCATTTGAAACAATGTTAAGGTTGTTTCTGATCATTGCTCCATCTAATGAAATTACGTAAGATGAATATGTGCTATCAGAAGACTGCTGAACCTGAGTCTGACAAACTTCATATGAGTTTGAACCGTCATTCTGAATTTTTACATGGTGAACGTGAGCGTTTGGCTCAACCACGATCTCTGATAAAGGATTGAAGAAGCTGTTCTGCTCTCCAATAGTTATGGCTTTTTCAATGAAAGTAACCTGACTTCCAAATTTCGCTACTACAAGATTTCTTGGGAATGAATAACCTTCATTATTTCTTCCGTCATTGAAATAGTAGATATAAATAGGGGAGTCGAATACTACATTTTTATCAAGGCTCAAGAAAACACCATTACTGGCCAAAGCTGTATTCAATGCGGTAAAACCATCCACTTTATAATCAGCATACTGACCGAATTGTTTTTTCACTTCCTCTTCATTGTCTTGCAAGGCTTGCTCCAGATCTTTCAATATTAAACCTGAAGGTAAGTCCTCGATTTTTGATAGATCTGCCTGAAACTGACCATTTACAAAAATCAAATTTACTGAAGCAGACGGATCAATGATTCGAGATTGAATATCGTCAGCAGTCAGTTCTTCAGCGGTAGTTTGTACTGTGCTGAAGTTTTTTTCCAATGCCTTGGTGAAATGAGTGAATTTGTATTCCTCTGTTTTGTGAGGAGGTAATCCATTGCTCTTAAACTCCTCAAGAGCACCAGATTTGATATCTTTTAATGCTGCAAGCTGAGAATCATTGTAGCTAGCAACTAATGAATCTTCTATTTTTGTAGATGCCATATAAGTCTGGTTTAGACAGCTGCTACGTCAGCTTCACTTTTAATCCAATCGTATCCTTTTTCTTCTAATTCTAATGCCAATTCCTTGCCACCAGATTTAACAATTTTCCCTTTATAAAGGACATGTACATAATCAGGAACGATATAATCAAGAAGCCTTTGGTAGTGAGTTACTACGATTGTAGCATTCTTATCACTTTTAAGTTGGTTAACACCATTAGCCACAATTCTTAAAGCATCAATATCAAGACCTGAATCAGTTTCATCCAGAATAGAAAGTTTAGGCTCTAACATAGCCATTTGGAAGATTTCATTTCTCTTCTTTTCACCTCCCGAGAATCCCTCATTTAAGCTTCTGCTTAGTAGTGATTGATCGATTTCTACTAGTCGCATTTTCTTCTTCATCTCTTTCAAGAATGAAACTGCGTCAAGTTGTGGAAGGCCTCTGTGCTCTCTCACTTGGTTTACAGCCGTTTTTAAGAAGTTGGTAGTAGTTACTCCAGGAATTTCAACAGGGTATTGGAACGCAAGGAATACACCTTCTCTAGCTCTTTC
>JANSWY010000070.1 GCA_024743255.1 bacterium | reverse complement strand
GTGAAACTGCGAATTTCTATCGGTGCTTTCAAGCACATCCCAAGTGGTTCCACCATCGGTTGATTTCCAGATACCAGCTCCACGGATATCTGAAGTATATCCTTGTCCAGTACCCATGTAGAATGTGTTAGTTTCTGTTGGATCATAAGAGATATGGCTTATTGCCAAATTTGCCATGAAGTCATCCACTGGAATCCATGAAGATTCCACGTCGGTGATGTTCTCATTATACCAGAGACCCCCTCCGATACCACCTGCCCATACTTTTTCTGCATTGGGGTCGTTTGGATCAAACATTAATGCTCTGGTTCTACCTCCTATATTCTTAGGACCTCTTTCTTCCCATTCCACACCCGCTATGGCCTGTCTTGCTCCAGGGCGGAAATAATTTTTCTTCAGTTCTTGAAATGCCTTAACAGACCTTGATACCGGTGGATATCCCAATGCAGGATCCTTAGTTCTCTCAAATTCTTGTTGAGCAGCCAAATCCGGACTATCTCTCTTTTTCTGATTTTTTGTTAACTCCAGCGGACGGTTGTCATTCTTACTTTTTACTTCATCCTCATGTTGAGGCATCTTGAACAAAAGTGTTCCCGCGATCATTAGTAAGACCGCCACTGGAAAAAAGATTTTTGTAGATTTCTTAAAATTCATATTGGGTAGCAATTTTATCTTCAGATTAGCATCAAAAATATTAATAAATTCTTGAATGAAGGCACTTAATCATTTAAATCGGGCCTATTGTCAGGAAACTTATTAGAACTTAATATAGTTTTAGTTACTCAGATGCATAACCCAGTAATGGTAATTGTTAATACAAATGTTATAATTGATAGGGTCGCTTAACTATTTAGCTAAATCCACCATAAACTTTAATACAAACATCTATGAATAAACCATACTTAATCGCTGTTATTCTGGCACTTTTTAATTTTGATATTCATTGCCAAACGCCATTAAAAGTATCAGTTGTTGATGATCGAGTTAGTCCTGGAAACATATTGGAATTACCAAGAAAGCCTCCAAAAACAGATGGGACCTTTATGCTTTATGATGAATGGACAGAAGGTGAGGTTGTACTCATTAATGAACAAGCTGTAAAGAAAGTCCCATTAAAGTATGATTTATATAACAATTGGTTAGAAATTAAGACATCCGATGATGTAAAAATTTGCCCTAGTACTTTTCTAAGTAAATTTATCATTAAAGATGATCTGGGCAGGGAAAGAACATTTCTAAATATCCGTCAATTCAGATCTTCTGAAAACGAAAACCTAGAAGGTGTTTTTAGGGAAATTATTTCATTCCCAAACAAAGAGATAATGCTTGTTGCAAGACCTTATGCATTTATTAAAGAAGCCACCTATGTACCTGCTCTTGACATGGGAACTCGGAATAACAAAGTGATTAAGAAGGAAGCTTATTACATTATCTCTAATGGAATGTACCAGAAACTACCAAAGAACAAAAAGGATTTCTTCAAGGTATTTCAAGAAGATTCTAACAAGATCCAACAATATGCGGCAGACAATAAGCTCTCGTTTAAAAAGAGAGTGGCATCAAAAAATTGTTAGAGTTTTATGACTCATTATGATCCAGTCACAAGGACATAGCCAATAAAAAAAGGGAATCTATTACTAGATTCCCTTTTTTCTGTCTGACAGTCTTGGGCTGTCATCTAAATAATTTCTTATTGAGCAGTGTAAGTAGTTACACCTCTTTCACCGAAACCTGTTGCTGTCCAGTAAACAGTAATTGTTCCTGCACCAGCGTCATAAGTACTTGTAGGTTGTGCTGGATCCTGGATGATTGTTCCTCCAAACTGATCACTAACACCAGTCCAAGTAACATCTCCTGAAGCGAAATCGATTTCAAGAACTGCTGCTCTAGCTGAAGATCCGTAAGCATCAGCATAATCCTGAGCCCATAGTCCACCAGTGATATCTGAAACAGCATATGCACCAGAAACAGAACAATCAGCTAAGATTAAAGTTTCTTCGCTTGAATAAGGTCCAGAACCAAAGTCATCAACTAGGATATTTCCATCAACAGTGTAAACACCTGCGATAGACCCACAAATAACAGTTACTTCAATAGTCTGAAGAACAGATCCTTTTGCAGCATCGTCTCCATTCTCATCAACCTGACCATCGAATACCTGAGCCTGTAATACTGCAGTACCTGAGTAACCTGCAGCAGGTTGATAAGTAACATCGATATTTCCTGAAGCAATACCGGCGAAAGCAGTAGTTACGTTGAAAGTACCACCGATCGCTTCACCATCCGTATTAACCGCGTTAACACCAACAGAATCAATCAGACCTGGAGCATCAGTTACAACAATTGTTAGGGTAGTTTGCCCTACATCTGTAATTAAATCATCAGAAACAGTTAACGTATGAATGCTGGGGCATCTAATAGGGCTGGAGGGTTAGCGTCCTGGTAGTCATCTACACAACCCCAAAAGATTACAATTGAAAGAGTAAATAATAGTAGAAATCTTTTCATATTACCGCACTTTAATTTAGTAAAAATCTTGTTTGTTTTATCAAACATAAGTAATTCTCCTAATAAAATAAAAGAGAATGACTTAAATTTAATGATATAAAAAAAGTACAAAAAAAGGGCATGAGGATGATTTCCAATTTTTCTAGAATATTATTTCCAATTCTATTTATATTCCAAATTTTATTCTACCCAGAAGGGCATTCACAATCATTTAATGAAGTGTCTAGGGCTGTTGGGATAAATCATCTAACTGTTTCCTTTAATTTGATTGGTGGGGGCCTTGCCTTCTTTGATTATGACAATGACGGACATGAGGATTTAATTGTAATTGGAGGTGCTGCCCAGGATAGATTATTCAGAAATAATGGTGATGGTACTTTTACCGATGAAACTATAAAAGCAGGGCTTAATAACTCCAACTACTTCAAAACTCAAGCTGTAGTAACAGGAGACATTAATAATGATGGCTACCGAGAAATTTTTATCGCAACCGATATTGGTGATCCTAATATTTTATACCTAAATAATGGAGATGGCACATTCACCAATATATCTGATGGAGCAGGAATTACACATGAATCCTGGTCTCTTGGTGCTACTTTACTGGATTTCAATCAAGATGGACTGTTAGATATTTATGTGATCAATTACATAGAGGAGAATAACCCGGTTGAAGGTGGGTTTGATCATACATGTTTCCCAAATTTCCTTTATATCAATAAAGGAAATAATCAATTCGAAGAGGTTGCAGCTACTTATCTGGTGGATGAAGAAGGTTGTGGGGTTGCTGTTACTTCGTTTGACGAAAATAAAGATGGCAAAACAGACATTTACATTGCCAACGACTTTGGTGAGTTTATAATTCCGAATGTTTACTTTCAGAACAATTACCCAAACTCTTTTGATGATCAATCAGAAACTTCAGGTTTGGACGCTCATATATATGGAATGGGCATTGGTCTTGGGGACATTGATAATGATGGACATACTGACTTGTACACTACCAACATTGGTAGAAATGTTTTATATCATAATAATGCTGACGGCACTTATACTGACCTTACAACAAGTGCAGGCGTAGAAAATACCAACTATGAAGATTTATTTACGACGAGTTGGGGTGCAGTATTTTTTGACTATGACCTTGATGGATCTGAAGACCTATTTGTATCAAATGGGTTTATTCCAGCGTCTGATTTTATAAAAACATCAGAAGTTGATCCGAATAAACTGTACCGAAACAATGGCGACCTAACATTTGAAGATGTAACGGTAGAAGAGAATATATTTAATGACGAAATCTCCCGTGGAGCTGCATACTCGGATTTCGATCATGATGGAGACCTTGATTTGGCGGTGGTAAAGCTTGGAAAAGTATTAGGATCTCCGGGCAATATGTTATTTTATCAGAATAACCAAAATAATGAAAACCATTGGCTCCAAGTAAAGCTAGAAGGCACAACTAGTAACAGAGATGCTTTTGGTAGTACTGTTTATGCCTATTATGATCAAACAGTATGGTCTCAAGAAATCTCAGGAGGTTCAAGTCATGCTTCGCAAAATAGTAGTATCTCTCATTTTGGGCTGGGTAATGTTGAAAGAATTGATTCCTTGGTTGTTAGGTGGCCAAACGGCGATAACGAAACTTTATATGACATTGAAGCTAATCATACTTATTTTATTATTGAAAACACTAATGGTTATGAAATCTTAGGTTGCACTGATCCGAATTCTATTAATTATGACCCAGACGCAACTCTTAATCAAGGTTGTATTTATTCAATATTCGGATGTACCGACCCAAGAGCAACTAACTACAATCCTACAGCTACAGAGGATAATAGTAGTTGCGAATTTAGTTTTGAAGTTGAAGGTTGTATGGATGATACTGCATTGAATTTTGATAAATATGCTTCGATTGATGATGGATCATGCTCATATGTACTGAATACAAGAAATGAAAGAATTGTTTCAAAAGTATACCCAACAAGATGGTCTAATTCATTCATTATCGAGTCAATAGGATCTCAACTTGAGGTGAAAATATATTCATACGACGGGAAACTTGTGTATAGCAAGATTCATGACGATGGCCCTAAATTTAAAATTTCCCCAGAGTTCTCTCCTGGCGCTTATATCCTTGTATTCTCAAATGGAGTGGATATTAATAGAGTAAAAGTTATTAAAGAATAGTTGATTGAATCAAAAGCTAGTCCTTAACACAGCGAATGCTAAATCCATAATCTTTCTCAAACACAAACACGCCAATTGCTTGTTCGCCATCAAAAATTATTCTTTTATAAGAACTGATGTTATCGACTTGAGATGAAGACCAGTATACTGCGGAAATCCCAAAATTTGAATAATCTCCATTGGGAAACCTATCCCCCGTTAAAGTCGCGTTAAACCCGGTTTCACCTCCTTCCTGAATTGATAGCCCATTGACCCCATCTTGATTTTCGAGAGTTGTAAATTCATCATGAGAAGGGACATGCCATCCAGCCGGACAAACACCTTGTGTAGATTCAACATTCGTTGGATAAAATTCTTCATTGTATCTGGTTTCTAGTCCCATGGCACCTGTCCAAGTGTAATATCTGCCAGAAATATTAGGGCTATAATTCCCAATTCCAGCAAAAGACCCATCACCTGAATCAAAATTCAAATTTTGACTCATCCAACATTGATTTCCTATTTGAACTGTAGTGTAACTATTCCCATCTCTTTCATCGATCAATAGCTCCCCACAAATGAAGTCATCCACTCCTGTAGTATCAACTGCACCACCACCAGCTGTCAAAGAAATCCATTTCTCACCATCATAACCTAAGAAATCAGTTCCGTTAAACCTTATAGCACCTGGAACTTCAGGTGCATCATTATTTAAAATTATATTACCTTCTACTAAAGCGTTCACTTTAGAAAGAAATGTCTTTTCTCCGGCGATTTGTTGGGGACCATCTGTTAATCCATTCGCACTTTTTATGGCGTACATTGCGTAAGGAACTGCTGTAAGTTTTGTCATCCCAACTTCTCTAAAGTTACCGCTACCATTAAGATCAACTTCAACCTTCAAAAACAGATTGTTTTGAGTCCAATCAATTAGCTCAAATTCGGACGACTTAAAACCACCTTCACCAATTATAATCTGAGCTATTCCAATATCATCTGTGAGGGATTCATGTATTTCAGAGTAGATCATTTCTCCATCTGGGCCATTTTCGTATATCGCTATTCTAAACGGAACCGTTTGATTTGCAATAACATTACCTGTCAAATCCTTTATTTGAGCTGAATATGCAAATCCAGAAATGCTTTCCTGCGCAAATACAAAAAATGATGATGTACTAACTAATAAAAAAAGTAAGAATTCCCTTATTTTCATTATCAATCAACTTTTAAAATCTTCTTTACAAAAACTTCATTATCCGCCTTTATTTTGACAAAATATAAGCCGTTATTCCATGAACTGGTATCAATAAAATTAGTTCCATTGACTAAACTAATTGTTCCATGTAGTTTGCCCTGCTGATCTACAAACTCAACCTTCCATCCCTCAGCTCCAGATACTCTCAATTCAGTCAAGAAAGGATTAGGGAAAAATAGCGGCTCATTAATTGATTCAACTTCATCATTCTCAACGATGATCTGAACTGAAGTTAACCCCACGTTTGAGTTAATAATGTAATCCCCAACTTTTCCAGAAATCCCAGTGGGTGCAGCGATGGACCAGTCAAACTCCAATGAGTATTCACTTATCACAGTCTTACCACTAGCAAGTTCATTAAAGCTCTGTCCCAGAACGTTATGATCAATGAATAATCCAATGATTAAAAGGAACAGAATCTTAATTCTTATAAAGCTTATATGATATTTGCCTTTCTCCACTTGTCAGAACAAAAATATAGATTCCACTTGGTAATTTCAAAATTAAACTCGTTATTACCTCTTTCTAATGTCAGAAACTCGTCAATAAACATTTTCCCGTCCAAATTATAGAATTGCATTTGAACTTCTAATGGTGAGTAGCTTCCAACAGTTACAGTCATGTTTCTTGAAACCGGGTTCGGATAAATACTAAGTTCCAACGACTTAACTTCCTTCAAAGAAGAAGTAACTATGAAAAAATTTGGATCTGCCACAAACACATTTTCAGCCAAATTAGTAATTGAGGTATTTCTCTTTATGATTGCAGATAGAGTAGTATTGCTTATTTGCTCCTTTTGAGTGTCATTAAAAAAAGTGTCATTCTCATACCAAAAACGATCTCCATCTCTCATACGAGAAAACTGATCAGATAACACCTCAATAAATGTCTCACCTCCCATCTGATTATCTAATTTCTTTTCAACCAAAAATCCTAGCCACGGATCTATATCTTCTATATTACCGTAAACACTCGATAAATTTGTTGCTGTTTCCTCATTTCCAGCTAAATCGATAAATGATGAGTAAGGAACCAAACCTAATGATCTTCTTAAATCATTAAACCTTGGTACTCCTCTTTCTCTTCCCCTTTCTATATTCAAAACAGCCAAATCTAATCCATTACTTGATGGATTACCGAATAAGAAATTTCTTAATGAGCCTACTACAAAAGGGTCAAAATCCTGCTGTATCTGATGCGACATCCCCTTAAGTATTGGATCAACTCCTCCTTCAAGAACAATTTTATCAGCATTGAAAAAAGCTTCTGCTATTTGTATCATACCATAAGCAGTCTCGTTTCCTTCATTATCGAGTCTTAAAATTTGCTCATTAACTAAAGAATGCCCAAATCGAAAAGCTGCAGCTGAAAACATGTTAGAAATACCTGGATCAACTTCAGGATTGTAACCAGAGTATTGCTCCAAATCAATACCTAAAGATGGCAGCCACTCATTATATGTTATAGATTGCAAATATGCGCCTATGAACTTCCTAGCGTACTGAAATAATTGTTCATCATTTAGAGAAGGATTTGCTACAGCCAAACTATCACATAATCTATTATGTTCCCGTACAAATAAAGTATGAAGGGCTAATAGTCCAGGATTTTCATTTGCCCGTATGTCTCCATTCATATAAAACTTAGACGGACGAGGAATAGAAGGGACTTCCATCAAAGGAGCATTAAAATCAACGTCGCTGTTATATTCACCATCAACAGTATTAAAAGGTAAATTATTACCTTCGGAGACTCTAAACTTTCCATTCTCAAGGGTTCTTAGGTACTCCAACCTGTCACCATCAACACCATAGATAACTGAACCATCAATGAATGCGGTCTGCTCATTAACATGCTGCCTTGGGTTCAAACTGCTTGTGCCGCTACCATCTACAAATTTCGATCTAGACAATTGTATTGTCCTATTCCCTGAACTTGAAGGATCAAAAAAAATGTCTCCTGTTGGTACATTAACAATTATTACTTCTCCACTATTTCCTCTGTTTATTACGATATCATGGTCCAAGAACTGACCGAAACACCAAAAGTAATCTGACAAATTATTCCTATCAGGTATTGACTGATCCTGATGACATATGGCATTACTAACTAATCGACTATTAGGAACATTTGTTGATATTGGTTCAGAAATATCGTCATCATATCTTAATCCAAAAATTCGAAGTAGTTGAGCATCAGCTGACCCATAAATAGGATTGCTTATATTAGTACCGATACCATCAAGGGTTCTAAATTCCTGACCTAAAGCATCGAAACATAAAATTGATGAGGCTATTAAAATGACGATTACTGTTTTACTCATATGTCCCAATTAAATTTAATTCTATTTATCTTCCAGGCTTGAAATGTATTCATAGTCAAATGAAACATCAAAACAACTATTTACCTTATCATAACAAGGTTCAAAGTCTTCTACTTGAAACAAATAATTTTCTTCTTCTGTTTTACCAACCTTAGGAATTGTTAAATCATTAAACTCACCCCACTCTGTAATTCTCAATGAAATATCCTGATCATTAAATTTTGGCCTTATGTATTGATATGGCAACCATACTTCATCAAAAGTAAATCCAAACAAAAAGGTTCCGGATTCTGAGTCTGTAACTAATAATTGATTTCTATTGGTCCATGCTACTTTTAGCCCCTCTCCTCTGGCAAGCCTAGCAACATTTCTATAATAATCCTGCTCTATGTAGTAACCTAAAAAATAATATAGGTTTTCATTCATTGTAGCAAGAGCACCTTCATTGATTGTAAATCCTGTATCCTGCGCCAGCAATCTTACATTTCTCATACCTTGAATCTCCTGGTCCAACATTAAATCCTTAGTATTCATAGAAATCCATTCATGTGAATAGTAATTCTGAAACTGTTCCTCTGATTTTAAAAATTTTGTATAGGCAACTTCAAGCTCACTCCACTTTTCTCTACCGCCTACGGCTTTTAAAAACTCATTGGCATATATAACTGCTGCTTCATCTCCTTGAAGTGGGGGCAACTGACTTTTCTCCTGTCCACAAGAAAACATTAGAACAAGAACAAATAAAAATGTGTATTTCATTTTAAGGCTATATATAAAAAGATAGGGTTGACCTTTTACGATCAACCCTTATAATTTATTTAGAAATAATTCTAATCAAATCAAATTGGAGTAAATGTAGTAGTACCACAAACTGGGTTAAAGAAGTTACACCAGTTGTAAGAGAATACTCCAGTAGCAGTATCTTTTGTACCACCTCCAACATCAGTGTGATCACCATAACCAGTTGCAGAAGGCAATAGTACAGGAGTATCACAGATATCGTAGAATTTACCAGGTCTGTCTAAAGATCCTGGATCAAAAGATCCCCAAAGTCCAGCATCGTGTCCAGTCATAGCATACTTAAATGGCTCTGGCGTATAGTCTGCTGTAATTGAAGCGTCTCTACAAGTAGCACAATCAAAGATAAAGCTGAAGTTATCAACGTTAGAGATACAAGAGTTATAATCACCAATCCAATTATTTGCATCAGAAGGACACGCTATGTAAGCAAGAAATCCTGGTGAGAAACTTGAAGTTGAGTTAATAACAAATGCACTTGGGTCAATATTTGAACTTTCTAAGTTAGATCCTACTAAAACCTGATCAGGGTAAACTCTACCGTCAGTCATAGTAGTAACATTGAAGAAAGTAACAATATCACCACCACCTAGGTCATCACTAGATGCGATACCATAAGCACTTAATAAATCAGCTGTGGTGAAAGTTACATTTAATCTAGCGCCATCAGAGTTGAAATCTGAAGGAGTGAAATTAAATACTTCAACACTGTCATATGTAGAATCAGCTGAAAGATCCTGATACTGAACATAAATCTGAGTTCTTTCGATCTCATCAAGGTTCACTGAGTACAATGAGAAGATAATTGAAGCGTTTGCCAAATCAGCAAAGTTCAAGAAAGAGTTATCAGGGTCAACCTGAATTCTCATCGTTGCACCATTTTGCAATTCAGGAACTCTAATCGCGTCCTCATCCTCACACGAGAAAAATAGTGTAGGAAGAAAAGCTAGTATATATAAATCTTTTTTCATTTCTTATTCGTTTTTATACCAAATGATTAATCCCAAAATACTCTAGATGTAGCAGTAATCTTCTGTGATGGAGCATTAGGGTTAATTTCTAATGCGTTAGTATTCCAAGGTAAAGAAACTGGATACTCTCTTTGTCTGTCAGTCTGAGATAAGTTGTCAGTATCACCATCATGTAAACGAGGGAAGCCAGTTCTTCTGTAGTCATTGTAAGCAACAACTCCCATTCCGTAGTTAGCTTTCCACTTCTCAATCATAATGATTTCTAATCTTTCCGCATCACTTGCAGCAGCATCATAAAGACCAGTTACAGCTGTAGTGTAAATTGATCTAGTAGCAGCAGGAATTGCAGAAGCACCTGAAGCAGATGCATATGCATCAAGCTTATCAAACGCAGCATTCATTCCATCAATGAACATTTGTCTAGGGTCTTCAGAAGTAAATCCGTTCAACGCTAACTCAGCTCTGTTGAATAACAAGTTGTAGTAAGTCAATAGTCTTTGTGGAGTATCACCAGGACCATTGAAACTAGCATTAACACCTAATCCATCATCTACTGCTCCACCACCTGGCCATAGACCAATGATAGTTTGAGAAGAAGCTTGGTCGAAACCTTCGTTTGGATCAATGTTGAAAGAGAAACCATAAATACCTAAGAAACCTGTAGCTCCATCCCAGTAAGCTGGTGGGTTTTCAGGAGACTCAGCAGTACTCATTTGGTTATAGAAATAATATGGAATTCTAGGGTCAATTACATTGTTCGCTGTGTAAGGATTATCCTCGTTAGGGAAGAATGAATTGATACCAGACATGATCTCATAAAAGAATGGGTCAATGTAGTGTGCAGAACCTGCAGTAGCCCACTCACCAGCATACAGAGGATTTCTGTTATCTGGGTTAGAGCTAGAACCGTACTGTAACTCAAGATCAGTTCCAGGTTGCATCAACATGTTATCAGCTAAAAGAGCGCTTACTTGAGAAGAAACATCCTCAACGTTAGTAATCTGAGTATATAGTCTCAACTTAAGAGTATTTGCAGCTCTAATCCAAGCATCAGCTTTATTAGCTTCAGAAACGTTCAAGAAGAATACATCTCCAGATGATAATAAACTACCAGCAGCAGATGTTCTTTCAAGATTGGCGATACCTTGATCAAGTAGTGCAAAGCAGCTATCATAAATCACAGCACCGTTATCATAAGTAGGACTAATGTTCGCTGCACCTAAGTTAGCACCAGTGTAAGGAACATTTCCCCAAACATCAACCATATTAGAATAGATGTATGCCTTTAAAATTTGAGCAACACCTAGATAGTTATATGCTTCTTGTGCAGGAGCTAACTCCTCTACTTGCTTGATATCCTGCAGAGCAACTCTGTAAAGGTTATTCCAAGAGTTTGTTACTCCAAAATCAGTACCAGTTAATCCGTAATCTGCAAGGTTACCTCTTGTAACATGCTGCCCAACTAAGTGAGTAACATAGTTAGAAAGACCACCACTGTTACTTCCCATACCAAGGGAGCCAGTCATACCAACCTCAATGTTAGTTAACAACCCAGAAAGCGGAGCTTCAGTAGGGTTATTAGGGTCATCATTGATATCTAAGAAATTACTTTCACAACCCCAGAAAACTACTGTGGCTGATAATGCAATTATATATTTCTTTAAATTCATAATTTTCCTCAATTTAAAATTAGAATGTGAATCTTAAGTTAACACCATATCTTCTAGAGCTTGGCGTTAAACTCCACTCAATACCTTGCTGGTTTGTGTTACCAAACTGGCTAGCTTCAGCGTCTGTATTTGTTCCATCAGGGAAGTTTGGAGAAATAAACCAAAGGTTTCTTCCTGTGAATGAAATCTGAGCAGAACCAAATGGAGTTTTATCCATTAGAGACTTAGGAAAATCATATCCTAGAGTTGCTTCTCTTAGTCTATAAGTAGTTCCGTCAAATACTGACCACTCATCAGATGCGTTAATTGCGAAAGTCTGACCGAAGTAAAGAGCGTTAGTCTCAATCATAGTAGTGTTCTGAACTTTCTCTCCAGCTTCATTTCTGTAAGGCTCAAGAGTAGTTGGATCACCATATACACCTGGGATTACATTGTTCATTTCTCTATCCTCAGTAGATTTCAATACTCCTCTACCTTGAAGTGAAAGAACTGTGTTAGACCAAAGGTCTCCACCTTGTCTCCAGTCAAATACAGCATTTAAAGAAACACCTTTGAAAGAGAATGTATTAGTAATACCCACGATGAAATCAGGGTTTGGATTACCAATAATAGCTTGCTCTAAATCAGGAATTAAGTATCCATTTGCAGGGTCAATAAGAAGGTTACCTTCATCATCTCTAGCATCTACACTACCTCTTAATAAACCGAACTCTTCACCTTCTCTGTGTACGTTAATTACACCTCCAGCAAATCCGAATCCAAATGCAATCTCTTCAACACCAACAGTTAATTCTTCAATTACGTTTTTGTTGTGAGTAAAAGTACCAATGATATTCCAGTCAAAACCAGAAGAAGTAGATACAGGGTTAAGTCTAGCAGTAACCTCGATACCTTCGTTAGATACAGTTCCGAAGTTTGTTAATAAACTTGTGAAACCAGTTTCTGCTGGAAGAGTAACGTTTGCGATTTGATCTGTAGACTCTCTTCTATAATAAGTAACATCCAATCCAACTTTGCTGTTGAAGAAGCTTGTCTCAACTCCTACTTCATATTCAGTAGTTTGCTCAGGCTTCAAGTTAGGGTCTCTAGCAATGTTAGACAAAGTGTAACCTGCGAATGTACCCGCTCCAGAAGGAGAGAATGGAAGTGCAGCAGTACCATTAACAATGTTTTGGTTAATTAGGTAAGTAGGTGCCAATTGGTAAGGATTTGTATCATTACCCACTTGAGACCAGCTACCTCTTAACTTAATGTAGTTAACAATGTTAGACTGAATATCTAAAGCTTCTGTTAATACAGTTGAAAGCGTTACAGCAGGGTAGAAGAAACTGTTGTTGTCCTTAGGAAGAGTTGAAGACCAGTCATTTCTAGCCGTAATTCCTAAGAAAGCCCAATCTCTGAATCCTACATTCACATCTGCGAACACACCATAAAGTCTTCTCTGTTGGAATGTACCTCCAAAAGGAACAACAGAGTTAGTATTGTCAACATCAAGGATATTAAAATCAACCATACCCTGACCTTGGAATGCCTGTCTGTCAGTAGTTCTTTGGTTTACGTTCCATCCAACGATACCTCTTAAGTTGATGTCTTCGTTGATGTCGTAAGTAAATGTACCAAGTAAGTTAGATTCAACTTCTTCGTATCTAGTATAGTCCTCAGTAATCTCACCAACACCTGGCTGAGTAGAAGGACCTGTAGAACCTGGTCTTACAAAGTTTAAGTTATTCTGATTGTAAGTGTTAACACCTATTTTATAAGTAAGGTTAAACCAATCAGTAACATCATACTGAATATCTAAACTAGCTAATATTCTGTCTGCAGTTACTACTGAACCAGCATTCTCATATGACCAAAGTGGGTTATCTGCCTGACCTCTACCTACCATGAACTCAGAACCTAAATCAGTTGGGTTTTGGTAAGGTTGTCCGTGAACATCCCAGTTTCTACCTAAGTAAAGTGCTCTTGCAAATGCAGAAGAGTTGTTTGATCCAGAAAGACCAACACCTGAATTTACTGCATCCTGCTGACTCTGAGAGTACTGAAGGTTTGCACCAACACTAAATTGGTTGTCTAACTGAGTTCTACCACCAATACTTACTGAAGTTCTTTCAAACGCAGTGTTTGGAACGAATCCTTCGTTATTAGTATTTGTAGCAGTAACAGTTAAAACAGACTTATCATTACCACCTTGGATAGTAATTGAGTTTTCAAATACACTACCATTCTGGAATAAGTCCTCTACGTTATTAGGGTAAGCTTGGTAAGGTACAGTTACACCATCGTAAATTCCTCCCCATCCATCTCTACCTGCATACCAGTGAGGGATTTCAGTAATAGTCTCGTAAGGTACAGTACCTGGGAATGGAGCTCCCCAAGATCCGTTAGCCTGAGCGTAGTTAAAGTTTGTACCTGTTCCGTACTTATTCTGGTACTCAGGTAAATTAGCAATCTGCTCAATAGCATAAGAAGATCTGAATTCGATCTCTAATCCTTTTCTAGAAGCTTTTGCTCCACCAGTTTTAGTAGTAATTACAACAACACCATTTGCAGCTCTAGTTCCATAAAGTGCTGCACCTGCACCACCTTTAAGAACAGTGATTGACTCAATGTTGTTCGGGTCTAAATCTGAAATTCTACTACCAACGGAAGTACCTTGCTGAAGACCAGAGAAAGTATTATTCTGGTTGTTGTTATAAGGAATTCCATCAACAACGAAAAGTGGTTGGTTAGAACCAAGAAGAGATGAGTTACCTCTAATAGTGATCTTCGTTGCAGAACCAGGTGCTCCAGAAGCTCCTGTAATGTTTACACCAGCGATTTTACCTTGTAATCCTCTAAGTGCATCAGGTTCAGAGTTTTGAACCACTTTGTCTCCACCAATTTTCTCGATAGAATAACCAAGCGCCTTCTTCTCTCTCTCAATACCAACGGCAGTAACGACAACTTCACTTAAAGTTTCAACGTCCTCCGTCATTGTAACGTCTATCACAGATCTTGCACCAATTTCAATCTCCTGTGATTTAAGACCGATAAATGAAAACTGTAATATACCTCCCTCGGCCGGAACCGTGAGACGGTAATTACCGTCAATGTCGGACGTGGTACCAGTGGTCGTTCCTTTCAAAATAACGTTAACGCCTGGAAGGCCCTCTCCGCTATTATCTAGGACCTGACCAGTGATCGTCCTGTCTTGCGCCCACGCGCTAAAAGCGACCGTGAACAACAACATGAAACTTAATAGTAGAATCTTCTTCATATTGTATTAGTTTAAAGTGAACATAAATTATTAGTAAGCTAAAATTATAATAAAATGTGAATATTAAAAAAATTCAAATTCTTTTTTCACTGATGTCCAAAAACGTGAAAAAACAACCAAATCACAATAATCACAACTTTATTAAATACTATTTCGCAAAATTCGCAATTATCCAAATAATAATTTTCTATAAATCGATTTCAGCAATAATATTTTGAAACCTCGCTAGTTGTTGAGTGTTGAGTTTTTTTTGAAATTGTTACCTAATTATGAATTCTATTCTTCGGTTTTTGCTCCGACCAAATTCAGAATTATTATCCGCTATGGGTTTTTTGGCTCCAAATCCTTTATATAACAACCGACTTTCATCAATACCCTTATCCACCAAATATTGGTAAACTGATTTTGCTCTCGCGGTTGAAAGTTTATTATTATATGAGTCTGATCCTTGATTGTCTGTATGACCCTGAATTTCCACCTTGACTCCATCATTATCTGAAAGGAAATTAACAAACACATCTAACTCTGGTTTTGACTCGTCTTTGATATCAGATTTATCAAAATCAAAAAACACATTTTTCAAGGTACCTATCTGACCAACATTAATTTTTGACAACTCTATATTAATCGTGTCCCTTGATAGTACATGTTTTGGGTCTTTTAAATCAAAATTAAACTCCTTATATATATAGCCGATTTTTGTAGCATATAATCCATAGTTCCCACCCTCGTTTAAAACCACAAAATATTCTCCTGTAATGGAGTCCGATGATACGTTGTAACTTTGCTCACTATTCTCAAGATTGTAAATCTTTATTTTAGCTCCTAAAGGCTTATTTGTTTTGTCGTCAGTAACCTGGCCAGTCAGGTAAATACTGGAGGTTTTTACTCTGTCCTCCACAGGAATTTCGAATGTGTAGAGTTTACTTTCATATTCCTGGTTTTTTTCGGTCTCTTTAGAAAAAAACCCTCTTTCTCCATCTGCGGTTACAAAAAGTGAAACCTGATCATCTTCATCGTTTAGAGGATATCCCATATTTCTTGGGGATTCCCAGGTTCTATCATTCTTCTCTGACATAAACAGATCATAACCTCCAAAACCAGGGTGACCTTCAGACGAAAAATATAAAGTGAGGTTGTTTGGATGAATTGATGGAGTGATATCATCGAACTGTGTATTAATGGTCGGGCCAAGATTTTCAGGAATAGACCATTCATCATTTTCATTTTGCCTGCTTACCCAGATATCAAGTTTACCAATTCCACCCTTTCTGTCAGAAACAAAATATATCGTTCTGCCATCTGCTGATAGCGCTGGTTGTGACTCCCAAGCTGAAGAGTTCACAGGTGCTTTCATGTTAACCGGATAGGACCAATGCTTCCCGGTTTTCTTGGAGATATATAAATCACAAGAACCCAATCCTCTTCTATCCTTGCAAATAGTAAACACAAGCACCTTACCATCTGCAGAAATCGAACAGGCTCCTTCATTTATTCCGGGCCTGCTGATATCTGGTGAAATTAATTTGGGAGATCCCCATTCTCCAATACTATCTTTTCTACTAACATAGATATCTTCATCCATTCCAGGCATTACTCCTCTTCGCGCAGTAAATATGATTTGGTTTTCATCAATTGTTAAAACAGGGAAATATTGAATAGGGAATGAGTTGACCGCAGGGTTAAGAGGTTGCGGATCAAATTCAACTGGTTTCTTTATAGCTTCTTTGGCAAATTGGGCTTTGCGAATCATTAATTCAATTTGCTTCTTATCGGCATCTTTTAAAGGGAGACCTGAATCCAGATATGCCTTTAGGTAGCCTTCAGCTTTTTTGTAGTCCTGTACTTCAAAGTAGGTACTGCCAATTAGTTGATAATATTTCTTAAGTCCAGGATATCCAGGATTAGTGACTAATCCTTGCTCAATTAAAATGATAGCCTGGGTATTATTCCCCAACCTTTTGTACATGCTTGCACTAAACATGTAAGCTTCAATAAATCCAGGATCTCTTCGGATTGCCAGCTTCAGGCTCTCTATCGCCTCTTCGAATCGAAACCTTTTGCTGTGAGCTCTAGCTTCTTCGTATGATTTAAGGGCCTTCTTGTTTGAAGAGCTAAGTTTACTTTGTGCAGTAACGTCTACATTTAAAAGGAAAACGGCCAGGGCCAAAAATAGAAATTGCCTCATCAATATCACCATAAGTAGGTTAACCCTAAATTTATGATATTGTAACGACTTAAGAATCTAATCAGGTATTTAATTATGAATAAAGTTATTCCTGACTGATTCTTCTTTCTGCTGCTTGTAATGTATTTAATAATAAACAGGCAATCGTCATTGGTCCAACTCCACCTGGAACTGGTGTAATGAAAGATGACTTTGATGCAACCTCAGCGTAAACCACATCTCCAACAATTCTAAATCCTCTTGGTCTGGTGTCGTCATCAATTTTTGTGGTCCCTATATCAATTACAACTGCTCCTTCTTTTACCATGTCAGCAGAGATCAGTCCAGGTTTCCCTACTCCAACTAACAATATGTCGGCTTGTTGAGTATGTGATGCAAGATCTTTTGTATGTATATGGCAAACAGTAACTGTAGCTTTCCCATGTTTTGCCAGCATCATGCTTAAAGGAGCCCCAACAATTCTGCTGTTTCCAACTATCACACAATGTTTACCAGTGGTATCTATATCATATCTTTTCAATAATTCCATTACTCCAAATGGAGTAGCAGGAAGAATTCCCTGTTCTTCTGAAACTATACTGCCAAAATTTTGATTTGTGAATCCATCAACATCCTTTTCGGGCTTGATCATTTCAGTTACTCTTTCCACAGAAATGTGGTCTGGTAACGGAAGCTGAACAATGAGTCCATCAACATCGTCATCCTGATTAATCTGATCAATATGTTTCAGAAGTTTCTCTTCAGAGATAGTTTCTGCAAACCTTAACAAGGTATAATGGAAACCGACAGATTTTGCAGCTTTTACTTTATTATCAACGTAAGTCTGACTCGCTCCGTCATCACCAACCATAATAATAGCCAAGTGCGGTAATTTTTTATTTTCGCCACTTAGTTCAGCCACTCTATTGGAAATTTCTTCCTTGATTTCTGTAGCTACTTTTTTGCCATCAATTTTGACTGCTCCGTACTTAGTTTTTTCCATTATTATTGATCAAGTTTTAATACTGCCATAAACGCTTCCTGCGGAATCTCCACATTACCAACTTGCCTCATTCTTTTCTTCCCTTTTTTCTGTTTTTCAAGAAGCTTTCTTTTCCTTGAAATATCACCTCCATAACACTTAGCAATTACATTTTTCCTAAGTGCTTTTACAGTTTCTCTAGCAATGATTTTTGTTCCTATTGATGCCTGAATCGCGATTTCGAACATTTGTCTAGGTAGTAATTCCTTAAGCTTTTCACATAGTCTCTTACCCCATTCATATGCTTTATCTCTGTGAACAATTGCGGATAGTGCATCTACTTTTTCACCGTTCAGCATAATGTCCAATTTCACCATTTTTGATTGTCTGAAACCGATCAATTCATAGTCTAAACTAGCGTATCCTCGACTGATGGTTTTTAGCTTATCAAAGAAGTCAAAAACTATCTCCGAAAGTGGCAATTCAAAAGATAACTCCACTCTATCGGAAGTCAGATAGACCTGGTTTTTAATCTCCCCCCTTTTATCCATGCAAAGAGCAATTACAGCACCAACATAATCCGATTTTGTGATGATTTGCGCACGAATAAATGGTTCCTCAATATGTGAAATTGTATTTGGTTCAGGCATTTCAGAAGGAGCGTTGACATCTTGAATTGAGTCGTCAGTTTGAACTGCGTGAAACTGCACAGATGGAACAGTGGTGATCACAGTCATATCAAACTCACGCTCTAATCTCTCCTGGACAATCTCCATATGAAGCATTCCCAAAAACCCACATCTAAAACCAAAACCTAATGCAGCAGAAGTCTCTGGTTCCCAGATCAACGAAGCATCATTCAATTGAAGTTTTTCCATTGAAGCACGGAGCTCTTCATAATCTGTAGTTTCCACTGGATATATACCAGCGAATACCATCGGTTTTACATCCTCAAAACCCTTAATTGTTTCTGTTGTTGGGTTGTCTACATGAGTAATGGTATCCCCAACCTTAACCTCTTTTGCTACTTTTATTCCAGATATTAGGTAACCAACATTACCTGCAGATATTTCATTTACAGGCATCTGATCCAGCTTTAATATACCTATTTCATCAGCATCATAAGTTTTACCTGTATTTACGAATTTTACTTTGTCGCCTTTCTTTAAAGTTCCATTGTAAACTCTGAAGATTACTTCAATTCCCCGGAATGAATTGAAGACAGAATCAAAGATCATTGCCTGAAGTGGCTCATCAAGTTTACCTTTCGGAGGTTCTATTCTGCTAACAATTGCTCTAAGAATATCTTCAATTCCGATTCCTTCTTTGGCACTTGCGTGAATAATATCTTCATTATCGCAACCTATAAGATCAATAATCTGATCAGAAACCTCCTCAGGCATAGCACCTGGAAGGTCAATCTTATTTAGAACTGGAATAATTTCTAGGTCATGTTCCAAAGCTAAATAAAGGTTTGAAATGGTTTGCGCCTCTATTCCTTGAGATGCGTCTACAATAAGTAGAGCCCCTTCACACGCTGCAATAGAACGTGATACTTCATAGGAAAAATCTACGTGCCCAGGAGTGTCTATCAAATTGAGAATGTATGTTTCTCCGTCAAGTTGATACTCCATTTGGATCGCATGGCTCTTGATTGTGATGCCCCTCTCCCTTTCCAAATCCATGTTGTCCAACAGCTGATCTTGCATATCTCGATCCGCCACAGTTTGGGTTGCTTGTAATAGCCTATCTGCCAAGGTACTTTTACCATGGTCAATGTGCGCTATGATGCAGAAATTCCTAATGTTCTTCATATCCGAAAATAAGAGTGCAAAAATAGATAATATCATCGTAATTGCACGGTTGGAAATCGTTAAAGAATAAGATAATATTGAGGTCTCAAAAAACTTGGTCCAGCCATGCGCAGTTTGCAGTATCCAATTGGTGAATTTGAAGCTCCAAAAGAGATTGGAAAACTAGATATAAGTATCGCAATCAAAGAAATTGAGGTTTTGCCCCAACACTTGCGTAATACTGTAAAAAACCTGACGGATTCACAACTGGATACTCCATATCGTCCAGACGGTTGGACAATCAGGCAAGTTGTGCATCATATTCCTGAAAGCCACATGAATAGCTATATAAGATTCAAATGGGCTTTAACAGAAAACACCCCAATTATTAAGGCATATGATGAAAAAGGCTGGAGTGTCCTGGAAGATAATTTGTCTGCACCAATTCAACCGAGCCTGGATCTTCTTGCCGGTCTGCATTCAAAATGGATTATACTATTAAGGAGCCTTAAGAATTCTCAATGGAATATGTCGTTCATCCATCCGGAAACTGATAAAGAGATGGATCTGAAAACCACAGTTTTAAGCTATGCCTGGCATGGTAAGCATCATTTAGCTCATATTAAGGGCATTATTAAAAGAAGTAATTGGTAGTTACTCTCGATTCTTCGAGTCAATCAGAATTGTAACTGGACCATCATTCACAAGTGACACTTTCATGTCAGCCCCAAACTCTCCAGTTTGAACTTTAGTTTCTATTTGATTTTGTACTGCTAATATAAATTTCTGGTAGAGTGGAATTGATATATCAGGTTTTGCTGCTTTGATGTAGGAAGGTCTGTTTCCTTTTTTTGTACTTGCATGTAGAGTGAATTGGGAAATAATAAGAATTTCTCCCTTTACATCAAGGAGACTCTTGTTCATCACTTCATTATCATCTGGAAAGACGCGAAGATTGATAACTTTTTTAACCAACCAATCAATATCTGTTTGATCATCAGCTTCTTCTATACCCAGGAGAACCAATAATCCCATTCCAATACTTCCATTGATTTCTCCTGAAATCTTCACAGATGCTTCAGATACTCTTTGGATAACTACTCTCATTGGGGACTAACCGACCAGACTTCTGATTTTAAATGGTTTGTAAGTTTTTGTACCATCTCCATCTCGCATTGCCACTTTCAACATTGCTTTAGCCACTTCAGAGCCTTTTATGGACCAAAGTTTCTTTTTGGAACCAATTACAAAAAACGTGAGGATTGAACTAAACAGTTTAGCTAACTCTTCTAAAATTCTGAAATCTTCGCGGGCTCCCAAAAGAAGAGAAGGTTGAAAAATATGAAGTTTCTTCATGCCCAAATCCTTCAGGCTGTCTTCAACTTTTCCTTTGACTTCATTGTAAAACAGAGGTGAAGATGAATTTGCACCAACAGCTGTAACTATCAAGTATTGGTCAAATTCGGGAAATTCCATAGCAATTTTGGCCAAGGTAAGAGGGTAGTCATGGTCTATTTTGATGAAATTCTCTTTGGACCCAGCCTTCCTCATTGTAGTTCCCAGGCAACAGTAATAATCATTCGCTCCTAAATCAGCCTTGCGATCTTCCATATCATCGAGGTTCATAACGATTTCCTCAATTCTATTGTCTTTGATTGGAAGTTCTCTCCGAGTTAGAATCTTGATTTTATCATAATGATCTGAAGCCAGAATAACATCAACAAGTTCTCTGCCTACTAAACCGGTTGCTCCGGTAATCAATGCTGTTCTCTTTTCCATTTTCCGCTAGGAATAAATCCAAAGCAAAATATAAATAATTTACAAGAAATAATAGAATCTAACTGAATGGTAATCAATTAGTACTACCTGAAGTCTCAATGTAGCTATCTATATCCTCCTTCAAACTTTTGTAAATAAAAATTATGACAGATACATCATCAGACAAACCCAGGACCGGGATAAAGTCCGGAATTAAATCAACAGGTGTTAAAAAATAGATCAACCCAGCTGTAACCAATAGTATTGTTTGCCAGGAAAATTGATTCGATCCGGATACAGATTGTTTTACCATTCCACCGAAAGCCTTCAGTATTGTTACAAATTCTCCCATTTTGTTTGAATCTGTGGAAACATCAGCCAATTTTTCCTTTGCGTTTTTTAATAAACTATTGACGCGATCGCTATCTTTTAAGGTGTTAGAAGCCTTTTTGATATATCTGGATAAAAAGTTTTTCTTATTCTCGTCACTCATTAGAAAATAGATCTGATTTCTTCTTTAACGAATATTAATGCGTCTTCAGTTGCATTCTCAGGTAGTTTCATGACTTTATCAAAAATTATTCTGACCAAATCCATATTAGTAGCCTCACCTTCTAATTCCCCTGCTGATTCATTGATTAATGATATTGTTTGCTCCATTGCCATTTTCACAGCATTCCATGATTCGTTGGACATATAGAGCTGTTGAGAAAGGTTATGACTGAATTCTTCTCTGATATCTCTTAGAAGAATTGTCTGTAATTCCCTTGCAGTAATATTTGGACTGTTTAGTCTTGGAATTAAATTATTAGGTGAAATCCTTTCCAGAAATAAACAAATTCGCTCATATGCTTGTAACCGAATAGGAATGGTTATGTCCTTACTCTTATATTGAGCCTCAATGGACACCTTGTTTAATTCTTTAGCGACAAATGACCTCACAACCAGGTAAATTCCGTAAACAGCAATGATTGCAGGTAGGGTAATCTTAAGCAAGTCAATAAATACTTCCATGAAATATTGAATTAAAAGTTTAATCGTGACGTTTCAAAAATAAATAAATTTGCGTCACAAATAGTAGTTGAATCAAAATGCAACCAGTTAACATAACGAAAGAGGCTCAGAAAGAGATACTTGATATCATTAAAAACAAAAATATTCCTTTGGGATATGGCCTTAGAATTGGCGTAAAAGGTGGCAGAGGATGTGCTGGAGTCAATTATTTATTAGGTTTTGACCAAAAGAAAGAAGACGATATTGCGTACAATGTTGAAGAAATAGAAGTTTTTGTTTCCAAAAGAGAGGTTATGTTCCTCATGGGTTTGGAAGTGGATTTCTATGAAGGAGCTGACGCAAGAGGCTTTACATTCGTTAATACAAATATACCTGCCAGCTCCTAGATTTATTTCTCCAAAACAACTGACGCTAATTTGCACAGACCCTTAATTGGCGGATTGTGCTTAGAAACCTTAACCTTAACCCTTTCTATTTCTGGGAATTTTGTTTTTATCTCAGATATGATATTATCGGCAATATGCTCCAAAAGATGAAAAGTCTCACTCATCACCTTGGCAGTTATCGCATAGAGAGTTTCGTAGTTGGCTGTCTCTTTTAAATCGTCCGATGCTGCCGCAGATGTTATATCTAGCTCTACCTCCAAATCAACGGAATACTTATTCCCTATTTTCCTTTCCTCATCATAATATCCGTGATGAGAGAAGAATTCCATTCCCTCAAGCTGTATTAAGCCCATTACTCTAATTCATCGAAGAAAGATTTAGAATCGCCTGACGGCCTATCTTTTGGTATTTCTTTCTTTACGTTGGTTTGAATGTTACCTGTATTTATCGTTTTGCTAACTGGAACTTTCTTTGTTTCTCTTTGAACTTCAACTCTCTTTGGAGATCTGATCTCACTTGGTTCAACCTCGGTCCTTTCTCTTGAATCACGAACCAGATCCTTCACTTTTTGCAAATGATCCACCATCTTGAAGTCCTTTTTCTGCTTGTTAGTTCGCTCGATCCTATCGATGATGTCGGCAGACAGATTCTTAAGTTCAGTAACTATGTTATCTCTGTTATTTTCTACTATGCGATAGTTTTGTTCAAGATCTTTTACAGCTTCCTGCATTTCTTCAATGATCTGTCGGGCGTCTGCTTCGGCCTTCTCAATCATTGCTCTGGCTTTTGATTTGGACTCACTAAGTAAAGCGTCAGAAGCCATCTGCGTTTCTTTCATATGCAGTTCTGCGGCCTTATTTGCCTGATCTACCAAATTTGCGCCAGTATCTTCTGCTGTCTTAAGTGTCTTAAACAAAGAGCTTTCTACTTCTCTTAATTTCTCCACCTCTTTTTCGGACTGCTCGAGCTTTATTTTCAGCTCTTTGTTTTCGTCGATCATGCGTTCCCACTCATTGGAAAGGGACAATAAAAATGCATTAACCTCGTCCTTATCGAGTCCTCTTAATTTCTTCTCAAATGTTTTTTGCCTAATTTCTAAAGGCGTGATCTTCATATTCATCATTAATCTTTAAGTCCCATATTGAAATGGTACGGTCATCACTACAAGAAATAAGTTGGTGGTTATAATTGGACCAGAAAAGTTTATTGACAGATGTTCCATGACCAGCATGTCTGGCTTTATCTATCACTTTCAAAAGCCGGAAGCTTTTTGCGTCCCAGACTTTTATGGATTTGTCCATGCTACAAGTTACAAAATGTTTTCCATTTGGGCTAAAATCAACGTTGTTTATAGCATACATGTGTGCAACAACTGATTCTCTAAGCACATAATCACTTGAAACATCCCAAACTTTGAAATGAGCATCTCTGGATCCACTTAGCAAATATTTCCCGCTTGGATGATATTTTAAAGTAAAAACAGAATTAGCATGAGCATCAATGGTCTGTTTAAGCTCAAACGTCTCAATGTCAATAATTCTGATTTTATTATCGCTGTACCCAATAGCCATTTCATTTCTGGATTCAATAATGTCTATACAACGAGCGCTTTCATTGGAATATTGAAGCTTCTGAGCAATAAGATTTCTTTTTTTATCAATCACATAAACTGTTCCATCTCCCCCTGCTACAATGATGTAATCATTCACAAGCTTGATATCAAAAAAGTAGGTTTTGGCCAATTGAAGAGACATTATCTCTTTTTTTGCCTGGATATCAATGATGTGAATACCTTCAAAATTTTGACCTACTACAATGCTATTATTCTCATTGTCATACGCCAAAGAATATACAGAGGATGGGATTTTCGCAATCAATCTACCATTTTCCGGATCGCTTAAATGCCACATTACGACCTGTCCGTCAGATCCAGAACTTAGAAAACTGGACGAGTCGATTCCAGTCATAGCGTAGATGCTGTCGGAATGACCTGATAATGTGTGAAGCTTATTGACTGATACTCTATCCATTGGAAGTATTTTCAGGGTAAAATTATTACAATTGCATCTATATCAATACGTTTTGTACTCATTTAGTTATGCCTCTAGTAGAAATAAAGCAAGTAAACGACACAATCGCCTATGCTATCTGGGACATGACTGAGAAAATCGAGGAGCTAACGCATCTTTTAGATTCAATCAATCACGAAAAAGTTGACTTCACTAGTAAACACCCAAAAAGAAAGCTTGAGTTCATTACAACCAGATTATTGATCAAAGAATTATGTAATCATTTCGAGCTGCCGTACGAAGGAATTTATAAAGACGAATACGGTAAACCTCACCTGAAGCTAAAAAATGGCTACATTTCAATTTCACATTCTTTCCCTGTTGCAGTAGGGATTATAAATCTTAACTCGCCTGCTGGAATTGACATAGAACTACCACAGGACAAGATCAACAGAATAAAACATAAATTTCTAAACGACAGTGAATTAAAATATGAAGACAATCTGATTGATATTAGTTTGGTTTGGAGTGCTAAGGAAACATTATATAAAATTCATGGGAGAAAGAGTGTGGACTTTAGAAAGCATCTGTTTGTTCAACTAAGTGAAGAAAGAGACGAAATAATCAGCAGTATCAGAATTGATGATCAGGAGGATTATCGTTTAAAAATTGGGCGATTTGGAGACCATTATTTCACATTTAATTGCGACTAATTATGATCAAGATCTTAGTTACACTTCTTCTGGTTGGTTTAATATCTGCAAATGCGGTTTCGCAAGAAATTAAGCTTTATGATGTGGTTTCAGAAAAAGATGTGAAATTTCCGATGTATGGAAAAAGTGGTCTTTCACTAGTTATTTTTACTAGCAATGTTTGTCCATATTCGGAGTATTACAAAGACCGAATTAAAGATCTGTATGATCAATGTGAATCTATTGGTATTCAGCTGGTATTGGTTAACTCAAATAGCTCTGAAGTGAAACCAGAAGAATCAACAGAATTAATGAAAAAGCAAAGCCTTGATGAGGAGTTCTCATTCCCATATTTAGCTGATAAAGAACAGCTTGCACAAAAAACACTTGATGCAAAAAAGAATCCGGAGGCCTTTCTGATAAAGAAATCAAATCAATCTTTAGAGGTTCTTTACAGAGGAAGTATTGATGATAATCCCAGGTCTGAGAAAGGAGTGAGACAAAATTATCTTGAGAGTGCTATTAAAAAAGCACTCGAAGGGAAATCATCCGAGTCTACTCATGCTTTTGGATGTAGCATTAAGAACTAAAATCTTCCATTGACTTCAGAAGAATCTTAACCTCGTCCGATCTTGAGTATTCTCCTAATTTCTCAAAAGATACAATCAAATTTCTCATAGCTCTCATCACTATATCCAGGTTAGTACACGGTTGATAAAATATCTCCTGACTGGTAATGCCTAAATGGCTTATATAGTTGTCAATATCTTCTGTGGAGAAGACTAAACCTTTGTTGAAAACATTGATATAGAACTGATTATCAGTCTTATCGTCTTTGTAGGTAAGAATAAAAAGGTTTGGAAGATTAACACCATAAATAGGCAATTCCAGTTTTTGCGCAATCATCATATAAATCACACATAGAGTTATTGGGTTGCCCTTTTTTGACTGCATTACTATGTTAATCATAGAATTTGCAGGAGAGTGAAAATTCTTAGTGTTAGCTCTAAATTTCAGCTTATCGAAAATTACGCTATTCAGAATTCTCACCTGATCATATGGAGTGAGGTCTGGCTTAAACTCAGTCCAAACCTCATAATATATCTGCTCTAATTCCTGGGTTAATTCTGAGTATTCAAGATCCGGATATTGATAAGTAGCGACGAGCCACATACCTTTCATCAGGTCTTCAAAACCAGAATTCTTCCAGTCCTCAAGTCTTTCCTGTAGTAAATCGAATTGTAATGTGTGGATAAGGTCTTCAATTTTTCGTTGGATCTCTGGATTGAAGTTACTTTCCCATTCTCTCTCAAGATCCGGGATAATTGAAGTTCCAATAGAAATTATTTTTTGCTCAACATGTGTTGAAACTTCATGGTCTTCATCATCCAACAGCGATATTAACGCCTTTAACTCCTTATCCTCCATTAAGCTAAATTAACGATCATGTTTGAATTACTCCAACATTAAATGGCTTTTCAATTGGTGCATTATTAGCAGCTTCTATCCCCATTGAAATAACTTTTCTGGTATCAACAGGATCTATTACTCCATCTACCCACAATCTACTTGCAGCGTAGTATGGACTAAGCTCACTGTTATACTTATCCGTTATTTCTTTCAGTAGTTTCGCTTCTTCCTCCTCAGAAATCTCTTGGCCCTGAGCTTTCATTGATGAAACTTTAATTTGAAGAAGAGTCTTTGCTGCCGATGCGCCACTCATTACTGCTATCTGAGATGTAGGCCAGGCATATATCAATCTTGGATCATATGCTTTTCCGCACATCGCATAGTTACCTGCCCCATAGGAGTTTCCAAATACAAACGTAAGTTTAGGAACGACAGAATTGGCCATTGCATTAACCATTTTCGCCCCGTCCTTGATAATTCCACCATGCTCTGATCTACTTCCGATCATAAATCCGCTTACATCATGGAAGAATAGCAATGGAATCTTCCTTTGGTTGCAATTCATGATAAATCTTGCTGCCTTGTCTGCAGAGTCGGAATAAATTACTCCACCCATCTGCATTTCACCCTTTTTGCTTTTTACCACAGTTCTTTGGTTGGCAACAATTCCAACTGCCCAACCATCTACTCTTGCATGGCCGCACAATAGCGTCTGCCCATAGTTTTCTTTATACTCATCAAATTCAGAGTCATCAACAATTGTTTTGATGATCTCTCTCATGTCATATGGCTTTGTCCTATCTGAAGGAAAAAGTCCATAAACCTGTGATGGGTCCACTTTTGGCGCCTTTGGTTCTATTCTATCAAAACCAGCTTTTTCAAATGAACCTACCTTATCGAAAATCTTTTTTATTGCATCCAGACAATCCTGATCTGAATCGTATTTGTTATCAGTTACTCCGGAGATTTCACAATGGGTTGTTGCACCTCCAAGTGTTTCATTGTCTATTGTTTCGCCGATTGCTGCTTTCACTAAATAGCTTCCTGCCAGAAATATACTTCCTGTCTTATCAACGATCATGGCT
>JANSWY010000081.1 GCA_024743255.1 bacterium | reverse complement strand
CACCGAAATATGCATATGAACCAACCCCATTATTAATATCCAATGATGATAGTCTAACTGATTTCGAAGTAGAGTCTGTTAGAGCTGAATGGATATTGAGCCTTCCTTTTCCGAGAAGGCTGTCATAATTGCTATTATCTCCTACATCATAAACATTGTCAGAAGTAACTCGTAATTGTTCCATTATCTGTATTGCGGACCAGTCGGGAAAATGGCTTCTCAAGAGAGCAGCTGCTCCAGCTACCATTGGTGAAGCGAAAGAGGTTCCAAAATCTGTTCCGTAGCTTCCGTTTTTTGTGGAGTAGATGTCAATTCCGGGAGCCATTAAGTCTACATGATAGCTGTAGGTGGAAAATGACGTTTTATTATCTGTTTGGTCGCTGGCAGCAACGGATAGCACATTGTCATAACTTGCTGGATAGAAGTTTAGATTATCAGGAGTATTTCCAGCTGCCGCAACAATAACCACATCTTTTTCCAAAGCAGCGTAATTGATAATATCCTGCCTGTGTTGCAAAAATGTATTGATAGAACCCCATGAAAGGTTAATTACATCATAACCCTGATCAGCGGCATAGATGATCGATTCATATGCATTATTTGAAAAGCCATTAGATGATTGAAATATTTTGACTGGCACATATCTGGCATTAAATCCAACGCCGGCTATTCCTATTGCATTCCCTGTTTCGGCGGAAGAAATTCCGGCAACATGCGAGCCATGATCATCCTGATCAGCTATAGGTTCATTATCTGAGTCAGCAAAATCCCATCCCATGAAATCATCAATATAGCCGTTCCCGTCATCGTCAATGCCGTTAATTGGGTCGGCATAATTGTATTGTATGTTTTGTAAATCTTCATGATCGGGGTTGTATCCAGTATCAATAATTCCGACAGTTATTGTAGTGTCTGATGTTGAAACATCCCAGGCATTGTAAGCATTGATATTTGTCAAGTAATATTGATTGCCTGAAGAAGGGTTAGCACTGGGATCATTTGGGATTTGTAATTGGTAATCCAGATAAACCGGTTCTGCATAAATAATATTTCCTAAGTTCTCAACAGACCTGATAATTGCTTTTATGTCCTGAGGATCCTTGAATTCGATTTTGAAAATACCCTCTAGAACCGATGGCTGACTGGACTTTTGTTGTTGCTTAAAGAGGGGTGAAAAACTCGAACCTTGATGTTCTTTTTTAAATTTATTGAGATCAAATACATTTTGATCGCTAGTTCTAAGACTATAATTCTGATCTACCTTGATTATTAAATAATGAGGGTCGTAAGCAGGCTCTTGTTTTTGGGCGTACAGTCCCATCTCACATAGCATCAATATTACTGTTAGCAATATTCTCATCTCCTTACAATTCAACTTCAACTTCAATTATCAAGGGCCATTAAGTAAAAAACCCGCCTATTGACGGGTCTTTTCAGGTATTTTATTATTAATTAATCTTAAATTTTCGCACCTAAAATCATTACGTCATGCTCTTGAGGTTGGCCAGAAATGGACTCAGCCAGTTTAACCATTAGTTCCTCTTTTTGTTCTGCAAACGCATCATTCATCACTTCGTCGATCATTTCTTCAAGAGAATTTACTCTTTGTGCATTCGAGAATTGATCTCCTGTTCTTGTTCCGTAAAGATAAACTGCTCTTACCTCGTCGAAAGTTCCCTGGAATGTATCGAATTTCTTACCAGTGTCACCCACACCAATTTGAACAGGGTCACCTGAAGCCATTTCAAGGTCATTGTTGCCATCAATGTAATGCATATTTTGACCAGCTCCGGCAAAAGAAATGAATTTAGAATCTTTGTCGATTACCGTAATTCCTACATTGTATCCGATCTGCTCTTCATCACTACTTTCCTGGAAGTGCTCATCAAGGCTTGCAAGAATACCATCTGCTGTAGTGACCTTCTTTTTGTAGACTACACCTTTGAGGGCAGTTTCAAAAAGCATGGTAAGCAATGCTCCTTTTACGCCAGTTTCAGCGCAATCAATAGAAGCTAGAATTCCTTTATTATCATCTGTAGTTCCAAACCAGTAGAATACACCTCCCAGGTCATTCATTGGTTTGTATAACGTGAAAGATTCTTCAAAGAATGAATCAAGATCTGATTGCTTAGGAAGTAATGCATGAATTTGCTTGTGAGCATACTTTTCATTCTCCTCCAATGCTTTCTTGATGATGTGGACCTCATTTTTGTCCTCATCTGACTCAAATTTAGCAAGTGCCTTATTGAAGGTTTCGCCTAAGTCTTCTTTATTCCATGGCTTCATCAGATACTGATCAAGACCACATTCGTTTACGGCTTTAATGATATCCTCAACGTCACTAAATCCACTCAAGATCATTTTAACCATATCAGGGAAATCAGAAACTACTGATTCCAAAAGCTCTACACCAGACATACCTGGCATTCTTTGGTCAGTCACTAAAAGATGGATATCATTCTCTTTCATGATTTCCAAGGCTTGAGCACCACCTTCGGCAATAAATACTTTGTAATCTCTTTTAAATACCGACTTGAAAACACGCAAGTTTGCTGCCTCATCGTCCACATAGAGGATGTTATACTTTTTCTTTCTTTCTCTTACTTCTGACATGGATTATTGTTTTAATATCACAAATAAAGTTATTCGAAAGCACTTTTAGCAGTTGTGCATCAGAACTTTCTTTTAATCTAATTATTTTTTCGGTAACTACAGCGAAAGTGTCGACTAACGGGTGATTATTTTTTAAGTCACATTAGTTTTTCTAACCACTTTGGCAAACAAGGTTGGTACAAACCGTTTCAAATATATTCCAGCAACTTCTTTGAGTCCTCCTATGTAAACCTCCAACTTGTCTTTCTTAATTGATCTAATAATTTTATTAGCTACAAATTCTGGAGACAGACCATTTGCCTGGGCATCATCCATGCTGTTTTGCTTTTCACCAGAACCCATTCTGGCATTGATGGAAATGTTAGTTTTCACATAACCCGGGCAAACAATTGTAACCTTTATATTATCATCATGATGTTCTGATCTTAAGGAATCATAGAATCCGTGTAATGCGTGTTTTGAGGCAGCATAAGAAGACCTTAAAGGTGTGCTGATGATTCCAGTTGCACTTGTAATTACAACGTGATGTCCTTGTTGTCTCTCTACCATTCCTGGTAATACATTCTTGGTTAGAGCGATTGAACCAAAGTAATTGATCTCCATTAGTTCACGATCAACTTCAATTTTTGTATTAATTACTCTGTCTCTCTGAGAAATTCCACCATTGTTTACCAGCACATCAATCTGCCCGAAAAGTGATTCTGCAGTTTTGCATTTATCTTCAAGGCTTGCTGCATCTGCCAGATCAATGGTTAGGATTTTGATATTATCCTGGCTTTCAGCGGGACAATTACTTTTAACCCTCTCTAATTCAGATTCTCTGCGGGAAGAAAGGATAAGTTTTGCTCCTTCTGCAACAAATGCATAAGCCATTGCTTCTCCAATTCCGGATGATGCTCCAGTAAGCCAAACTACTTTATTGTTAAGGTCTTTCATTAATTCTTTAGGTTCGGTCGTAGGTTACAAAATCAAATGCAAACTCGTGTTTTTCGTCAATTGCATGGTGACTTCTATTCACTTCACTCCACATGGACTTGTCCCATTCAGGGAAGAAAGCATCACCATCAAATTCGGCATCAATTTCTGTAATGTACATTCGATCAGCCAATTCTAAGCCTAATTTGTAAATTTGACCACCACCGATTATAAAAACTTCTTCCTGATTCAACGTTTTTACATAATCAAAGCAATTTTCCAATGAAGTAAATACTTTACAACCTAATGCATCGTATCCTGCATTTCTGCTGATGATGAGATTTGTTCGGTTTGGAAGTGGTTTCCATTTAGGAGGAAGTGACTCGAAATTTTTCCTACCCATGATGACAACATGATCTTTAGTTGTGTCTTTGAAAAACTTCATGTCATCTGGCAGGTGCCATACAAGATCATTATCCTTTCCTATTACCCTATTTTTTGCCACCGCGGCAATCATTGAAATCTTCATGCATCAATTTTATTACCAAGAAGGAATTCCTGAATAGTCATTCGTTTTTTTCCTTCGAGCTGCAATTCTAATACTTCTATGGCTCCATCAGAAGTTTTTACCTCTAAATTGTTTTTACCATTGGATCTCATATCTCCAGGAGTACCTTCAAAAGCGTTCGATGAAACCTGGGTTTTGTACACCTTTAATATTTTTCCATTTAAAGTGGTCCAGGCTCCAGGATATGGAGAAAGGCCTCTAATGAAGTTGTGGACTGAATTGGTTGTTTGATTCCAATCTATTTTACAATCTTCCTTGAAAATCTTGGGAGCTGGCTTTAAATCAGATGTTTCTTCTTGTGGAATTTGAGGATAATCGTCATTGGTAACTGCTTCTACTGTTTTTAATACTAAATCAGCACCAATATTCATCAACCTTTGATACAGTGTTCCAACATTGTCATCTTCTCTGATAGGCTCCTTGTGTTGGAATATAATTGCGCCAGTATCAATTTCGTGTTTGAGAAAAAAGGTAGTTACACCAGTTTCAGACTCTCCATTGATGATGGCCCAGTTGATTGGAGCAGCCCCTCGGTATTGAGGAAGTAAAGATGCGTGCAGGTTGAAGGTTCCAAGTGGAGGCATATTCCAAACTGCTTCGGGAAGCATTCTAAATGCAACTACTACCTGTAAGTCAGCTTTTAATTCAGCTAACTCTTCCTGAAAACCAGGGTCTTTTAAATTTGTTGGTTGTAGAATGGTTAGACCTTTTTCAACGGCATAATCCTTTACAGGCGATGTTCCCAACTTTTTACCTCTTCCTTTTGGCTTATCAGGAGCTGTTATGACAGCTAAAACATCGACACCATTCTCTACCAGTTTCTGTAAGCTTGCAACAGCAAATTCCGGGGTACCCATAAATATTACCCTAAGTTTCTTCATCTATTCAAAGTCTTTATATATCAAATACTTTTTTCTCAAATTCTTAAACGATTCAAGATCGTCTTGCCAGGTTTTTCTAATTTCTTCCTCGGACAGACCAGCAATAATTTGCTTTTCTAATTCTTCAGTGCCTGCTAATCTCTCAAAGTACTTGCTGAAAAAATCAGAAGGCTTAGACATTTGCTGATATGCATTCATCAAATACTTTAGCTCAAATCTTTCTAACTCAGACTCACCTTGCAAATTGATACCGTAGCAAACTTTTTCTTCATGCTTTGGGTAAATTGATTCTGTTCTTGACTTTGGAAGGAAGCTAAATGTAGTATCCGGGAAATCTGGGTTTCCATACATTGAAAAAGGATGATCAGTACCACGTCCGATACTCATAATGGTTTGCTCAAAAAGGCATAAGGAAGGGTATAAGTTCACAGACAATGCTGATGGTAAATTTGGTGATGGTCTTATTGGTAACTTGTATCTAAAGGAATGATCATAATTTTCCACTTCCACGATACTTAGATTACATTGTACTGAGTCTTGTAACCAGTACTCTCCATTGATCATTTGTGCGAGTTCACCAACTGTCATTCCATGTACTATGGGAATTGAATGCATTCCAAGGAACGATTTATGCTCATCTTCCATAACTGGGCCATCAACATAATATCCATTTGGATTAGGTCTGTCAAGAATCACGACTGGAATATCGTTTTCAGCACACGCTTCCATTACGTAATGCATAGTACTGATATAAGTGAAGAACCTGGTGCCTACATCCTGTATATCAAAAATCACCAAATCAATGTCAGATAGCATTTCTGCCGTTGGTTTTTTGTGTTTGCCATGTAATGAGAGGATAGGAAGGTTAGTTTTTTTATCAACTCCGTTCTCTACGGTTTCTCCATTAGCAAGGTCTCCACGGAACCCGTGTTCGGGTGCGAATATTTTAGTAACCTGAATATTTAGATTTAAGAGGGTATCCACAAGATGGGTCCGGTCTACTTGTGAGCTGTGATTTACGACTAACCCGATTCTTTTATTTTCAAGTGATGATAAGTACAGGTCTAGCCTTTCTGCTCCAACTTTGATGGTTTTAACCTCAGGTTTTTGGTATACAGATTCCTTCTTTTCTGCGTTACAAGCCAGTAAACTAAGTGTTCCAAGTAAAAACAAGCTAAGTATGGGAATATTCAGCTTTTGCCAGTTAATTTGCATGACTCAAAATTAGGATAAATTTGAATCTCCCATATTTTATATCACAACGAATTTCAAAAGAAAATAAAAGATCCTTTTCTGTTGCTATTAGCCGCATTGCGATAATCAGTATAGTAATAGGTCTTACTTCCATTCTTGTGGCCTTTATGATCATGGAGGGATTTCGAAAGGAAATAAGGGATAAGATTTATTCGTTCAATGGCCATTTACTTGTTACCAAGTATGTTCTTCTCAGTTCAATAGACGATCAGCCAGTTAATTTAAATTCTGAATTTTATCAAAACTGGAGGAGGGATTTTCCATATGTGGACCATGTTCAGCAGTTTGCTAATAAGGCCGGGTTATTGAAAACCGATGAGGAAGTTCAGGGAGTAATCATGAAAGGGGTAGGGAAGGACTACAATATCGATAACTTCACACCTAATATAATAGAGGGCAAATTTCCGGAATTTAAGGAGAAGGGTTACAGCCTTGATGTATTGATCAGTAAGAAGCTTTCCAATCAGTTACTATTGAAAACTGGAGATGATGTACTGATTTATTTCGTTCAGAACCCTCCAAGATATAGGAAATTAAAAGTCAGCGGTATTTATGAAACCTGGTTAGAGGAATTTGATGATCGAATTATAATTGGGGATATTGATTTGATTAGAAGAATTAATCAGTGGCCTGATTCTGTAACGGGCGGATTTGAAGTATTTGCAAATGAGATTGAATCATTGGATGCCCACAGGGAAGATATGTTTGAAAGGATTGACCATGATTTATATGTAGATCTTATTTCCGATAAATACATTCAGATTTTCGATTGGCTTTCATTAATTGACCGAAACGTGTACATATTTCTTGTGATCGTATTAGTAGTTGCTAGTTTAAACATGATGTCCATCCTATTGATACTAATCATGGAGCGAGTTCAGATGATTGGAATGCTCAAAGCCATGGGAGCAGGCAAGCCATTAATTCGAAAAATCTTTTTCTTCAATGGGTTTAGACTTATTGTGAAGGGAATGATTATTGCCAATATACTTGCTCTTGGTTTTGCTTTTATACAGAATCAGTATCATATAATGCCATTGGATCCCAAAAACTATTATATGGAGTATGTGCCAATTGTGGTTAACCCAATGGTTATATTGGGGTTGAATGTTATTACCCTACTGATAGTTGGATTAGCATTGGGTATACCAATTACAGTTATTAGCGGCATCAAGCCTATTAAGTCGATCAGGTTTAATTAATGGTACGGTTCGTATTTATGAAATAATGAACGAATCTTCAACTGAATTACTCCGAATACTGCTTCCTTAAAAATTCCTCTGGACATTTTAGATTGCCCTTTTGTTCGGTCAGTAAAGATGATTGGTACTTCCTTTATTTTGAAGCCATGTTTCCAGGCATTGAATTTCATCTCAATTTGGAAGGCATAGCCAATGAATCTGATTCTTTTAGGTTCAATGGTTTCCAAAACTCTTCTTGTGTAACATTTGAAACCTGCTGTTGCATCTGTGATTGGTAATCCAGTAATAAACCTCACATATATACTTGCACAATAGGACATTAAAACTCTCCCCATTGGCCAATTCACCACATTTACTCCGGTTATGTATCTGGACCCAATAGCCATGTCATTACCTTCTTCAGAGCAAGCTTTTTGCAGGCTTACAAGATCTTCAGGGTTATGGGAGAAGTCAGCATCCATTTCAAATATGTATTCATAGCCGTTTTCAAGGGCATAATTAAACCCTGTAATGTATGCAGTCCCTAAACCTAGTTTGCCCTCTCGTTCAATTAAATGAAGCTCATTACTGAATTCCTCTTGTAGTTTTTTTACAATATCAGCTGTGCCATCCGGGGAATTGTCATCAACAATCAGGATATGAAAAGAAATCGATAATGAAAATACCTTTCGGATGATCTCTTCGATATTTTCCTTTTCCTTGTAAGTGGGTATGATGACTAAATTTTCGTTCACCTATCTGTTTATTTTGAAAATCACTTAATTGGTCCGCTAATTAAATGTGCCTTATTCATATTAGCAAGCGCATATTCCGAAATATAAATTCCTGATCAAACCGTATCCTACCATTCCAATCAATGAAAATACCCAATAAGGACACATACTTTCATTAAACGGTTGAGATGTACGTACTTTGATTCAACGAAACTTAGACCAACATCGATATGCATCAGGCAGGAAACACTCAGAAATCAAACGAAAAAATGTTCAATGGAGAAATAGTTGTCTCCGACCATAAAAAGGCAGTTGCCGCTTCTGCGTCTGCAATCATCAAAAGTAATAAAATTTCAATCTCCTTTGTTTTAGATAATGAACTAATCGCCTTCACTGCCGTGAAAAATGAAGCTGATGAATTTGTTGTTAACGAAAAGGTTCTGGATGATTTTATTCTTACTGGAGCTAGCCGAGGTAACAAAAAGAATCGACTTTCACAGGTTGTTCTTGGACAAAATAGTGATACACTTGAATTTCACATTATCATTGACTTTTTTACAGGAGAGAGTAAAGAAATAACTTTCAGAGGAGGATTTGGTAAGGCTGTCAAAAGGAAAGTACGAAGAAATCTATTCATGAGGACGGTAGCGGCACTAGCTGCCTAAGCTACTTCAGATTCCGCTTTTTTACTGTGACCATTGAAGTTTGGGGTTGTATGTAAGGTAAAACAGAATTTACTTCCATGACCTACTTTACTCGTGACCCAGATGTCCCCATGGTTTTTCTCAACAAACTCTTTACACAACTTTAAACCCAACCCGGAACCACTTTCCATATTAGTTCCCTTGGTGCTATGATCAGAATCAAGTCTGAATAACTTAGCAAGAACCTCCTTGTCCATTCCAACGCCTGAGTCCTTTACCCAAATTTGGATTCCATCGTCTTTCATGTCAAATCCAGCTGAGATTTCTCCATTCTCTGGAGTAAACTTTATGGCATTTGAAAAAAGGTTTCTTACAACAGTATCTATCATTTCCATATCTGCGTAAGCAATCTCGCTACTTCGGGATGGTACATTGATCTTAATATGTTTCAAATTGGCTGCTTCCCGAAAAATTAATGCAGCTCTGGATAGGAGGTCAGTTGGACGAAATTTTGTGATGTTTACTTTCAATTGTCCAGATTCTGATTGAGCCCAATATAAAAGGTTGTTTAAAAGGTCTAAAGCAATTCCTGAACTCTCATTTACGGCATTGATTAATTCTTCTCTGTCTTCATTAGTTATTTGTCCATGCTGGTCAAGCAGAAGCTGACCCATATTGTTTAGTGCCCCGATAGGGCCTCTTAAGTCGTGTGCTATAATTGAAAAGAATTTATCTTTTGTAATGTTTAACTCATTAAGCTGATCATTTGCTTCAAGTATGTTCATTTCTTGCTTTTCCTTCAGAAGCAGAAGGAATCCCATAGCTCCCAGAAATGTTACCACCGCTGAAGTGATCAAAAATGAAATTTCCACCCAGTTGGAGGATTCAATAAATGTGTAGTTGGGATTAATATAAGCTGTAAGAGCTCTGAATATATGAGCAACTCCATAAGCAAGGTATAAGATTCCTATGAACTTGCTAAACTTCGATTTACTTCGAAAAAATATAAAGCTGATTGCGGCAATTAATGAAAACACTGTAAGAGGTATAGCAATGAGTATTATCCTGACATAACCTTGAGAAGTATCCCAAATAAAAAAAGCCAGACACATTGCAATGGCTAAGGAAATCATGCCATTGAAGACATTTTTCCGTAACATTCCATCGTAGCATTGTAGAGCGAACAGTTCCATTCCTACACCGAAAATCAGTATTGAATTTCCTACACTCACGGATACTACATCTGGAATATTACCTCTTAAGCCAAGCAATAGTAAGGCGAGAGCAATAAAAAGTTTGCCTCCAATGTAAATGATTAAAAACCAACTGAATCGCTTGATGCTAAAAGTGTAAATGGTAAGCAACAGAGCAATTGAAACATTAATCAACAAAAAGAAGAATAGGATTGTTCGTACGTCCAATTCCATATTAGATTGTTCTGATTCCCCAAAATGGTCCTAGTGATGAACTGTATTGCTGGTGTAGTTCACCCTAAGTATCCAACCTTATCTGTGTTCTATGCGGTTACCTTCTTTCTTCAATTTTAATATACTGAATTCTGATCAAAATAGCACTATTTTTTACCGCAATTGATGTTTGAGCGGATCAGGGAAAATAAGTGTATAATAATTCCTAGATAGAGTAGAATGTTACCCTTGTTGGTAGCCTAAAATTTTCATCATTGACTCACTGGATTGCTCTTGTGAAAAAAGGCTAGAAACAGTATTTCCATCTTTGTCTTTATCAATTATCACATGCTTTGGTGCCGGGATAAGGCAATGCTGAATACCTCCATAGCCACCGAGCGATTCCTGATAAGCACCAGTATGGAAAAATCCAAAGTACAATGGACCATCATCCTCAATAATCGGAAGAAAGACTTCATTGATATGTGCTTCAGAGTCATAATAATCCATGTGATCACAGGTGAGGCCACCAATATTAACCTTATGGAAATTGTTGTCCCAATGATTGATGGGAAGCATGATAAACTTCTCATTTATTCCCCACACATCTGGAATATGGGTAATGAATGATCCATCCATCATGTACCAAAGCTCTTTATCATTCTGAAGCTTTTGGTCTAAAACAGAGTAGATAGTTGCACCACTTTCACCAACTGTATAGCTTCCAAACTCGGTGTAGATGTTTGGTACTGGCACATGATTCTTCTCACAGATCCATTTGATGTTTTCAACAATCTGACCAGCCATGTACTCATAATCATATTCAAAATGCAACGAGTTCTTAATTGGAAACCCTCCTCCGATATCAATAGAATCGAGATCCGGGCATATCTTTTTTAGCTCACAGTATTTATATACAAATCGGCTTAATTCACTCCAGTAATACGCACTGTCTTTGATGCCTGTATTAATGAAGAAGTGGAGCATTTTTAGAGTGGCTCTGGAATCTTTTATGTGGTTTTTATAATAATCAATAATATCACCATATCGAATCCCCAACCTTGAAGTGTAAAAAGCAAAATTTGGTTCTTCATCTGCTGCGATTCTAATGCCAACATTGAATTCCTTCTCCGTAAGTTGGAAGTACTGGTTCAGCTCATTCAGGTTATCCAAAATTGGAATGCAGTTGACAAAGCCTTGTTCAATAAGGTCACTTAAGTATTCTACATAAAGTGGCCGCTTAAAACCATTGCACAGTATGTATATATCCTTATCAATCTTACCACGAGACGCAAGATTTCTGATGATCTCGATATCAAATGCTGAAGATGTTTCAAGGTGGATATTGCTCTTAAGTCCTTCTTCAATCACAAATTGAAAATGGGATGATTTTGTGCAGTAACAATAGGTGTAAGTCCCTTGATAATTATGCTTATCAATTGCCTCCTGAAATATTTTCTTGGCGTAATTGATATTCTCACCGATTTTAGGGAGATAAGTCAATTTCAATGGAGTCCCATATTCTTTAATGATCTCCATCAGGTTTACATCGTGAAAATGTAGTTGGTCTTTTTCAACCCGAAACTCCTTGGTCGGGAAATAAAAGGTTTGTTCTATTAAGTCAGCGTAACTCTTCATTGAATGAGCAATAAAAAGAAATATTTAACTGAATCCTTCAAGTATCAGCAATGCAATTATCATCCAAAAATAGCTTTAATACAAACTATTGATAATTGATAAATAATTATACAAACTGTTGGTGTGTGTTGTTTGTTTCTCCCTTATTTTTGGTCGCTTCACACGAAATCATGACTATGATCAAGTTCAACATAAATGATGAGACGTCCAGGTTGGGAGCAGTTGTACTGGGAACAGCCAAAAGTTTTGGAGGCACCCCAACCATTGAAGAAGCGTATGACCCGAAATCCTTAGAGCATATCAAGAAGGGGACTTTCCCAAAAGAAGAAGATCTCGTCAAAGAAATGGAGGACTTTGCGGATGTTTTTAGAAAGTATGATGTAACTGTTTATAGGCCTGAAGTAATTGAAAATCTTAATCAAATCTTTGCCCGTGATATTGGGTTCGTAATTGGTGATCGCTTGGTGATTCCGGAAATAATTCCAGACAGAGCCAAAGAAATTGAGGGAATTCAATTCTTAATTGATTCAGCAGGACCCAATAGTGTGCTTCAGGTTGAGAAAGGTGTCAGAATTGAAGGTGGAGATGTCATGCCATGGAAGGGAAAATTATTTGTTGGTTATTCAAAAGAACCCGACTTTAGCAAGTATAAAGTAGCAAGAACTAATGAAGCTGGAGTTGAATTTTTAATAAACAATTTCAAAGACTGGGATGTTCACGCATTTGAATTGAATAAATCAGATGAAAACCCTAAGGAAAACGCATTACATTTGGATTGCTGTTTTCAGCCTTTCGGTACAGATTCTGGAATTATTTATAAAGGAGGGTTTAAAAACGAAAGTGACTTTCAGACACTGGTCAATATTTTCGGTCAAGAAAATTTGATTGAAATTGATCAGGACGAAATGTATGCGATGAACTCCAATATTTTTTCTATTAGTCCTGAGGTTGTAGTAAGTGAAGAAAGTTTCTCAAGAGTTAATTCAGAACTAATCAATAGAGGGTTAACTGTAGAGGTGATTAAGTATCAGGAAACTGTGAAAATGGGAGGTTTACTCAGATGCAGTACACTACCAGTATTCAGAGAAAAGTAATACCCAAATGCAACAAACAACTAACCACATTATGATGATCAGGCCAGTGATGTTCAGGTTTAATGAGCAGACGGCTGTTAATAATTACTATCAACATGATTCTGGTACAGAAACCGCTGAAAGCGTGCAGGAACATGCACAGAATGAATTTGATGTATTTGTTAAAAGATTGAGAGGTAAGGGTGTAAATGTCATAGTAATAGATGATACACTTGAGCCGTCAACTCCCGACTCTATCTTTCCAAATAATTGGGTATCCTTTCACCAAGATGGTACAGTGGGTCTTTATCCAATGTTTGCAGAAAACAGAAGGCTTGAAAGACGCGAAGATATATTCGATCAATTAAAATCTCAGGATGGTTTTGAGATAAAGCAATTTGTTGATTTTACTGAGTTTGAGAAGGAAGAGAAGTTTCTGGAAGGAACCGGAAGTATGATTCTGGATAGACCAAACAAGATTGTTTATGCTGCAATTTCAGAAAGAATGAATGAAACCGTTCTTTTGGATTTCTGTTCCAAGTTCGGCTATAGACCAGTTGTTTTCACAGCGTATCAATCCGTAGAAGATAAAAGGCTTCCAATTTATCATACAAACGTGATGATGTGTATTGCTGAAACGTTTGCGGTTGTATGCCTTGATTCCATTGATAATGAAGAAGAAAAGGAAAGCTTAATCAGTTCAATTGATGAAACAGGCAAAGAACTAATTACTATCACAGAGGATCAATGCCAACAATTTGCCGGAAACATGTTGCAGGTAATTGGAGCTGAAGAGGAGAGATTCCTGGTGATGTCCAGTGCAGCGTATCACTCATTAAGTCCAGAACAAATAACGAGAATTAACAAACATTGCGAAATCGTCCACAGCAACTTAAGCACTATCGAAACCTTGGGAGGAGGAAGCGCGAGATGTATGATGGCGGAAGTATTTTTACCGAAGAATTAGGATAAGAGTTAAGACATTAAAGTAAAAGCCACCCTGTTTCCAGGAGTGGCTTTATTTATCAAAATAATCACCAGGACGGTGGCTTATTCATCCTTAATAGAATCCACTGGATTCATTAATGCTGCTTTAACTGTTTGGAAACTGGTAGTAAGGAATGCAATGGTTAACATGACAGCACCTGCTCCCAGGAATACCCAAACTGTAATTTTTGTCTGGAACTGGAAGTCTTGCAACCACATGTCCATGAAGTACCATGAAACGGGTGTAGCGATTACAAACCCAATCAACAATAGTTTACCAAACTCACCCGATAATAGTACTAGTATATTTGAAACAGTAGCTCCAAGCACTTTACGGATTCCGATTTCTTTGCTTCTTTTTTCAATCACAAAGGCAATTAGACCAATTAATCCAAGACTGGCGATTAGAATTGCTAAAATGGTAAACAGACCAAGTAAGCTCCCAAACCTTTCAATATTGCTGTATTGAGCTTTATACAACTGATCCAGGAAGGAGTAATTAAATTGAATGTTTGGACTGAATTTGCCCCACTCTTCTTCAGCATTTGCCATGAATTCCTGGATTTCACTTGGCGACATGTCTCCTTTTAATTGAATAGACGCTCTCCTGAATTCAGGAACATATAACTCACTACCCTCGTAAAACAGAGCCCATGGTAAGATCTCAGAATTAAATGACGGGTTAAAATCCTTTACTACTCCCACAATTGTCATTTCTCTTCCGTAATAATCCAGCTGCTTTTGAAGTGCATCCTCAGGATTTACAAATTCCATGTGTCTGAGAAAGGCCTCATTTACAATTAGTCTATTTCTGTCGGTTAGGTTTTCATCGAAGTTTCTTCCTGCCAACAGTTCCAGACCATAAACTGGTAGGAAGTTCTCATCAGAAACTACATAACTCAATGGAAAATCTTCCTTTTCAGATCCCTTCAGAGAGAAATTGTCATTGTTCCAGAAGAAAGGAGGTGTAGCTTCCGATATAGTAATGTTTTGCACCTGTGGGAACTTCTTTAAACTTTCTGTGTAATTCTCCATTGAAGCTCCTAGGCGATGAATATTTTTGATGATGACTTTATTGTTTCGGTCAAAACCAAGATCGTAGTTGGTGGTGTAGGATAGTTGTTTATAAACAATAAGCGTACTGGCAATAAACATAATAGATATTGCAAACTGAACTACCACCAAAGCATTTCTGATTCCACCTGATTTTACTCCAGCTTTGAGTTTTCCCTTCAGAACCGCAACTGGCTGGAAAGAGGTAAGGTAAAACGAAGGATAAGTTCCGGCCATTATACCAATAATGATTCCTACAACCATTAATCCCAGCACATGTAGTGGGTGTGCGAATAAACTGTAATTGAGCTCTTTGCCAGCAATGTAGTTGAAAAATGGCATCAGGAACTCAACCAGCAGAATGCTGATGAACAAGGCAATCAAACTGAACATTACGGATTCCACTAAAAACTGCATCACTAAGTGCTTTTTACCGGATCCAATAACTTTTCTTATTCCCACCTCTTTGGCTCTACTAGCAGATCGTGCAGTGGCGAGGTTCATGAAATTGATGAGTGAAATGATCAGAATTAATAACCCTACGGAACCAAATATGTAGAGCATCTTGATATCACCGACATCATTCAACCTTGAAAATGACTCTGGAGCTCTTAAATGGATGTCAAGGAATGGCTGTAAGAACAATTCCCATTTCTTTCCGCTCTCAACATATTCCTCAAAACTAATTCCCTGCAATCTTTGCAATGAACTTCCAGCATGCTTCGCTGGAACAGTCAATAACCTTTCTTCAACAGAAGCAATATCCGCTTCAGGGTTCAGCACTCCGAATGTCACAAAAGTGGTCCAAATCCAAGTCCAGTTATCTCTTCTCACTCTAGGGTAAGATGACATTGATGTTAATGCATCAAACTCGATATGAGAGTTGTCAGGAATATCTTGTACAATACCAGTGACCTTATATGCCTTTTCATTTCCCGGCTCACCTAATTGAACTAGTTTTCCAAGCACATCCTCGCTACCGAAATATTTATTAGCCGTTTCTTGAGTCAGTAATATCGAATTTGGCTCCATTAAAGCAGTATTCTCATCTCCTCCAACTAATGGGAAGGTAAAAACCTGGAAAAAGTTAGAGTCAGCTGCTAAGACGTTTGATTCCTCAAATGTTGTAAACTTGTTGTCTTTTTTGACAGTAATCAATTGAGGTCCTGGTTGATGGACTCTGGTTAATTTATCAAACTCGGGAATCTCTGTGGCTACTGCAGTCACTACTGCCGGACCGGTACTTCCAAAATGATTATCTACATCACCCCAGATAAAAGTCTGATCTATCCTGTAAATGTTCTCTGCATTTTCATGGAATTTGTCATAACTGAGCTCATCAGCGATATAGATGGTGATAAATAAACAAGAGGTAATACCAATGGCAAGACCCAGGATATTGAGAAACGCATAGAACTTCTGCCTTTGCATATTTCTTAATGCGACTTTAATTAAGTTACTGATCATGTTGGTTCATAGTTTCGTGTTGATGTGCCAGAAGCCTGCCAAAAATATTAAATTGCTGATATACAGCAAGTTATGAAATTATAAGTTTTTCACTTCGTCACAATTTAATACAATAAGTTGTTCACATTTGGACAGACAATGGGATTGATGCTGAATTCATATTAAAATCTGGCAGTCATGCATTCAAAAGTGAAATATGATGTTCATATTTGCAGTCAAAATTTCTGACAGTATAAAAATGGACATTAGTTTAAGCTTAAAGCAGGGTATTAGTAAGGCGTTTCAAGAATTGTTTTCTCATGAATTGGCAGTTGAAGAGATTGCTTTGCAGCCTACAAGGAAAGACTTTGAGGGTTCTCATACTTTTGTAACATTTCCATACGGTCGGATTTCTAAGAAGAGTCCAGAGGAAACCGGTAAGAGCATTGGAGAATTTTTAGTTGCCAATGTTGATGCTGTTGCAGCTTATAATGTTGTAAAGGGATTCTTAAATCTGGAGTTATCGGACTCATTATGGCTACAAGTATTGAGTGCTGTAAATGCTAATGACAAATACGGAGTTCAGCCGTCCAATGGTGAAAAGGTAATGGTGGAATACTCTTCACCAAACACGAATAAGCCACTTCACTTAGGTCACTTGAGAAATAACTTCCTCGGTTATTCCGTTGCTCAAATACTTGATGCATGTGGTTATGATGTATTGAAAGTTAACCTGGTAAACGACAGAGGAATTCACATCTGTAAGTCGATGCTTGCTTATCAGAAATTTGGTGAAGGAGAAACTCCTGAATCAGCTGGAATGAAAGGAGATCACCTGATTGGAAAATACTATGTGAAATTTGATCAGGAATACAAGAAGGAAATTGAAGGCTTAGTGGCCAATGGTTCCTCGGAGGAGGACGCTAAAAAACAGGCTCCATTAATTCTTGAAGCTCAACAAATGCTTAAGAACTGGGAAACTGGTGATGAAGATACAGTAGCACTTTGGGAGAAAATGAACAACTGGGTATATGAAGGTTTTGATCAAACCTACAATACCATGGGAGTTTCATTTGATAAAATGTATAAAGAATCAAATACTTATCTTCTTGGTAAGGATTTAGTGGATGAAGGATTGGAGAAAGGAATTTTCTTCAAGAAGGACGATAATTCTGTTTGGGCAAATCTTACAGAAGAAGGATTGGATGAGAAGTTGGTTCTCAGAGGGGATGGCACTTCAGTATACATTACACAGGATATGGGAACCTGTGAGTTAAAGTACGCAGATTTCCCATTTGATAAGTCGGTATATGTAGTAGGAAATGAGCAAGATTATCATTTTGATGTGTTGTTCAAAATCATGAAAAAGCTTGGACGCTCTTATGGCGAAGGGTTGTACCACTTATCATATGGAATGGTAGATCTACCAAGTGGTAAAATGAAGTCTCGTGAAGGAACAGTGGTGGATGCGGATGACTTGATGCAGGATATGTTTGATACTGCAGAGAAGCACACCCAAGAAAAGAGCGAGAACCTGGGATTTAGTGAGGAGGAGGCTAAAGAGCTTTACAGAATAATTGGTTTGGGAGCAATCAAATATTTTCTATTAAAGGTTGACCCCAGAAAAAGAATGCTTTTTGATCCAGAGGAGTCAATTGAGTTAACAGGAAACACTGGACCTTTTATCCAATATTCACATGCTCGAATTTCCGCTATTTCTAGAAGAGCCAAGGAGCTTGGTGTGAATACTGCAATAGATCAGAATCTTTCATTAGAAGATGCTGAGAAAAGATTAATTGTTGAGTTGAGTAACTTCCCACAAAAGGTTTTACAAGCGGGAGCTGATTATTCACCATCAATTGTTGCACAATACGTTTATGACCTGGCAAAAGAGTACAACCGCTTTTACGGTGAGTTGAAAATCTTTGATGACGACAATAAAGATAAGTGGGGCTTCAGAGTTGCTCTATCTGAAAATGTTGGCAAAGTGCTAAAAACAGGCATGAAATTATTGGGTATAGATGTACCAGAGCGGATGTAAATCCGTTATATGGGTAACTAATTGCCATCCCATATGAAATATTTATTGACCTTTGTCTTGGCCACTTTGTGGTTGAATGTTTATTGTACCCATATTAACTCAGTTGATATTTCGGTAGAAAGAATATCATCTACTTCATTTACTTATCGAGTGACACTCACTTCCATTGGAGATACCGGGGCTATTCCATTTGGTCAGGGAGTATTAGATTTTGGAGATGGTGCTACATCTGAGGAGTTTGATGTGGAAACCGTCTCAATTTCAGATGAATTTGAAGTTCACACAATTTCAGTTGAGCACACTTACGCCGCTGGCGGACAGAATTATATAATTAGCTATTCAGAAGAGAATAGAGATGGTGACATATTGAATATGGAGAATTCTGTAAATACTCCATTTTACATTGAGGTCATGATATCAACTGATCCATTTCTGGGAATGAATAGCACCCCTATTCTTACTGCATTGCCAATAGACTTTGCTGCCCAATATTTGAAGTTCGCACAAAATCCTGGGGCTTATGATCCTGACGGGGATAGCATTTCATATAAGTTGGTTACTCCCAAGCAGAACGGTGAAGATGAAGTTTTTGGATATGTACTTCCTAATGATCCCAGGTTCTATGCGGATTTTTCGAGAGGGAATTCAGAACAAACGGATGTCCCAACTTTTAATATCGATAAAGTATCAGGCTCATTACTTTGGGACGCTCCGGGAGAAGTAGGTAAATATTCAGTAGCCTATATTGTAGAAGAATGGAGGAAAATAGATGGGAACTGGATAAAAATTGGTTACCTCACCAGGGATATGCTAATCAACGTTGAAGCAACGGATAACTCAACCCCATATATTGATATTATATCGGATAATTGTCTGGTTGTTAATGATACAGCTAAAGTAACGGCTAGTGATGTAAATGGAGATAGTATTTCCTGGAATGGAATAGGCGAACTTTTTGACAAAACCTTATTTACAGAAGAAGACGGAATTAATTTCCTGTTTAGTGAAAATTCCGATTTAGTACGTGATGATTATTATGACCTGGTTTTTAGAGTTCAGGATTATCCCCAAAACGGATTGAGTCTATCAGATTATGCTTATCAACAACTAACGATTAAAGAAATTGCGCCAGAACTAACGATCACTCGGGAAAGCGAAACTGTTCTTTTGGAATGGGATGAATCGACATCGGGCACTATAGAAATATGGAGGAAAGTGGGAAGTTACAATCCTACAAATTGTGTGGTAGATATTAATAAAACAACTGGTTACCAGCTTATTGGAGAAGTTGGAGTAAGCACGGGCTCATTTACTGATGACATAACTGAACAAGCCTCTGGTGCTCAACTATGCTATCGAATCGCAAGGAAATTATCCTCAGGGGGAGAAACTGCTCTATCGGACGAATTGTGTATTGTTAATGAATCACAATCTCTGATAATTACTCAACTTTCTTCTACAGAAGATGCTATTCAAATCGCATGGCAATATGAGAACCCTGAAACTTCAGAATATGATGTGTATAGGATTGAAGAAGATGGGAGTATGGAATTAATTGGAACTACCCAATCCTCAGGATTTTCTGATCAAACTGCCGATTTATCAATACCATATCAATATCAGATTATAGCTAAGACTTCAGATGGAACTGAATTAGAAACATCAGCTAAAGCAGGAAATGTTTTGCTGCAAGTCGAGAACAAAACAGAGGGGATGATTACGCTTACATGGGGAGGAGAAACCCCTTGGTCACTCTATAATCCCGACTTTACAAATCATGTGGTTTATCGAGGGGATTCATTTGGGCAATTAACTGAATTGGAAGAAGTAAATGTATTTGAAAATGGTTTAACATTTGATGAGGAGATTGGTAAACGTGAAGATGGAGAGACAATTTGTTATCGTATTTTGACAAATGGAACTTATGGAGAATCTTCTAACATAGTATTAAACAATTTTAGCAATACAGCGTGCTTTGAATTTGTTTATACTGATATAATAAGAGAAGTTTCTAATCAAATTGTTTACCCTAACCCTTTCACAGAAGGAATTAGGTTTCAAAGTCTTATCACCAATGCCAATATTCATATTTATTCAACTGATGGAAAGACAGTTCAAGTTTTTGATGATTTTTCAGGTATTCAACTAGATTTGCCTTCCATTCAGCCGGGGAACTATATCATGATGGTTCAGGTTGACGGAAAGAGGTTTATTCATCGAATTGTTAAAGACTGAATCAATTGAATAGAGTAGTAATCACTGGAATGGGGGCAATTACTCCCATTGGTAATGATGTAGAATCATTTTGGCAGAATCTTTTAGCAGGTCAATCAGGAGCCGCACCCATCACAAAATTTGATAGCACTAATTTTAGAACAAATTTTGCATGCGAGGTTAAAGGCTACTCGCCACTTGATCACTTCGATAGGAAAGATCTTAGAAAATACGATTTATACACTCAATACGCTTTAGTCACAGCCAGGCAGGCTCTTTCAGATGCTAATCTTAACCCTGAAAATATCAATCTGGAAAAAGCTGGAGTGATTTGGGGAACAGGAAACGGTGGAATCACCACATTACAAACAGGGATTGAGGAATATGCTCTAAATAAAAATCTTCCAAGATTCAATCCTTATTTCATGCCAATGATTCTGTCCAATATGGCTTCCGGAATAGTGGCAATGGAGCATGGTTTCAAAGGAATAACATACACAGCAGTTTCAGCATGCGCTTCAGCAAACAGTGCTTTTATGGACGCATTGAATTATATCCGATTAGGAAAGGCAGATGTGATGATTGCTGGAAGTTCAGATGCCCCGATAGTTGATAATGTTGTAGGTGGATTTAATGCCATGAGAGCCTTATCCAGACGAAACGACGATCCTACAAAAGCCTCAAGACCATTTGATACAGACAGAGATGGGTTTGTACTTGGCGAGGGTGGGGGAGCCTTTGCTTTTGAATCACTGGAGCACGCACAAAAAAGAGGTGCAAACATACTTGCTGAAGTTGCTGGTGCAGGGATGGCCTCAGATGCTTATCATCTAACTTCCACTCATCCTGAGGGTGAAGGAGCGGCAAGAGCGATGAAGCAGGCACTGGAAGATGCAAACATGGAAGCAACTGAACTTGATTATATAAATGCACATGCTACTTCTACCTCTCAGGGAGATATAAGTGAAAGTAAGGGCATTGCTACAGTGTTTGAAGGGAATGAAAAAGTGAAGGTTAGTGCTACGAAATCTATTACAGGTCATTTATTAGGAGCGGCTGGAGCTATTGAAGCTATTGCGTGCGTGAAAGCTATTGAGGATAATAAGATTCCACCTACTATCAATCTTGAGAATTTAGATCCTGAAGTGCCATATGCGGATAAGATTGTATTTCATAATTCAATTGAGCAGGAAGTAAATGTTGCCATGAATAATAACTTTGGTTTTGGAGGGCATAATGCAGTTGTGATTTTTAAAGCTTTTGATAACTAGGTTTTTATAAATCAAGCAGGAGACCAAAACTGATCACATTGTTTTCCATTTTTAGTTCTGGGAATGTCCAATTTTTTGCTGCTACGTATTGGGCTTGAAATTTTACATTTTTTACCCCAAACCGGGCTGTGAAGGCTGCTTCTGAAAGAAGAGAATTTCTATTGTCCATGATATCAATAATATCCTGGTTGCTACCTGCATTTAAGGTTTGAATTTCACTGTAGCCTAATTTGGCCAGACGTGTACTAATTGCCAGATCAATATGTTTTGATGACATTCCTAACTGTGGTTGAATAAACATCTTATTCATCTTCATGCTGCTTGAACTGGTCCGGTCATAGTCATTTCTTACTCTTCCACCTCCAAGTCCACCATACACTTCAAATACTATCTTCTCAGAAAGCGGCACAAAGTAGCCTACTCCACCTTCAACCATATGTCCTCTTCCCTGTATATCTCCCTCTTCTTCCTTTACAAACTGGGTATTTGCCATCACCGCAAATTTACTAGCAACAGCATATGCTCCCTGAACTTCAACCGCTTCCAAATCATCTCCGGAACTTATTGCCCCCAGAAGACTAACATCACCTTTTTCTTTCATCAATGGGACATTCTGAGTATTTGGCATGTAATAGTAACTGGAGCAACCGGATGTTAAGCAGATTGCAACCACTACTGATAGTAAAAGACATATTTTGAGAACAGATAGGATTTTCATAATTGATATTTTTCCTATTGACACTATTAATGTACGATCTTGAAGCCTAATAGTCAAGATTATATTTTTTTGAGGGGGTATGTCAATTGCTAAATATTACTATATTCGTAGGTAGGGAGCGCATTGTATTTTGATCCTGTTTATTCGTAACTAATACATACCTTATGATATCAGCATTTCAGGAAACTAAACTTAGAATGTTCTATAACATCCTTGATTACGATAAAAATGGCTTTATCGAAATTGATGATTTTGAAGGGATTGGAGAGAACATTTGTTTGATTTTAGGAATTGATGAGGATGTTCCGGCCTGGCACATGGTCATGGAAGGATGTAGAAAAGTCTGGACTGATGTTTACGAATATGTTGATACCAACAGAGATGAGAAAGCATCGTTTTACGAGTGGCTAAGATATGCTGATGAAAAGATTGTGAACTGTGATGATGAGGCTTACAATAGTTATGTAAACTCCGTTGTAGAGCACATTTTTCAAATGTTTGATCAGGATGAGGATAATTATATTTCACTCAAGGAATATCTCGATATCTTCATGAGCTTCCGTCTGGAAGTAAGATATTCAGCAAAGGCGTTCACTAAGATTGACAAAAACAGTGACGACATGATAAGCAGAGAAGAGTTGAGAGCTGCTGTTTATGATTTCTTCAGGAGTGATGATGTAGCTGCCAAGGGCAACTGGCTATTTGGCTCCTGGGAAGAGCTTTCACTTGATTAATTAAACTTTCTAAACCCTCACGAGAGGATTTAGAAAGTACAATATTCTTTAACAACACCCTCCACCGTCGTAGAAGTAAGTTGAATCTGAGATGAAAATATCTTTTCGTCCAAGATCACCTAATGCACCCGCAGTTTTATCACAAACCGCTAAAGGCTGGTTTGGCATTAATACATGTCCTTTTTCATCATCAAAGTATTCCTCTGATCCGTAATAAATAGCTGTTTTTCCAGTAAATACACAAGGTCCATCAGCTGGCATTGGATCTTTGATTGCGCAAACCTCGACACTTTCAATGAAGATGTTTTTGTCAGTATCATAATGCTCCGGATCCAGGATTCTGTATGGTCTTTTAGCTCTGATTTCTACCGTGCCAAATCCGACATCAGTTATCATTTGGATATACTCTTTCAATGGCAAAGAACCACTTAAGCAAAGCGCTCTCAATCTCTCATCATTTTTAAGATTTTCAGGCATTGGATCCTCTGTAACAGGATCTGAAAGAACCAATCTTCCATGAGGCTTTAGTACACGATACATCTCTTCAAGAGCCTTTTTTAAGTCTGCTTTTGTAAAGATGTTGAATAGGCAGTTTTGAGCTGCTACATCTACGCTTTCATTTTCAATTGGTAAATTGAGCGCATCTCCTTTTCTCAAATCCACAAACTCGGATTTAAACCAGGGGTTAAGTTCTTCTGCTTCTTTGAAGTTTTGCTTAGATGCTTCTAACATTTCGTCCACCACATCAAGACCAATAACTCCACCAGTTTTACGACTGAAATAGGAGAATTGCAGTAATTCCATTCCACCTCCTACACCCACATACAAAATCGATGGGTTATTCACTAAATCTCTTGGATTTACTGTGCTCCCACAACCATAGTTCATTTCCTGCATTCTTTTGGGAATATCAAGACCTGGGAGTTGCCAGATTGGGGTAGTAGTACAACATAAGCCTACTTGCGGGTTTTCAGCAGCTTCTTTATATACGTCGTGAGTAGTTTCTAAATAAGTTTCCATTACAATTCCTTTATCAAATGTTTATATAACTGGATCAGCCTTTTTTCAGCCGTTTTAGCAGTGTTAATTATATCTTGAATATCAACAGGGTGTAAGTTATCAGGATCACACTCATCTGTTATCACCGAAACCGCACAACATGGTAGTTCCATCTGGTTGGCGACAATTACTTCCGGTACTGTGGACATTCCAACAACATCTGCACCGGCATTTCTGAGAAATTTATATTCTGCTCTGGTTTCAAGGTTTGGTCCTGCTACCGCCACATAAACTCCTTCTCTTAGCGTAATGCTTTCCCTTGCAGCTATATCAATCAGTTTGGAATTCAAATCTGAAGAGTAAGGGGCGCTCATGTCAGTAAAAATTGGCCCAAATTCAGGGATATTAACTCCTCTTAAGGGATTTTCAGGTTGAAGATTGATGTGATCAGTTAGAAGCATTAATTCTCCTTTTTGCCAATCCAGATTCATTCCTCCTGCAGCATTGCTGATTAGCAATTGCTCTACTCCAAGAAACTTCATTACCCTTACCGGGAAAGTAACTTGCTGCATAGTATAGCCTTCATAATAGTGGAACCTGCCCTGCATAGCAAGAACTTGCTTTCCTCCAAGCTTACCATAAATCAGTTTGCCATGATGAAATTCAATTGTGGCAAGTGGGAAGTTGGGTATTTCCTTATAATCAATACTAATTTCAACATCGATCTCATTTACAAGATCACCCAGGCCGGTTCCCAGGATTACACCAATTTTAGGTGCTGTTATTCCTTTATCTTTTAGGAAAGCTGTTGTTTCCTTTACTTGTTCTAGCATATTATTAAACCGTGGCGCCCTGACAACTGGAACCAGCCCCTGCTGTGCACCCGAAACAATGTTGGTTAAATACAATTTCTCTTTTGGATAATTTTTCAAGGTCAAAATCACTTATGTGCTTTCCTGCTTGTTGATCCACCGGCAAATTAAGCATTTGATTGAAATCGCAATCGTACATGAAGCCCTGATAATCTATAGAAATTGTATTTCTACACATTACACCTTCAACAGCCATTGGATTAAATGCTTCTACAAGCTTAACCATGTACTCCTCATAATTATCGGTTGCTACCAAATAATCCAGGAATCTGCTGATTGGGAGGTTTGTGATAGTAAATAAACTATTGAATTCTATATCATAATGATCTTTAAGCTCAGCTTTGAAGTCACGCTCCAACATGCTTTGCTCAGCCGGTAGAAATGCGCCACTAGGATTGTATACCAAGTCAATGGTAAGTCCAGAACCTTCTTTTCCGTAACCAACTGCATTCAGCATTTGAAGAGCCTCAATAGACTTCTGGAAAACCCCTTCACCTCTCTGACGGTCTGTTTTATCTGCGTTGTAGAAAGGCAAAGAAGAAACAACTCTCACATTATTCTTTTTGAAAAACGCTGGTAAATCATGGTACTTAGGGTTCGCTAGAATGATAGTAAGATTTGACCTTACTATGATTTCTTCTACACCTGCCTTATTTGCCTCTTCCACAAAGTATCTGAAGTCGGGATTCATTTCAGGAGCACCTCCAGTGAGATCAAGTGTCTTGATTTTGGTCTTGCGCATGATATCCAGACATTGATCCATTGTTTCTCTCGTCATGATCTCCTTTCGGTCAGGCCCTGCATCAACATGGCAATGCTTACAAACCTGGTTGCACATGTATCCAACATTGACCTGAAATATTTCAATATTGGTAGGGGTGAGTTTGTTCCAACCAAAATCCTTTATTCTGGATTCAAATGTGGGTAGTTCACCACTTTCAAAAAGTTCTCCATTTAGCACTTCCAATTGCTTGTCGGTACTGGAAAGGTCATGCTGTCTAGCTTTCAGCGACTTAATCATAATAGGTGTTTCTTCAGTGAATGCAATCCTCAAATTACATAGATAATTTCTTG
>JANSWY010000090.1 GCA_024743255.1 bacterium | reverse complement strand
CCCCACCTAACGCCAGACTTAATACTGCTGCAATTGGAACCATTGCAATATTGTTCTCATAACCCACAGCTACACCAAGAAGCCCATAAACGAAAGTCATTAATACAACGATCAAGTACCTTCGTTCAAGTCCCATGTTCTTTACCAGGGTACCCACAGCATTTTCCACAGCACTCGACTTATCCATGATCCCAAACATGATTCCAGCAGCAATTACAATGAATATAATTTCAACAGCTGTTTTAAAACCCAAAGGAATAGCGATGAACATGTCCAGTAAGCCAACAGGAGTTTGCTCAACTGTGTGGTAAGACCCGGCAACAACACGATTCCTGCCATCTACTTCCACTCGCTCGTAGGTTCCAGCTGGTAGGATGTAAGTTAGAATAGTAACAAATATGATGATCCCAAAAAGCAACGTTACTGCATGTGGGATTCTTTCATACCATGCTTTTGAAGGGTTCTTAGTAGGTTTTTCGATTTGGCTCATGCTTAGAAGCCTGCAAAATAGTTAAGCACGGTAGATTTATAAACAAAAAGTCTAAAAATGATCTAAGCCACTTTTACCTTGATGGCTACAAAATAGATGAAAGAAATAAACATCATTCCGCCAACAAGTACCCAAATCCACGGTATACCTGTGTCAATAGGGGTTGGTTGTCCAATAAACACAAATCCAGACCAATAAAATGGATGGGTAGCTTTTCCCGACGAAGATTCCAAATAAGCTAGTTTCGAGTTTCTTAAAGCTTCATCTTTAGATTGGCCTTCTGCAAGATTCTCATAGAATGCAGACATGATCATTGGCGAAGCTTTGTCGGAACTAGGCCATAGGCTTACCAGACAATTGGGACTCCCGGCATAGGCAAATGCTCTGGAGAGACTCATTACACCTTCGCCTCGCTTAATGGAACCAAATGCGGTGTTACAAGCACTAAGTGTAACCAAATCAGCATTGAGCTTTAAATTGAATATTTCATGAGCATGAAGGTATCCATCATCTTCGGAGTTGCCTTCTTGCTGAAATACCAGTTTACTTTTACTTGGGCTGTAATCATTAACAATTGCGTGGGTAGCCAGGTGAATTACACCGAACTCATCAGCTTCCTCCTTAAACTTGGTCTCAGTAGCTTCATCACCAATTAGTGTATTTCCCTGAAAGATTTCACTAATTTGCTGTACCTCTTCCTGAGCTCCAGGTAGTGAAAGAACTATTGATCTTAAATCTGAATTAACATTTGAACTGAGTTCCGAATTGATTGATGAGACACTCTCACTGAATTTCGGAGCAAAAGCCAATAACTGGGAATTTTCCGCATTGGATTCTAAACTCCTGAAGTGTTCAAACAGCTTCAAACTGTAATCGTAAGAGATTGAATGTTTTGAAATCAAATAGTCATCCTGTGAACTGCCCCTTAGCAAATCGAATGGAAGGTAGTTGAGGACGCCATCTGGAATAATTGTGATATTAGATGCTGTTAGGCTTGATGCTATCGGTGCGATTAATGTATTGTGCAGCCTGGTTGTAATTTCTTCTAATCCTATTTCGTCTTCCAGTGAAATCATTTTGTTTCGGAGATCTAAAATATCATCTGATAAGTCCCATTCTTTCATGGCTATCTTTAGCTCATCCGCAGTGATAGAGAAGATGTATAGTTTATCTTTATTGATAGAGTATGAAACAATTGCTCTGTCTTCTCTCCCAAGAATAGATTGTATACTCTTCAGGTTCAATTCATCGTTGGAATACTTATAAGCAAAAAATGATGGATTATCTACTTTAAGCTTATCCAAAATTGCATTGTCTTGTTTTTGTACCTCGTCCAATGAATCAATTTTGGCAAGTAAATCCGTTTTCAAACTGTCAAGGTTTGTGAGCTCCTCGATATCAGATTCCAATCTTGACGCAATTGCTTTCAAGGAATCTCTACTATCCAAAACTGTTTGATCCACGCCAGCTGTATTGCTTTTCTCTGTTTCTGTGATGAAGTCCATTAGAAGCAATGATTTGTTGGATTCGGACATTAATAATGCTAATTCTGCCCATCTTTGGTTCGATGATTTGATGAATTGATTATAGCAAATATCAATTGCAGAAGTATAGAATGTAGTGGCTTTTGTGGTCTTTGAGATTTCGCCTGTGAGTCTTTTTCTTTTAGCGCTAATGTCCTGATGAGTTTTGGATATATAGAGGTAAAGAGAATCAACAGATTCATTTTTTTCATGAAGTAGATTCATTGTCACCCGATTTAAATCAATTTCCAGATAAGGATCACGGATTTTTCCTGATGGATCTGATACAAGTTGCCTTGCACTGTCGAGGTATGTTTCGGCCAATTCAAAATTTGACTGTTTCTGTGCTATTCTGGAAATACGGGTGTAATCATAGATCGCGACTGTTGTATTGCCACCATATATTTGCCGCTTTAATTGTAAACCTTCTTTACTGTACTGTAAAGATTTTTCAAGGTCACCGATGTTCAGCAGGGTGGAAGCAATTTTACTTTTAATGGCTGATTGGTTGTAGAGGTATGTTGGATACTTTTCGAAGTACTCATAGGTTTTGCTGAGATAGTAATCAGCAGAGTCATACTTCTTCATTTCCGAATAGGTAAATGCTGCTGAAGAATATAAGTCAGCCATTTCATTCCTTAACTCAGGAAGTTGAATGTAGTAATCGATTGCTATTAAAAGCGAATTTAACGATTGTCTGGCATCATATACATAGGCATAAGCACTCGAAATGTTAATGTGTAAAGTACCAAGAAAATCAAGGTCTGGTTGATCCTGTGCCGTTTCTATAATTAGTGCTTTTTGATAAGATTTGAATGCTTCATCAATTTCACCCATTCCAGAATAAACAATTCCAAGTAGCATATAAGGTCGTTTTGCAATTGAAGAGTTTTCAGGGGCATATTGATTGTAGTATCCCAGCAATTGCTCAAGCTTTTCGGACGAGCCTTTGTAGTCTCCGAGATAATACTTGATTTGAGCTATTAAGCTGAATGGGGAACCAATTTTACTTAAATCTTCCTCTGTTAGGTTTTCTGATAAGATAGATTCACCAATAGCAATAGATTGGTCTGCATAAAAGGATGCTGAGTCCATTGCACCCATGTTGAGAAAACCTTGAGCTTTGAAGTCCAAAAACTCAACCTGATTGACAGATTTCTGTTGCTTAGTCTCTTCAAGGTATGCCAAGGCGGCTTTACAGGATTTCAGTACTTCTGGGTAATTTCCCTGAGCCATATATGCCTTGATAATTCCAAGGTATGCTTGATTGACTTCTGATGTCGAGGAATTTGATGCGATTAAAAAGTTGAATTCTTTTGTTGCTTGCTGAAAATTTCCAGCTTTCAAAAGCTCCTCAGCTTTATTGAGTTGTGTGTTAGATTGTCCGTAGCACAGGCATGCGACGAATAACAGACATATTACTGTCTGCAGCGATTTAGCAGTCATGTGGAAACGATGTTGGTGTTTGTATATATGAAGTTAAAGGATTTTTTTCATAACCCTATTCTTATTGTTTATCAATACAAGAACTAATTTGCCCAAAGAGGCGTTTTTAACTAACTTCATCATTCGGTAACCCATTCAAACACGCTCGGATTTGACTTTAGCCATTGAAAAGAATATAGCTGCGCTGGAAAAACGGCTATTTGAAATTGTTGGAATTATTCTGTTCCTGTCGATGGGAGTTTCTTTTGTAGAAGGAATTCTGGTTGGTAGCAGGATTCTAATAATTGCATTCAATGGAGTTATGTCTTTCACTGGTGCATTGCTTTTTTATCTTTCCAGATTCAAAGGAATATTTGAGCCATTGAGATACGTTATGATCGTATTTCTGAATGCATTCCTGATTTTCTACTGGTATTACCTGAGCGGAGTATTTGGACCAACGTCACCTGGTGCTATTGCTGTTGGAACTGTTTCTATCATCATTGCCAGATCAAACCACAGAATATATGTTTTTGCAATTTTTTCTGTGATCTTAACTTTTCTGGCTCTATCGCAGTGGCTCACGGATTGGGTGCAAATAGATGTAGTAATCTACGATACAATTTTTATCGATTACGCAATTTTTGGAGTTTCGGCACTTCTCATTATCAATTATCTAAAATCTAAATTCGATTTAGAGAGAAAAGTTATCAGAACCAAAAACGAGGAGCTAGAGCAACTAAATAATAAACTTAAAGAGACTATTGCAGAAAAAGACTTTGCCATTAAAGAGCTTAAAAGAACTCAGCACCAATTAATTGAATCAGAGAAATTGGCCTCAATTGGAAAGTTAACTGCAGGCATTGCACATGAATTAAATAACCCTTTGAACTATGTTGGGGGATCTGTGCAGCCTATGAGGAGAAATCTGGATGAATTAAAGGGCTTAGTGGCAGATTCCAAAATAAAGTCATCTCCGGAGTTATTTGAAGAATTAGATTTATTGATGAATAATGTGGGGCAGGGAACCGAGAGGGCAAAAATTATTATTGATAAACTGGGAATTCTACTGCCAGATAAACTTGAGAATGGTAACACAGAAATTGAAAAGTTCCAATTAGGAGATATCATCGAACCTTATATCAAGGATATCAATGAGGAGTATCCTGAGGTAGTTTTTAAATATCATATTGAAAAGCCGTATCAGGTCACAGTTGATCCTGGAGATTTGAGAGTTATCCTATCAAACATAATCTCGAACGGGATTCAATCTGTCCCCAAAGGTTCCACAGCCAAAATTCATATCGACATTTTCACTTATGCTGAAAAAGTGGCCATTCAGGTGGCTGATAATGGTTCGGGAATTGAAAAGTCAGACCTGCTGAAAGTTCAGGATCCTTTTTTTACAACGAAGGGAGTAGGAGGAGGGAAAGGTCTTGGAATGTTTGTGGTTTATAATCTAGTCAAACTCCATAATGGAGAAATTGAGATTGAAAGCGAAATAGGAGTAGGAACAACCGTTAAGGTAATGCTCCCATTCCTATCAATTTAATCATTTCTAATGCGGCAATTTATGCCTTATTAATCCGTATACATAAGTACCCAATACTGCGGAGGCAATTACAGCGAGGATTACAAAAAATCCATTTCCAACCAATATGAACATAGGACCTGGACATGCACCGGTCATAGCCCAACCAAGTCCGAAAATTATACCTCCAAACAAATATCTGGATATACTTACCTGTTTAGGGTTGATTTCTATAGGTGATCCATCCACAGCTTTCATTCCTGTTCTTTTTATAATTTGTATAGCAATTATTCCGACTACTATTGCAGTTCCTATAACACCATACATATGAAATGATTGGAACCTGAACATTTCATAAATTCTATACCAGGAAATAACTTCCGCTTTTGTTAACGTGATCCCAAATATGATTCCAACAAATATGTATCTGAATATTTTCATTCTTTCTTGATAATTAAAACATAATTAAATGTGGGAGAATTAGATAGGTCATGAATAGCCCTCCAATAAAAAATCCAATAACTGCTATCAGAGATGGGAGTTGTAAATCACTTAACCCACTGATTGCATGGCCAGATGTACACCCTCCAGCATATCTAGTCCCAAATCCTACGAAGAAACCTCCTAAAACCAGTAGAATAAAACCTTTAATTGTAAATAAATTTTCCCAGTGAAAAAGCTCTGCCGGAACAATGTCTTTTCCTGGGTTTTCAATTCCCATTGACTTTAGCTCGATAACTGTGGCTTCAGAAATATTTACTGTTGAATCTAATGTCAGGTATTTACTTGCAATGAAACCTCCGATAATCATTCCAATTGCAAAAATTAGATTCCAGGTCTGTGATTTCCAGTTGAAATCAAAAAACTCGCAATGTTTACCACCACCTATAATTGAGCAAACAGTTCTTAAATTAGATGAAATCCCAAAACTGTTTCCGAGAACCATGAGTGAGAACATCACCATAGCAATGAGTCCGCCCGCCACATACCAAGGCCAGGGTTGACTAACGTAATTAATAAATTCGTTCATATTCCGTTTTAAATTCTGCTCAAAAGTAGATGGGGGATAAACTGTATGTTGTAACATTTGTTACACAGAATTGATTCTCTGCTTATGTGGATATGTCGGTCAATAGACCTTTGTGTCAACCTGGTTAGGAAGCATGAAGTAATGAGAACCCGTATTTCCTTCTGTAATCATTTGGTGTAAAGCCTGAATATCTCTGAAATATGGTTCGAAAGGTCTTGGGGTCATTATATCCCACATTATATTGGATTTGGGATATGGGCTCATCTCCGGTGGCTAATAACTCCTTTGCGGCTTCTACTCTTACCCGTTGCAGGTATTCATTTGGTGTATTTCCTGTTAACTCCTTAAAACGTCTGCTAAATGTGCGATCTCCCAGGTTTGCCACTTTTGCTAGTTGCGAAATGGTGATCTTTGATTGATAAGACGATTCGATATACTCCTGAGATTTCTTTATGCCTTCATCATTATGTGCCTTTTGTCTTTCGAAAATCATAAACTGACTTTGGCTTCTTCTTGAGTAGTCCACCTCATAAACGCTGGCCTGCTTCATGGCAATTGATTTCCCAAAGAACCTTTCGGTTAAGTAAACTATCATATTCAAAAATGAGAATGCTCCTCCACTGGTATAAAGGCGTTGGTCTTCCGTAATAATATTAGTTTTCTCAAATTGTGTTCCCTGAAAAAGGGAGGTAAAATAGGAGGCAAATGCCCAATGGGTTGTGCATCTCTTTCCAATAAGCAATCCAGCCTTTGCTATCAAAAATGAACCAGTACATAGACTAGCTAAGTGAGTTCCCTGAAGGTATTGAGTTTTGAGCCACCCAATAAGTTCTCGATTCTCATCAATCGCTCCATCCAAATTACTTTTGAAAGCGGGCACAATAATTAAATCAGCTTGCCTGACATCTTTCCAGTGGCATTCAGGTTGAATCTTAAACAAACCATTGAAACATTCTGGTGCATCCCCGCAACCAGCTAAAGTCAGTTTGATGTCTTGACCACTTTCGTTTATGGCAAAATTCAAAAGTTTATAAGTACCGACTATCGAACTCAATACTATATCTCCTCTCGGCACAAGTATGACAATATTTCTCAGTGTGTCCATTATTATACCTTTAGGTGGTAAAACGGAAATTTAAATAAGTCGGTTAGTTCTATTGATACGATTGTCCTGATACCCCCATAGATTGTTCAAATCCCCACTTTTAACCTCTGTAACTGATCTCTAGCTTTACTCAAAAACGAATTATGAAAACAATTTTACTTATCACAATGGGACTTGTTACATTTAGTTGGTATCCCAATCAAACCATGAAGAATGATGCCGAAATTGAGTTTTTGTTCAATTACCTCGATGAATCATATAATCATTTATCATCTACCTTGTCTGCTATTGATGATGATCTCTGGACTTACAAACCCAAAGATGGTGGTTGGAGTATAGCAGAATGTGTTGATCATATTTGGGTTGCTGAAAATGGGATATTTATGGGTATGCAGAAATCACTGGAAGCAGATGCTGATAATTCAAAAAATCTCAAGCCTAGAGATGGGCTGGTTGTGACTTTTGTTTCAGATAGAGGCAAAGTAACCAATACTCCACTACCAGCGCCAGCACCATCTATGACTAAAGAAGAATTTATGAAATCACTTGCTGATTCCAGGATGCAGATTAAGGAGTTTCTAACTAATAACAGAGATCAGTTAAGAAACCATTTTGGTCAAGCACCATTTGGTGAGGTTGATACTTATCAGTTGGGTTTAGTGGTTGCCGGGCATGGTATGCGTCACACTGCTCAGATCAAACAAATAATAGGAGAATACACAGGAGAGGCAGTTCAATACTAACCGAAAGCCCTAATTACCAGCCTCTTTTAAGCTTTTATTTAATTCTTTTATTAACTCATGATTTGCATTCATGGACCCTTCTAAGGTTGCCAGATAATAACCGATTCCCATTCTAAGCTGGGAAATCAATGGGACAAAATAAGGATGACTTATGGTTCCCTTAAGCTTTACAGTGTCAATGGTAGAGACACCTTTGTAAGGAGGGAATGTACGATCGGATTTGTCGAAAGCTACGGCATTATTGAATACTTCATGTTCTTTGAGGAAGAAGGGTCTTGTTTCGGTCACGATCATCTCATTAAACTCTTTGGTGGCTTGTTCAACCTGGTTTAATCGCACGAAGTAATTGTTGATTTGCTCTCTGATGTTATTGTTTCTGAGTTTCTCGATAGTAATTTGATGATTACTTTTCGTTACAGGATTGAACTGAATGTTGCTAACCAGAAAATCAGGCAGAATGCCTTTAAGTGAGCCTTTTCCTGCGGCAATATCATTTAGTTTAAAATATGTATCCAGGTAGTCATTGTAAGCTCGTTGATATTGAACAAATAGCGTTGAATCTCTTTTGAGGTCAGTGATTATTAGCTGGTAACTTTCGAGTTCCTGTTGATTGAGTTCACGGTCTCTGTTCCAGTCGTCAATTTTGATTGCAATTAAAATACCTGCGACAACTAGTATGATCTCACCTAAAGAATAGGCCAGGTACAAGGCGAACTTACTTTTTAAAATCATTTTGTTCCGGATTCTTTTTAATAGAAGCATGGAATACTATTCGGGGAAGTTGAAGTCTGATTGGCTTACTACCGGATTTAATTCGACTTTCGTGATCACTAATTCGAACAAGGTTTGACCGTTGGATGCTTGTTTGATGTTCATTGGTGTGAGATATTTTCCATCAATTGATTCAAATTCACTCATGTTGAGTGATGTCAATTGACCTGCGTTAGGACCAGTCTGGATACTTGACTCTTCACATATGGAAACCCGTTCAGCCACATCTATGTAGTAATAGGAAATGTCATTCCATTTCTGACCATCTATAATCTTGTCTTCTTTCTTTACTCTGATTTTATAAGCTTTTCTTCCTTCTTTTTCCACCTCACCCATAAGGTCTACTACATAACTTTTTGTTTTGTAGTCCAACAAGGCATCTGGGAAGTCATTGAATCCCAATTTTATATTATAAGTAGCTTCTTCATCGGATTTTATTGGAGTTGTAGACCCGAATTCATAGCCCCAAAGCACCTTTCCATCATAGACATTTTGTTTGAATTCCATTCCATTAAATTTGATAATAGAATATTGCCTGCCATCTTTCATTAGCACCTGCTCAATTGGGATTTCCAATCCAGACTGTTTAAAAGTTCCAATCAATCTAATCCCTTCCAAATTTCTTAGAAATGATTTACCACCTATAGTTTCAATATATGAATCCACAATTTCATCAACCGTTTGCGCTTGACTGAAGGTGGTTACCAGAATTAGTATAAGAGATAATAGTTTAGACTTCATAGCTTTTTGATTTCCCGATTAATTAATGTCTTGATTGACCCATTTAAGATAATGTATTTATTGTTCTAAGTTATTTTTTGAATCGCAGATTTTTTTTGTGAAACGCAGAGAATACTTTGTAAACGTCTCATAATTAGAATGGTACATAGGTCTGAGTAAGGTTAGCTTGGAAATATTTTGTTATATTAGACATAACCAATATCATGATCCGCAATGAAAACTATCTCTAAACTATTAGTACTATCAGGTACATTATTGTTTTTTAATTCTTCTTACGCTCAATTTTCTGGTTCCGGAGCAGGGACTTCAGGTGATCCATATTTAATCACTTCTCCAGCACAATTAAATGAGGTACGGGATGATTTAGCTGCATTTTATAAACTATCAAACGATATAGATCTATCAACAGAAACCGGAGATGCCTCAGGTACTTTCTGGGATAATGGAAGAGGGTGGGACCCTATCGGTGAGTTTAGTTCTTCACCTTTTACCGGAGAGTTTGATGGGGGAGGTTTTACAATTGATGGGCTTACAATTAATAGAGGAACAGAAAACTTTGGTGGACTTTTTGAATATACTGATGGTGCCACAATAAAAAATGTCACCTTCACAAATCTGGATATCGTGGCTGATGAATGGTCTGGTGGTGTAGTTGGTTACATGGTTGGGTCCAACGGACTTATGGAGAACGTTCATGCAACTTCTGGTACAGTAGCTTGTACGAATTACGTGGGAGGTTTAGTTGGTTGGAGCGAATCAACCATTACAGAATCCTCAGCAACTATAAACGTTTCCGGAACAAATAGAATAGGCATACTATTAGGGGAGAACAGAGGTGATGTTGAAAAATGCTATACGCTTGGACAAGTCACTGGAAACGCCTTTATAGGTGGTATTGTAGGTTTTAATAATTCTGATGGAACAATTACAAATAGTTATACTGTCTCCGAAGTAAATGGACAGCAATCTACTACGGCTGGAGTTGCTGGTACAAACCAGAGTTCTACATCTCTGTCGATAAGGTACGTTTATTCTGTGGTCGACGTGACTGCCGATGGTGTTGTGGGTAGTGGCTTAATTGGAACAGGAACTTCATCAATTGATACCTATAGTGACCTGGGAACTTGTTCAGGAACTGTGACTACTGCAGAGATGATTGATGAGGCTACATATGAAAATTGGGATTTCACAGCATCAGGAGCCTGGACAATTGCTGATGGAACTTATCCATATTTAAGATGGCAGAGTGCTGCAATAGCAGAAAATACGCCGGAAGACTTTCCTGCGCCAACACCTGATGAGGTAACATTGCCTGATCTCACTTACCAGTGTTCAGTTGAAATTTTAGCTTCACCCTCAGCAACTGATAATTGTGATAATGAATTGGCAGGAACCATGGATCTGACACTACCAATTACTGAGCAAGGGGATTACACGATAACATGGACCTACACTGGGAACAACGGCAAGACAACAACCCAAACCCAGAACATTACCATAGATGATACAACTGCTCCAGAACCGACTTCAGACACACTTAGTGCAACTTATGGTGTTTGTGAAGTTACCTCTTTGGATGCTCCTACAGCTGATGACAATTGCGATGGAGAAATAGAAGGTACGACCGATACTCAATTCCCAATTACAGCTCAGGATACTACAATTGTGACCTGGACTTATACAGATACTGAAGGTAATTCAACCACACAACAACAAGCAGTAATTCTTTCCGATGATGATGATCCAGTTCCTAATATCACCACTCTGGATGATGTCGTTGCGGAATGCAATGGCCAGATAACCTCATTAGATGCACCAACCGCAACAGATGCCTGTACTGGTGAAATAACAGGTACTACAGACATTACATTACCAATCTCAACAGTTGGTGAAACTGAGGTTGTCTGGACATATGCAGATGGCAATGGAAACGAAGTAACCCAAACCCAGACCGTTATTGTTCCTATAACGTACGCGGTGGCTGAAGACACCACTATATGTGAGGGAACAAGCTATACTTTCCCAGACGGAACCTCAGGAACAACCTCCATGGAGTATGTTAGCACACTTTCTTCAATCTATGGATGCGACAGTGTAATTACAACAACTTTAACCGTATTGCCTTTACCTGAGGTTGATCTTGGAGAGGATGAAGTATTTGCATGTGTAGGAGATGAGCTTGCATTCGGAATAGATGAAGACGCTACGGATTTTGCTACATATTCGATAAATACTTTATTTGGGAATGAGGTTACAGATGATTCCCTGAGGTTTACATTCAATGAGACATTTGCGGCCACAGCAAGCACAGAGGATGTTTTTGTTACAATAAAACTAACCGATGACAATGGTTGTGTGGGAACGGATCAGGTAGTGCTCAGGGATAATACACTAAAGAACTGGGCAATTGGAGGAGTTCAAAATTCAGATCCAACAGTAGTAATTTCAAATACTATTCTTCCCGAGACTGCAGACTCGTTCGAATGGGATTTTGGGGATGGAAATACAAATGCCAGTGATATCAATCCTACTCATACGTATCAGGAAAATGGAGAATATACGATTACACTTTCTGTATTCAACGAGTGTGATAGTGATAATTTATCAGTACAGGTGACTATAAATAACGCATGTACTGTGAATGATGCATCAGTTTCTTTTGTAGATGGAACAATAACCGCATCTGCGTCAGGATTTACCTATCAATGGATTGATTGTAATACTGATCTTCCTATTTCTGGAGAGACAAGTCAGAGTTATACTCCCGATGCAATTGGAAGTTATGCCGTGGATATAAGTGATGGTAGTTGTACGGTACGCTCAGAATGTACAGTAGTGGTTGAATTACCTCTAAATGTAGGAAGGGAAATTTTTATAAAAGTTTATCCAAATCCTGTTTCTGATAGATTGAGAATAGAAGGGAATATTAATTTCTACCAGAACGCCTCAATCATTGACATGACAGGAAAGTCAATCAAACAGATAGTTGATTTACGACAGGAGATTTCTACTGTTGATTTAAAACCTGGAATCTATTTCCTGAACTTAATTGGCGAAAACACTAACAGGAATATCAGATTTATAAAGGAATAGAACAGTTATTTAATTCTTTAAAAATGACATTACAGGCCCCAGACTTAGTTTGGGGCTTTCTTCCATCGGGACATGCCCAATATTTTTTAAAATCACGAGTGTATCATTAGGTAGGTCCTCCTGAAACTTGTAGGCATTTTCCAGTGGAATCAATCTATCCTGGTCTCCCCAAAGTATGAGTGTTCTCTGACTGATATTTTTAATATCTCGGTAGGCCGAAGTATCTCTTTTCATATTCAATCGGTCTACAAAGGCCTGTCTGTTACCTTCTCTAAGGGTTAACTCAAAATATCGATCTACCAGAGCTTCTGTTACCTTTGACTTGTCCGCGTAGACATTTTCCACACTTGATTCGGCCATTGATTTTGGAGTGATGTATGTAAATACATTCTTGATCATAGGAATGGTGGCCGCTTTGAATGCGATTGGCACACTTTGAGATTTAGTTGGATACCCGGTAGCATCTATTAATATTAATTTATCAACCATGTCTGGATATTGATCTGTGAACTTCCAGGCTATTCCTCCACCAAGAGAATTTCCTCCTATTATACACTTCTCAACCTCTATGGCAGTCAGGAAATCATAAATGAATTTCGCATAATGATCCATTGAATAATCTCTATCCGGAAAGGGTCCGGTGAGTCCATATGCGGGTAAGTCCATACGGACTACTCTGTATTCTTTTTTAAGTTCAGTCGTCCAGTCATCAAATGTGTGGAGGCTAGAACCGGTTCCATGAATTAGTACAATAGGAATTGAATCATTTGGAATTCCTTCATCTCTGAAGTGTACACCCATTCCTTCAACCGTAATAAAAGAGGAGGGAGCCTTGGCGTATTTTGCCTTTAATTCTTCCAAAGGAATATCTTGGTGACCGAAGAGAAATACTGCAATAATGATAATTGCAACGAGGAATATAAAAAGTACCTTAAGGAGTTTAGAAATGGTTTTCATATCTGAGTAATATCAAGTCAAGATATGAAATGGAAATGAGAAGGCCAATCTATTTTGTACCACGATATGATTGGCCTTCAATATTGTTAGTCTGCTTCCTGAGTAATAACAATGCTATCAAAATAGTTTCCAGCCTGGAGTCCAATAACAAAAGTTCTCTCGGCTCCTGTACTGTTTTCCGCAAGGTCTATTTTGATTGTTGCTTTTTCAATTCTTTCAAAGGTGATATCGTCTCTAGATATTTCGAAGCTATCATCGGTTGTATCAGTTCCTTCAAAATTCTCATAATCATCAACGTCAGTTCTGATGCTAATCAGCCACCATAATTCACCTTCGGTAGTTATGGTTTCAGAACCTGCTCCTGCAGAGAATGTTAATTCATCATTTGAAAGTTTGATGTTATCATCCCATTTTCCGACAGGCTGATCTTCACAAGACATGATAGTGATTACAGAAAGTAGTAGCAAGAAAGTTAGTTTGATGTTCATAGTTTGTTAAGTTTTAAAAAGTTTAATTCGTGTTCATCAGGTTGACACAAGCATAAGGTTTATGGTTGGGAGGAACGACAATTTTTCCAATAACTTAATTTATGGATAACATACCATGTTAAGCATCGACCAGTTTATGCGGACCATCGAGTTGTTTATGTAGTGCATCGAGCGCTTTGTACAGTGCATCGAGCGGGATATGCAGTGTATCGAGGGCTTTATGCAGAGCATCGAGCGGGATATGTTAACCATCGAGCAGTATATGTTATGTATAGAGCAGCGTGTGCAGACCATCGAGCGCTTTGTGCACTGCATTGAGCGGTTTATGCAAAGATCAGGCAGTTTCTTCAGTTCCAGTTTTTAGTTTAATCAAAGTCATGATCATAAAGCCCATTGCAATAGGAGCTAATAGGAAAGGAATCATAGCAATAGGGAAAAGGTTTGTGACATGTGTGGAAGTCAAAGAGAAAATTTGGAATGGAGTGTCAAAGCTAAGTATTCCAATTCCGTAAGCCCATGCAAAGTCTGCGAGACCAAATAGAATTGTGTAGTAAGCTGCTTTTCGGGGAAACACTTTTTTGAACCAATATCTAATTAGGATAATTGATGCTGCAACACCTGTAATCACGTCACCAATACCAGCCCAGTAGGCGAATTCGGGACCAACATTGCCTCGGAAATATTCAATCAAGTAAAGTCCTCCGATGATTCTAAATGCTTGTACTCCAAGGAGCCATGGTAAGCTGATACCTTTCGGAACAAAGTAGTTTGGCCATTTACTCACCAGCATGGGAGGGAGAGCCAGACTGGAAAGCATCACGATGGGCATGATGTAGATATTATCAAATTGAAATTGCCAATTGGTTACGAAGGAGGTCATCACATACCCGTATGTAATAACACCGATCGTTAAGAAAAGAGCCTTCCGCCATCCTTCACCAGTAAGGTAGTATGTGGCAAACAAATATGGCGGCACAGAAACCATTGAGACGACAATGGAGATGTAAGTGAGATTCGAAAATTCTACCATAACAAACTAATTAGCAATATGAGAATGTGTTAGTCATATCGCAAAGCTCAGTTTGTGGGGTTGGAAAAAATTTACCCTATGGTAAAAAATGGATGATGATTGTCAGTCGCCCATTTCAGTCGCTCGGATTCTCCGAGTGGCGACTATCAAAAAGGACTCTGGCCTTTTTTGATAGTTTGATTTCTTAATTTTCAGTAGATCGTTCGGCCGGAGGCCTGGACATATTCGTCACTCGGTAAAACCGAGCGACTGATAACATGATTTCTAGTTTTCTATGATGGGTTTGTATTTATTCCAATTGGTAATAATTGCCCAAAGATTAATTGCTAAGAGTACCAGCACTATTACAATACTCGCTGGGTCAAGTACTATATGGTGCACAACAATTCCAACCATGACAGGTAATATTACAATTGCTCCCAGGGCTCTGGTTTTCGGAATAGCAATAAGTACTCCGCCAATAATTTCTACAATAGCCACTAGTGGAAAAATCCATTTTACTGTCATATATCCAGTCATTATCTGCATCATTTCTTCCGAAAGTTCAGGCATTGGCATATAGTTGAAGAACTTGTTTAACCCTGAATTGACCATCATCAATCCGAAAAGGACACAAACTATGGTAAGAATCTTATTTTTCATTTTTCTGAAATTATATATTAATACATCCTCAAAATTAACTATCATTGGTTACCAATGGTAATCAGTTACCTTTTGGTAACCAGTTACTTTTAGGTAATCAAAAGCTATTCGAGATGAAAAAAATGGAGCATAAGGAGTGCAGGTCAGCTTTGCTTCCTGTACGAGATACGTTGGATGTGATAGGGGGGAAATGGAAAATTCTAATCTTAATTTCAATTTGGGAAGGCAATAAGCACTTTAGGGAAATCGAGCGAAGTATTCCGAAGTTATCAACCAAAGTCCTTTCTAAGGAATTGAAGGATATGGAAGAAAATCAACTGATTACCAGAACTGTATTGAATGGTTTTCCTGTGAGAACTCAATATACTCCTACAGAGCATTCTAAAACGTTGCAGAAAGTTGTTATCGAATTACATAACTGGGGTGTCAATCATAGAAAGGTGATTTTTGGAGAGAAGGGTTAGAGTGACTGATGGGTGCAGGTTACTCCTTAATTTCTTTCTCATACCAATCCAAATACTCCTTCTGAATCCTAACCATACTTTCCTCACTGTCAATCAAATTGATTACCAGCATTCTCAAAGTGATCTTATCATCTTGTTTTGTAGAGTTGAGGTGGTGTATTACGAAATCCATCAGCTTGTCAAATTTTAGATTCAGACCTGATTTAATCTCTTCTAATGTGGTTAGTGTTGAGATCACTTCAAAGTCCACTAATTCCAATTTTGAATTGGTGAAAGATTGCCAGCCAGTGTTTTTGACATTTGCTTTTTGAAAATTCAGACTGAAAAGTTCAGCCAGGGAAACTTCATTATTCAAATTTGATTCAATTGAATCGATAAATGCGTAATGGTTGTCAATTACCTCATCCATGCCTTCAACATTCGATTTCATCTCACTTGCAATGGTGCCATACATTTTATCCAGAAACTTCTGGTCATCAAATGACTGCTTGAGGTTGCTTATGAATAGTGCGATTAATACTCCAAATGTCACAGGGACTATATCAATCAGAATTTTTTTGAAGGTCTTCATTCGTCTCCAGTTGGTTAATCGATTTCTGTAAATGTAATCAAGTTCCCAGATATCATGGATCTGGGAAACTAATCAACTGAAGCCTAAAAGCAATTGTCACAATTTTAGCAAACCCGATAATACCTTGTTGATATGCTCACTTCCCTGCTTTTGCTGATCACCAACAATGTAATCCACCAAAAATCCATTTTGATCAATTATAAAGAGCAGCGGTACTCCCGTTTTATTTAAAGCAAAAAACTCTTCCAGGGGATCTCCTTTTACGATTTGGTACGTAATCTCTTTCTTCTCCGCCAATGTAATTGGGTCTCCTTTCTCTTTGTAAGTTGGACCAAGTACTATCAATCCCTTGTCTTTGAACTGTTCATGTAACTTCTGGATTTTGGGCATTGCTGCAATACATGGTCTGCACCATGTACCCCAGAAGTCCAACAATATCACATTACCTTTTAGCTGAGAAAGTTTGATTTCTTTACTGTCATATGTTTCAAAACTAACTTCACTGAGATCATCACCGATTTTAGGGCCTCCAACAGAAAACTCCTCATTTATTGTTGCATCTGGTAGGGTCCAGTCAATTTTTGTGATATCATGACTCCATCTGTATGTCATTACTTCATAAATAGTAGTTTGCTCTCCAGGAAGAACAATCTTCTTTATTTCAAAATCATTTATGTCGATCCATAGGTTTGCTTTGAACCCATCTACATCGTACTTGATTTCTTGTAGATCACCATCAATGGACCCCAGTTTGGCTCCTAATTGTTGGGGACTGCCAAGTAACATTGTGCAATTTATTAGTAGGCCTAATTGATCTACTTTTTGATTAAACAGTAGCCCTCCGCTCCTTAAAATTGTACCATTAATCATCTTGTCTTTGCGGGAATTGTAATAATGCACATTACCAGAAAGCATGTATAATTCGAACGGCCTGTCATCTACAATTTTCATTTTAAAATTTTTGAAAGGATATGGAGTGGTTCCGGTCCAATCCAGTTCCGCTGTGATAGCCCCAGTACTGACTTTATTAGGTTGGCTCAGTCTAAACTGAAAAGATAGAACCGGATGGTCCCTAAATTTCTGAAAGGTTTTGGCGCAAAGGGATTCGATATTGACCTGAGCGCTTAATGATGAGATAGCCAAAAGCATCCCTGCGATGAGTATTGTTGACCTTTTTTTCATTTTAGTTTTTTATTTTTTGTTGTGGTCCAAATATCTCAATTATCGGTTCTCAAAGATGATTACCCAGTTTTCAAAAGCTTTTCAAAGTGTTTTCATTTGCCAAAGACACGTGATTAAGCGTTTTTTAAACACTCAAGCGCCACTTTTCCTGGTCCAAGGAAAATAATTCTAAGGGTTTTGAGATTCCCTAATTCTTTGCTGAACGGAACAGTTAATTTACTTTGACCATCTATCGCAACTTTCAAATAATTATCATCGGTTCTTATATTGATCTGGCTTTCGTTGATCATAGTTAGTGCAGATAAATCATTTGAGCACGCCAGCATTTCCACCTCCCCGGCTATTACTCCACTGGCACTGTGACATCCTTTTGAATAGATCGGAACTTTTAAATCTCCATGTTCCCCACGTATTACAATTTCTGCTACATGACAGCTGGTATTAGATTTAGTCTCCAGAAAATCGAGGGATAATTCAAGGTCAAGTAGATTAAGATTGATAGAATCAAGTTTTTTATTACTGATGCTGAATGCTGAGAAGTACACATTTTCCATACCCAAATGATGAGCAATGGCTATAGAATCATCTATGGTCAGGTAATTTTCATTCCATAAATCGTCCGACGCAACCTGAACTGGGTTGATGTCGCATCCATCTCTCATAATAGCAGTATGCCATCCATCATGCGTAATGTGAACTGGCGTTGTTTTCAGTGTTTTTCCATTGTCCGAAAGTTCAACCTTATAGAAATCGGGGTGGAAGTAGGTGGCAGCAATGAAGTCTTTGGTGTTATCCATCTTAACCGTATAGATAGGTTCTTTGGATAGATTTAGCTCCAGGGAGTTGGCTTTGTACTGGTCAAGATTATAATCAAAAGAGACGGTTGCCGGTATTCCATGGTATGATTCCTGCCTTGGTTTGATTGAAATATTATCCATCACAGGTTGATCCAGACGAATGTAAACAAATGCTGAAAGTATCACCACCAATAGAATTGCGATTGTAGGTCTAAATAGCTGAGTTAGTTTGAATGGTTGATGTTGTCTTAGTTTAAACTCATGCCATGATTTATACTCCAGGGCCATTGCCAATGCATCCAAAGTTTTGATCTGCGGTGTTTTTTGGAATTGCTGGTTCCACAATCTTCTCAAAGTGATGTTGCTGATTTGTATGCCTGAAGATTTAAAGATCTCCTCCGACAAATATTGGAAATCTCTTTCTGCCAGATTATCCTCAGGTAACCTGTGTTTTCTTGCTAATGAACCCAGACAATCTTTAAGAAGCGCTCTTTCATTCGGATAACTCATTTGGATTTATGTTTTGACCTAAAATGAAGATGCGAATTTTGACCAATAAGTTGCATTGCATTTATGTAATGATGTAAGTTGTTTATGCAGCCATGAAAGTTGCTTATGTAATAATGTAAGTTGCTTATGCAGTGATGTAAGATGAATATGCAATGATGTAAGTCGTCTATGCAGCCATGTAAGTAGTTTGTGCAATGATGTAAGCGGGTTATGCAGTGATGTAAGATGAGTATGTAATGATGTAAGTTGCTTATGCCGTGATGTGAGCTGCCTATGCAATGAATTTTAAGTGCAGATGCCAAGTTTTAGAAATTCCAGTTGAATGTGTCACACTTGAATTGTAATATGAGTCTAACTAATTACAAGCCTTTAACGAAATGAATAAAGAATATAAAATCACTATTGACAATGCACTACAAGGAGATAAAGATGCGCTGGAAAGCATTGTAAAAAGTGTGAAGAATCTGATTTACAATCTTTCATTGAAGATGCTCTTGTTTCCCGAAGATGCTCAGGATGCTACACAAGAAATTTTGATTAAAGTGATTACACATCTGAGCTCATTTGAGGGAAAGAGTTCTTTTGAAACATGGGTATATCGCATTGCCAGTAATTATTTGATTACGGAGAAGTCCAGGAGAAATCGCCAGGCAAAGAGGATTTCTTTTGAAGATTATGCTATACAAATAGACACTGGTCAATCTGATCATGTGATGCACACTTCTAACTCTGGAGAGATTAATCTCCTTGAGGAGGAAGTAAAGGTGAGTTGCACGCATGGCCTGCTTCATTGCCTTAACTCGACAAACAGGCTGATTTATATTCTGGGTGATGTTTTGGATTTTAACAGTACCGAAGCGGCAGAGATATTGGAGATAACTCCGGCTAGTTTTAGAAAACAGCTTTCAAGATCGCGAGAGAAGATTCGTCATTTCCTGACATCCAAGTGTGGAATTGTAAATGAGGAGAACCCGTGTAGATGTAAGCGAAAAATTGACTTTCTTATCGATCATAATATGATTGAGCCAAATGCATTGAGGTTTGCTCGTCAAACAGATAGAAGCATCGATTTGATCAATAAGATTGATTCATTAGACAGAACTCTCAGTGTTTTTAGATCGGTTCCGGTGCTTGAGGCCCCAGAAAGTGTATTGGAAGAAGTTAAAGAAGTAATAAAGTCAACAACGTATTAGTTTTGAAGGAATTAATTGAACATTATGTATCCATTTGGAATAGAAATGGAGCGTCTGAACTTGAAGAGGTTTTTACTGAGGATTCAAAATACTGGGATTCTGTTCAATCGGGTAATGCAATAGAAGTATTATCGGGAGCAGTAGCCGGAACTTATGAGTCTTTTCCCGATGTAAAATTTGAGATTACTCAATTGACAGTTAATCCAGACGGTCAACTTTTTCTGGAATGGAAAATGACAGGTACCAATACTGGTGAGTTTTTTGGGAATCCTCCAACAGGTAGATCAGTAGAAATTAAGGGGTTAGATGCAATAAGTGTGGAGGGTAATAAGATCAGAGAAATAAGAAGTTTCTATGATACTGGATTGTTTAACCAACAACTTGGACTTCAATGAACATAGTACCAATACCAGAGAAGATGCAAAAGTTTTATGGCACAGGCACGATGCTGCATCCTGATAAGGAAATGGTGGCGGAGCTTGTCCAGGAGATTCCATTTGGCAAAGTAGCTACTATTGAAACTATTTGCACTAAGATGGCAAAACAGCAGAATACCGATGTTGCTTGCCCTATGCGTACGGGTAATTTTGTAAAAGCTTTCACTGAAATGTATTCTGACAATGAAACATTAGTTCCGTACTGGCGAGTTATTAGAAACAATCATTTGTTGATTAATTCTAATTACACTGAGAGGTGCGCTGACATGCTCAAACAGGAGGATTTTGAGCTGCGGCAGAATAGTAAAGGAGAATACATGGTTGTAAGTATTGAAAACCGGTTGTTTGACTTTAGTTAAAGTCTAAAAATTTATAGGATACTTATCAACTTTGATGGCTTTCCAAAGAACTTTTGATGTACTCATTTTAATGTGTTATTTAACCCTAAAATGTTATTTCCTCTAGCTCGTGCGAGATTTCAATGGTAGATCCATTGACTCTACTAGATGCTTGCGTTTTTATGATCCCCTCTGCGGATACATAATGGAATGTTCCTCCAATATCTTTAAATACATCACAAGCAAATGTTCCGGCATTAGTCTGGATTATTTCTTTTCCAACTACTTCCATTGGTACCTCTGTTTCGACCAATACATTGCCACGAACCCAGAGAAGCCCTTTTTTGATCCAAGTATATCCTACCGGTTGATTTAGAACATATTGGATAGAGGGTTCAGAAAAATGAACCAAGGTATCGGATACTCCATCTGAAGGAATATAGTTATTAGGACCTAGGGTCAGATTTGGTACGAATTGGCTATGTAATAATATTCTATCACCATCCTGAGAATAATAGCCAACATTGGTGGAAATATTAGTAAAAGCCATTTCAGCCAACTCTAAACCCTCAAGTTCCTTGATTTGAATAAACTCCCATGTTGTACTTTCATCAAAATTTGATTTGTAGTTCCAGATAGTTCCAGGGTTTGCATTGAATATATTGGGATTGAGCTTTATTTCATCGTCATCCTTGCAACTTGTGAAAATCACAGATGCTATTAAAGTGAAAAAGAAAATTTTTTGAAACTGTGATTTGGTAGAAAGCAGATAGTTACGCATTGATAAATTGATTATGAAGCCAAATATAGAGATTATCGGCTTACATTATAATGTAGTATTAAAAGATATGCACTCAAATAAATGAATACTTGAGTGCATAATAATAGCTGGACGAATTTGAAAAGGTTTATGAGATCAGATTTGGAACAAGTTCGTGAACTTTAGTCTATTGATGTAGACTAAAATCAGAGTTAGAAAAAGACTTACTACTGCAGGTCCAATTCCACCCAAATCATGTAATCCGTGAAAGACAGTGGCATTAAACATTATGGCAGTGATGAATACCAATGCCAGTGGTGTGAATTTATTAGTTGCCAATGCTATACCTGCCAGCAATTCCAATACTCCTATCAGTTTCAAGAAACCTGAGCTAATATAAATCTTCATTAACGTACCGCCATCACCCGGAGGATTAGGGATTTCTGTAAAAACCAGGAATTTGTTCAACCCAATGGTAGCTATGAAAAGCCCTAAAACGATTTGAAGTATTTTTAGAATTCTTTTTTTCATGGTTCGAGCTTTTTAATTCTGTAACCAATTGAGGCTGTACTTAGCAACTTCTTCCCATCCTGGTGCTCCACAGATAAAATGATCCTTGCTTTCGAAGAAGTTAGAATCAACTATACTGTTTTCATCAGTGTATTTTTTGATTGTTTTCTTGAGGAGAACATTTGGGACAATTACATCTTCCAGTCCGCCCAGGAATAGCATAGGCGCATGAGGTTTTTTGGTATCTATTTTTGCGATTTTCTTCAGAGCAGCTCTTGGAGTTTGTCGGCTTTCAGGTACTGCGAATTGTGTGAATAATTTATCCGACTCTTCTCTTGTTAATGTATTGGCTATTGAAAAATGGAACCACTTTTTATACTGGTCTTCCGCTGGATTAAAAACTGAATTTCCCTTGAATGGACTGATTACTTTGTTGTTGGCCTTGATGAAACTTGGCTTAAATGTACTCACGCCTTTAGGAGGAGCACTACTGATCAGAATTGCTGCTTCTGCTCTTCCTGACTCTACTAGTTTTTGTGCCGTGAGCCCACCAAATGAATGACCGATGAGAATTGGTTTTTCAGGTAATTCATCAATAAATGTTTCAAGGTGGGTGATCCAATCTTGAAATTGAACATCCTCTAGCCCCGCAGGAGGATTAGCTCTTAGATCTGCCGGATTGCCTTGGTGTTTTGGGTTTGCTGGTGCGTAACATGTGTATCCGTTGCTTTCAAAATAGGCTTTCCAATTATCCCATGTGTGATTATTCATAAATAGCCCATGTATGAATACTATAGTTTTTGATTTTAATTCCTTCTGTTGCATTTTTTCCTGATTTGAGTTCTGAGAAAATATTACGCTGCTTACAAAGAGTAATGCGACTGCTATTAGTGTTTTAGTTGATTTCATT
>JANSWY010000133.1 GCA_024743255.1 bacterium | reverse complement strand
TAATCCTTCAGCTTCATGGAGGTAACGATGGTTTAAATACCATCATCCCAATTGAACAATACGATCTTTATTACAGTAGAAGAGCAAATATTGCAATACCATATAAAACAGGTAGTAGATCTCTGATTGAGCTAGATAGCACGCTCTCGTCAGCAGACCAGGTGGGTCTTCACCCAGATATGGCTGATCTGAAGGAAATGTATGATTATGGTGATATGGCTGTTGTTCAGGGAGTTTCATATCCAAGGAATAACGGTTCCCACTTTAGAGGCCGAGATATTTGGGCAATGGGAGGAGGAGCAGATGATTACTATTCTTCAGGATGGGTAGGAAGGTATCTCGCCAAAGAATTCGAACCACAGATTTATCCAGATGATTTCCCTACTGATGAAATGCCAGATCCTTTGGCACTTGAAATGGGTAATGATGTTTCTCTTTTATTCCATCAGGAAACAAGTATTCCTGTGTCAATATCATTAGGTAGCAGCCCGGAAAATCTAGCCAACCTAATTGCTCAACTTGAAGGATTTGAAGATCAGGGAGTAGACCCAAGAGGTTTGCCACCGTCATTTCTAAACGGTTCTCCCTACGGAAATGAAATGGATTGGATTTTAAGCCTTGAGGACAAGTCGGAGACCTATATTCAAAGATTATTAGAAGTGTACCAGGCTTCTTCGGCAACTACAGTTGATTACCCGGAGGTTTACCCTTTTGGTGCTCAAAGAAGGAATCCGCTTAGTAGTCAGCTACAGCTGGTAGCAAGATTACTTGATGGTGGAGGAGCAGGCCAGGGAGTGAAGACCAAAGTCTTTCTTGTGAAGATGGGTGGATTTGATACACATGCTGAGCAGGTAGAATCTTATGATCCGACTGTTGGAGGGCACGGGGCATTATTGTACCATATTTCTTCTGCGATGAAAGCCTTCAGACAAGATCTGTTTAATAGAGGTTTGGGACACAAAGTAATGACTGTTACATGGTCTGAATTTGGAAGAAGAGTAGCGTCAAATGGTAGTTACGGTACCGATCATGGGACTGGTGGACCTGTAATGATGTTTGGTGATGGTGTAAATGGAGGAGTATTTGGAACAAACCCAGATGTATCCCAAAACAACATCGAACAACAATTTGACTACAGGCAGATTTATGCCAATATTCTGAAAGATTGGATGGGTGTAGATGAAACTGTAATTGAGAATGATATTTTTTACGGAAACTTCATAAACGGAACCGATGAAAACGGAGATCCTTACGAACCAATGGAGTTGACGAAACCTATCGTATCTGGAGCTGATAATTTTGTTAGTAAGAGGTTTAGAATGGAAGAGCCGTTCCCTAATCCTGCCAACAATCTTACACACGTGAAGTTCAGAATCAATGCTGATGATCTTGTGGAAATTGAGTTACTTGATACTAATGGTAAAAGAGTTAAGAAGATTACATCAAAGCAATATTCGCCTGGAGAACACACCATTAAAGTGGATCTTACTAATCAGGAAGCAGGATTTTATTTTGTAAGTATTAAATCCAAAATGCTAAATGATACGAAAAAATTACTCGTCAGAAAATAACCTTATTTAACATGAAACGAATTGCAGTAATGATGCTGCTGGCAATTTCAGTATTGTCAATCTCTGAAGTCAAGGCTCAGGGATATAAGAAATACTTAAAGGAATACCTCAATACACAATGGTTCCTTGGGGTAAAGTTTGGTTCCAATTTGCAGCAAATCTCGGTAACTGATCGATTTACAGGTCTAAGCGCCATTAACTACGACGCAACAACACTTGATAAAACATATGATGATTTTAGTTTGGCTGGTGTTCAGGCTGGAATTGATATCACTTTTTATCACAAAGGGATTTCAATGGGCATTCAACCCAATTTCCGACAAATCAGATTTAGCTACAGCAATAATTTGGCCTGGGAAGGTGAAGGCGTAAACGATAGATTTGAAACACAATATGATCAGGACGAAAGAATTGATTTTATTGATGTACCAGTCTTTATCAAATATGACATCACACAAACTGTAATAAGACCTTATGTAATGGGAGGTGCTTATTTTTCATTCCTTACTAATGCGGAGAAAACGGTTAAAGTATCAGAAACAGACTTTGCGAGTGGTACTGCTCAAACTTTAGAAGTAGCAGAAACCACACTAGGTATATCGGATCGATACAACTCTTATGATTTTGGAATCATGGGTGGTATTGGGGCGAGTAGCGATTTTGGTAATATCAGAGTTGTACTAGAGGCAGCATATAGATTTGGTTTCCCTAATATGTCTGATGAGAACAAAAGGTTTTCCGACTTACAGCTGGCAGGTATTGGTGATGTGAATGATGATATCAAATTAAGAAGTCTCAATTTCAATCTAGCTCTTCTATTCCCACTAAGATTTATCAGTAGTGAATTCAATTCCAATTAAAATGAACAATGCGATGAAAAATATAAGCTTATTAAGCCTTTTAGCCATTGTTCTGATTTCAGTGTCATCCTGTAAAGACGAGGATGTAGTAATGGCTACTGAAAGTTACTTGCGAATTCTTGATGATCAGGATTATAATGCAGCATTCAATCCAATAAGTATTCAGGAAACATCCACTGGTGGATCCATCATTCTTTCAGGGACTGATGCGCCCAATACAGATTTTGAAGGAATTAATATTATCAGACTAGATTCTCTGGGTGCTTATGCTTCAGAGTTTGAATTGACAGGATATGTTACTCCGGTAGGAGATCTGATGAGAGTGGACTCAGCGTTTTATTTCTTCTGTATGGAAGAAGGGACTCTTTTTGTGAATCTTGTTGCAGTGGATGCAAGTGGAGCAGCTTCTACACCTGTTAGAGTGTCAGGAGGATTACGCTATCCACTAGCAGCTAGCATAAACAGTGATAACAACTTTGTCCTACTTAGCTACGATCCTGTCAATCAAAGATCAGTGATCAGTATTGTAGAACCTGATGGAACGCTATTTACAAGTGCAGGCTATTCAATAGGGGCGGGAGCTGATAGAGAACCAGACATTCTGGAACATATGGTTAATCCGTCTGTAAATTATCCATTCCTTGTTGGTCAGGATGCTGGAGGTTATTTCTTTAATGGATTCTATAATCACACGCTTTCCTTGGCCTTCACAAGTTTTGGTAGTGACCCAACTGGTGTCATGCAAGGTCAACAAACCATTGCAGGAGTGAGAGCTGTAAAGCATATCTCAGGAAGTGAATATGCAATGCTAGGTTTCCAATACGACCAGAATTTTGTGCAACCTATAACTACACTTTCTACATCGGGTCTTTCTTCAAGTGTGAATTTCTTTAATAGATCTATTCCAGAAATCAGACCGAATGCTCCGGCGAAGATTATTACAATGGACAGACCTTCAGGCGAACAAATTATAGTTATTGCTACTGAAACTGAAGGCAGACAGGGAATCCTTTATTTCTATGATACAACTGGAGGATTGCTTGGAACTCACTACGTGGGTTACTTGAATCCATTCACTTTAGCAGATGTCATTGCTACCGAAGATGGAGGTCTTCTGGTTACAGGAACCACATTTGTAGCATCAAGATTTGAAAGAATTTACGTTTCAAAAATACCAAGTCTAACTATAGACGAACTAATCAATTAGGTGTATGTACGCCGCTTTAACCCAAGCTCTGTACGATTTAGTGCAGGGCTTTTTTTTGTTTAGCGGGTTTGCGAGTTTTGGGTTATTTTCTTACCGTGGATAGAAGTTGCAGAGTTCCAAGCTGATCATACTAAACTTCAGCTTCTCCTAAGGGCCAACGAAAGTAAATCTTTGCTTGGTCTTAATAAAGCTAATGTTTGGAATTTTAAGCTTTCTATTATTAATGATAAGACCACCTATTTTAAGCTCAAAATGTTGAACACTTGAAGCTGTCACAGGAAAGTCTAGGTATATAAGGTTTGAATGATAACGAATGAGAAATGGATCATCGTAATATTCTGGATTTTCGACTAATTCAAAGTTTTCAGGAACCTGAACTATAGAGTCTATTGAATAACTCAACCTGGTGCTAGCGGGAGTCAATAAGGTATCCTGAAGTTGAATTTTAATATCATTAGTTTTTACCAAAACTGTATCCTTGGTTTCAAGAATTAGAAGAACCGTTAGTGTATTTGGCTTGTTTTTGTAATTATCTATTTTGGGTATCAGGAACGCCGGTAAAATTGGAATCCCAAGGCCACCCCAATTGGTTTTTGTGTAAATATGTTCTGCCCCTACTACGATTGAAATAGAGTCTCTGGGTATAAACAATCTACAAATATCTGGCGGAGAATTTTTTGTGGCTCCCCCATGAGTATGTCTGGTTCTAATTGGTTGTGCATTTTCGGCTTGGGGTGAATGGATGGTGTGTTTACCTAACATGACGCAGCTGCTAGTGAGCAGGATTAATGTTATGTATTTCAGAAAGCTTGACATTGGGTTGATTGTATTTTTGGATCTTAACTTTTGTCTTCTCTCGGAACACCCCTTAACAACCAATTAAGTACTTCCTTAAATCTACTTGGATCTTTTACCTGGTCACTTATTATGGTAATAATTTCGCCATTTTTTAGTCGTAATTTCCAGGTGATGGATTCTACTCCTTTGTAAAATGAGGTGTTTCTGTGTTGGGAAGCAATGTCATGAATATTAATATCCATTTTCTTGGTTAATCCTTCTATGTGGATGTTATCATCCGAAATGACATATGTGCGATATCCAGCAATGAAACCTACAATAAATAAGATTCCAAACCCAAATAGGAGTATATATCCCCAGGTGAAATCCGGGACATTAAAATAGACAATTGAACCTGCAATGAAGAGTAACACAGGTGCAACCAGAATCTTGTAGTTATTTGAAAACTCTTTTGTTGCCATTGTTCTCTTAAGTTAAACAATATCAAATAAAAAGCTTGCCATATATGGCAAGCTTTTAGTGCATAACTCTCGTTGTTTATGTATAGGAAATAGGAAATAAATCAACTGTTTTTTTCTACCTGAAGGTCATAATCAGCAAACATGTCATCCATGCCTTTCTTCAACATTTCAATTACATTGGCTTTGAACTTTTCTTTATCCGCCACATAATTTTTCATAACCAATTTGCTGGAAACAGCTCCAAGGTCAACTCCCATGTTGTCATCATTGATCTCTGTGTAGAATTCTTCGATACCTTTAGATTCATTGCTTCCAAGATATCCTCCAAGCTTATTCTTTTGCCAGACATTGGCAGTCATCGTATTTGCACAAAACAATCCAGGGAAAGATTTAACACTTGCTACTGTACCCAATTTGGCAGTTTTAAATTTGATGAAATTTATGGTGCTGCTGAATCCAGTGTAAGCTGCATCTCCTTTTTCCATCATAAAATGTGAGAAGTTTCCATTTGCAGCCAGCGGACCACTTCCTGAAGTTGCAATATTGGTTCCTTCTGGCCATGCCCACATGTCGTGATGCTTTTTACCTTGGTTATCCCAGGTTCCTCCGGAGATGATATCTGCTTTTTTGCCTTTGCTTTTTGCTTTGCTGAATTTCTTTGTTGCCTCTAGTTCCTCTTTGGCAGGAGATACAACTGTAACTCCTCTCGACTTCCATTGCTCTACAAAATATGCATAAGCTTCATTCACAATTTCCTGAGCCATGGCTTCATCAACTTCAACCAGATTTGCTCTAACGCCAACCTGAGCCATGTTTCCTTTTGCAGCATTTCCTCCTTGGTCCTCAGCGAAGTTGTAAAGAATAATATTGATACCGAAGTTATCCAGGATCATCTCCTGCTGCTTTACTCCAAGCAGCTTTCCCTTACCCATAATGGTTTGCTTTGTTTTACCCATTTCTACCTGGGCCAATAGTGGAGTTACAAATAATAGTGCTAGTGCGATAGCGGCTAGTTTTTTCATAGTCTAATGTGTGTTATAGTGATAAAGTAAAATTATCTATCACATTAGCCGCCATCAATAACCCATATGGAGTATTTCGATTAGGAAATCATCAGTTATTTGCCATATTTTCTAAAATCTAACTACGTAAGATAATTGGCTGATAAAGGTTCTGTTCAACCCATCCGGATTTGCTTTCCTGTCTTTGAGTCTAACCGAATTCAATAATTTGATTCCCATTCGCGTATTGAATTGATAACCTGCACCTGCAATGAAATTTAACGCTACTCCTGAAGAACCTGCAACTGCTTGTAGCTTGTTCTGATCATTTACTACTTTATCTTTATTTACTCTGATAAGAGCTAATGGACCACCGTAAAAGTTGAATTTTGAAAGTCTGATGTTCCTTTCAACTCTAAACATTAAGTCATTCCCACGAACCAATCCCGAGGATTCTTCATATTTCACAATTTCTTCCTCCAAATCATGCCCTTCCCAATCGCTGTGATTGAATTCATTTTCTAAAGGATTTAAGGCTTTCTGGAAACCAGATGAGAAGACCCATTTTTTGGTAACAACCGAAAAGCCTGCATTAATGTCATTGGATCCAAATGCCACCTGTCGGTAGAGAGGAATAGGAAAGCCATCTGAAGACTGTGTAGCTGGCGCTGTTGTTACGATTTTAGCTCCCGCTGTTACATTGATGTTTAAGTTCTCTGTGCTGTATACTGTTCTTGTCAAATTCAAGAAAATGTCTCCCCAACCTTGGGTAGTTTCCAGTTGACCTTCAATGATGGTATAAGCGGGTAATCGCACCTGCAAAAAAGTCTTTCTCCCGAAACTAACATTAGCATCCAAAAATGTAGAATGAATCACATCATTAAATGGTGTAAAACCAAGGTGCTGTGTCAGTTCAATGTAATTAATCTTGATTCTGTTTTTACCCAGAAACGGTTGGTCTGGTCTGTAAGCTCCCATGGTACAAAAACCTGAATCACTACATCCCTGTGCATTCAACTGACTGCTATTAAAGAAGATCAATAAACAACTAATGGTAAGGTAAGCATATCGTTTCATGACATTTTAACAACTGAGGAATTCAACTGTTGGCTGTTACCTGTCTAAAAACTGATGATTGAGACTTGAATTGTGCTATAAAAGTTCTGAATTGTAGTTGTAATGAATAAAGGGGGAGGGGGTGTTTTATCCGCCAATCTGTCTTCTAATCACTACATAACTAAACATCAATATTTGAATTAGACTCTACTCATTTTAAATACCAACAGAACCTGGACTTGAAATTTCACCATTTCAAAAAACTCAGTGAACACATTCTATTCTGTCAAAATCCATTAAAATTTAAATGAGTAAAAAATGAAATCATTAGAATTTAGAATTTTGCTAGCAATTCTATTTGCAGCAACAATTATTACATCGTGTTCCGAGGATGAAGGTTTAGAAGTATCTAATAATGACTTCACAGAAGTTGAATCCATGGGGGAATCGCAGGAGTTTGCTGAAGACATTAATTGTGAGGTAGTCAGACAATGGACTTCTATGTTTCTTGAATTGGACCAATATGCGCTTGGAATGCGTCCAAATGCAACGGCAAGGGCATTGGCTTATATCAATTTGGCTGCTTATGAGACAGTGGTTCCAGGCATGCCGGACTATGAATCAACTGAGGACCAATTAGATGGTTTTAGAATTAGAAATAGTGAATTACCGGAAGATACTGATTGGCAAATTGCTTTAAATGCAGCTTATGCAGATGTGTTAGATCATTTTATGTTAAATGTGACAGGTGATCAGAAGTCTCAAATCACCCTCTTGGAATCTGAACTTGAATCAACACTTTCAAGTAATGTCTCAAGTGAAGTTATTGAGGCATCTAAAGAGTGGGGTGCCTATGTAGCAGAGCAGGTAATTGAATATAGCCAAAGCGATAAGGAAGCTGAGGAACAGATTTTGGAACCTCAACCCTTGTCATATGAGCCTCCAACAGGTGAAGGATTCTGGACATATTCAGCTGATCCTGAAAGAGCATTGTTTCCATATTGGGAGTCGGTGAGGACATTTGTGATTTCACCAAAGAAAACGTCCACAGTTGCTCCGATTGAATACAGCGAAGACCCTGATAGCGAGTATTACGAACAAATGATGGAGGTATATAGTGTTAATAATCAAGCAAGAGTGGATGATGATGAGCAATTGTGGATTGCGGAATTCTGGAGTGATGATGTGGAGGAATTGATGATCAGTCCACCGGCAAGGCAGTTTTCGATCGCAGAGCAGTTGATTACTCAATATGAAATGAATCTGGAGGAGTCTTTGGTGCTGTTTCTGAAGCTTGGTTTTTCGTTGAATGATGCTGCAGTGGCAACCTGGAAATATAAATATGAGTACATGGTGATGAGACCGAATGTCTATATCCATGAGTTCATAGATCCAGATTTCCAAACGAATTTATATCGATTGGTGTACTGGCCAAACCCAAGCTTTCCTGGTTATCCATCTGGTCACTCTTGTTTTGCATCAGCGGCGGCTGGAGTATTTATTGATGCATTTGGGAACTCCATAGATTTTACAGATAGGACGCATGAGGGAAGAACGAAGTTTAGAGGAGAGCCAAGGACATTTAGCAGTTTCGAAGAAATGGCCGATGAGAATGGATACTCAAGGATACCACTTGGGGTTCATGTGAGAATGGATTGTACAGAAGGTTTGAGATTGGGTTACGAGATTGCAGATGCTGTGAATGAACTGGATTTAAGAAAATAGAGAAACATTGGAGGGGCAATGCCCCTCTTTAATTCTTTAAATAATAATTCAGTGCCACCGACAATACATTAGTTCTATCAGATCTTATTTGTGCAGTAACGTTTCCATTTTCATCAGAGAATATTGAATTACCGTGGTATTTTAAACCGAAATAATTCCTTACTGAAATTCCAATTTTTGATATTGGTTTAATTTCAAACCCAACGCTCAATCCATAATCTACATCATGGAATGTTCCTTCTAAATTATCCTGGCCACCCAGAAAGTCTGAATCAAAACCTATTTGATATTTTAGCTCAGGTCCCGCTTCAAGTCGTACGCTCTCGGTTAATTTATAGTTGAATAATATTGGGATGGCTAATCGGTGGAGTCTAACGAAAGTATCTGAGTCTTTATGATTGGCTCCTTCCATGGAATATAGAAGTTCAGTTTTGAGTGCACTGTTTTTAGTGGTTCCAAATGTTCCAAATACACCAATTAAAAGCCCTGGTTTCGGTTTGTAACTATCTAGTTCTGAACCTTCATTATTGAGTGATGAGACATTTACGCCACCTTTTAGTCCAAATTCCAAATCTTGCGCAAAGATGGAGCATGTGAAAATTACAAAGATGAATACGGTTGAAAATATTTTTTTCATGGAGGTTGTTGTTGAATAGTTTGTTAAGCGAAAATAGTATTTTTTAGATAAGTGCTAAACTCGTCGATAATAGTTGCCTGCTATTTAAAGAACAACTCGAATAGTTCTAAACCCATTTGTTTTCCACAGCAATCCTTACTGCCTCTGCTCTGGAATGCACATGGAGTTTGTCGTATAGATTGGAGATGTGTTTTTTAACAGTATTGGGACTAATGAAAAGAGATTCAGAAATTTTAAGATAGTCTTCACCATTCGCAAGATGCTCCAGAATTTGAATTTCTCTTTTGGATAATCCGAAATCTGATGGTGGCTTCTGTGGTAGGTTATTATCATTTTGAAACCTAATGAGATTCAAAACTTTTGCTGCAATTATTGTAGACATAGAGCCTCCTCCATGCAATACATTTTCAATTGCTTCCAGAATTTTAATTGGCGGCTCTTCTTTCAGAATGTACCCGGATGCTCCTGCAAGGATGGACCGGAAGACTTTTTCATCTTCGTCAAATACAGATAGCATAAGGATTTTAATATCGGGATACTTTTCTTTCACCTTTGCGGTAGCTTCAATTCCATCCATTTCTGGCATTTGGACATCCATTAAGATAATTTCTGGCTCGGTTGACTCCAGTTGCTCCAAAAGATCAACCCCATTCTTAGCCATTAATACGATCTTGATGTGATCAAACAAAGAAAAATTATTGACCATCTGATTAGCCAGATGGGGGTTGTCGTCAACTATGCCGAGGTGAATGATTTCCATATCTGCAATAACCTAACTTAAGTTTTTAATGTCAATAATACTTATGGAGTATTCTTACTGGAAATATTTATCGTTGTGCCCATTTCACCACTCTGAATTTCCAGCAGAGCTTCCATTTCTTGAGCTCGCTTTTCAAGATTATCCATGCCATAGTGATCTTGCTTTGCCTTTCCTTCCTGAACATCAAACCCTCGTCCATCATCAGAAATAGATAAGTCTATTCCATTTTCATTGATCATCAAATCCACTTGAATATGGCTTGCATTGGCATGTTTCAAACTATTGCTAACACCTTCCTGTATTACCCGAAAGCTGTTTAGCGCAGTGACTGCATTGACCTTTTGAGAAATTGAATTGAAATTAAACCCATAGGTGAGTTTTTCATTGGAAAGGCAAAGTTTCAGATAGTCATCAATCTTTGCTTTCAAGCTGGTTGCTTCTACCTTTTCTTCATTCAATGCCCAAATAGTTTCACGCAACATTCTCATTCCAGATCGTGCAAAATCTGTCACATTTCCTAAATAATCTTTTTTGTCACCAATTGCGGGTTTATCCCATCCCAAATACAAAAAATCCAACCTTGAGACGATATATGCGAAATGCGTCCCAACACTGTCATGCAAATCCCGACTGATCCGTTCTCGTTCTGCTTGTACTTTTTCTTTAGTCTCCAATTCACGGAGTTTGGCTTTAAGTTTCCTTCTTGAGAGATAATAAACTATCCCAAATGCAACAGATAAAAATAGAATTATACAAATGCCAATAAACCACCAGGTGAGATAGAATGGAGGATTGACAATTATTTTCAAGCTTCTGGTAACAGGTTCAAAGTGATTATTTCTGCTACTTGCCTTAATCTTTAATGTGTATTCACTGTATGGCAGTGATGAATAGGACAATCTTCTGGAATTATCCTGAATTTCTACCCAATCCTCATCAAAACCTTCTAATATGTAGCTGTATTTCACGTCTTCCGGAAGATCAAACTTCAGAGCTGAAAATGTTAGTGAAAAAACCCTGTCTTGGTTGTTTAATTCAATTTCATTCAACCAATTAATTTCATCTGAATACCGGGCTCTTTTATAATTGATTTGAATTTGCTCCCATTTTATTGCTGGTTTTAAATCAAACGGACTGACTAAACTTGGATCGAATTTTAAAATGCCTTCTACCGTACCAACTACAATTTCTCCTGATGATAGTTGTTGAAAAGAATTGATGGAGAAGTTGTGACTCAGCAATCCATTTTCCATTGTAAAGTTGATGAACTCCTTAGTAATAGGATTAAAAGAGCTTAGTCCACCGTTACTAGTTAGCCAAAAATTACCAGATTGATCCGCAATCATGCCATGGATCACATTATTAGAAAGACCATCCAGTTCAGTGAAATGCTCGAAGGTAGAATCACTTTTGAGATGACTGATACCACCTCCATAAGT
>JANSWY010000042.1 GCA_024743255.1 bacterium | reverse complement strand
TGCAAGAGGACTCTCCTATTACACCGGGGCAATTTTCGAAGTGAAACCTACTACAGTTAAAATTGGAAGCATAACAGCAGGAGGTAGATATGATGATCTTACAGGAGTTTTTGGAATGCCTGATATCTCGGGAATAGGAATTTCATTTGGATTAGATAGAATCTATGATGTATTGGAAGAACTAAAACTTTTTCCTGAGTCTCTTCTGGCTTCCACTCAATTAATGCTTGCAAGTTTTGATAAAGATGGTTTAGCATATGCTGTAGGGTTAGCAAACCGATTCAGAGCAAGTGGGATTAAAACAGAAGTCTATCCAGATGCTGCCAAAATGCAGAAACAATTCAAATATGCGGATAAACTGAATATTCCATATGTAATTGTAGTTGGACCTGAAGAAATGGAGACCGAATTGTTTACTCTGAAGAATATGACTAACGGAGAACAAACAACTCTTGGAATTGATGAAATTATTCAAAATATTAATCGTTGATCTGATAAAATGTAAAGATTCTGAATTGCTTTAAGCACATAGCATTAGTCTCAATTATCTATTTCTGCCTGTTATCTACAAATACTGTAGCCCAAGACAGTCAATTGGGAAGATTTTCTGTGGAGTACAACAGGGGATGCGATCCTTTTACGGTAAATATCATTGTAAACGATACCTTTGGAGCAGTTACTAGACAGTATGTTTATGAAGAAGGGCAAACTGAAACAAACGCTACAACTTACACCTATACTTCTCCGGGTAGCTACGAGATCATACAGATCATTTCCAATGTCAACCCCCGAACCGATACTTTAGCGATTGAGGTTATTGAACCAACAATTCCTGAATACATTATTTATAGTTGCGCTTCCAATGCCGCCAGAATAGAAATTGATGAATCAACATATGATTTCTACAGGATATTTTACAATAATGATTCGGTTCAGGTTAATCCAAATTCAATAAGCCCGATTTTGAATTTCCCAAATAGTAATAACCAGACAATCAGGATTAGAGGTTATTACAATGATGCTGAAGACAACTGTGGAGAAACAAGCTTTGTCTACTCACCCCTTCAAAACATAGCTCAACCTGCAATTAATGATGTCAGTTATGATCAAAGCTGCATTGATCTAATTTCAGCTACGCTAAATTTAACTATCACTAACAGCGTAAGGCATTTAGTGGAATTCAGCTCTGATGGCTCTACTTTTCAGGCAGTTGATACTGCCTTTAATACAGACCAAATAACTATTGATGGATTAAATTTCAATTCGACTACAGTCTTCTTTAGAGTGAGTGCCATTGATGAATGTACAAGCAATACAATTTTACCCGCAACCTTTGAACTGACTGAAATTCCGAATGCTATCGACCCAATAACTAACATCAATGCCTCTTACGACAACAAGAATGTACAGTTGGTATGGGAAGAACCATTATTTACTTATCTGGAGTACGATATTTACCAAAGTAGAAATCAAGCTGCATTCTCATTGGTGGGTACAGCCAGCACAAATACATTCACTGATACTGGTTTAAATCCAGATATCAATCTTTACCAATACCAAATTATTTCATCAGATACCTGTGGTAACACATCATCCACCTCAATTACGGCGACCCCAACCTATCTGAGCTTTGATCAAGAGCAAGGTAATTTCTATAATCTTTTCTGGAATTCATATGAAGGGTGGATCAGTGGAATAGCTGCTTATAATTTACAGACTTTAGCAGAAGACGGAACTCCTCAAGACGAGTTTACGATTGCGGAACAAAATCAGAAACTACTAAATATCACAAATCTTCCAGGAAATAGATTTCGAATAAGAATCATCTCCGTAGAAGGTGGGTTTCAAGCATATTCCAATACGATTACTTTAGCTAAATCCAATACCATTCTCATTCCGGATGCTTTTAGTCCTAATGGCGATGGAATTAATGATGAAATAAGACCAATTTTGAATTCCTCTGACAACTTTGAATTTCTGATTTACAACAAATGGGGTGAGTTAGTTTTTCAAAGCACCAATGTCTTTGTAGGATGGGATGGCATATACCGAAACAGAGTTGCGGCATCCGGAACTTATATTTATCGTATTAAATATGAAAATGAGGAAGGAGAAGTCATCAACCAATCAGGTTCTTTTATATTATTGCGTTAAAATACTGGCTTATGTTTGACATGATGAAAATGATGGGCAAGATCAAAGAAGCCCAGACCAAAATGAAAGAAGCCCAGGATGGGTTAGTAAATATCACTGCAAATGGCGATTCTGGTGCAGGATTGGTTACTGCAAAGGTGAATGGTAAAAAGGAAGTAATTTCAGTAAATGTTGATAGTACTCTTATGACAATGGAAGACAGAGAAATGATGCAGGATCTGATTGTTGCTGCTGTGAACAAAGCAATTGAGAATGTTGAGGTCAAAGCCCAAGAACACATGAAAAACGCCACAGAAGGATTACTACCAAATATACCAGGTATGGATCTAAGTGGGATGATGTAAATGGAAGATATTGCAGTTGTAATCCTTAATTACAATGGCAGAAACTACCTGGAACAGTTTCTCCCCACTCTACTTAGCTACTCAAAACCATCCAGAGTAATAGTTGCGGATAATAAGTCCACCGATGACTCTGTGCCATATCTTCAAAAAGTATTCCCAGAAGTAGAATTGATTCTTCTTGATGAGAATTATGGCTATGCCGGAGGATATAATGAGGCATTGAAGCAAATCGAGTCAAAATATTTCTTACTGATTAATTCAGATATAGAAGTTACTCCTAACTGGATCAAACCTATGTATGATTTATTGGAAGCGAACCCCAATATAGCTAGTGTACAACCTAAAATTCTTGCATATCATAATAAAGATACTTTTGAGCACGCAGGTGCGGCAGGTGGTTTTTTAGATTGGCTCGGTTATCCCTTTTGCAGAGGTAGAGTATTTGAAGAAGTTGAAAAGGACGAAGGTCAATATGATGATCCGGTTCAAATTTTCTGGGCAACAGGAGCATGCTTCTTAATTCGTTCCAAGATATTTTTTGAGGCTGGCCAATTTGACTCTGATTTCTTTGCACATATGGAAGAAATTGATCTTTGCTGGAGAATTAACGCATTAGGTCATGAGATTCACTATGAACCCAAGAGTATAGTTTATCATGTTGGAGGTGGGACATTAGCAGCTTCAAACCCTTGGAAAACGGAATTAAACTTCCGGAATGGTCTGATTATGTTATATAAGAACCTTCCATTCAATCAATGGATTTATAAAATACCATTTCGAATCACCCTAGACTTAGTAGCAGCATTGAAATTCTTAGCAGATAAGAAACCCGGTCACGCTAAAGCAGTTTTGAAGGCATTCTTTCAATTCATAGGAACCATCGGAACCACAGATAAAAAGCGAAGAAACAATCAACCTAAAATAGGCAACAAGCAATTCAGACACTCTGACAAGCTTCTGATTTGGCAACATTTTTTAAAAGGAAAAAAGAAATATTCCGAACTCTAGTAATACCACAGGGAATTGCGTCTTCTAAGGTGCTTTCTGATATTCATAACGAAGGCCAACGCCAGGTAAATTAATATCGGAGAGCCGAAAGTAAGGAAGCTTGTATAGATAAAAAACAGACGTATCGAAGAGGTCGGAATATTCAACTTCTCACCTAGTCTGGTACAAACCCCAAATGCATATTTTTCAACGAACTCTTGCATCTCTTAAAATTACAATACAAATATAACGATATAGATGGATAAAATGTTAAAATTCTTTCTACAGGATAAATATTTTTAACTATTATTGTGGAGATTTCCAGTGAATTCTGGGATCGTTCAACCAATTTTTATAAACTTATTTCTTTTAAACAAAAAGTGATTCAGATGAAAAAAATCAACCTTATTATGGCCCTTTTTATTGGTGCGGCTGTATTTTCCGGTTGTAAGTTATCCAAGATGATAAAACTGGCTAACGACCAGGATTTGACAGTGGAGCCTAATCCTCTTGAAGTTCACGGCGGAAAAATTGCATTCGAAATGTCAGCAGTACTTCCTCCTAAGATGCTTCCTTCAGGAACAGCTTACACCTTAAAAACAATCTACCAATACGGAGACCAAGAAATCAATTTACCTGGAGTAGAATTTAAGGCTGATGATTTTCCAAGCAGCAGTACTTCTACATCTAGAAAAAGTCAAGACTTTACTTTCGACTATCAGGACGGCATGAACCCTGGTAAATTAATGATCGGTGGTGAGGCTAAAGACACAAGAAGCGGAAAAACTGCTGAAACACCTGCAAAACTTCAAGTAGCTACTGGTTTAATCACTACTTCTATGTTAGTGAAAGACGTGTACTACGCTGCTTACGCAGATCACGGTTACAACGACAAGGAAGAATTAATCCCAACTAACGTTGATTTCTTCTTCGATCAGGGAAGATCAGTTCTTAAAACTTCTGAGAAAAGAAGTGACAGAGGATCTAACTTCTCAGCTTTCGTTGCAGAAAAGAACGTTACAAAAACTGTTACTATCACAGGTCTTCACTCTCCTGAAGGTACTGAAAGAATCAACAGTGGTTTAGCTGAAGAAAGAGCTGCTGCTATTGAAAAGTACTACAGGCAGCAGATGAAAAAGTATGACTACAAAGATCTTTCTGATAGTATCAAATTCATATTAAAGCCTGTTATCGAAGACTGGCAAGCATTCAAAGATGCTTTGAAAGATTACGATGGTATCGACGGAAATGCTAAGTCTGAAGTATTAAGAATCGTAAATGGTACTGGTACTTTCGAAGACAAAGAAAAGTCTCTTCAGAAACTTGATTCATACAAGAAGTTGTTCAAGGACCTATATCCTTCATTAAGAACAGCTAAAACTGAAATCTTAACTGTGAAGCCTAAGAAAGCAAATGCTGAGATTGCAGTTCTTGCGAAATCTGTTGCTGACGGAAATGCTAAAGCAGATACTTTGAGTGCTGAAGAATTATTATTTGCTGGTAACATGACTCCTTCTTTGGACGAAAAAGTTGCTATCTACACTGCTGCTACTAAAGCTAATCCAAGCTGGCAAGCACACAACAACTTAGCTGCTGCCTTATTAATGCAAGCTAAGGCTGGAGATGCTGACAAAGTAGACGCTGCTATCACTCAATTAGAGATTGCTGCTAAGCTTCAGAAAACTGCTGAGGTTCATACTAACCTTGCTACTGCTTATGCAATGCAAGCTAACTATGACAAAGCTATGGAGAATGTTGAGGCTGCTGAAGGTCTTGGAGGTTCTGCAATGTTGAAAGCTGGATTGAACTCTGTAAAAGGAGCCATCCTAGTAAGACAAGGAGATTACTCTGCTGCTACAAGCGCGCTTTCTGCTCCTACTAAAGACTTAGATGCAATGTTTGACAAAGGTCTTGCTCTATTATTGAACAAAGATTTCGCGCAAGCTGAAGCTGCATTTAACGAAGTTACTTCTGCTGAAGATGGATATGCTCTTGCTTGGTATGCTGGTGCTATCGCTTCTGCTAGACAAGGAAACGCTAGTGATGTAAAAACTAAATTAATCAAAGCTACAAATCTTGACGCTTCTCTTAAGGAGAAAGCTCTTGCAGATTTAGAATTCAGAACGTTTGCTGCTGAATTAGCAACTGCTTTGAAATAATTTGAATAAATAACATTATTTAATAGAAGCCCCACAGCCGTGGGGCTTTTTTTTTGCATTCTTTACAGAAAAGGGTGTTTGAAAAATTTTTAATAATGCCCTTCCATTCTTAATTTAGCACCACATTAAAAACATCACATTCAATGAGAGTAATTCAATTCAGAGAAGCCTTGGGCGAGGCAATGAGCGAAGAAATGAGACGCGATGAAAGTGTCTACTTAATGGGTGAAGAAGTAGCCGAATACAATGGTGCTTACAAAGTTAGCCAAGGCATGCTGGATGAATTTGGTCCGAAAAGGGTGATCGATACTCCAATTGCGGAACTTGGTTTTGCAGGTATCGGTGTAGGTTCAGCAATGAACGGACTTAGACCAATCATTGAATTCATGACATTCAACTTCTCTTTGGTTGCTATTGACCAGGTGATCAATGGCGCTGCTAAAATGATGTCTATGTCTGGTGGACAATTTAATGTTCCAATCGTATTTAGAGGACCAACTGGTAATGCTGGACAACTAAGTTCTCAGCACTCTCAAAACTTTGAAAACTGGTATGCGAATACTCCAGGGTTAAAAGTTGTTGTGCCATCAAATCCATATGATGCAAAAGGACTTCTTAAAACTTCTATCAGAGATAATGACCCAACTATTTTCATGGAGTCAGAATTGATGTATGGAGATAAGGGTGAAGTTCCTGAGGAAGAATACACTATTCCAATTGGACAGGCAAATGTTACCAAGTCCGGTAATGATGTTACAATCATTTCTTTTGGTAAAATGATGAAAGTAGCTGATCAGGCTGCAATCGAATTGGGTAAAGAAGGAATAGATGCAGAAGTAATTGATTTGAGATCAGTTAGACCAATTGATTATGAGACAATCATTGCTTCAGTGAAGAAAACTAACAGATTGGTAATTGTTGAGGAAGCTTGGCCATTAGCTTCAATTTCAGCGGAGTTATCTCACCAAATCCAATTTAATGCATTTGATTATCTAGATGCTCCTGTTATCAGAGTTACTAGTAGAGATGTTCCTCTTCCTTATGCGCCTACACTTATTGAAGAGATTCTACCAAACGTGAAAAGAACAATAGATGCTGTGAAAGCAGTTATGTACAGATAAGATATTTAATCCTGTATTTGAAGCCCTCTTGACTATGTTAAGAGGGTTTTTATTTGGACAAAAAAAGGCGTTGCTCTCACAACGCCTTTTTAGTTATTTCTTCTAAGATTACTTACCGAACATATTCATATTGGAAAGTGCTCTCTTAGCTCCTCCCATTTTGTTCATGGTTTTCATCATCTTACGCATTTCATTAAACTGCTTTAAGAGCTGATTAACTTGCTGGATAGAAGTTCCACTACCCTTTGCAATTCTGTTTCTTCTACTTCCGTTTATAAGATCTGGGTTAGATCTTTCCGTTGGGGTCATTGACTTAATGATTGCCTCTATTGGCTTAAATGAATCATCGTCTATATCGACATTTTTCATCATTTTTCCCATTCCAGGAATCATCCCCATTAGGTCTTTGATGTTACCCATTTTACGGATCTGCTCCATTTGAGATAAGAAATCGTCAAAGCCAAACTGGTTCTTTCTAATCTTCTTATTAAGTCGCTGAGCTTCCTCCTGATCAAATGTTTGCTGCGCTTTCTCAACAAGTGTAAGCACGTCACCCATCCCAAGGATTCTCTTCGCCATTCTATCAGGGTGGAAGACGTCAATTGCGTCCATTTTCTCACCTGTACTGATATACTTAATTGGCTTCTCAACTACAGTCCTAACCGTAAGTGCTGCTCCACCACGAGTATCACCATCTAACTTGGTTAATACTACCCCGTCAAAATCAAGACGGTCATTAAAGGTCTTAGCAGTATTCACTGCATCCTGACCAGTCATAGAGTCAACTACAAATAATGTCTCAGAAGGCTTCACTGATTTTTTCAGTTCTTCAATCTCATTCATCATTTGCTCATCAACAGCTAAGCGACCTGCTGTATCTATAATGATAGTTTTCTTGCCGTTATCTTTAGCGTACTTGATCGCTTTCTTAGCAATGGCTACCGCATCCTTATTCTCAGGCTCGGCGTAAACCTCTACTCCTATCTGCTCACCAAGAACTTTCAACTGATCAATCGCAGCTGGTCTGTATATGTCACAAGCAGCAAGAAGCACTGTTCTACCTTGTTTCTTTAAGAGAGCACCAAGCTTTCCTGTAAAAGTTGTTTTACCAGAACCTTGAAGACCACTTATCAAGATAATATTAGGATCACCCTTCAGGTTCATTTCCTCGTGAGTACCTCCCATTAAACTTGTAAGCTCTTCAGCAACGATCTTAGTTAGCAACTGCCCAGGTGAAACCGCGATCAATACATCCTGACCTAGGGCTTCATCCTTGATTTTATCGGTTACTTCCTTCGCAACTTTGTAGTTAACATCAGCATCAATTAAAGCTCTGCGTATTTCCTTTACGGTAGCCGCCACATTGATTTCTGTGATCTTTCCTTGCCCTTTAAGCGTCTTGAACGCTCTGTCTAACTTTACACTTAAATTATCAAACATGCTGTTTTAACTTTTGGAGGCGTAAAGTTAACCCAATACTTTAAAATATTACCCCCAGATTTTGATTCAATGACGAAAGACTTGCGAAAATATTTGATTCTTAGTTGTAACCTATTTCAAAAAAGTCAGTATATACTATAGATTAGTACCTTGTAATACAAAATACTCATAAAACTCGACACAATGAAAAGGAAATTACTACAATCTATTACACTAATGATGGTTTTAGGCTTTATGTCTACCACCTTGATGGCTCAGGATAAAGTCACTCGCAAAGACGTTGAAGGAAAAACCTGGCAGCTTAAAATTGATATTGAGGACGAACTGGAAGATGAGATCGATGATGCGGACTCAGCTTTGGAAAGAATCATTATTAAATCTGTAGCGGGTATGGTAGATGGCATTATTGATGGCATTGATATTTACTTTGAATTTAAGCCAAACAACGAACTAAAAGTTACTGTGGAAGCATTTGGCGAAAGAGAAGTTGAATACACTGAATGGTTTATTAATAAAGATGGAGCTTTAGTTATTGAAGATACTGATAGCTTTAATTCAGATGATGATAATATTTGGTTGATGGTTGACGATGTTCTGGTTGCATTTGATGAAGATTGGGATGGAGACTTAGACGACCAAAACGTCTATCTTGTCAGGATAGACTAAGGTTAAATTGTGATAAATTAAGAAGAAAGTCATTTCGGATTAGGCGACCCGAAATGACTTTCTTTTTTTATAGCATCGATTTTAAATCAGCAGGGCTGTAATTGATCGACTTTAAAGTCTTGTTATCACCGTTTCTGTAAACAAGATATAAACCATCTTGCTCTACATAGTAGCTGTCAGTATCCTTATTCTCCTTGTAATGCTTCACAGTAGCTTCTGCCTCTTCTTTTGTCTTGCAGGCTTTGCTCATGTTTGATCTTTGAACTTCATTGAAGAGATCAGCAAACTTATCCCCTAGTCCAAATTCCAGAACAGCTCCAGAAAGGACGTATTGAATATCACACAATGCATCAGCGATCTCAACGATATCTTTATCTGCAATAGCTTCCTGTAATTCCTTTAATTCTTCCGCAATAAGTGAAACTCTCAATTCACATCTTTCTTTTGATGGGATGGTTGGTTCGTCAAGAATTGGGTGCTTAAAAGTTCTGTGAAATTCAGCTACCTGGTTCAATGGATCAATTTTCTTCATAGATGTCCTTTGTAATTCGGGGTTTAATAATTTTCAGCAGCCAAAGCTAATTAACAATTTTTGGATTATGGCTATTTGGCTTTTTAGCTTTTGGCTATTTAGCTGTCATTGGAAGTATTAGTTTTGCCGGATGAATATTCTATATCAGGATACTGAGATTGTTGCAGTAGATAAGCTTAGTGGAATGTTGGTACATAGGACTTCCATCGCTTCTGATGTTACAGAGAATTTTGCTGTTCAGGAATTGCGAGATCAACTTGGCCAAAAAGTAAATCCTGTCCATCGTATTGACCGACCCACTTCTGGTGTTTTGCTGTTTGGGTTAAATTCCGAGATTACGAGCCTATTGAAAAAACAATTTGATGAGCACCTGATAAGGAAAACATATATTGCTATTGTAAGAGGGTTTTGTGAAAAATCTGCTGTTATTGATCATCCCCTGAAAAAGGAAAATGGTAATATTCAAGAGGCTGTTACGAGATATGAGACTTTAGGTCATGCTGAACTTCCTTATTCAACATCCAAATTTCCTACCTCCAGATATTCTTTGGTCAAAGTATTTCCTGAGACAGGTAGAATGCACCAAATAAGAAGGCATTTTGCTAAAGAAAGAAACTACTTATTAGGAGATACAACTCATGGAGATCTTAAGCAGAATAAAGCATTTTCGGATTATACAAGTAGTGAAGGTCTGATGCTTCATGCATTAAGTCTAGAGTTTAAACACCCAAGAAATAATGAACAGATATCCATAAAGGCCGATCTACCGGAAAGGTTCCTGACTTGCCTTAAATACTTCGATATACAAGAAGCTGAATTCTAACCAGGAGCTGCTCCTGCAAGACCATTGATTAGGATAATAAAGATCACAATCGGGATGATAACCAACACGAATGGCTTCCAAAAGTTTGTCACCTTTATCTTGCCAGCACCCAGGTTAATCTCTTCTTTGAACTTATCGAATCCCCAAACATAAGCTGCAAAAAGAGATAGTAATAAACCACCTAATGGTAACATAATCGAACCAGAAATAAAGTCAGCAAAGTTGAAAAGGTCTTTGCCCAGAATCTTTATATGACTCCATGAGCTAAATGACAAAATACTTGGGATACTTAATATAAAAGTAGCAACCAAAGTCACTAACACAGCTTTAGACCTGGACCATTTCTTTGAATCCATCAAAGTAGCTGTAATACCCTCTACAAGTCCGATTATAGATGTAAGACCAGCGATGAAGACAAGGAAGAAAAATACTGTTCCCAGGAAATTCCCAAGAGGAACTTTTGTGAATAGAGTAGCCATTGTTACAAATAGTAATCCAGCACCTGAGTTTGGTTCAAGTCCGAATGCGAATAAAGCAGGAAATATTAGTAAACCAGCAATAATTGCAATTCCTGTATCAAACCCAACAACCATCATGACACTACCTGGAACATCACTATTCTCTTTATTCAGATAACCACCGAAAACAAAACCAGCAGCTAATCCTACTCCAATACTAAAGAAAACCTGACCTAGTGCCGCTAGTATTACTGCACCATTAATTTTTGAGAAGTCAGGAGTCAGGTACCAGCTTAAGCCTTCAAAGGATCCTTCCAAAGTATTTGCCCAAATTGCCAGAATTATAAAAAAGACGAGTAGCAATGGCATAAATATTTTTGAGACTAGCTCAACACCCTTTTGTAATCCCCTTCCAACAATGAAAAATAGCATCACTGAGATACCAAGAGAATAAGCAAATACAATTTTGGGTTTACCAACAAGCTCATCAAAATTAGTGCTCACTTCTTCTGGGCTCATAACTGCAAACTTACCGGTCATGTATTCTACACAGTAGACCGCTACCCACGCAATGATCATCAAGTAGTAACCCATAATGATTAAAGCTGCAATCGATTCAATCCAGCCAATTGAATGCCAGAATTTCTTTCCTCCAGCAAGTGCTTTCATTCCTGCAATAGGAGTAAGTTGTGATTTACGTCCAAGTCCAACTTCTGTAGTCAATAATGGGATTCCTATAACAAGTGTAAGTATGATATATACCAGCAAAAAGGCTCCTCCTCCTCCTTCACCTACTATGTAAGGAAATCTCCAAATATTTCCCATACCTATAGCAAACCCGGCGGTTGCCATGATGAAACCAAATTTACTGCCCCAATTCTCTCTATTGACGTCCATGTGATCTTTGTTGAAATCTATTTTTGGATTAAAACCCGAAAATATAAAATTTCAAGCAAAGCAATCGCTAATTGTGATTAACGGAAAGAAATTTACTCGTCTTTAAGTGAGAGTGCAGGATTCATCGTTGCAGTAAAATAGGTTTTGTATCCAACTGTAACGATGGCTACTATCAAACTGGCTATAATCGAAACCAGGAAGTAGCTAGTTCCAATATCAATCCTATACTTAAATGCATCTAACCATTCATTTAAGAAATAGTAGGATACCGGAGCTGAAATGATGAAAGCTATAATCAAAAGATAGACCAGTTCTTTTGAAAACATATTGACAATGTTCCAAACGGTGGCTCCTAAAACCTTCCTCACCCCAATCTCCTTGATTCTTTGTGTAGCAATGAATGAAATAAGACCATATAGGCCCAAACAGCCAATAAAAATGGCAATCATGGAAAAAATTTGAAATAAGGATGATATTCTTTGCTCAGTTTCATATCGTTCTGCCAATTCTTCATCATAAAAATTGCTATCAAAGATGAACTCAGGATAAACCTCATTAAAGGAATTTTCAAAGTGCGAGAGAACCGATTTCGTGTTGGCAATACCATTGTTATCAAGTGCCATTTTAACACTTACTTCGTAGTATAGCTCCGGATCATAAATGAGAAAAACATAATCCATATCCTCTTTAAGTGATTTCGAATGAAAATCCTCCATCACACCAATTATCTGTTTGTTTGATCTAAAACCGGTTTTTAAAGTCATTCCAATCGCTTCATCATAGGTCTCAAGATTAAGGAGATCAAAAACTTTCTTGCTAATGATTGCAAGTTGCATGCTGTCAGTTGACTTAAAGTTCCTCCCAGCTAAAAGTTCCAGACCAAATAAATCCATGTAGTGCTCATCAACTGCTTTGAAATTACCGTGATAGTCTCTTTCACTATTGGTTAATGCGTGATTGAAATTTGAATGCGAGTTGCTGCTTCCAGTTGGAAGTGATAAAGAAAATGACACATCTTTCACATCCGGAGACTCTTCCAAGAGTGTTCTTAGCTTCCTCACCTTTGCTTCTTCATTAGATGGAATGTAGGCTGAAACAATCGCTTCAGTTTCAAAACCAAGATCTTTGGAAAGGAAGTAATCCATCTGAGCGCTTACCACCAAAGTACCAATAATCAAAGCTTGTGAAATAGTGAACTGCGCTATCACTAATGCTCTTCTTAATGATAGTCCACCTCCGTGTCTTGTTGCTGTAATTTTATTTTTCAAAGCCACAACAGCTTCCATCCTTGAAAGCAATATTGCTGGATAAAAGCCTGATAGAATTGTAACAAAGATGATTAACAAAGCAATGAACAATAATATTTGTGGTTGTCCCCAGATATCAAGCGATAATTGATATCCTAATATTGGTGTTAAATTCTGCAGAAGTAACTCACTTATCCCCAAAGCGATCAACACAGAAACCAAGGTTATCATAAATGTTTCACTCAGGAATTGAGTAATTAGTTGTTGTCGGGTAACACCAATAGATTTTCTGATCCCAATTTCTTTAGATCTTTTTACAGCCTGTGCGGTGGCTAGGTTTACAAAGTTGATACAGGCAGTTATTACTAAAAATAATCCAATCACTCCCAATGCTAAGAGTAAATCCTTACTTATTGCTCTACTACTGAAATTGAAGAACTCATTATTGTAGTGTAAATCTGATAATGGTTGAAGAAAGTATTCAGTTTCTGAAGCTTCTTCTTTATTCCAATGCTTCTCCACAAACGCATGGAAAGCAGTGTTAATTGCCGGAATTTTAGATTTGTCTTTCAGGACCACATACCCTTGTGTTGATCCGCTTGAGCTGTTCCATTCCTTTCCATCGTAGAAGTAATCATTGTAGTCTTTTTGAGTACCATAAGACATGATCATAGTAAAGGGAAAATCCGTATTCTTACGAGGATCTTCCATGATTGCTCCTATTGTAATATCCTTTTTATTAGCCAGATTAATTGTTTGACCCACTATTTTCTCATAACCTTCAGATACTCCGAATATCTTCTTCACAACCGATTTTGACATGACAACCTGATTCGGTTGCTTGAGTGTGTGTTCTGCGTTACCAGCTACAATGGCAAGATCAAGCACATTCAAGATTTGTGGTTCTGCAAATGTTAAACCTTCTTCGAATTGGTACTTATATAGATTTCCATTTTTATCGATGCGGTTAATCTGATCTCCCCATGCATAATCAATAGTCACGACCTCATCGAAAAACGCCATTTCATCCCTCACAGCACTCATGAAAGGATGAGGTAAACCTTGCCCATAATCAACACGGTCTGGATAGGTGTTTTTTCTTACAACCCTGTAGATATCATCATAATTGGATTGAAATCTATCGTAGCTCAATTCGTAGGTGATCACTTTGTAGATTACTAGTGAGCATCCTATCCCTAAAGCAAGACCAAGGATGTTGAGCAATGCATAGATTCTATTCCTCTTGAGATTCCTTAATGCTGTAAGTAAAAAGTTCTTAATCATGGATATAGGTCGTTTCTACACATTGGCTGTCAAATCTAGTGCCACAAATACAACTCGTTGATTATAAAATAGTTAGAAACACACTTTCATTTCACATGATTGAATAAGCACATTATTCTGTTCGGAACTGTACAGCATTTCACAATTCATCCGGAATATTCTACAGTTCAGTAAAACCTTTTATTAATGACTTCAAATAGGACTCATCTTTAGGCAAAAGAAATCTTAAGTCACATGGAATTATTCACCAACACACTTTTAGTAATACACGTAATCGCTGGATTTACTACTTTCTTCACTGGACCGGTTGCTATATTTGCTCCCAAATTCAAAAAATCACATCATGTTACAGGTAAGATATTTAGTTATGCAATGCTACTTGTATTTCTTACAGCGATGTATTTAAGTGTTTACAGGTCAAGTCCGTTTCTTTTCATGGTTGGGATATTTAGCTTTTACAGTGTGGTATCCGGTGTGAGGGTAATTTATTTACATAGAGCTAAAAACGATTATCAACTTAAATGGTGGGATTGGGCGATTCATGGTGTTTTTCTGATTACTAATCTTAGTTTCATTGGATATGGAGCATACATTACAGTAACTTATGGATTTCAGACATTGGCCATCTTAAGTTTCTTATTCGGGTTTGGTGGACTTCAAAGTATTGTGGGGAATGTAAAGCCATTCATTAAAAGAAAGCCAGGTTTTAGTTGGATGAGATATCATCTCAATAACATGATGGGTGCTTACATTGCTTCTGTTACTGCTTTTTCTGCGCAGCAGCTGGATTTTATGCCAGCATTACTTCAATGGACATGGCCAACAATTCTAATCGCACCATTAATCGCATATTACAGTAGAAAAGTTAGGTTATCTACAATCTGATTGTAACATTTTACGCGGGATTCAGTCTTAAATCTGATTAATATTTTGTCTTTGCCGATCAAAATCACAAATTTGGGCAAATGAATTTCGATCATGAATAGAAACCTGCTTGCATTCGTTCTTACCGTAATTTCAATTGGATTGTTAATTCCGGGGTTACTATATCCAATTTTAGAGATCAAAATTGGGGCGGAACTTCCAATGCTCGGAGAATTGGTTATTTACGAAAGAACACAAAATATCCTTGAAACAACCAAGACTCTTTATGAGAACAATAATGAAGCAGCAGCAATTCTTATTATCTTTTTCAGTGTAATTGTACCCTTCATAAAAGCTATCATTGTTTGTATTGTCTTATTTATGAAGAACATCAAACAAAGAAGATGGCTTTATATGTTTGTCAATGCTATTGGAAAATGGTCTATGGCTGATGTATTTGTTGTTGGTGTGTTTATAGCTTATCTCACAACCAAAAACAATGACAACATAATTGCTGACCTTAAAACAGGGTTCTTTTACTTCTCGGGTTATTGCATTGTTAGTTTAGCTGCAATCCAACTTATTTCAATCGATCCTAAAGAAAAGAATCAGTCATAATACGACTGACTTCCGGAAGAAGACCTACCAGTAACCTGGACACCTCCTCTTTTAATAATCAAACGATCATCAGATCTGTTACTTCCTACTTTAAGGTTACCTGAGCTTGCTTTTAAGTCGAAACTCATTGATGAAATATCGTTCTCCAATTCAATGTTGATACTACCCGAAGATGTTTCAAAAAAGCTATCTCCTTTAAGGTTTACATCCTCCCCCCTAATGCTTCCTGAAGTTGATTCTATATCAAGTTTACCATTTACATTATCAAGACTTACACCTCCTGAAGAAGATTCAGCTGACACAATGCTATTAGAGACATCCGTTAAATAAATTCTTCCAGAAGATGATCTGCAATCAAGATTACCTACCAATCCGTCAATTCTTAAACTCCCAGAACTGGAAGTCGCTTGGGTGTTCCCCTCTAAATCAAAGCCTGATAAGTTTCCGGAGGAAGTTTTTAAATATAGGTTACCCGTGAGGTTGGTTGCTTCAAGGTTGCCGCTACTGCACTTTAAATAAATTTCTTCTCCTACTAAACCATCTGCATACATATTTCCACTTCCGTTTTTGGCAAGAACTGTGGTATTTAGTGGAACCTTCAATTTAAACTCAGCGCTAAAATTACCCCATGTATTATTCGGTTTTTCAACCCAGATGACCAATGTTGATCCATCCAGACTTGATTCTATTCGGATATCGCCCTTATACTTTTTTGGACCTTTTATCCAACCTTCAAATTTGACCGCTTTCCCGCTGGTATCTTCTATGTGAACATTGGCCCAGCCTCCTCTTATTTCGACCTTATCAATTCCTTCGGCATCAAATCTTTCATCCGCTAACATTGTCTGTGCCCGACTGCTTAATCCTAGAAATACAAATGCAATCAATAAAATATGAAATTTCTTCATAATGGAAATCCTTAATTTTTAAAATCAAAGAAAAGAAAAATTCTAATAGGTTTCTAAATCATAAAAATTAATTAATAATTAAGCCTAGTGAGTCCATCCCGACACTTGCCTGACGTTGGGATCATTTATTATTGCAGCTTCAATTATCACAATCAAAAATGAAACTAAATTATATCGCATTTGGACTGTTGTTATTCGCTTTTGCCTGCGGACAACAAAACAGCAATAATAAGCAAGAGGAACCAGAGACATCAAAGTCAAAATCAAACTTCGAAAAGATGTTGGATGCCCATGGTAGCCTTGAGAAATGGAATAGCTATGGAACCCTGGAATTCGATATCTATTCCTCATCAGACACAGTGCATCATATCATTGATTTAAAATCAAGGGAAGAACTTGCTACTACTGATAAGTATAAAGTCTTTTTTGGAAAGGAAAATTTATGGATTGCTCCTGATAAGGAAGCTTATGGAAAGGATGAGCCTCAGTTTTATAAAAACTTATGGTTTTACTTTTTCTCACTTCCTTTTGTCGCAGCTGACCAAGGTGTAAATCAATTTGATTTGGAAAGTAAAACGATGAGTGATGTACAATACAACGGCATAAAGTTGACTTTTGGTGAAAACGTTGGGGATTCTCCTGATGATCAGTACTTGCTGTGGTTAAACGCTCAATCGAATCAATTAGAATGGATCAACTACTCAGTAACCTATTGGAACGAGGAAAATGCTGAAAAGTACAGTGCTATAAAATATCAGGAATGGCAAAAGGCTGATAGTTTGGTCGTTCCAAGAATGTTTTCCGGACACAAATGGCAGGGAGATACAATTGGAGATGAGAGATATCGATTTGTTTTTGACAATGTTAAATTCTCAGAAAGTAGACCTGATCCAAGTCTATTCCTTCAACCCGAAGTTGCATATAAAGAACAATATCAATAAAAAAAGGAGCTTGAAGCTCCTTTTTAATTTCTTATCCTACTTTCATTTTGGCGAGCTCCGCCAGGAGTCTAAGCCCTTCCTTCAGATATGGATCATCCAGTAGTCTTGAGTCTTCGGTTTCTTCGTTTGCAACCTCAGAAGAGTTAATTTCTGTAGAAAGGTTACCACCATTTTCTTCTTCATCCTCTTCAAGCTCTTTCATTCTTTCCTGAAGATTTAGTGAAATAGTAGTTTTCGCTCTTTCAATTTTGCTCTTTTCAATATCAGCTACTAATTTCTTTAACTGAGGGTCAGTATTCAAATCCTGCTGATACAATGAAACTAGCTTTTCTACCATTTCCGGAGATATCTGATCAGTTTTATTGAAGTTACTTGTAGAAATCTTGTCCCAAGGCAATGCACTTGGTCTGCTGCTTTCTCCGTATTCTTCAGCACTGTAAATTGATGGGAATTGAATATCCGGAGTTACACCTTCATGTTGTGTGCTACTTCCTGTAACTCTATAGAATTTCGCTAAAGTCAGTTTTAGTTGACCTAGCTTATTCTTTGGATCATTTATTACTCTGTTAAGACTAATTAAATTCTGAACAGTTCCTTTTCCGAAGGTTGTTTCTCCTAATACAATTCCTCTGCCATAATCCTGAATTGCACCACTAAATATCTCAGATGCACTCGCGCTAAATCTGTTGATCAATACTGCTACTGGACCATCATAGAAGATATTACCGTCATTATCTCTTAACTTATCAACTGTTTGATCATAGTTCTTAACCTGTACAACTGGCCCATCTGGAATGAATAAACCTGTCAGCTCAACAGCTTCTTGTAGTGAACCACCTCCATTAAATCTAAGATCAATCATTAAACCATCCATTCCCTCTTTCTGTAGAGAATCGATCAGTATTCTAACATCTCTGGTTGTGCTTCTATAGTCTCTGCTACCAGTTCTTGCTTCATCAAAATTTCTGTAAAAGCTTGGTATACTGATTACTCCTAACTTGTAAGTATTTCCATTCTCAGTGATTGGAATGATTTCTCCTGTTGAAGCCTGATCATCAAGATTGATTTTATCTCTTACTAATCTTACTATATCTGGAGCATCATTTGGACCAGCATCAGCTCTTTGAATTAATAGTCTTACAATTGACCCTTTTTTACCTCTGATCAATTGAACAACATCATCAACTCTCCATCCAACTACATCAACAATTTCTCCTTCATCACCCTGTCCAACACCAATGATTTTATCTTGCTTGTTCAAGTCTTTACTTCTATAGGCAGGTCCTCCCACTACTATTTCAGCAATTTCTGTGTAATCAAGGTTTTGAGACAGTCTCGCACCAATTCCTTCCAATGAAAGGCTCATGTTGATATTGAAATCTTCTGCTGCCTTTGGTGAGAAATAATCTGTGTGTGGATCAAAAGTACTAGTGAAGGCATTCATAAATGTTTGGAATACATCCTCACTTTTATTTTGATAGATTGCCTTACTCCATTGCTTATACCTCTTATCGAGAGCAGAAGAAATTTCCTCCCAATCTTTTCCTTTTAACTTATAACTGATTGCCTGGTTTTTGATGTACTTTCTCCACAATTCATCCCATGCTTCTCTGTCCGCCATCCACTGACTTTCCTCTCTATCAAACTTGTACATCTCTTCAGTGGAGAAGTCCATTTCTGTTTTCAATATACGGGTCACATAGTCCATTCTATCAATGGCTCTTTCCCTTCTGACATGAAAAATCTGGAAAGCAAAATCTAGTTTACCTGACTTGAAATCATCATCTATTGTGTATCTGTATTTCTCGAAGTACTCCATATCAGCTTGCATGAAATACATCTTACCCGGATCTAATGCTTCAATGTAATTATCAAAAACAACTGAAGACAATGAATCATTAAGAGGTGCTTTTCTGTAGTGGAACTGGTTAAGCAGACTTGATATGTATTGCATTTCAATTGGATGCTCAGCCTTTGGTTTCAAATAGATCAAACTATCTGCCGTGTTCACCTCATAGTGATCGGTTGGCTTTACTTCAGCAAAAGCAATAAAAAACAATAAACTTAACGATATAACCAGTGCTTTCTTCATGTCGATTCCCTTTGTCAGTATTAAACGTTTCTTACAAAACGTAAAAATCTAAAATAAAGATATGACTATTTTGCCCAATAGAAAACCAATTCATCGATTTGGGCCCTCATATCATCGAATATAAGGGCTTTAGTTGCAATTATTGAGCCAATTTATTTCAGCCAGTCCGGTTTGGTTGTTTTAATATCAGCCTTTAGATCATTCAACAGATTGTAAAGACCGAAATAGGTTCTATTGATGTACAATGCATGTTTAGATCCTCTGGCCTGGCTGGAATTTCGTAATTCCTTCATATTTGAAAGTCTTTCACCAAGCTCAAAAATCTCATTAAAATATGCATCATCAGAAAAGTCGAAACTATCCGAATGAAACGGTCTACCTAGTAGCGTAATCATTTCCCGAAACACTTTGATATAGAGATTCTTTTCTTCTTCTGAATCAGTTTCATAAATGATATTTAAAGCATAGAATGCTTGTACCAATTCACTTTCATCATCTACTAATTTCTTTCGGATCAATTTGAAGTAGCCAGTGTAAAAATCTTCCGGAATTTCCTTCACACAGCCAAAATCAATAATCCCCAAGGAACCATCTTCTTGCATCAGAAAATTACCCGGATGAGGATCTGCATGAACCTGCTTTAAATTATGAACCTGGTGATGATAAAAATCCCAAAGCCCCTGTCCTATTTTGTTCTTAACCTCCTGACTAGGATTAGTATTTAAAAACTCTTTCAAATGCCATCCATCAATCCAATCCATGGATATGATCTTTTCACCCGAGAACTCCGGATAATATTTTGGAAAGAAAACACCATCAATATGAGCACATGCTTCGGAAATTTCCTGAGATCTCCTCAATTCCAGATCATAATCGGTTTCTTCCAGGAGTTTTGATTCCACCTCTTCCATATATTGATCCAACTCACTCTCGTTCAGATTGAATAACCTTAAAGCAAATGGCTTAACCAATTTCAAATCAGACTTAACACTATTCGCAACTCCGGGGTATTGAATCTTCACCGCAATTTCTTTGTCGCCAAGAGAAGCTTTATGAACCTGTCCTATTGATGCAGCATTTACTGCGTTTTTTGAAAAGTCGTCAAATAACTCTGATGGAGACTTACCGAAGTGATCTCTTAATGTTTTTACAACCAACGGATATGACAATGGTGGCGCGCTATATTGCCCCATAGCAAATTGCTCCTGATAGGCGCTAGGGAGAAGATTCTTATCCATGGCCAACATCTGAGCTACTTTAAGAGCACTACCTTTGAGCTCACTTAAAGAAGAATAAATATCCTGTGCGTTATCCTCATGTAATTCCTCCTTCGGAGTATTAGGATCAACTATTTTCTTAGTATAATGCTTGATATAGTTCCCTCCTATTTTAGCACCAGTTTTCACAAACTTGGCTGCTCGCTGTACCTTAGATGTGGGTATTCTAGATTGCTCTTTCATTAGGACATTTTATTTTGGTACATGAACTTGGCAAAATCAAGCATAGAATCAATTGCTCCTTTCCCTATCAGATCAAATGATAGGTTCACAGATTTCTCAATGGCTGTATCTGTCTTTTCAAATTTCCTGCTATCGTCCTTAATCCAGAATTGAATGATGAATACCAATTGCATCCAGAACAGATTCGAATACTGACTTTCAATTACAGGCCTGCTAGCTACCTCGCTGGTATCTCTTCCTTCCAACATTAGTGTATCTATGTAATTCTGAAAACTCTTCTTCAGCCTTTTTAAGTACGTTGGGACTTTCGGCTTGAATTCTACATCCCCGATCTCTGCAAGAATGAAACTTCTATTTGCTTTCAGTTCTTCCAGGAGTGAATAATAAAATGCCAACAACTTCTCTCTAACGCTATATTCCATGTAAACAGGATCAGTCTCCATCATTGCAATTGTTTTAACCAACATCTGGTTCCAGATCTCTGACTCCAGGTCTTCAAAAGAATTGAAGTTCTCGTAAAAATCAGATTCAGAAATTTTCAAATCCTTGCAGAATAAAAAATAGAAGGTGGCGTGCTGCCATGTGTTAATTTGTAAATTTTGTAAGACTCAATAATCTTCTCCGGTGCTACTGGTTTCTTGGTTGATTTTTTTTCTTTAGTTGCCTTTTCCATTGAATCAGGATGAATTTTTAGTGATACTTTACCTACTGTCTTAATTGTTTTTAAACTAAAAGAGTTTACTTAACCCTCAACTATTTAATAGATTTCGGAAGGAATTGTTAAGTCAAAACGTTTTAGTAGTTGAAATCACGGTCAATTAGTTTACTTTTGAGTTTAAATTAATTGCGGCATTCAATAATAAAATTAGGATTTGATTTAATTTAACCCTTATTAATGCCAGTTAACGTAACACATATAAACCAACTTTTGTTAGTTGTCATGTCTGCTTTTGTTTTTTCAACAGAAGCTTTCTCAATTAATGACAATGTCACCTTCCAGGATGGCGATCCTCTGATTGCCAACTACTATAATGATGTTGCTTGGGAATTCAGAAACTCCTATCCCGATAGCACCATATTCTACGCAGAAAAAGCCCTTGTATTAGCAAAGAATGATAAAAACCTTGTTGAGGAATTAAGAGCCTATAATATTCTTGGGATTGCAGAGAGAAATAAGAGTAATTATTCGAAAGCATTCGCTCACTACATGGAAGTACTAAAAGGTTCTGAGGATCGTCCATTGGCAAACCAGCAAAGAGGATTTGGCTTAATCAACATTGGTAACCTTTATATCTACCAGGCAAACTATGGAGATGCTCTTGAATATTTTAATAGAGCCTTAATGATGGCCGACTCGGTAGGTGACCAAAGAATGCAAGGATATGTATTCCTCAATATTGGTCGTACCTACAGAAGTATGAGTCAGTTTGAGGATGCCGAAGAGGCTTTGGTAAAATCACTTTCAATTCGTGAAAAATTAGGTGATCTATCCGGAATAATTACATTAAAAGTTGAGTTGGCAGAATTATACCGACTTCAGGGCGAGACAGATAAATCACTTGAGTATTTTAAAGCTTCTCTGGATGAAATTAATGCCATCAAAAACTATGGTGCCTTATCCTATAGTTGGAATAATATAAGTCAGATCTACCGGGAGAAAGACAGCTTGCAGCTTGCTGAATTTTATGCAAAAAGTGCGTTGCAAGTAGCGGAAGATGTGAAATCGAAATATGATGTTCAAAAGGCCACAGAAAACCTTTCCAAGATATACGAACAACAAGGCAAATATGAGCTAGCCTATGAAAACCTTCAAAGATTCAATCAGGTAAAAGACAGCATCTTTAATGAGGAGAATACCAGAGAAATGGAAAGGCTGGTCGCTAAGTACGAGGGAGAAAAAGTAGCAGCTGAAGCTGACTTCTTACGGGAGCAGGCTAGTCTGAATGAGAAAATTATCAAAAGACAGCAAGTCATTATTGTCCTATCAGTGGTGGGGGTATTGCTTTTTGCAGGGTTCTTCCTTGTAACTCTTCGAGCATTCCGACTCAGAAATAAATTGAATAATGAAATCATAGCTCAGAAGAACAAAATTGAGCATGATAAAGAAATCATTGAGAAGCAATCTAGAAAGCTGGAAGAACTGGATGCAGCTAAATCAAGGTTCTTCGCTAACATATCACATGACCTTAGAAGTCCTCTGAGTTTGATTCTGGGAAGTCTGGATAACGTTATACGGGAAGAAAACAATTACATTACTCCTACTTCCAAGGAAGATCTTGACATAGGTTATAAAAACAGTAAGAGGCTATTATTCCTGGCTGATGAAATAAATGAGTTAACGAAGCTTGAAGAAGGTAAGCTCAACATCAATCATGAGGTAGTTAAGATCAACACTTACATGAATCTTCTTGTAAGGATGTTTAGTTCTGCTGCTGATTACAAAGGAATTGAATTGGTTTTTGATACCACCTTAAATGATGAAGAAGTTCTGAAGCTGGATCCAGCCCATTTTGAGAAGATAGTTTATAACCTTGTTTCTAATGCGATTAATCACACCAACAAAGGTGGTGATGTTAAAATCGGACTTGACAAGGGCAATGATAAAATCAAGCTTACTATTGCAGACACAGGAGAAGGAATTCCTGAAAAGAGCATTCCACTAATTTTTGATAGGTATTACCAAAGTCCAAACAATAAGTATAAAGTACGAGAAGGTTTAGGAATTGGGCTTGCACTGGTAAAAGAACTGGTCACTCTGCATGACGCTGAGATAAACGTTAAGAGCGAAATAGATAAAGGAACCGCATTTGAAATTTACTTCCCTGCGTATCATGCCGAGGAAGAAGGAATGATTCCGGAGCACTCAGATTATCTGAAAGAGAAAAATAACCTGTGGAGTGAGCTCTTAAAGAAAAATGAATTTCAAGCCGGTAAAAAACACATCACAGTTAAAAAGCTGGAAGAAGACAAGGAATACACACTACTTCTGGTTGACGATCACCCTGAGGTAAGGGAATATATTAAGAATCTCGTCATAAAGGACTTTACTGTTGTAGAAGCCACTAATGGTCAAGAAGCATTGGATTTACTTGAAACAGAGCATGTTGATCTCGTGGTTACCGACTTAATGATGCCATGGATGGATGGATTTGAGCTTCTTGAAAAAATGAGTGAAGATTCCAGATTGAAAAAGATTCCTGCTTTGGTAGTTTCTGCCAGAACCAATGAAGAAGACAAGCAAAAAGTACTCTTCAGAGGAATTAACGATATTCTATATAAACCATTCAATAGAGAAGAGCTTCTTCTAAGAATTCAAAATATTCTATCTCATAAGTCTGATTGGGAAGGTGAATCCACCAAAAAGATGATGGTCGCTCAAACTGAGACTATTGATGATATCGAAAAAGGCATCATTGAAAAACTGGAATCAGTAATTATTGAAAACATTAATAACCCTCACCTATCCGTAGCATTGCTATCCGACACCATGGCTGCTAGTGAGAGGAAAGTATATAGAATGATCAAGAAACTAACAGGCTTTACCCCTCTCGAGTACATTAAGGAGGTGAAATGGCAATATCTGGAAGTATTGATCAGAGAAAAGAAAATCAAGAACCCAACAGAAGCTGCAAAATCCATCGGCCTTCAGAATGTGACGAAGTTTAAAGCACAATTCGAAAAGAAATTTGGAAAAAATATCGATCTGGTCCTGGACTATGGTTTGGAATAAGGATTTTTTTGTAATTTCGATCCAATCAAAAATGCATACTTGCAGATAATTTTTAACCAATAACAAATAGAAATGGGAAGAGCGTTTGAGTTCCGAAAGGCACGAAAAATGAAAAGGTGGGGTCAAATGGCAAAGACTTTCACCAGAATAGGAAAAGACATTGTAATTGCGGTTAAAGAAGGCGGACCTGATCCTGAGTCAAACTCAAGACTGAGAGCAGTCATGCAAAATGCAAAAGCAGCCAACATGCCTAAGGACAATGTTGAGCGTGCAATCAAAAGAGCTGTTTCCAAGGATCAAAACGACTATAAAGAAATTGTCTATGAAGGTTATGGCCCTCATGGAATAGCAGTAGTGGTAGAATGCGCTACTGACAATCCAACCAGAACGGTTGCCGCTGTAAGAAGCTACTTCACCAGAGCCGGAGGTTCGCTGGGAACTACTGGATCACTAGACTTCCTATTCGAGAGAAAGTGTATTTTCAAAGTAAAGGCCAAAGAAGGACTTGATGTTGAAGAGCTGGAACTCGAACTAATCGATTACGGTGCTGACGACATTGGTCAAGACGAGGAAGAGATTATCATTTACGGTGAATTTGAGTCTTTTGGTGCTATTCAGAAGTATTTGGAAGAGAATGAATTTGAAATCGTCAGTTCAGAGTTTGAAAGAATCCCAATGGATACCAAAGAACTTAATGAAGAAGCTGAGGAAGAAATTGAAAAGATGCTCGGCAAATTTCAGGACGATGATGATGTACAGAATGTCTTTCATAATATGAAGTAAGCATTCGCTCAGGCTTAAAATTAAATTGATCACATAGCTCAAAATTGGTAATTATCCCTTAATTTTCGGATTGGAGTATTCTGTACTTCAACCTATTAGCTATAACCTATATGAAGATTCGTTCTTCCATTGGTCAATTTTTAGATGAGCACCAAACAACCAGCAAAAGATACTTTTATCTCTGAAGAATTAATTGTTGATCCAGAAAAGGATAACAGGTACAATGATATTGTCAAGCTGGCATGTCATTTATGTGGAACCCCTATTGCTGGTATTAGCCTTCTTTCTGAAAAAGGATTCGTTTTACAATCCAAGATTGGCCTAGAACTCACAACCGTTAGCAATGATGACTCTTTTTGGAAGTACAACGAAGGAGAAAGAACTTTTCAAGTTGTAGATGCTAAAAAGGATTCCAGATTTCAGGATAATCGACTTGTTATTAGTGGACCTAAAATAAGATTCTATTGTGGCACAGGTCTCCGTGATCAGAACGATAAGGTTATCGGTGTTTTATATGTCATTGACAAAAAGCCACGTGAGCTAAGTTTCGAACAAATTGACCTTTTGGAATCACTTGCAAAACAAGTAGAACTCCTCATCAATTCTCGAAGAAAGGTCTCCGAACTGGAAGAAACCACAAGACAACTTCAGGAAGCTCAGTCCAGAATTAAGTCAAATGAAGCCTATTATCAATCAATTTTAGATAGTGCTGGTGATATGCTGTGGGAACTTGATGAAAATGGTAAGTTCATCTATGTAAATAAACTTTTGGAGCAGACTACTGGCTATTCAAAAGAACAGTTGCATCAAATGTATTACTGGCAATTAGTAGAAAAATCCAAAGTCAAGCAGTTGATGGATTTCTATCAGAACCAGATGAATAATCAGGAAGAGTACTCGTATAACGAATTTCCTATTATTAATTACTATCATGAATCTCTTTGGATAGGACTGAAAGTTCGAATGTTGTTTGATGGCAAGAAGGTCTCTAAAGTGATTGCCATAGCTCGTGATATTACAAAGCAGAAACATTTTGATCAGCAATTACAGAAATATAAAAATGGACTGAGGTTACTTAATGAGATCGCCTCAAATGTAAAGTTTAGTGTTGAAGAACAGGTCAACCTTGCGTTGGAAGTTGGAAGAAACTATTTGGGATTGGATGTTGGTGTTGTAGGTTCAGTAAACGAGGATATTTATAGAATCAAATATTCGAATGTAGATAAATCCAGTTCCATAAGACTTAAAGAGGACTACACCTTAGATGAGGTATTTGGCAGTATTACCTACCAATTAGAAAAGGTAGTTGCCATTCCAAATATCAAGAGATCCAAATACAGCAATTACGAATGTTACAACACTCATCAAATAGAATCCTATATTGGGACTCCCTATTACTTTAAAGGTCAGAAGAAGGGTACAATCAGTTTCTTTTCGTTGAATTCAAGAGCACCATTTGATGAGCAGCAACTTGATTTTATTCAATTGCTTTCTCGCTGGATTGGCTTTACACTGGAACGAGAGAAGAACCAAAACCTGCTACTTACTGAGCAGGATATGCTTAAAGCGTTCGCATCCTTCTCTCCTGCCGCAATTGCAATGTTCAACACCGACATGGAATATATTGCCGCAACAGCAAAGTGGTATGTTGAGAATGATCTTGAAGGAATTCAGGTAATTGGTAAAAATCATTATGACATTTCACCTGGGGTAAAAGAAGAGTGGAAGGGCATTCATAAAAGAGCTCTTGCAGGTGAAGTGATTAGTAGTGAGGAAGATTCTTATCTGGATAGAACCAATAAAACAAGATATCTGAAATGGGAAGTCCGCCCATGGTATAATACTGAAAATGAGATTGGAGGAATAATTCTTTTCACAGAAGATATTACTTCGAAAAAGAAGCAAGAGTTAGAACTAAAAAGAGCGAAGGAAGATGCCGAAAAGGCGTCACAAGGAAAAGATCAGTTTCTTTCTACAATGAGTCACGAAATAAGGACTCCACTTAATGCTGTGATTGGTGCAAGTCATTTATTGCTTCAAGAGAATCCAAGAGATGATCAAAAGCAAAATTTAGTCCTTTTGAAGAATAGTGGAGAACATCTGCTGGCATTGGTAAATGACATTCTGGATTTCAGTAAAATTGAAGAAGGCAAACTAAAGCTTGAAAGTGTTCCATTCAACCTTTCTAAGATGCTGGAAAGCATTAAGTACTCCATGCAATATGCTGCAGATGACAAGAATATCTCATTGATTTGGGAAGTTGAGGATGCCCCTGATCAGACTTTGGTTGGTGATCCTACAAGAATAAATCAGATATTAATCAATCTTTTAAGCAATGCCATCAAATTCACTGAGAAGGGGTTTGTTAAATTGCTAATCAAGTCCGTTTCATCGTCAGAAAGGGATATTAAATTATATTTTGAAGTAGAAGACTCAGGTATAGGAATATCAAGAAAGCAACAAAAAGCAATTTTTGAAACATTCACACAGGCCGATGAAGATACCACAAGAAAATATGGTGGATCTGGACTTGGGCTTACTATAACCCGAAAGCTTTTAGAAATGATGGGATCATCCATTCATGTTGAAAGCATTGCCAATGAAGGGTCTAAATTCTTCTTTACCGTTGAGTTCCCGCTATCAGACAGTAAGCTTATTCCTATCCAAAAAGGAGCGGATGAAAATCTATTAGAAAATGTATCCAATAAAAACATTTTATTGGTGGAGGATCATGAGGTTAATCGCATTTTGGCCACCAAATTCCTTACTAAATGGGGCCTGAACGTTGATACAGCAGAGAATGGAAAAATCTGTCTGGATAAAATTGAGTCAAGGAAATACGCTCTTATCCTGATGGACCTGCAGATGCCGGAAATGGATGGATATGAAGCTACAACTATTATCAGGTCAAAAAATGATCCATACTTTAAGGAACTACCGATCTTAGCATTGACCGCCGCTGCAATTGTAGAAGCCAAGCAGAGAGTAAATGAAGTCGGGATGAATGATTTTGTTACCAAACCGTTTAATCCGAACCAATTCAAAGAGAAGCTGATCAAACATCTGGTCCAATCTGCCATTTAATACTCTACCATTTAGTTACATTTCTTTCAGAAATGATCTCAAATACAGTATAATTCATTATTTTGGAGAACGGCATTCTATCTCACTGTGAAGTAGTATGCCTTATTTTTTGCTTAACCCTATTTAACAAATGAGATATTTATTGCTGTTATGCATGTTTATGCCTGCGTCATTATTCGCGCAAAAAACCTTTCAATTAGAGCTATACAAACATGTATTGAAATTGACTGATGACAAAAGTTATATCACGTTCTTTCACGATTACCAACCTAAAAATGAAATCACTCCTGCCCTTACAAATGAAGAAAGTGGGGACATCATAATTGAAGGAAACCTTAGCCCGGTAATGGGAATCATAAGACCAGATTCTACACGTTCAGATTTTTTTCAAAGACTAAGAATTTCAGTTCCTGTTAATATCAATATACGATTAACAAATGGAGACTCCTCTCCTATGACACCTCCCTCCAATCAGGTTGGGTTCAAGTTGGATTATGCGCTGTTCTCAAAATGTGAACCTCTTAATACTTCCCCACTGTTTTTCTTGACATCTGAGGTAAGACACTACAGCAACGGACAAGGTCCAGGCTCATTATTTCAAGGAGATGCCACTGGAAATAGAAATGATTATGCCGCCGGTGATTTCTCTACGAACTATTTAAGAAATGCCTTGACATATAGCCAATTTATCGGCTCCCAAAAAAAGAACCTAATCAGTGCCAGGGCTTTCTACCAACGTGACTTTCATTTGAATGATGTATTACAGTTTTTACCTATTCAAAATGGTAGATATGGTAAAAACCGACTTGGGTTTGTTGCTACTTATGAAATATTCTCTAATATCCTAGCTAATCAGATGCATCAATTATTCCCAGTATTGGCTAAAGATGAATCCAGATACGCCTTATCTCCAATCATTGAAACTGAAATTATCAACATCATGGATAATGCTATTACAGAAGAAACGCTTTCAATCAGAGTAAGAGTCATCCTTGGATTTGACGCGTTAAACGGATTCGGATTGCTCTATCAATATTATCAGGGGAGAGATTATCTCAATATACGTTATGACCTCCCTATTAAATATCATTCAATAGGACTTCATTTTAGGCCTTTTTAGCTTTTTAGCTTTTTGGCTTTTTGGCTTTTTGGCTTTTTGGCTTTTTGGCTTGCAAATTATAGTTTGCAGAAGATGGGTTGATATTAATTGCAAAAAATGGAGACTATTCCTCAACCAACTAATCTTTTCTGCGAAACAGAACCCCTATCGGAATATGCACTTGAACAGAAGCCATCAAGGAGTTTTTCAATAATGGTGATTCGTCTAACACCAAGTAATTGTATCCGACTCTTAAAGTTGCAAGGTACATAAAGTCGATTCCCACATATGGCTCAACACCCCATGCCATTTTGGAAGTATCGGATGGAAAATTCAAGTTATTGGTAATACCAAAATTAAGCATGAACAGCTTTTGAGAATCGTTCCAGGGGATGTAAATGGCATTTACAATGTTGGCTGCCATATTATCTGCCGAGTAGCCAAATGTAGCTTCAGGGCGATAATCCCAATTGGTGTCCAATATTTGAAATGTGTGACTGTACCCAATATCAACATAACTCGCATCTCGATATTTATAACCAAGTGTTACTGAAGAAACGCTATTTCTTTTCTCCACTGTTTTCCAATAGCTGTATTGAGCAAATGAAGAATTAGAAATCAGAATAAAAATGACCGCTGCTGCGAGTAGTTTTTGCATGTTGGTAAGTTAGGGTATCTAATATAGCCAAAGATGCTAAAAAAGGAAAAACCAACTCAAAGAGTTGGTTCTCCTAAACAAGGTATGTGGTATAATAAACTTTTTGCTAATCTTGAAACGGGTCAGACCATTGCTCTGCCGAGTATACAGCCTCACCCGATAGTGTTTCTAAAAAAGCGACTATTGCCTCTTTTTCAGCATTGGATAAATTCAACATCTGTCCATCTCCTCTCCTGCCATCCAGTCGGTTATCCAAGTTATTATTGTTGTTGTTGTTTGGAATATTGTCGTAATGATCTACCACCTGTCTTAAGGTATTAAATGCACCATTATGCATCATTGGTCCATTGCTTGATCCATTTGATTGAACCAGGTCACGTAAAGTCGGAGACCTCTCAACCTCAGTATCAAATGCATTTGAATTAGCTGATGCTATCACTCCATTATTTTCAGAATCAGGATCGATATCAAATTCTGGTGCTCTATGACAAGTGTTACAATTTGCGCCACCATCTCTTGGAGACATCATAAACAATCTCTTACCCAGGTTTTCTTCAGTATTGAAATTTGGGAAGTCAGCATTATCACTATTTACCTGAGCCCTACCTTCATCGTATTTTGAATCAAATGATTGAATACTTCTGATGAATTGAGCCATGGCGTCTTGCATTCTCTCCTCAGTAACCTCTTCATCTCCATATACAAATGTGAACAGCTCCTGATAATATTCAATTGCTTCCAGTTTTTCAATTAGATCATCAAATGAAGGATCTCCATTTTGCCCTGAGAACCCCATTTCCGCATGATCCTGAATAGGCATAGTAGTTTGTTCTTCCAAAGTGGACGCTCGTTCATCCCAAAAGAATTGACGGTCTTCTGCAAAACGAGCATTTATGAGCCTCATTGAATGTCTTCCTGTAAGACCATTTACTCCAGTGCTTAATTGCTCCGGATCACCAAATGCAAATTGCTGTTGGTGGCAACTGGCGCATGAAACTGTATTGTCAGATGATAGATTGACATCATAAAACAATACCCTTCCTAATACTGCACCTTCATTCGTTATGGTGTTTCCCTGAGTATTGTCCTGATCGATGTAATCCGGGTGTGATTGACCTTCATAATCGTATAAATTATTAAGGTCAACTGTTCCACCAAAGGTTTCAGAAATTGCTGGAAATTGGAACGCCTGAACTACTGTCTCAGTATCCTGCACTTCTTCTAAATCCACTCCTGGTTCACAACTAAGGAGCAGCAGTCCAGTCACGTTCCACACAGCTAAACACTTCAAGAAACTATTTAAAACTAAATTTTTACGCATAATCATAACCTGTCCAAATTTTACTTTTCCAACTTAAAATGACTCCAAGCATTAAAACCAAAACCAGCCCTATAGCGGGTGCCTGTGTTTCCGAGATTTCGGATGAAGCATTTGCTTTATACAGTTCTCTTTTAGCCTTAATTACTTGATTATTTTCTGGCATAAATTGGTGATTAGAATGAAGCCTGGATTTGGCAATTACTTCAGCATCAGTACCAGAGGAAAAATTGTTAGTGAGGTTTGGATCACAGGACATAAGAATCCCGCTCACCACTATGTATAGTGCTATTATTTTTTTCATTTTTAATGGTATTTGGAGTATTAGTTATTGGCGGCAGCAAAGGAACCTGCCTGCCAACAGGCCCCAATGCTTATAGCCAAAATCGATATGTGTCCTATTTCCGAATCTTTATCACTAATGCTACATCAAAATGACAGGACATTAATAATTATTCCCCCCACCCCAAATAATTAAATTTGAATTTTATAATAAGAAAGAATAAAAAAAGCCGCTTCCAATTACTTGAAAGCGGCTTTTTGAGAAACTCGGTTTATAACCAATTGGCTAAACTGCCTCCTCTAATCTGTGTACTTTGGATTCAAAGGACCCCAATACCTCTAAAAATGATTGTCTCAATTCGTCATTTGTGATTCCTTCCTCTACAGAAAAATTAGAATTAAATGATGGTAAGCAAAATGTCCCAACAACATCAGCACCTTGATAAGGAAATGTTTTTTCTGCGGAAGACAAAACCGTTAAACCTCCTCGAGGACCAGGAGAAGTTGCCATCAACAAAGTAGGCTTATTACTCCAAATTGGTTTGGATACTCGGGATATCCAGTCAAATATATTTTTGAAAGCCGATGTAAAACTTCCATTGTATTCAGCAAAAGACAATATCAGCCCATCAGATTCTTCTATTAATTTCTTAAATTCAATTGCTTTTTCTGGAATACCTGTTTCTTGCTCTCTATCTACACTAAAAATTGGCATCTCATAATCATTGATATCCAATATTGTCACTTCAACATTATCTACCTGGTTGGCCGACCAAGTTGCCAACTTCTGATTAATAGAACTTTTACTATTACTTGTACCAAATGCTAATATCTTTTTCATTTTAAATGTCTTTACAATATATGTACATACATACGTATTGGTAAAAGTAATAGTTTTGTTTTTAACAAAAAAAGGTGACCCTTTCGGATCACCCTGGCATAACACCACAGTCGAATTTAATTACTCTGTTTGCGAAATCATACTTGCGATGGCCGTGGTGTCCACATTATCAACAACAGACCATGCAAAGTCAGCTTTTATCAATCCATTGAAAACTGGATCATCCAGACTGACATAGGCATCTCCACTGTAAGGAGGAGTTTCTGAAGGTTTTTTAACATTATATGCAGCATATACATGACAACTCATGCAATTGGTTCTTACTCCTGCTGCTGTTGAAATTTGAATTCCGTTTTTCACTACGTAACTATCGCTACCAGTAAATACACCTGGACCAAAACCTGCTTCCAGATATGGGTTAAATGCAATTAACGTATCTCCTACGCTTTGTCCTCCGGTATAAGGTTGTGGCGGAGAAACCATATAGTAAGCTGAAGTCATAGCATAGTGGCTGGCAGCACCGTTCAAATATTCTATTGGTCTAAGGGAAGCTATTTGCGGACTACTAGGTGAAGCTGGGCTGTCAGGGTTAGCCGACCACCAAAATGACTGCCACGTCCACCTTTTAGTTTCTCTTGTTGCTACGTGCATGCCAACAAGGATTGCATAATCTCCAACTTCAGCGCCCAATCCAAATTCCTGATTGTAGTAGGCGACATCTTCTGCAATCAATTCATAATGTATAAAGTCTGAAAGGTTATAAGTGGTTTCTGGAGTGGGGCCGTAGCAGCCAATGTCAACTCCTCCATTTGCTGAGGAAGAATTTGTGACATCTACGTATATACAGGCATTCCATTTATTCTCTGGAAATGCTGCAAGACTGTCGATTGGGCCAACCCATGAGGGCATTGAGTAATAACCGGATGGGTCCAATTTGCTTTTACTGATAACTTTGAAAACAGGTTTAATAGTAATGGCGTTCGCTGGAAAATCTGGGATGGAAGTTCTGCCCTCTGCAGCATACTTTTCAAAAGTACTGTATAGAAATATCTTGTTATCTAATGCGTACTTAGTTGCAGCCGGACTGTAACTCACTGATTCTGCAATCTTGGTATCCGGCTCTTCTCCTGACTTATTAAATGCATGTCCAAACTGTTTAGGCTTATTAAGATTCGCCCTCCCTATTCTTTTAACGGGAACGCTTTTCATGCTGTCAAGAATCTCGGCTGGAGTTAACCATGTTTCAAAAACCAATAATTCCTGGCCTCCGATAGATTGACCACTAGGTGCTGTCAATCCTGCCCAAATACCCCATCCATGACTGTAAATTGAGTTGACATCTTCTGCAGCAACCCAATTATTAATGGTGTTACTATCAGTTGGAAACTGAAAATTGGGGATTCCAAGATCAGGAAATGGTGCAGGTGTTACATCATCAGTTATTTCTGCTAATTTCTTGGTCCCGACTGGTTCTTTTTGTGGACTGCAACACAGCACAAGAACTCCCAGTGCAATGATGCCTAGATGGATTAGTTTCATTGGTAATTAGTTTAATATGGTTATGCGTAATTATTAATGAAATTACCCAATCACTAAAACCAAACCAAACTTCCTTGATGTATTGCTAATAACGGTGGGTGACCAGCCGGTTTCGGTATTTAAAGGAAACTTTAATCTGTATATTGACCAAGTTTTTCCTCGGAGTTGAAAAGCCTTTGATAAATTTTTGAGAGACCATTATAACCATCTTTATTGTCTCTCAGGAAGTTCTCATAAGCAGGTTGATCAACCCAACGGTCTATGATTACATAATGTTGATTCTTGTCTGTAGGCTTGAGCAAGGTTGAACCTTGATAGAAAGGTGATTGCATGAAGAATCTACCCCAGGCACCCTTTTTCCCATATTCATTCTCAAACTCAGTGGCATTCTCTTGTGGCACATCATATTGCCAGATAATGTAGTAACTCATAATTTTATTTTAGTCCCATACAAATTTCCAGGCCCCATCCTTTTGTCTCTTCCAAACAGTATGGAAATAACCTGTATTTTCAGTCACATTCCCTGCAGAGTCTGTTAATGAGTAAATGAACTTGCCATATGTGTAGCCTAGATCACCACTATTAGATACATCAACAAAATCTGGTTCCCAGGTCAATACTTCTGTGCCTGTGGAAGGGTTTGAATTCTTAAAATAGGATTTCAAAGAATCTCTGGAAATTACCAACTTTCCTTTTCGTTTAATTACTGCGTCTTCCGCCGCATATGCTAAAAATGCTTTTTCAATACCCTCCTTTTCAGATAGCCTGGAAAAAGCCAATTCAGTTTCATAAATCTCTTGTTTCCACTGTTCAACAGACCCGGAATTACTTTGGCATCCGATACAGACGATAACTGTCAATATGATACCAAACCTTATCATACTTTTTCACCTTTCTTTAAGTGACCAGCATTTACACTTTCCTCTAGAATTTCAAGCACATGCTCCCACACAAATTCCGAGCCTTGTTTTATTGGTTCTTTTTTCTTCACAACTGTTTCGTAAGGCACTTCAAACTCTGACCAAGTACCTCCTTGATTGGAATGATTTTGAAGTATTGGTTCGAGGTGATCCATTGCTCGTGCAAATCTTGCTTCTTTTGATTCAAATGCTTCAAACTCCTCCCAAATCGAAATCAATTCCTCAGATTGGTCTTCAGGAAGCATACCGAATATTCTCTTTGCAGCTTTTAATTCCTCTTCCGTATTGCTATGATTTTTATTCTTGTCAAACAGGAATGTGTCACCAGCATCGATTTCAACAATATCATGGATAAGTAACATTTTAATTACTTTTAGAATATCTATTGGTTCGTTGGCATGCTCAGCCAGAATCATTGCGATCATGCACAAATGCCAGCTGTGCTCAGCATCATTCTCATGTCTATCACTGTTGAATAATCGAGTCTTACGGAAGATGTACTTTATCCGATCGATCTCCTTGATAAACTCTAATTGCTTTTGAAGTCTTTCTTTTAACTCCATGGTTAGAACAGACTTAAAATGAGCCACTCAACTGCTTGAATAAGGATGATGAAGACAATGGTGAAGAACAGAAACTTATATCCTCTCTGCTTCATATTTGTCGAATCATCTGCATATCCCTTTCTAAGAGTAGTGATAGTCAGGTAACCACCAAAAAGGAGTACAATGATTTGAATAACATTAAATACTACGTTGATAACCGATTCCACAGCTCTTCGTTTTTGTTAGAATTTGTTTCTAATGTAATGAATAATTGGTTACAACAAAATTATGAGTGATACTATATAAATCTAGAATCGCTGGTCCGGTTCATATTCCTCTACCCACTTATTGATTTTTGGTTGTAGTATCCACACTCCAATTAAGTAAAACCAAACAAGAAAGAATTCTCCGAGATATTCTTCCACCTTGGCCTCTCTTTGTAATTCGACAGATTTAATAGTTTTTGCTATAAAGTATATGTTATGAAAAATACAAAACATAGCAAATAGGTGTAAAGGAATAATTAGGAAGAATAAATAAAAAGGGCTATTTGGTTTGAAGCCACTGTCAATGGTCAAAAACAATACACCTATTCCTAAAACAAACAATACGATGTATGCGAATGGGATAACAAAAAACACCTTAAACCTACCAATTTTCATATTTACATCTTCTGGTAAATAGTTTTGAAGTCTGGTAGCTACGGTCCACATCCAGGCCAGAAGAATGCCGTTAGAAAGGATTGCCATTATAATCAACAGACCAAAAATTACTCCTCCTCCATATGTGAAAAACTCTGGGGGTTCGTTAGGATTCATAGCAAAAGAAGAAAACATAGAAGCCATGAATACGATTTGCAGAAATATTGGTATTCCGTAAGTCAACAAGAACAACTGCCAATGTTTTGCTTTTAGAAGAGCTTTCATCAAATGATTGAATTTAGTTCAGCTCAAATCTAACTAAAATCTTTACATCCGGATCAAGTGCTTAGCTTACCAAAAAGTTTAAACAATAAGTATGTCGAAATCCCGGAGGCGATCGTCAAAGTAAAACCTATAGTTATGTTGTTATATATAAAAGCTCCAATCGCAAATAAGCAACAATAAATCGCAATACACCCGAGAAAAACCATTAGAATCTGAGAAGGCATTTCCCATTTTGCATCATTACTATCTAAACTTATACCTTCCTTTTGAGCTTCAACCAAAATCTTTTTCCAACCCGGTCCCCCAGGCTTAGTTTTTTGGTAGAAATTTCTAAGGGTCTCAGTAGTCTCTGGTTTCCCAAAATAAGTGGCCACCAACCAACTTATGGTCACCAATACCAATGATAAAATCAATCTAACAGGGAAGGTTACTGCATTTATTTTACTACTAACATCCAGGATTTCGGTGGTGGAATTGAATGAATTAAGTGTAACTATTTCAGATTGGTTAAAAGCTAAATTAGATGGAAGGTTTTGCAAATCAGAAATCACTCCTGTTGCTACGTAGTTTATTAACTCATCTGTGAGACCTCCTGTATCGATTACCATCCGCGCTATAGTTGTTTTATCGATTACAAGAACAAGTAGTACCGCCAGAACTGTTGCTGTTATCATCGCCACAATCTCCGTAAGCGCGTTAATTCTCCACCAAAACCATCTAAGTATATAAATGAGACCTGTTCCTGCACCTGAGAGTAGTAGAATATCAAATGCTTGGGTTGCGTTTTCAAGAAAAGTCAAAACGAATACAGCGGAAACAACCATCAGCATTACGGTACTAAATCTGCCCACCAGAACTAATCGTTTTTCTGAAGAATCAGGATTGACAAACCTTTTATAAAAGTCATTCACAACATAAGAAGATCCCCAGTTGAGGTGAGTACCAATAGTTGACATGTAAGCTGCTATTATTGATGCAACAACCAAACCCTTCCATCCTGCTCCTAGTCTTGTCAGCATAGCGGGATAAGCTACATCATGACCAAGGTACTGAGCACTGATGGATGGAAACTCTTTTTGAATGGTAGATAAATCCGGAAAAATTACGATAGAACATAGAGCCACAATTATCCATGGCCATGGTCTCAATGCATAATGAGCAAAGTTGAAAAGTAAAGTTGCTCCAATGGCATTTTTTTCATCCTTGGCCGACAACATTCTTTGGGCAATATACCCTCCACCTCCAGGTTCGGCCCCCGGATACCACACACTCCACCATTGAACTGCAATAGGAATTATCAATAGAGGAATATAAACTAATGGATCATTAAACTCCGGTAGAATATTTAGCTTGCTTTGAACTTCCGGATGGCTAAACAAATTGCTTAAACTCCCAATTTCCGGTTGTCTTACTGAGACAATTGCCGCATATACTGCTCCAAACATGGCAATTCCATACTGGAAGAAATCTGCCCAAATTACTCCTTTAATACCACCAAGAGTAGCATAAATCACTACCACTATCGATGCGCCTATGATCACTTGCATTGGAGTTAACCCAAACATTACGGCTCCTATCTTTATAGCTGCCAGAGATACAGTTCCCATGATAAGGCAATTGAAAAATATTCCCAGATACAATGCTCTGAACCCCCGTAGAAAAGAGGCCATTTTCCCACTATATCTTAGCTCATAGAATTCGAGATCGGTATTCACTTCTGATCTTCTCCATAATCTGGCGTATATGAATACAGTGACCATCCCGGTAATCAAAAACGCCCACCATGCCCAGTTCTTCGCAATTCCATCTTCTCTAACCATTCCTGTAACCAGATTTGGTGTATCAGCTGAAAACGTGCATGCCACCATGCTAACACCAAGTAACCACCAAGGCATTGACCTTCCGCCGAGGAAGAATTCTTTGGTGTCTTTTCCAGCCGTTCTGGATGCGATCCACCCTATGGATAAGACAATAAGGAAGAATACTGAGATGATAATCCAGTCAATAGTTTCGAGAATCATA
>JANSWY010000137.1 GCA_024743255.1 bacterium | reverse complement strand
GGTGGATGTTGGATGCAAAGCGGTAAAAGTAAAACTTCCCGGGTAGAACCGTCAACCCGGGAAGAACCAGCTACATTTTATAAGTGCGAATCAAAACACACCTACGGAACACATTTGAATATAAAAGTGACCATTTAGATTTTAATTCCACTGTATTTATTGGTAACCGTCCCGATTTCTTTAGTGAACAGCCTCATTCAGAAGTTATCTGTTCCGATTATTATTAAACTCATTAATCGCATTTGAATATTGTTCTATAATTTCAAGTGTGGATTCATCGTGAGAGTAAACTGAATACCAACCTTGTTTTTCATGTGGTGGGTCACCAGTTAAGGGGTCATTGGAACTCCACATTCCTCCGGGATTTGCCGGTACTGATCGTCCAGACCAGGACCAAAAATTGCATCCCTGGATAATGCCATTGTTTGAAACCTGATTTAATACAAAATTGAATATAAACTGATAATATTCATCCCTGTAACTAATAGCACTTCTACTCTCGAAATTCCCAAGGTCTCTTGAAACACCAAACTCTTCAACCACTAGAGGCTTATTTAACATATTCGCCTTTTCAATTTGCTTGGTCAAATACTCTTTGCTCTTTTCAAGTGCCTGTGTAAATGACGCTGTATCTTGGGGGTCAAACCAACTCCAGTTTTGTATCCAAAGATGAGTGGTAGCGTAATCCAGATGATCCGAAAGGTTATCTTCGTATAAATCAACACCTGAATACTCTGTTCCAGTGTCACCTTCTGCTCCCAAACAGACCATATGTGACTCATCAATTCCCTGAATGAATGCTGCTGTACTTGAAATCCACTTTCTGTAGGCAGTGGGGTTATGATATCCTCTGGGCTCATTGCAAAGCTGCCATGCCATGATTGTAGGGTCCTTTTTGTATTTACGACCATTCACAGAATTCTTTCTATTGATTAAAACTGTCAAATGATTGCTGAATATCGCTTGAGCTGATGAATCTTCGAAAAACCTCAAGCTGTAATTGATGAAATCATTCCATGACCCTCCTCCTTCTATATTTGGTAATACAACTTCTTCATTGTTTGACCAAGAAACATATTGTGGCATTCCTCCACTCCACATCCAGAAGTTGTTTAAAACAACAACTGCTTTCATCTTTCTCTTCCTCATCTCATCAAGGAGAAAATCGAGACCTTCAAAAACCGTTTGGTTATATTCTCCTGGTGCGGTCAACAAAGTTGGGGTAATTTGGTATTTCCCATTTCCTTCGGAGCTTCCAAGTATTCTGAGATTGGTAATTCCCAGAGATTGCATATGGTCCAGCTCCTTTTTGAGCAACTCCCTGTCACCTGCTTCTCCTGGCATTCCAAGGTACATACCCTGCCAAAAGTTAGCCCCAAGATATTTGTATGGCTTCCCTTTACAGTAAAAACCATTGTCTTCAACTTTCACAAATTTTCTACTTTGACTTACTAATTGAAAAGAGAATATTAAACCTATCATCAGGCTTAAAAGAAACTTTACCATACCAATATTTTTTATAGCTAAATTCCACTAAAAGGTTGATTTATGCGGATGACAAATTGCACAGATTGGAAGGCTAAATATTCCTTTTCACCCTTCTTTCTCCTCTTCGATGGTTTCTTCCTGATTATATTCAGATGGATTGCACCCAAACTGCTTTTTGAAGCTTTTTCTGAAATATTGCAAATCGCTAAATCCTACTTGATAAGTCACTTCAGCAATGGTTAATTCATCTTGTGAAATTAGTTGAGCAGCCCGTTTCAGTCTTATGGACCTGATAAACTCATTGGCCGACATACCCGTCATGGCTTTCAGCTTACGATACAACTGCATTCGGCTGAAACCAACATCCTCTCCAAGGTCTTCCACTCCATATTCCGAACTGGACATATTCTTTTCAATGCTGGTAAGAGCATTCTGAATGAACTTCTCATCAGAAGATGTAATGGTTACCTCAGATGGTTCAAGGTTTAATGGTTCATTCTTTGAAAAGAGTTTCTGAAGTTTCTTGCGGGATTTAATGAGGTTAATAACTCTAAGTTTTAAAATACTAGCGTTGAAAGGTTTAGTTACATAATCATCCGCTTCATTTTCTAAACCTTCTGCTCTGTAAATCAATGATGTCCTTGCGGTCAGAAGAATGACAGGAATATGGGAGGTTTTGATTTCATTTTTCAATGACTTACAAAGTGTAATCCCATCCATAACCGGCATCATCACATCGCTAATAACCAAATCAGGTATTTCTTCTTTGGCTAGTCTTAAACCCTCCTCACCATTTCTAGCTTCAAGAATTGCATATTCTTCAATGAATATTGATTTAATAAACGCCGAAACGTCAGGATTATCTTCAACAATCAATATTCTGTCTAATTCGGTAACATCCTTTTCTGTTGATAATTCTGACGCGGTATTATAGTTCTCATCTTGTATTTGGTCCTGATATCTTTCTATCTGTTCACTGTCCTTGAAATCAGGAATGATATTTTCGGCATCAAAGTGGTCCTTGCCTTTAGGAATATCAATGATAAATCGTGTAAATTGATCCGCTTCACTCTCGGCCAGAATTGTGCCACTATGCATTTCCACCAAAGTTCTGGTGAGTGCTAAACCGATACCAGTTCCAGTATTGTAATAGTTTCCACTATCTGGTGTATAGAAGCGTTCAAAGATCTTTGCAAGGTGTTTTTGCTCAATACCTTTTCCATTATCCTCAACTACAATCTCTACGTTAGATTTTTTCTCGATGAGTTTGATTGTGACATTTCCCTTTTCTGGCGTGTGTTTAAACGCATTAGAAAGCAGGTTAAACAAGACTTTCTCAAACTGATCCCTGTCAAACCATAGGTTTATGACATTTGATGAAGTGTGTAATTGAAAATCAATTTTGCGTTCAGCGGCTAGTGAATCGAATGCCAACTTAACCTCCTCAACAAATTTGACGAAATTACCTTCGGCTGCCTGAATATTGAGTTTCCCCGATTCTGCTTTCCTGAAATCCAACAACTGATTAATTAGTCGTAGAAGTCGGTTGGTGTTTTTATCAATAATACCTAGCTGTTGTCTGACATACTTTTCTCCTTCGAAGTGCTTGATAACATTTTGTAATGGTCCGAGAATCAGCGTTAAAGGTGTTCTGAATTCATGTGAAATGTTGGTAAAGAACTCAAGTTTTGCCCGATTGTGTTTCTCGAGATTTTCCTTTTCCATCTCAGCAAATAGCAGGCTGTTGGAATAATTAGTTCTCATTATGATTAGCCTTCTAAACAATAGAAGCATTAAGAATGCTAATACGGCGTAACCAAAAAAAGCATAAAATGTACGCCACCATGGAGGCAAGATTTGAATTCCCAAAGTAATTGGTTCCTCGTTCCAGACTCCATCATTGTTTGAGGCCTTTAATAAAAATGTGTATGTACCATCTGGAACGTTGGTGTAGTTGCAAAACCTTTGATTTGCATCTGTATATTGCCAATCTGCATCAAAACCCTCTAGTTTATAAGCATACTGATTCTTCTGTGGCGCGGCAAAATGATTTGCGGTGAAGTTTATCCTAATGGAATTCTGATCGTGGTTTAGGGTGATGGATTCTGTTTTATGAATTGGTTCGGACAAAACTACATTCCCATCGTACTCCTGCTTTGGTTTCAGAACCTCATCGAAAATCGAAATGTTGAGAATTGCAGTTCTTGGAATATGTGGATTGAGCATTAAATCCCTTGGGTTAATGATATTAAAACCATTTGAACCAGGGAAATACAACGTTCCATCTTGATCTGAGTGGACATTGTTGTTGTAGAAAAATCCTCCCTGTACCCTATCATCCTGATCAAAATGGCTAATAACCTCAAGTCCCTTTACGGTTGGTCGCGTAACAGTTAGACCTTCCCAATGTCCAATCCATAAATTACCATTGATATCGAGTTTAAGAGAAATCGCTTCGTTTGATCTAAGTCCATCCTTTTTGTTAAACTTCTGGAAGGTCTTGTTAGAAGTATCAAACAGGTTTAAACCGTCTTCTGTACCAACCCAAAGTTGATTGGAGGACGCCTTAATGATATTCGTTATGAAATTATTACTCAGAGAAGTCTCATCGTGGCTGGCTGAAAATTCCTCAAATTTGACGACTTTGTTTTCGTGAAACACCACTCTATAAAGCCCTTTTCCTCTGGATCCAATCCAAAGTATTCCTTGTTCATCTTCAAATATTTCTACGATAGGAGCTTGTAGAAATTGATCCGTTTGATATTGTATGACCGTTCCGTCATCCATTATTTTGTTAAGACCTCCACTCCATGTCCCAACCCAAATACCATTTTTCCCAGGTCCCATGGACATTACATAATCATCAGAGATCCCCCCTGGAGTATTACGATATATTTTAAAGTCTCGAATCCAGCCATTTCTATTCCTACCGGAAGATGGATCAAAAGATATCGCTCCAATACCAGCAGTTCCTAACCAAATATGACCTTTTCTATCAATCGATAGTTTCTGGATAAAATCGGCAAAATCATTACCTGAATTGGCAATATTGAATTTACTGAAAGTCTCATTCTCTGGATCGAATCTAAATATTCCGGCACCCAGGGTACTAATCCACAAGTAGTCATCATCACCGGTCATACCTGTGAGTATACTGCGGCTCGGATCAAATTCTTCATTTTTGAATAATCGGAAATTCTTGTCGAAGGTATCGTATCGATTAAGACCTTTCTTAGTACCTGCCCAAAGTACATCGGCTTTATCAATATACAGAGATACAATTGTACTGTGGCTCAGATTTGATCTGCCGTTTCCGATACCATAATAATTCACAAACTCTCTCTTTCTTACATCGAAAATACTGAGACCGATTTCCGTACCAATGAGTAAAAATGGGTTATCGCCATCTATGACTTTCAGGGTTCTGAAGAAACTATAGCTTAAAGGCTTGTTGGGAAACTCAAAATTCTCATATGTCGAACCATCCCATATTTTTAAGCCTTTTTTAGTAGCTACAAATATGATTTTTTCACCATCGATTATGAGGCTTTCTGACTTAAAGGTGTAGTTGTGTAATTTGTCATAATTTGGTTCTGGTTCATAAAATATTTGCTGTACACTCAGCTGGTTTTGCTGATCGATCGAAATTCTATTCACTCCATTTTCTGTACAAGCCCATAAATCATTGTCCTGATCCAGAGATAAAGACCGTACAAAATTGTCTGAAAGTCCATTTTTGGTAGAATACAGGTTAAATGTTTCGCTTTCTGTCTCCAGGTAATTCAGTCCGTATTCAGTACCAACCCAAATGTTATTGAATTGATCGACTTCTATGCTCCACACATTATTATTGGACAATGAGTTTGGATCATCAGGATCATGTGAAAACTGATAGAACTTTTCTGCGTCCTTGTCGAACTTAAATAACCCTCCTATTCGAGTTCCAATCCATAGAAACCCATTTTTATCCTCAACAATTGCGGTGATTTTGTGACTGGCAATACTGGTTGAATCGTTACCATCATGAGTATATATCTTGGTCTCATAACCATCATACTTTATCAAGCCCGACCAGCTTCCTACCCATAGAAACCCATCTTTATCCTGATAGATACAATTTACTGCACGTTGATTCAGACCAAGATGTTGTGGTAGCTGATCAAAGATTAATGTCTTATTAATCAGGCTTTCTGGCTGACCTGATAGAAAATGACCAGCAACAAGAAAAAAGAAAATACACGCTCCTAATCTTCGTAATTTCATATTTAATCATATGCCATTCGCACCCAAGAAATTAACCATATTAAAGGTCACTTCCAATGTTATGAAAATAGATTTAAACTAATTCATATTTAAACGAAAGATTTAATTCTCGTTATTAATTCCAACATAGCTCTCGAGTTGTGATATGGGCACTTCCATGGGCCAGCTTTATCTTCATCCCTAATAACAACACCATTCCTATCTACCCTCCAGTGCCACTCACCTTCTGGATCTATTAGATTTGTTTTAGTAAAATCCCAAATACGGTTGAGTTGAGTTAGATAGTCGAAATTAGAAGTCAATTGATAAGCATTATACAATCCAACAAGAGCTTCCGCTTGTGGCCACCAATGTTTGTCCGTGTCTACCAGACCTTTTGGATTGGCCTCATTCATAAGTCCTCCATCATGATCAATACCAGGCATTATTGAATCAACCATCTTTACAGCTAACACCTCAATATCCATTAGAAGCTCCTCCTTACCCAAAACTTCAGCAGCTTCGTGCATCAGCCATGACGCTTCAATATCATGACCAAATGAAATTTCATCACTCAACAAAGTCCAATTATCATCGAAAAACAAGTGGAGGTGGTAATCTTCAGAAATAAAGGTTGAGGACATCAACTCAATGAGGTTATTAAGCTGAGCTTCCAGTAGTTCCGACTTCCAGATTCGGAACAGATTTGTATAAGCTTCCAGGATATGAAGATGAGTATTCATAGTTTTTGTAGCATTCATATCCTTCTCACTCAACCTAACGTCATCCAGCTTTTGCCATGACTGGCTCAATGCTTCCTGATAGCCATTTTTATCTACATCAAAAGCATTTGTTTCGATCAACTGAAATGTCCTCTTAGCCAACTCTAAGCTTCTGGTGTCTTTCGAAATTTTGTAATATTCACTCAATGCATAAATAGCAAATGATTGAGCATAAGTCTGTTTCTTATGATCTACTACATTTCCCTGAAAGTCTAATTCCCAGTAGAAACCACCATATTTTGTGTCCTCAAAATGATTTAAAATGTAGTGAAATGCCCGGTCGGCCATCCGCTTATATTCGATACTCTGGTTGTTCTGATAGGCCGCTGAAAAAGTCCAAAGAATACGAGTATTAAGGATAATTGACTTATTAGCCTTTGCATCAAGCTTGTTATGACCATCTATTCGACCATAAAACCCACCGTTCTCATGATCCACCATATGTTGAATCCAAAATTGTAGGATATTCTCCTCAAGGATAAACTCAAAATCCTGGCTATCAATGCTCTTAAGTGTTACTGATTCCATCTTATTCTATTTATAAAACAGCTCTACTCTTGCTAATTGCAGCTTATTTAGAAATCTGATTTTCAAGTAATTGATATCTTCAGAATGATTATTAAGACTGTACTTTTTAGGCGAGGCGTAGTTGTAGTTCTTTTCATCGTTGTGGTAAACAGAGAGATCAACATTCAGTTTTCCCCAGGTTTTCCCATCCACTGAACCATGAAACTCGAGGAAGTGCCAATGATCATTAAACTCAAACGAGTAAATACTGAACGAGGCGAACGAGCCTGGAATGTGGTAGACGATTTCTGCTCCATAGTCCCCTTCAATTCTGGAATCAATTTCTTTAAATGTCCTGTCTTCTCCAGTTGTTGGCCTCACATTGTGCATATCAAACATGACACCATAGTTTTTCATATTATCGACAACAACTTGTCTTTTCACCTCAACCGGACCAACAGATTCTGAGTACTCCGAAGCTCCTGAAGAGTTTTGGGCGCTAATTCTGTAGAAATAGGATTTTCCAATCTTAGCAGTTTTATCATGAAACCCCGACCAGACCTGATCTTCTGCATCACTGATGTTGTATCCTACTACTGACCATTCATCAGAGTTGGATTCTTTTCTTTGAATATTGTATCCCTCCGCTCCCGCTACACCTTGCCATTTAATTTCGTGAAGGTCTTCTATTGGAAATAATTTTGGGACTTTTGGAATTGAAACCGGAGGTGTTTTTTTACCCTGAATTTCAAATGCTTTTTCCCTATACATCCAAAGAAAAGATCGTTCATCATATTTCTCCCCGGAAGCAAATCCTGGCCAGTGATATGCCTTATAAACTCCAAGCCCTAATGGTTCAGAATGCCAATAAAAACCACCATTTCTGTGGTGATATCGAATACTCCAAGAAAGTGCGCCACAAATTGATTCATCTGCGATGATCTTATTCATTACACACTCCAGTCCAGAGCTACTTTCAAAACCAAACTCTCCAATCATGTAAGGTTTCTGATCTTTAACAATATCAAGGTTCATATCGATATTACTCATCATGTTAAGTGGATTCCTTTCGTAGTGATGAGAGCTAATAATATCGATATTTTTATCAGCAACAGATTCTGCTAAAACCGGTCTTCCATCTATCGCGTAATAACCGTCCATAAGAAGATGATTGGAATCCAACTTCTTGATATAAGCTGCGATCTTTTTGGTCCATGAGTATGGAGAACCTAATTCATTTCCAGTCTCCCAACATAAGATTGACTTATCGTCTTTGTATTTAACACCTGTTATGGTATTCGTTCTGTTGATAGTGAACTCAATTGTCTTCTTGAAATCTTCAATCAGTTGTTTGTCAGTCCAGAATTCATCAGACGTTTTACCTCTAAACTCAGCATAATTGGGTCTACCTCCCATCCATTGCCAATTATTCAAAAAGGAAAAGATGATTCTGATTTTATATTCATTTGCCAAAGCCAGCATCATGTCATTGACTTTAAAAGCTTCCTCGTTAAACTGTCCTGGACCTTCAACAAACGTAGGAGCATCTTTTGGGAAATTCTTATTAAACACCGGAATGGTGTAAATTCGAATAACCTGACCACCCATTTCCTTCACGGTTTCAAAGGCATCTCTCATTTCATACTCATTGGGTAATCCGTATGGATTGGTGTTTTCGAATGTTAGTTCGTCTTCAACATAGTTAAGATTTGGGATATTCCATGAAATAAACCGAAGGGTATCTTCCCCGTCCATCAAGGCAGCCCCATTTCTGGTAACAAAGTGCTCAAATTGCTGTGAATAGACATTGAGCCCTGACACAACTAATACGATTATAAGTAGTAGTTTTTTCATTTTATGCCGCTCTTTTTAATTCAAGATCCTGTTCGATAGATTTCATGACTTTCTCATCCAGTTTATAGAAGTGAATGAATACGTATGACAGCAATGCGCCAAGCCCAGCGATTACACTAATCATGAGCCTTATACCCAGCAGAGCACCATCCGTTTGATCTACATTTGGTTCAAATCCAAAACCAGCCAGGATCCAACCAGAAAGAGCACCTCCCAGGGTCCAGCCAAACTTTTGACTCATACTAGAGGAAGAAAACACTAGTCCCGTTGCTCGTCTTCCTGTTTTCCATTCAGAGTAATCAGCTATGTCTGCATACATAGACCATCCAAGAGGAAGTACAATTCCAGCACTAATTCCAATTAGAATATTCAATCCAAAAATTGTAAGGATCTGATCAGCAGGAATAAAGAAGAAAATAAAACTAAGCACAGCCGAAAGAACTGCTGACCATCCAAATGCTCTTTTCTTACCAAGTTTGGAGGCTACAGTCTTGGCAAGCAAAACTCCAATAATATTAGTAGCTAACCAGATTGACATATAAGCGGATGACAAGACAGTTGAAGACAATTCATATGTTTCTCCAAACAAAGTCAAAACCTGATCTTTCACATAGTATTTGAAGTAGAATAGTATGGAACCGTCTCGTAGCGAATTAAATATCAGAATCGAAATATTTGCTCCTAGCATGATAAACCAGGGACCATTTTTAATCAAGTCACTTAAATCCTCTTTTAAGCTATTTTTAACTTCAACTGGAGGCGTAAGCCTCTCTCTGGTTCCTAGGAAGGTCAATACAAATAAGGTAGCAGCGATAAACGCATAAATTGAGATTGTATATTGAAAACCAACCGCTTGAGAAGTGCCTTCTGAAAAGTAATCAACCAGTGAATTTGCTGTAGCTGTTACTACCAGTCCTCCCGAAAAAGCACCAATGAATCTCCATGAAGCGAGGCTTGTTCTTTCGTTTGAGTCAGAACTCATTACTCCCATCAATGAGGCGTAGGGTACATTAACAGCAGTATAGACCATCATCATCAGCGTGTAGGTGATGTACGCATAGATTAGTTTTCCTGAACCGGATAATTCAGGAGTTGTAAATGTTAGTGTACCAATAATTGCAAATGGTAAGGCTACAAATAACAAATAGGGTCTGAATTTGCCCCATTTGGTAGATGTTCTATCTGCTAACAATCCCATTAAAGGATCATTAGCGGCATCCCAAATTCGGGTTACCAGAAACATGGTACCCACTGCGGCTGCTGATATTCCGAATACATCTGTGTAGAAGAATAATAAAAACATAGAGAATAGCTTCCAGAACATGGATGATGCAAAATCACCAAGTCCGTAGGCAATTTTCTCCTTTATTGGTAAACGGTCCTGTTTAAGTACTTTCATATGTTAAGTCCGTTATCCTTTAAGTATTTGAGGTTCTTTGAGATTAAATCACTCCGGGTTTGTACACTTGTAGCTGATCTTAATCCATCCTCCGGAGTGTTTTTACAGTAATCAATTAACTGGTCAATGCTACTGGTTGCAACATGAAGTCTCGTATCTGATGAAGCATAATAAATAAATACTTTGCCATCCTTCTCGATCCAGCCATTGCTGAACAGAACGTTTGAAACATCTCCTACCCTTTCAGCTTCCAGGGGCGACATAAAATGTCCGGCTGGTCTGTGAATTACCTTTGCCGGATCCTGTAGAGATGTCATAAACATGTAAAGCACGTACCTCAGTCCCGCAGCTGTATTTCTCACTCCATGAGCCAGATGAAGCCACCCTTCACTTGTTTTTATCGGAGTTGGACCCTGACCGTTTTTTACCTCTTTAATGGTGTGATAAACCTTGGGGTCAATTATCTGCTCGGTCCCAACCTTTGCATTTTCCATTGAATCAATCAAACACCATCCTATTCCACCACCTTTCCCGGCATCAATAAATCCATCTTGGGGCCTGGTATATAGTGCATACTGTCCATTGATGAATTCCGGATGTAGCACCACATTTCTTTGTTGACTTTCTCCTGAGTCTAAATCAGCCAATCTTTCCCAGGTAGATAAATCCTTTGTCCGAGCAATACCACACTTTGCCTCTGCGGAAGACTGATCGGCCTCTGGTACGTTCTTGTCTCTTCTTTCTGTACAGAATAAGCCATATATCCATCCGTCTTCATGTCTGGTGAGTCGCATGTCGTATACATTCGTGTCAGGCTCATTGGTTTCTAGCAACTCTATTGGGTAGT
>JANSWY010000154.1 GCA_024743255.1 bacterium | reverse complement strand
TCTACACACTTGTAGGTTCATTATTCATTTTGGTGGTAATGATTGGCCTTTATATATCAGTATTGGATCCCGCAAGCACAGATGAATACCAAATTCATACCTTTAATATGATCCACATGATGGATCTTTCAAATTACATTCCTGGATCGATATTGAGTCTGACCGGTGGGGAGTTATTTGGATATCCAATTAGATTAGTAGCGTTTCTGGCAGTATTTATCGGTTTTGCAATCAAATTGCCTGCTGTGCCTGTTCATACTTGGTTACCAGATGCACACGTCGAAGCTCCAACTCCAATTTCTGTTATTCTAGCAGGAATCCTTCTGAAGATAGGAGGGTACGGATTCTTTAGAATTGCATATTCTATATTCCCGGAAGGAGCATATCAGTTTGGTTATTTAATTGGAGGTTTAGGAGTAATAGCCATCATTTACGGAGGTCTGGTCGCAATGGCCCAAAAGGACTTAAAGAAATTAATTGCTTATTCTTCGGTTTCACACATGGGCTATGTAATGCTGGGAATTGCCGCTTTAACAGCAGAAGCTATAAATGGAGCTATTTTCCAAATGTTTAGCCATGGTATACTTTCAGCAGCACTGTTCCTTATTGCTGGAGTATTATACGATAGAACACACGACAGACTGATTGCTAACTACAGTGGTCTAGGTTCGAAAATGCCTTACTTCACATTTGTGGTAGTGGTAATATTTTTCGGTTCATTAGGATTACCTGGGCTTTCAGGATTTGTTGGTGAAGTGCTGGTTTTCTTAGGCGCATTTGGATCTTCTTCAGCAAATCAGATTATACCAAGATGGTTGACAATTGTGGCAACCTTAGGTTTGTTGATTACAGCTGCATATTATCTCTGGACATTGCAAAGAATGTTCTTTGGGAAATATTGGGTTAGAGAAAAAGAATGGGAACCACATATGAATGATCTCACAAAAAGAGAATATTTGATGTTTGCTCCATTGGTAATTTTGGCCATTTTATTCGGAATCTTACCAGGAACTGTTCTTGATCCTATCGCGGATTCAATAAGTGGTTGGGTAGAATATGTTTCTGCTCAGGGTAGAATCAATTTGGATGTTCTTAACAGCAAGTAGTATGGAACAGATCGCCTATAAACTTGATTCTATTACCTCCGGGCTTCATCTCATGATCCCCGAGTTATTTCTTGGAGCGGCATTGGTTGTTTTTCTTGTATTTGAATTGATATCAAAACAGGTATATTCAATTTCGAAATCTATCCTATTCCTATTGATCGGTATTGGCCTGTTGTTATTCGTGGGACTCCAGCCAGAAGAAAGTGAAATTGCTATTAATGGAATGATTTCAGTTGGGAGTGTTTCCTGGGTATTCAAAGCAATTCTTGCCGTGATGTTGGTATTTATGGGGGTGAGTACTCTGATTTTTCCAAAGGAAGCTGATGGCGAGTATAGAAGTATTTTATTGGGGATTACTTTAGGTGCTTTTGTTTTACTATCGTCAAGACACTTGCTTCTCTTCTATGTTGCTATAGAGCTTATGTCCATTTCGTCATACATACTGACAACCTTCAAGCGGAATAATAAGTCATACGAGGCAGGCATTAAGTACTTATTATTTGGGGCTGTCTCCTCAGCTGTGATGTTGTATGGAATCAGTCTGTTATATGGTTTTTCAGGGTCACTTTATATAAATTATCTTTTTAATTCTTCAGAGGATTTATTTGTGCCAATTCTATTGTTTAGTGCGGGTTTGCTTTTCAAACTATCCTCATTTCCAATGCACATATGGACTCCTACAACATATGAGGGTGCGCCTACATTAGTAGCTGCATTCTTCTCTATTACGCCCAAGTTAGCTGTTGTAGGATTCATTGCTCAATTGTTTAGTATTACTAGTGTGTTTAGTGGGTCACAATGGCAAATCACTCTTTCAGTCATTGCAATCCTCACCATTGTGATTGGGAATTTCTCCGCACTTTGGCAAAATGATGCAAAAAGAATGTTGGCCTATTCATCCATCGCTCATTCTGGATTTTTGATGTTAGGTCTCACGATACAAAATGATATTGGTCTCCAATCTGTAATATTTTACGGGGTTGTCTATTTGTTTATGAACCTCGCGGCGTTCCTTTTGATCAGAGTTTTTGAAGATCAGGGAGTAAAACAAATACCAGATTTTGCAGGTTTAGGAAGAAAAAAAGTTTTTTTAGGCATTTTAATGGTGGTGGTAATGATCGCTTTAACGGGCTTACCACCTACTGCTGGCTTCACAGGAAAGCTTCTGATTTTAAGTTCATTTTACGAATTATATATTGCTTCCGGTGACCAGTTGTTTATTTATATTTTACTGATTGCTGTATTTAACGCTGCGGTCTCTTTATTCTATTACCTGAAAATACCTTACTTCATGTTCTTCAAAGGCGAAGAAGATTCAATTAAAGCTGACAAAACCATCTCAAAATCAGAGATAGTGTTTGCAACTTTTTTAATTTTGCCTTTGTTACTTGTCTTTCTGAGACCCGAAATATTGATAAATATTTTAAATAATATTAAATTATATAACTAAGACTTCTCCAGAATGAGCGATGCAATAAAGCATGAATGTGGAATAGCCTTCCTAAGATTAAGAAAGCCACTCCAATATTACATTGATAAGTATAATACTCCCACCTATGCTGTTAACAAGATGTACTTGCTCATGCAAAAGCAGCACAACAGAGGCCAGGATGGTGTAGGAGTTGCAAATATCAAACTAAACATGGAACCTGGTTATCGCTACATAAGCAGGTATCGAACTGTGGATTCCCAGCCGATTGAAGATATTTTCCAGAAGTTTGGTAAAAAGTATCGGAAGGCGCAGAGGGAAGGCAAAGAGAACTACATGAATGAGAAATGGCTCAAGCAAAACTTTGGATTTACTGGAGAAGTTTGGTTGGGCCATTTGCGTTATGGGACACATGGTAAAAACAGTATCGAAAGTTGCCACCCGTTCCTAAGACAAAATAACTGGAGAAGTAGAAATTTGGTAGTAGCCGGGAACTTCAATATGACTAATGTGGATGAGCTATTCGATAAACTTGTTGAAATTGGTCAGCACCCTAAAGAAAAGGTTGATACTGTAACAGTAATGGAAAAAATCGGCCACTTCCTTGATGAAGGGAATCAGGCTGTTTTTGATAAATACAAAGGAAAACTTACCAACCAGGAAATCACAGACCTTATAGAGGAGGAACTTGATCTTGGTAGAATATTAGAACGTTCTTGTAAGGACTTTGATGGTGGTTATACTATGGCTGGAATGGTTGGTTATGGAGCAAGCTTTGTGGCAAGAGACCCTGCTGGAATTAGACCTGCTTACTACTATGCTGATGATGAAGTTGTAGTGGTAGCTTCTGAAAAGCCTGCAATTAAGACTGCCTTTGGTTGTGAGTATGATGAGATCAAGGAAATTGAGCCAGGTCATGCAATGATTGTTGGGAAAGATGGAGATTACCAACAAGTGAAATACAAAGAGAAATTAGAAAAGAAATCCTGCTCATTCGAAAGAATTTATTTCTCAAGAGGAACAGATCCTGATATCTACAGAGAAAGAAGAAAGCTTGGAGAGCTATTGATTCCTAAAGTACTAAAAGCAATCAATTTTGATCTTAAGAATGCCGTATTCTCATTCATCCCGAATACAGCAGAAACTTCATTCCTAGGGCTTATGTCAGGGGTGGACAGATACCTGATTGACAAGAGGAAAGATATCATCCTTGAAAATAAGCCATCAACAGACACATTGGAAGAGCTACTGTCATTTCGACCGAGAGTTGAGAAACTGGTATTGAAGGATGCCAAGTTGAGAACTTTTATTACTGACGATGAGCATAGAGATGATCTTGTTGCTCACGTTTATGATACCACTTACGAGGTTATCAATAAAGATACTGATACACTTGTCATTATAGATGATAGTATTGTAAGAGGCACAACTTTAGAGAAAAGTATTCTGACGCTTCTGGATAGATTAAACCCTAAGAAGATAGTTGTCGTTTCATCAGCACCTCAGATCAGATTCCCTGATTGTTATGGAATTGATATGAGTAAGATGAAAGACTTTGTTGCTTTTAGAGCTGTCCTTGAGCTATTAAAAGAAACAAATCAGGAGTACTTGTTGGATGAGGTATTTGAATTGTGTCAGGCATCAATTGAACAAAGGGAACCTGAGAACTATGTGAAGAGATTGTATGAGCCATTCGAATATGAACAGATCTCTAAGAAAATCGCTGAGATTGTGAAGCCAGAAGGAATGAAAGCAGAGCTTGAAGTGGTTTATCAAACTGTTGAAAGTCTACACGATGCTTGTCCGAATCACCTTGGTGACTGGTACTTTACCGGAGATTATCCTACACCGGGAGGAAACAGGGTAGTAAACAAAGCTTTCATGAACTTTATGAAAGGAGTTACTGTGAGAGCTTATTAAAATAAACAATATTGATGTAAGAGCCTTGAACTAAACTTCGAGGCTTTTTTTGTTTATATAAGGATTTTCTAAAATTAGATTGTTAATACACTTGAGAATTGACCTGGATCCTAATTCTTGATGGAATTGTTTTCCTTAAAACATTAATATTCATAGAATTATGGTTACTGAAGGCCCACATTGTGGGCCTTTTTTGCTGATAGTCCGACTGATATTAATTATATTAGAAGACACACCGAAATTCACCAGTTGCTAGATGTCCAAAATCATTTTCTTCAAGAAAAGCTTTTACCGCTCTGTCCTAACCAAAATTGGTGGACTTGCTTTGATGATGCTGATCCTTTCAATAATTTCTTACATTATTATTAATAGTAGTGATGTTGATGAATACGATTCAGATTTAGACTGTATTCATCAATTGGGAATGCTATCTCAAAAATTGGCTACAATGTCAGGTGATAAATCTCAAATGATTGCTGAGTTTGATAGTTTATTGAACTCTTTAAATAATCAATTGGAAAACCAGGGCCTAATTGAAAAAACAGGTTTGGAATGGGAAGGGTTTAAGGCAGCTCTTAAAAATGACTCTGATGATCAACTTCGTTTGTTAAATAAATCTATTAGTGTAAATGAGTCAATTCAATCTCTTTATCACGACTCCAAGACCAGAAAGCAAAACGAAAAAAGTAGAGTCAACACAATTGTAATCATCTTGCTGAGCTTAACAGGTTCTGTGATAGTTGTTGGTGCATTTGTAATGGAAAGACAAATGATATCACCATTGAGATCAATTGTTAAATTTCTGAAAAATTTCGGACAGGGAGATTTAAGTAGGAAACTGGAGTCAAAAACCAGAAATGAAATTGGATATGTAGCCTTTAACCTAAATGCAGTAGTAGATCAGCTGCGAGTCATAATGGAAGAGTTAAACCAGCAATCAACGCTATTATTAGATGCAAGTGGACCCTTAACAGAAAACGCTAAGGATTTAACATCCAACGCCGGACAACTCTCAAATTCGGCATCAGAAATTGCAAGTTTAATTGAAGAGATGACTGCTAGCATTGAATCTAACTTCCAAAATACAGAATCCACAAAGCAGGAAATGAATGGGGTTGTCAAAGAGTTGGATAAGCTTAAAGACTTAGTAACAGAAGGAACAAGATCAGCTGTTGAAGTAAGCAAGAAGACCAAAATGATTAACTCAATAGCAGGTCAAACGAACTTATTGGCTCTTAATGCAGCAATTGAAGCAAATAGGGCAGGTGAGGCTGGGAAAGGTTTTGCAGTAGTGGCTAAAGAAGTACGTAAGCTCGCAGAATTAAGTAAAAATGCGGCTGATGATATCATTTCAATCTCCGCCAGTCGCGTAACATTGGCTCAGGAGATTGAGCAGCTTTTTGTACAAGTTGTGGAGGTCATTAAAAAATCCTCTGAATCTGTGGAGTCAATTGCAAGAGCAAGTCAGGAGCAAAAGACGGGCACGGAACAAATCAATCACTCCATGCAGGGTTTGAATGATATTTCCAACTCAACAGAAACAACAGCCTCAAACCTTGAGGAGTACGCCGACACCCTTGCGCAGATGTCGGTTGACCTCAATAAAATTGTTTCTTCTTTTAAGATTCACTAAGTGTTCTTCAAATCACCATTTTCCTTGATGAATTTGAATTCCGTATCAGAGTGAATTTCTGAACCTCCTGATTCTATAAAAGTGCCAAATAAACCTCTCCAGTCTTCAAGATCTTTTTCATTCGGAGTATCCCATCTGATTATTCCAGGTTCTTCGTCCCAAGCAGTACCTTCTTTAGCAGGAACAACAATTCCGATTTCGTTATCTTTTGACACTTTCATACCAAGGTAAAACCCCTTGTTCATAGTATTTGATTTTTTCAAACATCTTGTTGTCACTTACCCCGATCAGAGTCTCTCGAAGAGGACTCTGATCAATCTCTTTCGCTTACACCCTTGCCTTCCCTAAAGGAAAATTTCATGAGGCTTTGTTCTCCCCTTCAGAGGCCGGGGGTTGGGAAGATTGAGTTACTAATGAAAAACTCGTTTTGTGTTAATCAGAGTCCCTTCCAGGAGACTCTGATTGGGGGCGATGATTCTTTTCGTTGATTTGGTGTGAATATAAATAGAAAAGGCTAAATGAATATTCTTCAATAGGCACTTCCACCCCGATCAGAGTCTCTCGAAGTGGACTCTGATCAATCTCTTTCGCTTACACCCTTGCCTTCCCTAAAGGAAAATTTCATGAGGCTTTGTTCTCCCCTTCAGAGGCCGGGGGTTGGGAAGAT
>JANSWY010000025.1 GCA_024743255.1 bacterium | reverse complement strand
TACTTAATAATGACACCGATGATGACAAATCTAAGACAATAACTGAATAAATAAGAATGTCAAGTAACTCTAAAATAGCGTTAAACCAACTTTTTTATTCCCTGAAAGTGTCATTTATGACAATTACTAGTCCCCTACGGAATCGAACCTGCATCTAAAGTTTAGGAAACTTCTATTCTATCCATTGAACTACGGGACCATTTCTTAATTCCTAGTCAAATTTAGTTAGAACTGGAGAATCGAAAACTCGATCGGACCTGCATCTAAAGTTTAGGAAACTTTGCGGGCGGCCAGCCTATTCTATCCATTGAACTACGGGACCAAAATGAAATGGACTTATTGAATTCCATTTTTAAAGGATTGTAAAAATAGTATTCCTGGTTGCAATGAGGTAACTTTTTGCTTAATTTTTTGTAGCCAATCCTCTACTTCTATATTCGTTGAATTAAATTTCCTGAGATTATTTTTAGCATTATGAGATATCTATTTTTATCACTGATAGCATTTACATTAAGTTTCAATACTATGGCTCAATCAAATAGCGACCTTCCATACAGTCAGATCCCTGAATATCCTGAAAAGTACTCAGCGGGTACTGTCCTTTCCAGAATGGTTGATGGGTTAGGGTTTAGGTATTATTGGGCTACTGATAGTTTGAGAGAAGAAGATCTGAATTGGAAACCAAATGAAGAAGCCAGAACTACTCTGGAAACAATAGGTCATATTTATGGATTGACCAATGTGATTGTAAACGCAACACTAAAAAAGCCAAATGTTCGTCCATCTGTTGATGAAAATTTGTCTTTTGAAGAGTTGAGGGCAAAAACACTCAATAATTTAAAAACCGCAAGCGAAATTCTTCTTAAGAGCAGTGAAGAAGATATCGAATCCTTTATGTTGGTTTTTGAAAGCCCAAGAGGCACCTCGGAATATCCATTCTGGAACAACATTAACGGTCCGATAGCAGATGCTATATGGCATGTTGGACAAGTTGTTTCTTTTAGAAGATCATCCGGAAATCCGTTTAATTCAAAAGTGAGTGTATTTAATGGAAGACTGAGAGACTAGTCACCTCAATCTTCCAATAAACTTTTATTCATATTTTAGTGTATCCACTGGGTTAATTAATGATGCTTTCATAGCGTGATAAGCAATTGTGACTGTGGAAATCAAAAACGTGATTAATCCAGCAATTATGAATGGCCAAATTTGCATATCGATTCTGTATGCAAATCCACTGAGCCATTGGTCTAGCATTAGATATGCAATTGGTATTGCTACCACAAACGCAATTAAAATCAGGATCATAAATTCTTTAGAAAGTAAATAGAGGATTTGGGATGTTTTAATACCAAGTACCTTCCTTACACCTATTTCCTTAGTCCTTTGTTCAACACTAAATGTAGCCAACCCAAATAGTCCTAAACATGCGACTACAATTGCTAATGCCGAAAATATGATCGTAACACTACTTAATTTTTGTTCTGTTTTATACGAGTCATTCAGTCGGTCTTCAAGGAAGAAATAATCAAAAGGTCTATTAGGGAGTACAGAAGTCCAGGCAGCCTCAAGATCATTTGATGCTTCCCTAATATTATTGCCGTCAACTTTTACAGCTACATATTTGATAAATAGGTTAAAAGCTCCAGGAAAGGTATTCAAGCTCAGGACAAAAGGACCAATTGGGTGATGTTTGGATACAAAATTATAATCCTCAACTACTCCAACAACTTGTCCTCTTAACTGGCCTCTATAATAAAACCGTTTCCCAACAGCCTCCTCTGCACTAGCCCAACCCATCGTTTGAACCATTTTTTCATTAATAATCAATGCCAGGGAATCGTCAGTTTGTATGGTCTGATCATAATCTCTTCCAGCAGCCATTTCGATGTTCATCGTTTTGGTAAAGTCATGACGAATGTGGAAATGAGGGAACGGTTTTGATACATCCATACCTTCAAATTGATAGTTGTTAACCTGATGCTTGGCTCCAACAATTTCTTCAACTGCTGTTATTGATTTTACATGAGGACTTTGCAATGCTCTCGTTTTAAAAGTCTCGTAGTGTTTGCCCATTTGCGAGCGAATAACAGGGATCATCAATACATTTTCCTGATCAAACCCCGTTTCCTGATTTTGTAAATGTTGTAATTGAGCCACAGCGAAAAATGTCCCAATGATCAACATAATCGAGATTGAAAACTGTGCAGTCACCAGTATTCTTCTAAAGTTCAACCCACTGGTTTTGAAGTGAGCATTTTTAAGAACTAAAACAGTATTGAATGACGATAAAACAAACGCAGGGTAAAATCCAGAAAGCAAACCAACAACCAAAGTCACAGAAATAATCCCAATCAAAAACTGAGGTCCAAAGAGCGCTGAGAATAGTATATTCTTTTCGGTTAAGACATTAAAAGAGGGTAAGATTAAACCTACGATTACAAGAGCTATAGCCAGGGAAAAATATGTCATCAAAACTGACTCAAAAATGAACTGATTGATCAATTGAGATTTGGCACTTCCTAGTGATTTCCGGACTCCTACTTCTTTGGCTCGCTTACTTGCTCTGGCAGTGCTAAGGTTGATGAAGTTTATTCCGGCAATGATCAAAACAAAAACAGCTACAGCCCCAAAAATGTAAATAGTTTTAATGTCACTATTTGCCTGTATTTCATAATCAAGTTTTGATTGTAAATGAATTTCCTCGATAGGTTGAAGTTCCAGCTCTACATCATCAACAATGAAGGATGGAAAATACTTTTGTACAAAATCGGGGAACTGCTCTTCTAATTGCTCTTTGGTTGTATTTTCTTCCAGCAATACATAGGTCCAACACGGATTCCAATACCAGGTTCTTGGGTAACCACCATTGTACCAGTGTTTCAAACTGGAAAATGAAATAATGAAATCAAATTGGAAATGAGCATTCGATGGAGAGTCTTCCATCACCCCGGCCACTAACAAATTTTGTTGCCCTTGAAATTCGAGAAATTTGCCCATTGGATCTTCATTGCCAAAGTACTTTTCAGCCATTGATTTTGTTATTAGAATAGACCCAGGCTGATTTAATGCTGTTTCCTTGTCTCCACTAAGAAGTTCAAAATCAAAGACCTTAAAGAATGTTGAGTCAGCAAAAAATGCCCTTGATTCATTAAAGGCCTTGTCCTGTTCTTTATTGGCTAATGCCAATGTGGGAGATTGGAAATTAAAAAGCCTGACTACATGTTCGATCTGTCTGGGGAAATCATTTTTTAATGTAGGTCCAGCCGGAAAAGGTTGACTTGCAGAGTGTTCTCCAACACCTTCACTTTCGAAATGCTCCAGAACCCTATAGATTCTGTCTAATTTGGAGTGAAATTGATCATAGCTCAATTCATCGCTGATGTAGAGCAGAATAAGTAATGAACACGCCAGACCTATTGCTAGCCCTACCACATTCAACATGGAATAAACTTTTTGACGTAGGAAGTTCCTGTAAGTGACCTTGAAATAATTTTTGAACATCGCTATTTGATTTGAGTTGACACTTTTTCTTTTCATTGCAAATGGCCGAAACAACCCCAAAACATCTACCAGAAAAAAGAAATCAGCTTTGAATTTGCTTTGGGTTTTGATTCTATCTTCATACAATTCGTATACATCACCTCTTAAGATTTCTATTTGGTCTTCATGGCAGAACCAGCCCAAAAATCTATCGGGCCATGAGGGAGGAGAATATTTCAGGTCATTTTTACTCATTACTCAGACCTAACTTGGGTAAAGTGTGATACAGATTGGATCTTAGCTCAAAGGATTGGTCAAGAGCCTTTCTTCCAAATGCAGTAATACTATAAAATCTCTTTCTTCTTCCTCCCCGTTCTTTTGTAGCACCTCCTTCAAATGACTCAACAAACCCTTTTTTCTCTAATCGATTTAAGGCTGAATGTAAGGCTCCAATACTTGGTTTCCTTCCAGTAGTATCTTTTAACTGCTCCTTAATTGAAATACTGTAAGCATCATCTTTTAGATTGCCAATAATCAGCAAAACCAATTCTTCAAATTCGCCAAGTTGTGTGTATTTCATATGTTGTGTTTGAAAATAATACGAGACTAAAAACTATTAGTTTCCTAAATGTATAAATAATAAAAATAGCGATCAATGAATAAAATATAGACAGGCTCTTATTCCTCTTGGGAGTTGAACGTTTCGTTCATTACGTAATTTGGGTAGATCGTTTTGTGAACTTTCTGCACCTCATGGAATATGAAATCTCTGAATTCATTGATATGATTCTTATCAAGAGCACTTAAGAATACAGATAAATTCTTTTTGTTGAATTTGCTTTTGGAGATGTCATACGGGAACCCATTCATGCTTTCAATGTCCTCTTCCGGGTTTACTTCGATCGCATCTATTTTATTGTAAATTTTGATCGTTTTGATCTCTGCTGCTCCAATTTCTTTTAATGTATTGTCTACAACCTGCATATGTTCTTCATACGCCGGGTTTGAGACATCAACAACATGCAATAAGATATCAGCTTCCTTCACCTCATCCAATGTTGATTTGAACGATTCAATAAGGTTATGAGGTAGTTTCCTGATAAAACCAACAGTATCGGAGAGCAGGAATGGGATCTGGTTAATGACTACCTTCCTTACAGTAGAATCTACAGTAGCAAATAACTCATCCTTGGCATACACTTGTTCTTTACTAAGCTTTCGCATCAAGGTAGACTTCCCGGCATTGGTATAACCAACAAGTGCCACCCTAACCACATTACTTCGTGATTTACGTCTTGTAGCACTTTGCTTTTCAATCTTCTCGAGTTTCTTCTTTAGTACAGTGATTTGATCTCTGATAATCCTTCTATCTGTTTCAATTTCTTTCTCTCCTGCTCCACCTCTGGTTCCGGTTCCCCCTCTTTGTCTTTCCAGGTGAGTCCACATTCGAGTCAGTCTTGGCATTAGGTATTGAAACCGGGCAAGCTCAACCTGTGTTTTTGCCTGTGCTGTTTGAGCTCTTTTCAAAAAAATATCCAGTATTAATAAACTGCGATCGTATATTTTTAGTTTAAGCTCCTTTTCGAGGTTTCTCAATTGAGATGGGCTAAGATCATCATCAAAAATGATGCAATCTGCCTGCTCCGCTTTTGAGAATTCTTTGACTTCATCCAGTTTACCTTTGCCAATAAATGTCCGTCTATCTGGTGAATCTAACTTTTGGGTGAAAATCCCTTTTGTATCGATATCCAAAGTCTGAGCCAGAAACTCTAGTTCATCTAAGTATTCACGTGTTTTCTCATCTGCTTGTCCCTTTGGAACAAGTGCCACCAATACTGCTTTCTCGTTTTTTTTCTTCGTTTCTATCAAAATCCCTACTTGACGATGTGAATTCTGCAAAATTAGTCTAAAGAATTGGTAGGTTGGCCGATATTATTGGCTAAATCACAAAAAATCCCAATATCTTTACAATACCAAATTCGCTACGACACTATATTTTTTGAACCACACATTTCCGGGTTTCTTAAGTAGAGAGAGTTTTAGCGTTGTGCTTGGGTTGGGACTTAAAAAGAAACTATTTAAAGGATCATGAAGGTAGGAATCGCTATTAATACCTCGTGGAATATTTACAATTTTCGTATTGATCTTGTCAAGAGACTTCTAGAATTAGGGCATGAGGTTTTAGCTATTGCTCCTACGGATGATTACACTTCAAGGTTAATTGAAATGGGATGTCGTCATAGGCCAATTAAACTGGAAAATAGTGGCTTAAATCCTTTGAAAGACCTTAAATACCTAAAGGATTTTCGTTTGATTTTATCAGAGGAGAAGCCAGATATAGTTTTGTCTTATACGATAAAACCAAATATATATGGTACTCTCGCATGTAAGAAAGAGAATGTGCCAATCATTAATAACGTCAGCGGCCTGGGAACTACATTTCTTTGGAATAAGTTGATGAAAACATTTATCGTTGGCTTATACAGATATGCGTTTCGCAAATCGAATTTCATTTTTTTTCAGAACGAAGATGATAAGTCCATTTTCTTAGATGAAGTTAAAATTGATACTGGCAAAACTGGTTTAGTACCAGGTTCAGGTATTAATGTTGACTTTTTTAGCTCCTATAAAATTGAATACAATAAGAGGCCATTTACGTTTTTGATGATTTCTCGATTACTTATTGACAAAGGAGTAATGGAATATTGCGAAGCGGCCAGTAGTTTGAAACAAGAGAATCAGGAAGTGAAATTTCAACTGTTGGGTAAAAAGGACCCTGAGCATAAGCGATCAGTTGATTTGGAGAAGTTTGAGAAGCACATTAAGGACGGAGCGATTGAATACCTTGGTACTAGCGACGATGTAAGAGCGTTTCTGGCAGATAGTGATTGTGTGGTATTGCCAAGTTATAGAGAAGGGACTCCCAGAACTCTTCTTGAAGCAGCCTGTATGAGCAAACCATTAGTAGCGACAAATGTACCAGGCTGTAAAAATGTGGTAATTGATAACTATAATGGTTTTCTTTGCAACCCAAGAGATTCCAAAGATCTTGCAAATGCAATGTCTAAAATGCTTCTCTCTGCTGAATCCCAAATAAAACAGTTTGGTGAAAATAGCAATCTGCTTGCAACGGAAAAATTTGATGTGGAAATAGTTATCGAAAAGTACTTCGATGAAATTAATAGGATCGTACCTGGGGCTAACTTAATCTCAAAGAAGTCACTAGTATCAAATTAAATAACGTAAAGATTGAAAAACTTTGAATACATCGGAATTTCTGTAAATGTCAATCGATTGATTAGATCATCATTAACGCTCATCGTTTTATTATTGTTTTTTACTTCCTGTAAGATGTATAAGCAGGATTTGATGTTTCAATTAGATTCTGATTTTTCTGAGAATGATCTTTCACAAGCAGTGGTGAAAGCTGAAAAAAATTACGTCATTCAAAAGAATGATTATTTAAGGATTGACGTTTTTACAAACGGAGGAGAACGCATAATTGATCCGAATTTTGAATTGGTTCAACAGGGTGGAGGAGCAATGATGAATCAACAGAATGGGCAAAGAAACTTCCAGTATCTCCTGCAGGAGGATGGTATGGTTAAATTGCCAATTTTAGGAGTTGTGCCTTTGGAAGGTTTGACAATTTTTGAGGCTGAGGCGAAATTAGAACAGCTCTATAATCAATATTATAAAGGAACATTTGTCAAGCTACAATTTGTAAATAAGAGAGTGATTGTACTTGGAGCTAATGGTGGTAAGGTGATTCCGCTGGTTAATGAGAAAATGAGTCTGCTAGAAATTATTGCTCTATCTGGAGGAGTCAATGCAAATGCAAAAGCACAAAATGTAAGGTTGATCAGAGGGCCTTATAATGATCCAAAAGTATTCCAAATTGACTTAAGTAATGTCTCCTCAATTAGAACTGGACTTACAGCAGTGGAACCCGGTGATGTGATCTATATTGAGCCGTGGAAAAGGCCCGTTCAACAAGGTTTGAGGGATTCCTCACCAATCATTGGTATAATATCAAGTGTCCTTACACTTTATTTGATAATTCAAAATATTTAAGAAGTGTCGGAAGGTTATATAGATAGTGGTAATGATTTGTTTTCCAGTTTGGATCTGGGAAAAGTAAAGCTGATATTAAAGAAAAGCATTTTATGGGTTGTACTCATTTTGATTTTAACTAATTCGTTAGCTTACCTGTACTTGAGATATACCAAACCGGTATATGAATCTGAATCCATTATTAAGCTTGAAGTGGAGAGTGAAGCTGCTATTCTTGGAATTTCTAATCCTGCAGTGGGGTCCAATATCAGTGGGTTGAGTGGTGAAATAGAGTTGTTGAAATCCAAATTGTTTTTCACAAGGGTTTCAAATGTCATCAACTATAATGTCGCTTATCATTACTATGGAAGATACCTGACCGATGAACGTTATAATAATTCACCTTTTGAAGTGAGTTTCAAAGTGCTTGATCCTTCAATCTATGATAAACCAATCGATATAGAAATTCTCGATGAAAGAAACTATGTACTATCGTATCAGTATTCGGGAAGAGAAATTAAGGCTCAGTATAAATTCGGGGATGATATTTCGTCTGGACCATTCAACCTGTTGATTGAAAAGACTGAAAACTACAATAATGAAACAGGCCCTGGAAGATATTATTTTGTGCTAAATAGTCAACAAAGTGTTATAAATTATCTAAAAAACAATGTCTCAGTCACTCCTGAAAACTTTAATGCTAAAACGATTAAGATTTCCCTTAGGGATTATAATAAATATAAGGCTAGAGATTTTATAACAGCAATTGATACTCTTTATCTCTTTTATGCGAAGGAAGCTACAAATCAGGCTTTAAAACAAAAAATAAATTTTCTGGAGAAATTAATCGGCCAGACAAATGACAAACTGGAGGAGTATGAAGATTACTTTGAGAATTTTACAATTGAGAATAGAACTACAAGCCTTCAAAATGATATCAACAAGACCATTGGTTTACTAGAGACGCTAGACTCACAAAAAGTTTCAATCCAAACTAATTTAGAGAACATAATTCTCATTGAACAACAAATAAATGGGGAAGAAGTTCCTCAATTTAACCCTTTTATAGCTAGGCAATTACCAAAGGATTTCTATAACAGTATTGAGCAATATACCAAGCTCTTTAGCGAGAGAAAATTGAAACTTGATTCTTACAATGAAAACACGCTGGTTATCCAAAGGTTAGATAGTCGTTTATCAGAAGTTAAGAGCCATGTTTCTGAATTGATTGAGGTTTATAAAAAGGTGACTAAGGAAAGACTAAGAGATGTTGAATCTCGAAGATCATTGCTAGAAGCTAATTTTGCGGAGCTACCATCCATGGGAACAGAATACAATAAGAATCGAAGAGTTTATACATTGCAAGAGCAGTTTATGCAATCAATGCGTCAAAGTAAAATGCAATTGGAGATAACGCAAGCTGGGACTGTCAACAAATCAGTTATTTTAGCAAGCGCTTCACTTCCTTCTAACCCTGTGCACCCCAATAACCTTTTGATCCATGCTGTCGGGTTTGTAGTAGGTATCATTTTCTCAATATTATTAATAGCGGCTAAATTTCTTCTAAACAATAGGATTACAAGCTTGAAGGAGCTTGACAGTATTGTTTCCGTGCCAGTTCTAGGAGGGATACCTGCTTATCAAAAAGGCAAATTGGCCCATGCTAAACTAATTATTGATGAAAACCCCAAGTCGTCCGTTAGCGAATCTTTAAGAGCAATCCGGACCAACATGGAATTTCTTAATGGGACTGGACAAAATCATGTGATTGCTGTAACCTCTACTGTAAGTGGGGAAGGAAAAACCTTTGTGGGAGTGAATCTTGCAGGAATTATGGCTCTTTCTAAGCAAAAGGTATGCGTGGTGGACTTGGATATGAGGAAACCTAAAATTGGTTTAGCCTTTGGTCAGAATGGTTCCGAAAAAGAAAAGGAAGAAATTGGAGTAAGTACGATTTTGATAAATAAGTATAATTATAAGGATGGGATAAGAAAGACAAATCTCCCAACTCTAGATTATATACCAGCAGGACCAATACCTCCTAATCCATCTGAGTTACTGCTTTCAAAAGGCTTTGAGAATTTGGTTAACAACCTAAAGAAAGACTATGATACTGTAGTTCTTGACACACCGCCAGTTGGTTTAGTAACCGATGGAATTCTAGCTATGAAAAGTGCAGATTTGCAAATCTATGTTTTACGTTCAGATTATTCGAAAAGGGAATACGTCAATACATTGAATGATCTCAAGAAATTGAATAAGTTTAAGAACTTAACGGTCATATTTAACTCATTAGGTGATGGTATGGGTTATGGCTATGGTTATGGTAAAGGATATAGTGATGGTTATTACGAGGACCTTAAACCACAAAATAAATTTCACTCATTGATTAAGTTTTTCACTTGGTAAATTGATTAAGTTTTTTTCTCCGAAGAAAGTAAATGATTTAAGAGTTGATGTTCATTCTCACTTAATACCTGGAATTGATGACGGAGTGAAATCAATTGATGAATCTGTGAAAATTCTCAGGGAGTTGTCTAAAATTGGAATTCAAAAGGTAGTAACAACACCCCATATCGCACATGAATTTTACAGTAATACTCCCAAAATAATTAGAGAAGGACTTAATGAGATTCAAAGAGCAATTGAAAAAGAAGGAATATCACTTACAATTGAAGCTGCAGCCGAGTATTACATCGATCGCGAATTCTTAAGAAAGGTGAATAATTCAGAGGAGTTGTTAACTTTCGGTGATAAGAACATCTTGGTGGAAACGCCCTTCATAAACAAACCTCACTTTTTCGAAGAAGCAATATTTTTACTTACTTCCAATGGATATAAACCAGTCCTGGCCCACCCTGAGCGATATGATTTTATACAAAATGACCCAGATTACTTAATAAAACTTAAGCAGCTTGGAGTACTTTTTCAGGTTACCGCAAGTTCTTTTATGGGTTACTATTCTAAAGCAGCTAAAAGAGTGGCAGAAAAAATGTTGCAGAATAAATTAATAGATTTTTTAGGTTCAGATATCCATCGAATGAGTCATTGCGAGACTTTCATAAGATTCAGACAATCAAATAAATACAGGAAGTGTCTTCAATTGAACCTCTTAAATGACCAGCTACTTAGCTAGTTATTCGTGTGGAAAACTTTTGGATTTGGGAATGCATTTGATAGTATAAAAGTTATATATTGAAGAAACTACTTACATCTAACAACGGTTAGGTAAAGTTTACGTTCCTTATTTTTTGACTAACAAATTTTATATGGCTGAGAATTTCAAAAAAAGAGAAGAGAAGGAGTTGATTAGGAAGTTTGAAGACTATGTTAAACAAAATGCCAGCTATTATTTTGAAGAAGAAGAATATGTAAAAATCATTGAGTACTATCTGGAAAATAACCATTTAAACCAGGCCTTAAAGGCTGCCGATCTTGGTATCAACCAATATCCATACTCTGTGGATATGATATTGGATAAATCCCATGTTTTAATCAGGCTTCAACAATTTGAGGATGCGCTTGAATTGTTGAATAAAGCTGAAAATTTTCAGCCTAACGATGCTGAAATTTTATTGCAGCAAGGCAGCATATACTCGTTGCAGGGAGAATTTGAGTTAGCAATTGAGAAATTCGAGCGAGCTTTGGAAATGGCTGAGGACAAAGACGAAATCTATTACAATATAGGGTTCGCATTTCAAAGCATGTCAGCGTATGAGGATGCTGTTAAATTCTATAAAAAGGCCATTGAATTCAACATCAATAATGAAAATGCCCTATACGAACTAGCTTACTGTTTAGATATATCCGGTGAATTAGAAAGTAGTCTTGAGTATTATAAAAAATTTATTGACAAGGATCCTTATTCCGAGTATGCATGGTATAATCTTGGAATAGTCTATAATAAGCTTAATCAATTTGAAAAAGCCATAGACTCATACGAGTTTGCCCTGGCGATAGATGATGAGTTTAGTTCTGCCTATTTCAATATGGGTAATGCTTATATGAATCTAGAGGATTTTGAAAAAGCCTTAGATGCGTACAAGAGCACACTTGAAATAGAAGGAGCAAGTGCCGAAATATATTGTTGCTTAGGAGCCGCGTATGAGAAATTAAATCACTTTGATATAGGTATCCGTTATTATCAGAAAGCGGGAAAACTAGATCAATTCTACGATGAGGCCTGGTATGGGATAGGCGTTTGCATGTCTCTACAGGAAAAGTGGTATGAAGCAGTGCATTTCTTTAAAAAGGCATTAAAAATTGATACCGAAAATGCCTCTTATTGGAAAGCAGTAGCTGAAGCGGAATTCAAAGTTGGTAATATTGTTTCCAGCCTTGAAGCATTCCAACAAGCTGCAGAATTACTACCTTCTGAAGAAGAGATATGGCTTGGATGGTCGTTGATTTACTTTGAACAAGGAGAGTACGCCAAGGCATTTGAAGTGATTCAGTCTGGATTGGATGAATGTAGTGAAAGTGCACTTATGTATTATCGGGCAGTTGTATATCTCATTAATATGGGCAAATACAATGAGGCATTCATTTATTTAGAAAACGCCCTTGTTCTTGATTTTGAAAAGCATGTTATCCTGTTTGATTTCTTTCCTAAACTGGAAACACAAAAGGCATTATTCAAGATTATTGAACAGTACAGACAAGATAAAATTTAGGATAGAGCGATAATTCTTAGCACAAATTCTGATTTTTTTCTTCAATATCCTCTAATAATAGTATTTTCGCGACAACATTTTGATCCATACCTTGGGGTGTGTGGATTTTAGAAGAAACTACAAAGAAGATGAACTACAACCTTAATGACATTCCTGAGAGGACAGTAAAGCCAAGGGAAACAGGTTTTACAATGGTAATGGATAAAGGCCTAAGTCTAAGAAGTGCTGAAGATTTGGTTGAGACTTGCGGAGATTATGTTGATATCATAAAGCTAGGATGGGCGACATCATTTGTTACAGCTAAGTTAGAGGAAAAACTAAAGATCTATAAAGATGCAGGTATTCCTGTCTACTTCGGGGGAACATTATTTGAGGCATTCATAGTACGAGATCAATTTGATGATTATCGTAGAACAATAGATAAGTTTGGGTTGGAACATGCGGAAGTTTCAGATGGCTCAATTGAGTTGGATCACGACAAAAAGTGTGAATACGTAAATATTCTTTCAAAGCAAGTAACAGTTCTTTCTGAAGTTGGATCAAAGGATGCTGAGAAAATCATTCCACCATACCAATGGATTCAGTTAATGCAAAAAGAACTGGATGCTGGTGCATGGAAAGTAATTGGTGAAGCAAGAGAAAGTGGTAATGTAGGTTTATTCAGATCTTCCGGAGAGGTAAGGTCTGGATTGGTGCAGGAGATTTTAACGAAAATTCCAATGGAGAAAATCATTTGGGAAGCACCACAAAAGGCACAACAAGTTTGGTTTATCAAATTGTGTGGAACTAATGTGAACTTAGGAAACATCGCTCCAAACGAGGTTATCCCTCTGGAAACTATCAGATTAGGACTCAGAGGAGATACATTTAGTCACTTCCTTAATGGAAATAAATAGACAGAATGCGGTCATTTAGAGACTATTCTCTCATTTTTTTTAAGGGTATGGCAATGGGTGGTGCTGATGTAATTCCGGGAGTGTCCGGAGGAACAATAGCATTCATTACTGGAATTTACGAGGAGTTACTTTCGTCTATCAGTAAAATTGATTTCAACACTTTTAAAACGCTCTTTAAGGGAAATTTTAAGTTGTTTTGGACGCAAATCAATGGTAATTTCCTCTTGTCAATATTACTGGGGATTCTTGTTAGTGTTTTTAGTCTTATGCGATTCATTAAATTCGCTATGGCTGAATTTCCAATCCCGTTATGGAGTTTCTTTTTTGGCCTGATCATAATATCAGCCTTCTCCGTTGCAAAAGAAATCAAGCAGTGGAGAGTCATTGATGTAGTATCCATTATAGTTGGAATCGTTGTAGCTCTATTCATCACTTCATCAACACCAACTACTACCACTGATGCATGGTGGTTTGTATTCATAACAGGTATGGTTGCCATATGTGCAATGATACTTCCAGGAGTAAGTGGATCTTTTATATTGTTGATTTTTGGGAAATACATGTACATCTTAACTGCTGTATCTAATTTTGATATAGCGGTAGTTGCTATTTTTGGAGCAGGTTGTATTGTTGGATTACTTGGTTTTTCAAGAGTTGTATCCTGGCTATTGAAGAAATTTCATAATCCGACCATCGCAATCCTTTCTGGTTTTATGATTGGTTCGCTATATAAAATTTGGCCTTGGAGAGAAGTTGTGAAGTTTAGAGTTGATTCTGAAGGCCACCAGGTTCCTTTTATTGAAAGAAATGTTCTTCCTGACGCCTATCAGGAAATTACTGGCAATAACCCTCAAATATTGTTTGCACTTCTTTTCTTCGCTCTTGGTGTAGTAATCGTGGTGTTGATAGAAAAAGTAGCTTTCAGGTTAGCTCAACTTAGAAAAAAATGAGTTCAGAAAGGCTATACGGATTAATAGGGCACCCTCTTAGCCATTCGTTTTCAAAAAAGTATTTCACAGAAAAATTTGAAAAAGAAGATATACTTAATTGCAGCTATGAGCTCTTTGACTTGGAGACTATTGACGAGTTAAAACTAATTCTTAAGCAGAATCAGAATCTTCAAGGATTCAATATTACTATTCCTTATAAACAAAAAATATTTCCATTTCTGGATGATATAGAAGACAATGCCCGTAAAATTGGGGCTGTTAACGTTGTGAAAATAGTAGGGTCTGTTCTTAAAGGATACAATTCCGACTACTACGGCTTTAGATCTTCGCTAGAGAAATGGGTTGGAAATAAGCCTTTGACCGGAGCATTGATTCTTGGAACTGGAGGTGCATCCAAGGCGATTAAATGTGCATTGGAAGATCTAAATATACCTGTACAATATGTTTCAAGGAACGCCGGAGAAAATAATATTACCTACACTGATCTAAAAGCTGACAATAGTATTCTTAATTCCAACAACCTTATTGTTAATTGTACTCCACTTGGAACTTTCCCAAACACAGATGCTTGTCCCGACATTCCTTATGAAAATTTAACAGAATCACATTTTTTATACGATTTGGTATACAACCCGGAACAAACTACGTTTATGAAGAAGGGTTTGGCCAATTCTGCTAAAGTGAAAAATGGATATGATATGCTTGTTTTACAGGCAGAAAAGTCCTGGGAAATCTGGAATGGTTAGATCTTATTATTGATCTTTACTAATACATCTTAATTAAGCATTTTCATGGATTTTAAATTGAGTTCGGAGTTTGATCCAACAGGTGATCAGCCTGGTGCGATTGATCAACTTGTAGAGGGTTTGCAAAATGGAGAACCTGCCCAGACATTGTTAGGTGTGACGGGCTCTGGTAAAACTTTTACTATAGCTAATGTGGTGTCGAAGGTCAATAAGCCAACCCTGGTATTATGCCACAATAAAACATTAGCAGCTCAATTGTATGGAGAGTTTAAGACCTTCTTTCCTGATAATGCAGTAGAATACTTCATTTCCTATTACGATTATTATCAGCCGGAGGCGTTTATCCCTACCACCAATCTATATATAGAAAAGGACCTCTCAATTAATGAGGAAATAGAAAAATTGAGGCTTAGTGCGTCTTCTGCTCTTCTAACAGGAAGAAACGATGTGATTGTGGTAGCTTCAGTTTCATGCATTTACGGTATTGGCAACCCGGAGGAGTTCGGTAAGAATGTTGTACGTGTTCAGGTGGGAGAAACGCATTCAAGAAATCAATTTCTATATAGCCTTGTCGAAATTCTTTATAGTAGGACAGAGGCGGAATTCAAAAGAGGTAATTTCAGAGTAAAAGGAGATACGGTAGACATTTTTGTGGCATATGCAGATTTTGCATACAGAATCATTTTCTGGGGGGATGAAATTGAATCAATTCAAAGAATAGAACCAGATACTGGTAAAAAGATATCTGATGAGAAGTTTATCACCATATTTCCAGCAAACTTGTTTGTAACTGGCAAAGACCAAGTTCATCAGGTAATTCATGAGATACAGGATGACCTGGTAGCACAGATATCATTTTTTGAGAATGAGCGTAGATTCCTTGAAGCAAAAAGAATCAAAGAACGCACGGAATTTGATATGGAAATGATGCGTGAGATTGGTTATTGTTCTGGTGTTGAGAATTACAGTAGATATTTTGACCGGAGAAATCCTGGAGCCCGACCTTTCTGCCTTTTGGATTATTTCCCTGAAGACTTTTTGATGGTGATTGATGAAAGTCATGTTACAATTCCTCAGGTTAGAGCCATGTGGGGAGGAGATAGAGCAAGGAAGGTAAACCTTGTAGATTATGGATACAGGCTTCCTTCAGCAATGGATAACAGGCCTCTCACCTTTAATGAATTTGAAGAGATATTGAATCAAGTTGTTTTTGTAAGTGCGACACCAGGGGATTATGAGTTGAGAAAATCGGAAGGGGTTATTGTCGAACAGCTTATTCGTCCAACTGGATTGTTGGATCCTATCATTGATGTAAGACCAAGTCAGAATCAGATTGATGATCTGATGGAGGAGATAGATAAAAGAATACAACTTGAGGAGAGGATTTTGGTGACTACTCTTACCAAGAGAATGGCGGAGGAACTTACTAAGTATCTCGAGAGAGCGGGTGTGAAAACAAGATATATTCACTCAGAAGTGGACACTTTGGATAGAGTTGAAATTCTAAGAGAGCTGAGACTTGGAGTTTTTGATGTCCTCGTTGGGGTTAACCTACTTAGAGAAGGGCTGGACTTACCTGAAGTATCATTGGTAGCTATAATAGATGCTGATAAGGAAGGTTTCCTAAGAAATGAAAGATCCCTTGTTCAAACAATTGGTCGGGCTGCAAGAAATGAGAATGGAATGGTAATCATGTATGCTGATACCGTTACCGAAAGCATGAGAGTAGCTATAGAAGAGACTAATCGTAGAAGAAGTATTCAGATTGCTTACAATGAAGAGCATGGTATAGTTCCTACAACTGTAAAGAAGTCCAAAGAAGCCATCCTTGCTCAAACAAAAGCAGCTGATTCTAAAAAGTCCACTAAGAACTATTACATAGAAGAGGAGGAACCAAGTGTAGCTGCGGATCCGGTGGTGGCGTATATGGATAAACCTAAACTAGAGAAGCTAGTAGCTGAAACGAAAAGGAAAATGGAAAGAGCAGCAAAAGACCTTGACTTCATGGAAGCAGCCAGGCTAAGAGATGAGATGCTCGAATTAGAGAAATTGTTGAAGGAGAGAAAGTAGTTTACTATTCCTTGAATATGCTTGTGTCACTGTTAAATGCGTACCAGGCAAACCAATACAAAACAGTAGCGGGAACTGCATTTCTTTCAGCATCTTGTACTTCGGCTGACTTGGTGTTGGGATCATATTTTATTGAGATGGATTTGCCTCCCAGAGAGTCTTGTACAAATACTCGTTTTTTCAATATTTTAATGGGATAAGCTCTCGATTCATTATTAATGGTTATTCCCAGTACCAGGTCTTTTTTTGCCATTAGACCACTTTCCTTACTAATTGGGAACATCGTAGCGTCATTCGACTCGTACTCTTGGTAAGGATTGGTGTTGTATTCTCGTTCATGACCTGTATCTGTGGAAAGTACCAGTCCATCAGGATATCTTTTTTTCCAGGCAGACCATGTTGACATAAAAGATGGAATAATGTCAAGTGCTTTTCCTGATAGGTCACCTGAAATTGCTTTTGATTCCAATTGGGACCACAATGAGTTTGTTTTGAAATCATACATCAGAATGTCGCTAAAATATAGCAGGCCACTCACACCAAATTTTAGTGAATTGCCATCAACCTTATTGTCGAAAATCACACCGCTGTAACACAGAGGGCAATAAGTTACCAGATAGTTCTGTTCGTTAACAATTTCATGAAAGTTGAGAATTTTGATAGGATATGCTTTGGTTACTCCGGAATAAGTGACAGAAATGACCAAATCATCTGTTCTAAGAAAGTCGACCTGATCAATTGATAAATACTTTGGACTACTTATTGCAGGAATTGCATCCTTACTGACTCCACCACTTTTAATTTCATCAATCGGGATTAGGAGATTGCTGAGAATGAACTCTTTTTTAGTAGGAGTTTCTTCGATAACCTCAGGTTCCGGTGTGTTTTCAATCGTGAGATTGAGGTCATCAGGTACGTAGTTAGCAGGTATCATATCTCCTACTCTCAACCATGCCCAATAGCCAAACTCATTTAGGTAAACATCGCTGGAAAGCAATCCGCTTTTGTCCAAAGTAATACTGGAAGTTCGCAAATACAATAAAGACGATTGGCTAACATTCTCATTTACATATCCAAAATTGTTGTTGAGATTGTTTCTGACAAATTTTTGTTTTGGGAGAGTAAGGTTCTCTGATTTGGATTCTCGTAGAGCAAACATTGGATCATCTAGATATGCCTCCGGAAGGGATGCTTTCCTGTACACTACATTTAAAAAATTCTTAAAGACTACTTGATTGGAACCATCTTCAGTTGAACTAAGGATTGATTTTCTGCTCAATCTTTTGGTCGCAACAAAATGGTCTGCAGTTTGTCTGGATTCAAAAATCTCAAACCCTTCTTCCTCGAGTTTATCAGCTAATAATGCTTGAAAAAAGTGGTTTCTAGATCCGTAAAATGCCTTTTTTCTATTGTTTTTCCACCGTTCCCTAATTAGAGAACTTGTAGTATCCATCTCCAGGAAACTTGACTTTCCTCCAAAAGACAATTGATTAACATCCAGCGTAAAATCGTTCAGTAAATAGTAAACCTTATAACCTAAAGAATTATTCTTAATTTCCAGGATTTCCGATGCTGAAGCTTTCAAGGCTGTCCCGTCCTTAGAGAATTCCAGTACCCATGGATTAAGAATTTGACAGTTCTTAGCAAAAGCACTATTTCCTAAAAATGCCTTTCTGAATTTTTTGAAATTCCTTTTCCAGATTTTGTCTTTATTGCTTGTTACGGTAACCTCGTTAAGTTGGGTTGTTTTTTCTTGTAGTTTAATGGATATGAATTTCGTTTTCTCCAGATCGATTTTTTTCTGGATCGTCTGGTAGCCGATGTAAGAAACGAAAATTGTGAATTGCTTGTATTTTCCTGTATTAAGCTTGAAGTCTCCATTCAAATCGGAAATATTACCTAAGCTGGTATTGATTATATATATAGTGGCACCCGGTAGTGACTCACCTGATTTTGCATCTGTGATTTTACCTGTTAACTGGTTTTGAGAATAGCCAGGAAGAAAAGCGCTTATCAGCGCAATGATCAAAAAATTTTTCACAGTTCCATTTTGAAATCTCTTACTCAATTTCGGTAATTGCACAGTGAAAGTAAAGTAAGTTGTCTTACAAACTGCTAATTAATAACATTCCCTTATTGTTGAGGCTAATCTGTATAATACGCCCCAAACAAAATCATCATTTCATCTGTACTTCTAAGTCCAAAGCCCAGATCTCGATCTTCATAATTATCGTATGTGACTTCAAGCCTTAGTCCTTCTCCCTGGTTGATTTCAAGCGGAGGATCTAATTCCAGTATAGGTGGATGCTCCCAATCAAGTGATATGTAAACTAATTCTCCATCCCTGTCTCCGCCTTGCACATATACTCTAAAATCTGTCATATGTTCATGAGCATGAGAGAAGAGTTGAAATATGTATCTTTTCTCATTGAACCAATAAGTTCTTTCAACTGTAGTAACCTGTCCAGCAGGTAGAAAGAGGTTTTGGTTGTTCAACTGAAGATTCTCAGCAACATGTACCACTTCGCTTGCAGGAACAGTATGAAGGTTTCCATAGACTTCACCCTGGATGACTTCATTAGAACCATTAGCATAATGTGAATTCAAGTCTAATCCCGTGTTTGCAGGAAGTCTTAGTGCCACTCCTTCAGGAAAATGATAATTCATTGTAGGCCATTGGGTTCCGGAAACAAATATGTGATATTGAAGAGGAAGCAGGTTCAAGAAGATCTCATTCCCACTTTCGTCATAAAGGTCTCTAATAACTCTATCTTCTGGTGTAATAGTTGTAGGAAGTGACTCGTCAAAAGTGTAGAAAATGAAATGATGAGAACCGGGGGCCATTGAAATTTCTACCTGATTGATAAAAATTTCTTCTGTATTATCTAACGGCTCGTAATAAAACAATTCTCTATCCTCATTGGCCTTAACATCAAATGGACCTAAGTGGAACTGGTAACCTTGCTCAGGTGGAGGTAAAGCTTCAAAGCCTGATGCCTCGTATCTACTTTCATCCTCTAACAAGCTGAGGTCAGCAACTACTCCTTCTTCCGGAGCTCCGTTTATTATCCATTGGCGAATAAACTCAAGTTCTCCGTTTGTCAGAAATTCTCCACCAAGAGGCATTATTGCTCCATAAAACGGATGATCGGAATAGAAGTGCTCCAGATCGTTAGCATTAATTTTTTCCCATAAAAAGCTTTTATAAAGGCTCTCTAATCCATCTGTACCAACAAGTTCAAGGCCATCTTCTAACGCTGCAGCATTGTTTGGAGCTCTATTTACTAATTGATCGTAAGAACTTCCAGCGGTTAAGATCAAATCTGATTGAGTTGCAAAGCTACTTCCTGAAATGTGGCAGCCAATACATTGCTGATCCCAGATTCTGGTTTGAATTGAGCTATAGGTTGAGGTATCATCTATTGGTTCTTCAGTAGTGTCATCATCTTTTTTGCAATGAACAAGTAATGGGGTGAGCCCGATTAATAAGATAGCGATCTTTAGTTTTTTCATAAAGCCTGTTTTTAACACTTAATGATCCTTTGGAAGGATTGGCTGATTATCCTAAAAGTAATAAAAAAAGCTCCAAATTGGAGCTTTTAGTATGTTTTAAACGTATTGCTTAATCACTTATTTTGCAGCAGCATAGTTCTCAGCTACTTTATCCCAGTTGATTACGTTGAAGAATGCTCCAATATAATCTGGTCTTCTGTTTTGGTAATTTAGGTAGTAAGCATGTTCCCAAACGTCAAGTCCTAAGATAGGAGTTCCACTACATCCAACACCTGGCATTAATGGGTTATCCTGATTAGCTGTAGAGCATACTTCAAGTTTACCACCATTTACACATAACCAAGCCCATCCAGAACCAAATCTGGTTGCCGCAGCATTACTAAATTCAGTTTTGAAATTATCAAATGAACCAAATGTATCATCAATAGCAGCAGCAAGATCTCCAGAAGGATTTCCACCACCGTTTGGAGACATCACTTCCCAGAAAAGGTTGTGGTTGTAGAATCCACCTCCGTTATTTCTTACAGCTCCGTTATCAATGTGATTAGCCATTAATTCTTCTATACTCTTTCCAGCCATGTCAGTTCCTTCTACTGCACCATTCAATTTTGAAGTGTATGCAGCGTGGTGCTTATCATGGTGGATTTCCATTGTCTTTGCATCAATATGAGGTTCCAATGCATCGAACGCATATGGAAGATCAGGTAATTCAAAAGCCATAGTTAATTTGGTTTTTAAAGTTTATTATGTATTTCTAAGATTGAGGTCTAAAATTAATGATTATTTTCTCTCATGCGACGAAAAAAGTCATCTATTAAATATTTGCATTCATCTGCCAGAAGACCTGCCTTTACTACAGTTTTGGGGTGCAAAATGTTTTCGTTAATTCGTGCAAATCCCTTCTTTTCATCTGAAGCACCATAAAAAATTTGAGGTATCTGACTCCAGTAACTTGCACCAGCGCACATCACACATGGCTCCAGAGTAACATAGAGACTACATTCCTGTAAATATTTGGCACCAAGATAATTTTGAGCAGCAGTGATGGCCAACATCTCTGCATGTGCAGTAGCATCATTCAATTTTTCCACTTGATTATAGGCACGAGCTATTATCGTCTTATTACAAACTACAACAGCACCCACTGGTACCTCTCCTTCATCAAATGCAATTTGAGCTTGCTTTAAGGCTTCTTTCATGAAGTGCTCATCGCTATGAATGCTAAGTCCACTCATTTGATACCGATTGAATCCATTATTAATTCTGCCATTGGGGCATATTGGTTTCTTTGATTGGGAGGAGCATTAAAACTAAATACATAAAGTTGCCCATCTTCAATATGATACCTCAGGTACGTATATTTCTTAATCGATTTTTTACTATCTATGGAAAACTCCCCATCATCTTCCAAAAATGACTCAAATTCAAAACTGATATACGACTTCTTGTTAACTGTAATGATTTCGTCTTTTGAAAAATCAACTTTGGTATACAGGTTCATGATATTGGATTTATAAAAGTCCTTAAGTATGCCCATGTCCATTTGTCGCCACTGAGTTGGTTTAATGGTCACCCCAAAATTTGCTCTTCTATCCTGACTTGCATACATCGCAACAGGGTCTGTGCTTGCAACCGAGGCATCAATTATTTCTGCCTGGGACATGAGAGTCCAGTCTGATGGGACTTTTGCAGATACATTTTCTCCTATTTTGACTTTTGTATATCCTCCTTGTGCGAAAGAGTTGGTATAACCAAATGAGGCGATTAGGACTATAATGACGATTCTTATCATGAGCAATATTCCATATTTTAAGGTTATTACTTAATTACCTTACCAAATTATATTTTTTTGATCAAAGTATCCGTTTAAATTTGCCGCTTTAAAATCAGAAATTGTCAGATCATGTTAAGAAGTCATACTTGTGGTGAATTAAGAATGTCTCATGTTGGAACAGAAGTTGAATTATGTGGATGGGTTCAAAAACTTCGAGATAAGGGAGGTATGGTTTGGATTGACCTTAGGGATAGGTACGGACTTACTCAGTTGATTTTCCAGGAAGGAGAAACTGCACCAGAGTTATTGGAAAAAGCTAAAAGTGTTGGAAGAGAATATGTGATCAAAGCAAAAGGTCAGGTAGTTGAAAGGTTTGCAAAGAACGACAAAATGCCAACTGGAGATATTGAAATAAAAGTTTCTGAGTTGGAATTCCTGAATAAGGCTGAAGTGCCACCATTTGTAATTGAGGACGAAACTGACGGAGGAGATGATCTTCGAATGAAATACAGGTACCTTGATTTAAGAAGAGGTGTTGTACGAGAAAAGCTTCAGCTGCGTCACAAAATGATGCAACAGACCAGAGCGTATCTTGATAGCCAGGATTTTATTGAGACAGAAACTCCTGTTTTAATTAAGTCTACACCAGAGGGAGCAAGAGACTTTATAGTTCCTTCAAGAATCAATCAAGGACAGTTTTATGCCTTACCACAGTCACCACAAACATTTAAGCAATTGCTAATGGTTTCTGGTTTTGATAGATACTATCAGATTGTGAAATGCTTTAGGGATGAAGATTTAAGAGCAGATAGACAACCTGAATTCACACAAATAGACTGTGAAATGTCTTTTGTTGAGCAGGAAGACATACTTCAGATTTTTGAAGGACTTGCAAAACATCTTTTCAAAAATGTAAAAGGCGTTGAAGTAGGTGATTTTCAAAGAATGCAATATGCTGATGCCATGAAATTCTATGGATCTGATAAACCAGATATCAGATTCGAAATGAAGTTCGTTGAATTGGATTCGGTTGCAAAGGGCAAAGGATTTAACGTATTTGATGCTTCTGAGCTGGTTGCTGGAATTGTTGTTCCAAAAGGTGCAGAATACACTAGAAAGCAACTTGATGCTATTACTGATTGGGTGAAAAGGCCTCAAATTGGAGCTAAAGGCCTGGTTTATGTAAAATGCAACGAAGATGGTTCATTCAAATCTTCTGTTGATAAATTCTACTCACAGGAAGACCTTGCAGAATGGGCGAAATTGGCGAATGCTGAAAAAGGTGATTTGATGTTGGTTCTTTCTGGTGATCTGAATCACACGAGAAAGGCTCTTGGAGAATTAAGGCTAGAGATGGGTGAAAGACTTGGATTGAGAGACAAGAATACTTTTGCTCCATTATGGGTATTGGATTTCCCTCTTTTGGAATGGGATGAAGAAAGTGAAAGATACCACGCGATGCACCACCCATTTACATCGCCAAAAACTGAAGATATTCCACTACTAGATACAAAACCAGGAGAAGTAAGAGCGAATGCGTACGACATGGTGATCAATGGTGTAGAAATTGGAGGAGGATCAATCAGGATTCATGATAGATCAACACAGGAGTTGATGTTTAAGCACTTGGGCTTCTCTGAGCAAGAAGCAAAAGAGCAATTCGGGTTCTTGATGGAAGCTTTTGAATACGGTGCACCACCACATGGTGGAGTAGCATTTGGGTTTGATAGATTATGTGCATTATTTGGAGGTTCTGACTCAATAAGAGACTATATAGCATTCCCTAAAAACAATTCAGGAAGAGATTTAATGATCGATTCTCCATCTGAGATTGCTCTGGAGCAATTGGATGAGTTGGGAATCGGTATTAAAGAGGGTGCCAAGAATTAATATATTTAATTAACTTTAGGAGAATTACAGAACAATTAATTCGACCAGCTATAGTTTGATTGTTTTAATCTCAGTTATAAATGACTGAAAAATAAAAACTAATGACCAAGAAGTTCATTATCTACTCTTTACCATTTCTAATTGCATTTATTGCCTTTTCTATTTTTGAACCGTGGATTTATCAAAACTGGATAGCCAGTACAAGTATCGATGGACTAAAAGGCAAAGAGTTTAAGGTTATTGCACACCGTGGAGCCTCTGGTGTAGCTCCCGAAAACACACTTGCGGCAATTGGTGCGGCTTTAGATATGGGAGTTGATATGATAGATATTGATGTCCGTATGTCAAAAGATGGTGAAGTTGTTGTTATACACGATGCAACTGTGGATAGAACAACTGATGGTACCGGACGTGTTGACCAGTACACACTAAGTGAATTGAAGTATTTGGATGCTGGTAGTTGGAAGGATTCTAAATTTACAGGAGAAAAGATCCCAACACTACGCGAAGTTCTGGATTCTATTAATGGAAGAGCTATCGCTCTGATTGAAATAAAACATCTTGATTCAACGGCCTATGAGGTTTTTACAGAGCATCTCGTGGAGACGATTCAAGCTGAAAAAAATGGTTACGAATGGTGCATTCTACAATCATACGAACCGGAATACCTCGAGATTGCGCATGACTTAGATGATAAAATACAAACGAAAAAACTATTAGTCGGCGAGGATTCTGCACCTCTAATAGCGTTCTACATGGAAACCAAAGTGCAACTAGGACGAGCAACAAAAAGGGAAAACGAGCAATTGGATGCCTTGAATCCACCATATGAAACGCTTTCAAGTAGACGTGTATTTAGAATGCATGCCAGAGGTTTTAAAGTTTACACATACTTGATCAACGATAGAGAAACAATGATCAAAATGTTGAATGCCGGTGTAGATGGGATTATCACTGATAACCCAAGGGAATTGATCAAAATTCGTGAAGAAATTGAAGCTTTAGACTAAGTTTTCTAAAGGCTTCCAATTGTCAGTAAATCTACTTCCGCAGCAATATAGCCAAACATATCCCAATTGTCATTTGCAACAATTCTTTCAAAGATGATCTTGGCTTGATCCGCATTCCCATTGTACAAAAACCAATTACCTACTCCGTAAGCAATTGTAGGATCAGTTACAGGAGTGTTTTCAGTTCCTACAGAAATATCTAACAAGTCTTCAGGTTCCAATTCTCCTTTGTAAAGCAACAACCTTTGATGATAGCTGTTGTTTTCAATTAATTTCATCCGTTTCTTGATTGGACTTAGTAGCTCCTCTGATAGCTCTGTATTTCCAATTTTTCTATAGGTCATGTAAAGCCAATCTGTGGTTGAAACAAGCAGATCATTGTTATCAGAAAATTCTAAACACTTTTTGTAGCTGGAAATTGCCTTATCATAATTACCGCTCAAATAGTAAGCTAAACCAAGATGATACCAGATATTGTATTGAGTTGTGCTTAGCGGAATGTTTTGTTTGTTTGGCAATCCGTCTTGCTCAATCATTGGATCCATTCCTCTTACATAAAAGGCAGCTTCTTCCAGGTCCTTTATTGCTTTTGCAAATTGCCTGGTAGTAATAAATCTATGTCCTCTATGTCTTAAAAGTTGATATGAGTTAGGGTGTTTTTTTAAGCCATTTGTGTAAACACTAATTGCCTCCTTGTATTTTGATAAATAGGCCAATCTGCGTCCGTACCAAATGATATAATCTAAGCTGTCCGGGTTGGAGTCGAAATTATTTTTAGCCTCTTCAAGCTTTGCTAACCTTCTTTGTAATTCTCTGTTTGAGAATGTCTTTTCACTAAAGGTGATACCAGATAATGAAATAGCCTGAAAATCCTGTGTGGTGACAGTATCTTCAACTATTGCTGTATCCTCAGTCCTGGATTCAGTTTGTAAACATCCGGAAAAGGAAAAGCCAATCAATCCTATGATTAGTATTCTTTTTAACATTTAATCCCTACTACAATCTTCCTTTGAAATATATAAAATTTAATGCAAACAAATCATTACTTTAAACCCGGTTGGACAATTTCTGTTCCACTTTCTTTTTTAGCGGTACGAACCATCTCCTTAACATCACTCAGAAGAGATTTTGCATCATACACAATTCCGTCCTTTATGGTATACAAAACACCTCCAACCCGAGTTACTTCATTCGACTCATTTAATTTGACTGCACCAGTACCATATAATACTTTAAGATTAACCAAAGGGTTTTCTTCAATGATAATCATGTCTGCCAATTTGCCTACTTCTATGGATCCAATCTTATCTTCCTGACCCAATGCCTCAGCACCTTTTAATGTAGCAGCCATAATGACTTCCAATGGATGAAAACCTGCTTCCCTTAATAACTCTAATTCCCTGATATAAGCAAAACCATACAACTGATAAATAAATCCGGAATCTGACCCTGTAGTGACACGTCCACCTCGGTTCTTATATTCATTCACAAAAGTCATCCATAATTTGTAGTTCTTCTTCCAGGCAACTTCTTCCTCCGTGCCCCAGTAATGCCAATGTGATCCATGAGATTTCCTACTGGGTTTAAAGAATTTCCAAAGACTAGGCAATGTATATTCCTCGTGCCATTCCGCTCTTCTGGCTCTCATAAAGTCGCGATTTGCTTCGTAGATATTGAATGTTGGATCTATCGTGAAATCAAGATCGATCAATTCATTCATGACAGCATTCCATTTTGCAGAATAAGGAGGAGCGGCCTGTTCCCAAAGTTTACCTGCTTCACCAAAACGATGTTGCTCATTCTGATAGTTGTAGTCCAAAGGGTAATTCTGAACAGTTCGGTCTGTAAACATTGCTTCTGGTAGCCCATACCAATGTTCCATTGACGAAAGCCCCATCCTGGCAGTATTCAAAACATTGAGCCATGCCACATCCATCTGAGCATGGTGACATGCCGATCTCAACCCCAATTTTTTGTTTTCTTTGATGGCAGCTTCCATAATATCTGGTCTTGCACCAAAAAACTTAATCCCATCTGCACCTTTTTCAGCATTTTTTCTAGTCCAAGAAATTGCTTCGCTGGGACTGTTTATTCCATTTTTACTTCCTGCCCCAAACGCAGTGTAGGCGAAGATTCTGGGTGCTGTAATTTTATTCTCAGCACTTTTTTTCTTGTGATCTAAAGTCCAATCTATTCCATTGCCAGCACTTGGGTCCCTTATAGTGGTTATACCGTGAGCCATCCAAAGTTTGAACACATATTCCGCAGGAGTACCCTGGTTTACGCCACCTATATGACCATGCATATCCACAAATCCAGGCAGAACATATTTGCCCTTAGCATCAATGATTTTAGCTGAAGGTAAGACTAGAATTTCATCATCTTTTTCAATAGGCAGTCCCGGATACCCTACAACTTTAATTTTTGTAATGATATTGTTTTCTACAAGTATGTCTACTGGACCAATAGGAGGTGCACCTGTACCATTGATTAAAGTAGCTCCTCTTATGACAAGTTGTTGAAATGGACCTTCTCCTTCTGTTCTTTCAGGAGAGGGTGTGATTGAGTTTTGAGCGAAAGAGGAAATGCTTATTGTGATAAGTATTAATATTACTTTTAATTGTGTCATCATGGGTGTATGGAACTTAGCAATTCAATAAAAACTAATTCAATATCTGAACTAATTCATTAATTTCGAGCTTAAGTTAGTGATTTCAATTTTAAGAACTACCTATGGCATTAACACCTTCTAATATGTTGCCACTTGGCACTGTGGCTCCAGATTTTAATCTACTAGATACAGTTACTGACAAGAATATTGGTTTAAAAGACATAGAGCCTTCCAAAGGAACAGTAATTATGTTCATTTGTAATCACTGCCCTTACGTAATTCATATCCAGGATGAAATTGCCAGTATGGCAAAAGAATACAGTAAAAAAGGGATTTCATTCGTAGCGATTAGTTCCAATGATGTAGAAAACTACCCGGCAGATTCTCCTGAAAAAATGAAAGAAAGGGCAAAAGAGCTGGATTTCAATTTCCCATATCTATACGATGAGACTCAAGAAGTAGCAAAAGCTTATATGGCTGCTTGTACTCCGGATTTTTATGTTTTTGATGAGAACCTCAAATGTGTTTACAGAGGAAGAATGGATGAAGCTACTCCAGGAAATGGAAAACCGGTAAATGGTCAGGATTTGAGAACAGCTATGGATGCTGTAATAAACGGGACCTCTATCAGCGAAGAGCAATTCCCAAGTATGGGGTGCAACATTAAATGGAAATAAACACAATCTTAAATAACCCACTATGTCAGTTCATAAAGCAGTAAAAAAGGTAACGACCCACCAGCTCCGGGAAATGAAAAGTCGCGGAGAGAAAATATCAATGCTCACAGCATACGATTACTCCATGGCAAGAATTCTTGATAGAGCTGGAATTGATGTACTACTTGTTGGAGATTCTGCTTCTAATGTAATGGCAGGCAATGAAACTACATTACCCATTACTTTAGATCATATGATTTACCACGCTTCCTCAGTAATCAAAGCAGTTGAGAGAGCACTTGTAATTGTTGATGTGCCATTTGGATATTATCAGGGAAATAGTTCTGAAGCTTTGAGAAGTTGTATCAGAATTATGAAAGAAGCAGGTGCACATGCTGTTAAAATGGAAGGTGGAAGAGAGATTCGAGAAAGTGTCTTAAGAGTGCTTAGTGCTGGTGTTCCGGTAATGGGTCATTTAGGTCTCACTCCACAATCAATTTACAAGTTTGGTACTTATACAGTTCGGGCAAAAGAGGAAGAAGAAGCTGAAAGACTAATTGAGGATGCCCAGATATTGGAGGAGTGTGGTTGTTTTGGAATAGTTCTGGAGAAAATTCCAGCCCACTTAGCAAAGAAAGTGGCGGAAAGTGTTTCAATTCCAATTATTGGTATTGGTGCTGGACCAGGCGTTGACGGACAGGTTTTGGTGACTCACGACATGTTGGGAATTACTCATGATTTTAGTCCAAGATTCTTGAGACAATATGCAGATCTGAACCAGGTAATGACCGATGCTGTGGGCAATTATATCAAAGATGTTAAAGCAAACGACTTCCCGAACGAAAGCGAGAGCTACTAGAATTTACTGTGAATCGACATTTTATTGCAGAATTACTAAGGATTTGATTGATATTTTCTTTTCCTCAAAATCTTATTAGCAAACATTTGTTAAATTCGCAGCGTCAAACAAACCGATTCCCTGGGAAGGACCCTGGGAATAAGTAATGAATCATTCAAAGTAACGTCTGGGGATTCCCAGTGACGCATCAAAGAACATGGCAAAAATCATTTACACAAAGACCGACGAGGCACCTGCATTAGCAACTTATTCATTCTTACCATTTATTAAAGCATACACTTCAACCGCAGGAATTGAAGTAGAAACAAAAGACATTTCTCTGGCTGGAAGAATTATCGCAAACTTCCCAGAAAATCTTACTGAGGACCAGAAAATTGGAGATGCTCTGGCAGAACTAGGTCAGCTAGCTAAAACTCCTGAAGCTAACATCATTAAGCTTCCAAATATCAGTGCTTCAATCCCTCAATTGAAAGCAGCTATAAAAGAATTGCAATCTCAGGGATACAATCTTCCAGATTACCCGGAAGAGCCGGAATCTGATGAGGAGAAAGCAATCAAAGCCAGGTATGATAAGATTAAGGGTAGCGCAGTAAACCCTGTTCTTAGAGAAGGTAACTCCGACAGAAGAGCGCCAAGAGCTGTAAAAAATTATGCTAAGAGCAATCCACATTCAATGGGCGAGTGGAAGTCGGACTCAAAAAGTCATGTATCAAGTATGGATGGTGGTGATTTCTACGGTTCTGAGAAATCTGTAACAGTTGATGGAGCTAAAGATGTTAAGATTCAGTTTGTGAGCAATAGCGGTGAAACAACTGTTCTTAACTCTAAGGTGAGTTTGCTTGACAAAGAAATTATCGATGCTTCTGTCATGAGCATGGATAAACTAAGTGCTTTCCTCGCGAAGGAAATCGAAGATGCGAAAGCTCAAGGTGTTCTTTTCTCAGTTCATTTGAAAGCTACCATGATGAAGGTTTCAGATCCTATCATATTTGGTGCAGTTGTGAAGGCATTCTATAAAGACTTGTTTGACAAATACGCAGATCTTTTTGATGATTTAGGAATTAGTGCTAACAATGGTATTGGAGATGTCTATGCTAAAATATCATCGTTACCAGCTGAAAAACAATCAGAGATTGAAGCTACAATCAATGATATCTATGCTGGAAGACCTGAGTTAGCGATGGTTAATTCTGATAAAGGAATTACTTCTTTGCACGTTCCTAGTGATGTAATTATTGATGCATCTATGCCTGCAGCCATCAGAATAGGTGGAAAAATGTGGGGAGTTGATGGAGCTGCTAAAGACATGAAAGCTGTTATTCCGGATAGATCTTATGCTGGAGTTTACCAGGAAACAATTGATTTCTGTAAAAAGAATGGAGCTTTTGATCCTACTACCATGGGTAGCGTACCAAACGTTGGTCTAATGGCTCAAAAAGCTGAAGAATACGGTTCTCACGACAAGACATTCCAGATTGATGGAGAAGGTACTGTTCAGGTTGTAGATGGCGATGGAAATGTGTTGATTGAGCAACCTGTTGGAAATGGCGATATTTTCAGAATGTGCCAAACAAAAGACGCTCCAATTCAGGACTGGGTAAAACTTGCAGTAAACAGAGCAAAAGCTACTGGTACTCCTGCAGTTTTCTGGTTAGATAAAAACAGAGCTCACGACTCTCAATTGATTGTTAAGGTAAATGAATACCTTAAAAACCACGATACTGAAGGTTTAGATTTACATATCCTGGCACCTGTAGAAGCTACTAAATTCTCACTAGAGAGAATCATCAAGGGAGAGGATACCATTTCTGTAACAGGAAATGTATTAAGAGATTACTTGACCGACTTATTCCCAATTTTAGAATTAGGGACAAGTGCTAAAATGCTTTCAATTGTTCCTCTTATGAATGGTGGAGGTTTATTCGAAACTGGTGCTGGGGGATCAGCTCCAAAGCACGTTCAGCAATTTGAGCAGGAAGGTCACTTGAGATGGGACTCTCTTGGTGAGTTCCTTGCATTGGCAGTTTCTCTGGAGCACTTAAGTGATTCATTTGGAAACAATAAAGCAAAGATTCTTGCAAAAGCGTTAGACGCTGCAACTGGCAAGTTCCTGGATAACGATAAATCCCCTTCAAGAAAGGTAAACGAGCTGGATAACAGAGGAAGTCATTTCTATCTGGGAATGTACTGGGCTCAAGAGTTGGCTTCACAAACTACAGACAAAGGCTTGAAAGCAAGCTTTGAAAGCGCTGCAGAGCAAATGGCTGCAAACGAAGATAAAATCATCCAGGAGTTAAATGATGCTCAGGGAAGTGCGGTGGATGTTGGTGGATACTACCAGCCTGATTTCGATAAAGCTTCTTCAGCTATGAGACCAAGTGCTACACTGAATCAAATTCTTGACTCGATTTCTTAAAAGAAGAATTTTAATAACATCATAAGTGGTTCAGGAAACTGAGCCACTTTTTTTATGCCCAAACAGTTTGTACTTCAGAGTAATTTCAACTTAGGATTTCGAGATTAGTATTTAGAATTTCCCAATCACATTTATTTGCATTTCCTCCAAACTTTCTTACCAATTAGTGGTTGAATACTCTATGACGAAAGAGATTCCACTTTTTCCACTAAATATTGTTGCATATCCTGGCGAGCTGCTTAACCTGCATATTTTTGAGCCAAGGTATAAGCAATTAGTGAAGGATTGTCTGGAGAGTGACGGGACATTTGGGATTCCTTCATATGTCAACAACAAGATCGAATTTGGAACAGAGGTTGAAATTCTGAAAGTTGAAAAGGTATATGAGGATGGAAGAATGGATATCCGTACAAGAGGCACTGAGATTTTTGAAATTGTAGAGTACCATGATACATGGAATGATAAACTCTATGCCGGAGGTGTTGTGAAATATCTTGAAAATGATTTTGATCATACCTTTGAAGGTCGTGAACAGATGTTTACTCTGGCTTCTGAACTTTTTTCCTGGCTGCACATGAGTGATAAACTGAGACTTTCAGAGAACTCCAATAGTTACACAATTGCTCACAAAATAGGATTGAACCTTGAGGAGGAATACAACCTTCTACAGATTTTGAATGAGTCAGCAAGAATTGAGTTTATAATAGGCCACCTCGCTAATTTGATTCCGGCACTGGAAAGAGCTCAGTCAGCCAAGGAGAAAATCAAGCTTAATGGACATTTTAAGCATCTTACCCCTCCAAAGTTTTAGCAGGCAAACAAAACTTACTAACTTCCCTTCATGAATTTAGAGATAACTGGATTTGGAGTAGTACTCTTGTTCATTATTGGGGGCCTTTTATTCATTTTAGTAACACTTTTTGTTGGTAAAATCTTAAGGCCAAACAGGCCAAATGAAGAGAAATTAACTACCTATGAAAGCGGTGAAGATCCCGTTGGGAGTGCCTGGGGGCAATTCAACATTCGGTTCTACATCATCGCTCTTGTATTCATACTCTTTGAGGTGGAATTAATTTTTCTGTTTCCCTGGGCGACTGTTTTTGGAGATAAAGAACTATTAGCGGAAACTAACGGAGTTTGGGGTTGGTTTTCATTAATTGAAATCGCATTATTTGTTGGAGTGTTGGCTCTAGGTCTGGCTTATGTTTGGAAGAAGGGTCATCTGGATTGGGTGAAGCCAAAAATTCAAAAATCTTCCTTCAAAGGTGCTGTTCCCAAAGAGGTTTATGAGAAACTTAATAACGGAGTTAAGTAGATGAAAGGGTTATTAGATCAGGAATTTGGAAAAGGTGGTGTTATTATCACCAAAGTGGATGATTTAATCAACTGGGCCAGATTGTCAAGTTTGTGGCCAATGGGATTTGGTCTTGCATGTTGTGCAATCGAGATGATGTCTGCTTATACTTCAGGATATGATATGGATAGGTTTGGGGTGCTTCCAAGAGCTTCTCCCAGACAAAGTGACGTCATGATTGTGGCAGGTACTGTTACTTTCAAGATGGCAGATAGAGTCAGAAGACTTTACGAACAAATGGCTGAGCCCCGATATGTAATCTCAATGGGTTCTTGCTCCAATTGCGGAGGTCCTTATTGGGAGCATGGATACCATGTGGTGAAAGGAGTTGATAGAGTAATCCCGGTAGATGTTTACGTGCCAGGATGCCCACCAAGACCAGAAGCGCTTATTGGAGGTTTTTTGAAACTACAGGAAAAAATCAGAAACGAATCCTTGATGAAACCTGAAGCTTTAGCAAAACTTAACGCAAAAAGAAGATCAGCTTAATTATTCAAATATGACGATTGAAACTATACTATATGTCATTCGAAGCGATTTTGAAGTTCAGGTGGATGAAGCATGTTCTCCTGTTGGATTAAAAATCAAAGCATCTGATCTTGTTGCAATTTGTGAAAGATTGTACAACTCTGAAGAAACCTATTTTGACTTCTTGAGCTGCATTACGGGCATTGACAATGGCCCAGAAGCGAATACAATGGAGGTGGTTTACAATCTCTATTCAATACCGAATGATTTTGGACTGACAATAAAGGTGGAATTGCCGAGAGACAAACCAGAGATCGATTCAATTACACCAATCTGGCAGGGTGCCAACTGGCTGGAACGAGAGACTTTTGACTTATTAGGCATTGTCTTCACTGGACATCCTGATTTAAGAAGAATTCTTCTACCAGACAATTGGGAAGGATATCCATTAAGAAAGGATTATTCCACTCAAGAGTATTTCCACGGCATAAAGGTTGATTTTTAATGGAGTTGCAGTATAAATACCACCCTGATAACCTAAATCAATCAGAACCTACTTTTTACAAAGAAGAGGATCTGAAGGCTGGAGAAATGCTTCTAAACATTGGCCCGCAGCACCCATCAACTCACGGTGTTCTAAGGTTGGAAGTGCTCACAGATGGAGAGATCGTAAAAGATGTAATACCACATTTAGGATACCTCCATAGATGCTTTGAGAAGCATGCGGAATCAATGCCTTATAATCAAACCATTCCATTTGTAGATAGGATGGATTATCTGGCAGCAATGAATTCTGAGCATGTCTACGCAATGGGTGTAGAGCGCATGCTTGGTATTGAAGATAAAATTCCCAAAAGAGTTGAGTATATCAGAGTATTGGTTTCTGAGCTAAACAGGTTGGCTTCACATTTTGTAGCAATCGGGACTTATGGGATGGATATTGGAGCATTTACACCGTTTCTCTGGATGATGAGGGACAGAGAGCATATTCTGAGGCTGCTGGAATGGGTTTGTGGTGCTCGAATGCTTTATAACTATATCTGGATTGGAGGACTGTTCTATGATCTTCCAGTTGGATTTGAGGAGCGATGCATTCAGTTTTCTCAATATTTGAAACCCAAGCTTGTTGAATTAGAAAACTTATTAATCAGCAACAAAATATTCATTGACCGTACAGCAAATGTTGGCGTCTTGCCGATGGATCTGGCAATCAATTATGGTGTAAGTGGCCCAATGCTTAGAGGATCAGGCTTAAAGTATGATTTGCGAAAAGTTGATGGCTATTCTATTTATCCGGAATTGGACTTTGAAATTCCTGTAGGAAAAGGTGAAGTGGGAACAGTTGGAGATTGCTGGGACAGAACCTGGGTTAGGATGAAGGAATGCTTCGAATCTCTGAAGATTATTGATCAATGTCTGACTCAACTAACCGGAGATCATAAAAGAACAAGATCCTTTGATCCCCGTGAGATCGTTCCAAAGAAAATTAGACCAAAAGCTCAGGATTTTTATATCCGTGGTGAAAACCCAAAAGGCGAGTTAGGTTATTTCTTCAGAGCTGATGGTAGAGCCGATGTTCCTTTCAGGTGTAAAGCTCGCTCATGTTGCTTTGTTAATCTGTCGGCCCTGGCTGTTATGAGTAAGGATAGTATGATTTCAGACCTTGTTGCAATTGTAGGTTCCTTGGATCTTGTTTTGGGTGAGGTAGATCGGTAAATTTTTTTGAGATTATCTTCAGGTGATGTAGTTTTAATCAGCTTAAACGGAAAACACTTCACCATTCATGCTAAAAATCCTAACCTCGAACCAGGTGCGGCACCTGGATCAGTATACTATCAAAAAAGAGCCAATAGCTTCCATCGATTTAATGGAGAGGGCTTCATATGCTTTTACAGATTGGTTCACCGATAAATTCCCACATGGTATTTATGTTCACGTCTTTGCGGGAACAGGTAATAATGGGGGAGATGCCCTGGCAGTAGCAAGGATGCTGCTACTACGTAAATATCAAGTCAGAATTAATGTCGTAGGAAATATAGAGAAGGGGTCGCCAGACTTTATCACAAACTTCAGAAGAATTGAAAATCAGGTAGAGGTCCACCAAATCGAGGATAAAACAGACTTCTACAACATCAAGGAGGATGCGATTATTATTGATGGTCTTTTTGGTTCTGGTTTGAATAGAGTTTTGGAAGGTTTTTACACTGAGTTGGTTGGATACATTAACTATCAAAAGGCACCAAGAATCTCAATAGATATAGCATCTGGACTTTTTGCAGATGTAAACACACCAAGCGAAACAATAATACGAGCGGATTATACAGTTGCTTTTCAAGTACCGAAATTGGCTTTCATGTTGCCGCAAAATGCTGAGTATGTTGGTGAGTGGGAGGTGGTAGACATTGGTTTGAGTCAGGCATTCATTAATGGCTTGGAAACTCAATATCAATTAATTGAGCCAGGTGATTTTTCAGAGTTATTTGTTCCGAGAAGCAAGTTTACTCACAAAGGTGAAGCTGGGAAGGTATTGCTAATCGCTGGAAGTACAGGTAAAACTGGAGCGGCAATATTAGCAGCCAGAGCAATCCTAAGATCTGGAGCTGGACTTTTGACCGTTCATGCCCCACAGGAAAGTTTAATTGCTCTTCAGACAGCTGTTCCTGAGGCAATGGTAGATTTGGACGCACATAATGACTATTTCTCTTTTCCTCCTAAGCTTAAGCAATATAGCAGTATAGGAATTGGACCAGGAATAAATGCAAACAAGGTTACCTCAAAAGCGTTTGACGAACTGCTAAAACAATGTAAGAATCCAATCATCATAGATGCGGATGCATTAAATATTCTGGCTGAAAGAATGCAGTTAATGCAGTACGTACCGGCTGGATCTATATTAACTCCGCACCCCGGGGAATTTGAAAGGTTGGTCGGCAAATGGGAGAATGATTTTGAGAAATTGGACAAGCAAATCGAGTTTTCTAAAAAATATTCTGTGAACGTAGTGGTCAAAGGAGCGCATTCCTGCATTACTAATACAAAAGGAGAAGTCTTTTTCAATAATTCTGGAAATCCTGGAATGGCAACCGCCGGAAGTGGTGATGTTCTTACAGGAATACTTTCCGGGATTTTAGGTCAAGGTATTGCAGCGGAAGAAACGTTGAAAGCTGGAGTTTACATCCATGGTTTAGCTGGAGATATTGCCGTAAAGAAAACTGGAGAAATAAGTTTGATCGCTTCTGATATTGTGAATCATCTTCCAGAAGCATTTGCGGAATTGATGGGATACGAACTCTAAATTATTGCTTTTCAATCACTTATGATTAAATCAATCTAATGTGAGTTTTTGGCAGAATAATTGCTGTAATATTTGGATACGAAAAAATTGAAAAAATATTACAACAATGAGAAAAAATTTACGTATTTTGATATTAATATTTATGCGCAATAAACTGATCATATCGACGTTCCTCGTTTTCGCTCTGACTTTTTCAGCAGCGGTTGGTCAGGATTTTACAGAAACTAAACTGGCAAACGCAAATATTTCCCTCAAACCTGAGGTATCGTTTTATCCAAATCCGGCAATTGAATTTTTAATAGTTGAGGTCTCAGCAGATCAATTGAAAGATGCCAAATTCGAAATGCACAGCATCATCGGTAATGAAATGAAAATCGAACCTGAAAAAGTTGCTGAAGGTAGATTTAAAATTAAAGTGAAAGATTTCGCTCCGGGCTATTATTTCCTCGTGGTGAAGGATGATAAAACTCACTTTAGTAATGCATACAAGTTCTTGAAGAACTAATTGATTTTCTCCGTAATATTTTTCGTTTTTCCCTCTTATCGTTGTTTATACATCAAAAATGATAACTAATGCATCATAATTGTTATTGCATTTGTGCTGAGTTTGCTTAATTACATAGTTACTTGTAGGAGCACAAATTGTAAAAACCAATAAGATGTATTTAAAAGTATTAGCTGTCATCAGTTTGATGTCAATGTCATTTTTTGGTGGCATGATGGTTCAAAATCAACAGGACCAAATCCCAACTCAAATATTCAAACAGTCAGATTTCAATCTTACCAAGGAAGATTGGGGAAAGATTTGGATATACACCACCGACTCAACTTCCACCTATGGTACCAAAAACACACTTACTGCAATGGCAGTCATCAATCCTGATGACGAGATACACCCGCCTCATAAACACGCAGAAGAAGAATTTTTGTTGGTTGTTGAAGGAAATGGTACATGGAATTTGAATGGGGAGCTATCGAATGCAGAAACTGGTGATTTATTATATGCCAGACCGTGGGAATTACATGGTATTTATAATTCAGGAGAGACACCACTCAAATTTTTTGTAGTAAAATGGAATAATAAGGGGGTTGAAGTGCCTACAGAAAAGAGCATTGGCAAATAATCATAAGCTGGAGTTTCATTATTTTTATATATGCGGCTGAGCACATTAATCGGTTTAGTTTTAATCAATACAGTAGTAATTCTACCTGGAGCATTAAATGGACAAAGTAAGTTTAATCCTACTTTCCAGACATTTAATGAGACCTTCCCAAATCGACCAGTTAATGATTTATTGGTTGATTCCTCGGGATATCTATGGATTGGAACATACGGAGCAGGCTTATACCGCACAGACGGAATTGGCTATTGGGCCCACAGGTTTGATAAGGACAACAATGAATCTTTAGATAGTGACTTTATTCTATGTCTAAAACAAGATCAAAAAGGCAGAGTTTGGGTTGGTACTGAACGAGGACTAAACCTATATAACCCACAAACTAAATCATTCAATAGAATAGCACTTCGGATTGATGGCAATGATGAAAACAATGTGACATCAATAATGCAGATGCATGAACGGAAAGATGGAACAATGATCTTTGCCAATTATGGAGTAACATCGTTTAGCCTTGATCCAGTGGAACAAGTTGGGGTTCTTAATGATACAATAGACTTGAAATCAACGCCAGGAAGCCCACAAATAACAGGAATTGTAGAGGATAAATACGGTAGGATTTACGCTGTTAGCAATAGTGGTTTACTACTTTATTCAGAGTCCACTGAGCAGTTTTCTCAGCCCGCGTTTTTTAAAGATGAGCCTTTATTGTCGGTCTCAATGGAATCAATTGTGATTAAAGATGGGAAACTATGGATAGGCGCAAAAAACCAAGGCCTTCTGGAAGTGCTTGTTAATAATTCAATGGTAGTACATGTAAATAACTACACTATTACTTCAAAGCGCTTGATGGATCTCAAAGTTTGGGGTAGCGATCATTTAATATGCGCAACCGAAAATGATGGCTTAATTTCTTTTAATAACTACACTAAGGAATCAGAGCAATTTTTACATAAGGATTATGTAGTCGGTTCTGTTGAATCAAATTCAATATGGAAACTGCTGGTTGATGACCAAAGTAGATTATGGCTCGGTTATTATAATATGGGGATTGGACTTTATGATCCAAAGTTCAGCAAATTTGAATCGATTAGACATCAATTCAATGAGTCTTATTCTCTTACTTCAAACTCTGTTCACAGTTTTCATATTCGGGAGGATGGAAAAGTATTAGTGGGTATGGATGGAGGAGGAGTTGATTTGTATGACCCTGAATCTAGTCGTTTTACATCATACACTTCGGATAACGGGTACAGTGGTTTAACCAATACTTCTGTTCAGGCAGTTTTTCAGGATGATGAACAAAATCTTTGGGTAGGAACCTGGGGAGGTGGATTCTTCTGTCTGCCTTCAAATCAAAACAGCTTTATCAATATCAATAGCGCAAACCAAAGTAATATTAGCTCTGACAGAATTATGAAGTTTGCAGAGAGTGAAGACATGATTTATGTGGCTACATTTGGAGGAGGTGTGCATGTTATTGAGAGGTCAACCAAATCAATAACTCAATTGAATCCTACTGCAATGCAGAGCACGGATCTTCATCGTGCAGATATCCGTGATATTTTGGTTGACCAGCAAAAAAATCTATGGATTGGATCAACTATTGGTCTTTTCAAAATGGATTTTATAAACGGCGATACCACCTTGCGGTCCTTCCGTGCCGAGTATGAAAATGTTGTACAACACCCAAGTTTCAATTATGTCTTGTCACTATTTGAAGATAGCCGTGGCAATATTTGGATAGGTACTGACGGGGCTGGTCTTTATACATACGATCCTGGAATTGATTCCGTATTTGAAAATTCCGAGTTTAATAAATCAGGAATATCATCAATTACTGCTATAACTGAGGATAAGGAAAAGAACATCTGGATTACCAGCAAATCTGGAATTGCAAAAATCTCCGAAGAAGGAATAAAGTATTTCACTAAAGATGATGGACTAACAACAAATGACTTTAACTACGGGGCAATTGCTGCTTTGTCAGATGGATCAATCCTTTTTGGAAGTGTGGATGGTATTAATGTTATGAAGCCTTCTCACATCAGAAAGAATAGCGAGAAGGTTAGGGTTTATCTTACAAGTCTGAAGATTTTTAATGAAGAAGTAAACATTGGGGAAGCTGGTTCGCCACTGGAGGAACCAATTTCAATGACTGAAGAAATCACACTTTCAAGTGATCAGTCGGTATTTAGCATTGAATACACAGGTATCAATTTTACAAGACCAGACCAAATTCAGTTTGCTTATTATTTGGAAGGCCTGGAAGAGGGTTGGAATTATGTGGACAATCAAAGAGAAGCAAACTACACTACACTTAAGCAGGGAGATTACACCTTTAAATTAAAAGCGGCCAACAATGACGGTGTTTGGTCAGATGATGTATTGGAATTGAAAATCACAGTTTTACCTCCTTGGTACAAAAGTAATCTGGCTCTGGTCGCATATGTTTTGTTATTCCTGGTGTTGCTATACATGTTGTACCTGGTTTTGAGAGTCAGAATTAATGAACGCCAGGAAGTACTAAATGAAAGAGAACGCAGACATCAGGGTGAGGAGCTTAATCAGAAAAAACTTCAATTTTTCACAAACATATCACATGAGTTCAGAACACCCCTTACGTTGATCTTATCTCCATTAAATACACTCGTCGGGAATAGCGGAACTCCACCTGGAGTAGAGCGAAAACTGAAAATAATTCAAAGAAATGCAAAGAGGCTTGAGCGGCTAATTGATGAGCTAATGGATTTCAGAAAGTTGAACTCCGGTAAACTTAAAATTCACGTACATCATATTGATCTATACATTTTCGCAACTGAAATCATAAACTATTTTCAGGTGGATGCAGATGAACGCAATATCAAAATGAAAGTTGAAGGTGATCAACAATCACATATGGCTTGGGTGGACTCTGGTTTGGTTGAAAAAATGCTTTTCAATTTACTTTCAAATGCCTTTAAAGTCACTCCAGATGATGGAGAGATCAACATATCTCTAAAAATTATCAATACTGAATTTCCCCTATTGGATGGAAATAGTTCAGACTCATTACGTTTAAGTATCAGTGACACAGGTCCTGGATTGAGCGAAGATCATGTGCAAAAGATTTTCGAAAGGTTCTACCAGGTTGAACAGATGAATAAGTGGTATTTCGGTGGTACAGGGATAGGGCTGGAAGTGGTGAGAAGCTTCATTGAATTACACAAAGGAAAAGTTGAGGTTGAAAGTGAGCAAGGAAAAGGGACTACCTTCCATTTGTATTTTCCTATCGGCAAAGATCATTTTCAAGAAGAGGATATTGTAAAAGGTGAATATCCAGGAAAAAAAGAATTTCTTGTTGCCAATGTAGAGAAAGTAGAATTTGAAGATGAGGAGCTTGAAGAGCTACTTACAGATACAAAGAAGCCAAGTATTCTGGTAGTTGATGATAATTCTGAGTTGAGGAATTACATGGTCTCTGAGTTAAAAGAGAACTATTCGGTGGAAACCGCTAAAAACGGTAAAGAAGGTTTTGAAAAAGCAGTTGAGGGACAGCCAGATTTAATCATTACCGATGTGATTATGCCAGAAATGGATGGGTTCCAGTTTTGTGAAAAGATCAAAAAGGAATTATCTACTAGTCACATTCCTTTGATTATGTTAACAGCAAAAAGCTCAACAAAAGATCATATCTATGGAATTGACAAAGGAGCCGATGGATACATCACCAAACCATTTGAAATGCCGCTGGTTGAAACGCAAATAAGACAATTGCTTAAGAGCAGACAGGTTCTCTTTGACAAGTATTTATCTGGTATCAGCGAGATGGAGAATTCGGTTAATACCACTTCTGCTGACAGAGATTTCCTCCAGAAAGTTATATCCTATATCTCTGAGAACATTAGTGACTCCAAATTAAGTGTGGAGCTTCTGGCATCTGAAGTTACATTAAGTAGAAGTCAGCTCTATCGAAAAATGAAAACGCTTACTGGTTTAAATGTTAATGAATTCATCAGAAGAATCAGACTTGAACAAGCTAAGAAGATGATCACTACTGGAAATGTTAATATAAATGAAGTGTGCTATCAGGTAGGCTTCTCTTCAGCATCGTATTTTACCAAGTGTTATAAAGAATATTTTGGTGTTGTGCCCAACAAAGAAAAAAGGATCTGATTCGTTTCACTAACACAAATGTTGCATTTCAAATTCTTGCAACAAAGTTCTTATTCAAAGGCTGATTCTTGATATTATTTGAAGGAATAGGTTGACAAATTACGAATGTCCCAAGTGTATTACTCGGGCATGTGTAATTCAAAACCTAAACCAATGAATGTACTAAACACAGCAGGCAGATTGATACTTTGCCTTATTCTTACCCTAAGTTATTCCCAAGTTCAATCTCAAACTCTAAAGGCAGAAGCTCAGCAAAAGGGAAAGTATGTCGGAAACATTTTGAGCATTAATGGTCTGGATCAACTGATGAACCAGAACTTCAATTTTCAAGAGAATAATATTATCAGGAATGAACTTAATGCCCTTGTTCTGGAGAATGACATGAAAATGAGTTTTGTCCTTCCCAATCCCCCGGCAAATCCATTCAAAATACAACCTTCAGATTTTGCGAATAAAGCCAGGATGGACAGGTTCATTGCTTACTGCAAAACAGATGACAGTGAGCAACTAAGAGCCAGAGGCCATGCCCTAATTTGGTATAACCAGGCCCCAGGTTGGTTGTTTGATGCAGTAAATGGCAATAATGGCTGGTCCGCCTGGAGTACTCAAAACATCTACGACTTCTCAGAATCTTACATCAAAGCAATGGTCAATTACTTTGGAAGCGACATTGATGAATGGGACGTTTTCAATGAAGCCTTCAGTGATAATTCATCACAAGTGTGGAGAACAGGAACCTGGTATGATAAGGTCTCTTCCGGAACTTATAATGGTCAACAATCCTCCCGTCAGCTATTCTTTGAAATGTGTTTTAAATGGGCTGATGAAGCGGCAAACAATGATGTTATGCTTTTTTACAACGATTATAATATTGAGCAAAAAGGCAACTTCAAAAGCGACAATATGTACAGTGTAATAAGTACTGCTGTCGCTAACGGATCGCCTATTAATGGTGTGGGTTTTCAATCACACCTCGCTCATGAGATCATTAGTAACAATTTCATGGATGATGTAGTTAGCAGGATCAGAGAATTGGGAAATTTGGGTGATGATAATGATGGCTTAGGAGGTTTGAAAGTAGCCATTACCGAGTTGGATATCCATTCAAGTAATGGGAATTTAGATGATCAGTTTGTTCAGAATTCCTACTGGCAAATGGTGAGTAAGACTTTAGCAGAGCCAAATGTTGATGAATTGTTGGTATGGGGAATCTCAGATAAGGATAGCTGGATCACAGCGATCAATTCCGGATACTTTGGAGACAAAACAGGTTACTTGCCATGGAATGATAATTATGGGAAAAACCAAAATCCTGGTGCATACACTGGTATAATTGATGGCTTAAGTGGTCTGCCTAATGCCTCATTCCCTCCATCCGGGTTGAATATGAATTGGAGGCAACATGGAAATCATGGAGGTGGTAACAATGGAGGAACCGATGAAATAGTATCAGTCAGCGCTTCGGATGATGCTGTCATTGGGCAAAACTCAACTGTAAGTGTTCAATATTCAGCTTCTCAAAACAGGGATATCGTAGTGGTGTTTCAATTGGATTCATCACCATGGACTACCTATCAATCAGTCAATACTCAAGTTAATTCAGGCTCAGGGTCTCTAAATGTTTCGGTACCAATACCTTCAAACACACCTGTTTCCAATAACGCTTATCAATACCAGGTGTTCATCGCTCCATCGGGAGGAGGCTGGAATAATCGGCTTGACAATACTGCACAAACAAATGTGGATGCAGTTGCCGGTCAGGGACAGGCTATTCCAAATGGGACATATTACATTAAAAAAGCTACAAGTAATACATATGTAAATGCAACTGGCGCTGTTGGTAACTGTAATAGTATTTCTAATTCAGGATCTAATTCATCTAAATGGATATTCACTCATCTTGGTAATGAAGAGTATGAAATCTATAACAGTCAATACTCTAATAGCAGATTGGAAGTGCCATACGCGGAGACAGGAAATCAAGCTTCGGTAGCAACCACAAACTGGACCGGAAATGGAAATCATTTGGTTTGGATTGCAGTCCCTGTTGGAAATAACTTTCAATTCATTCCAAAACACGATCAACAGAGAGCACTGGATATTTGGGAAGGGAATCCCAATGTAGTTCACCTTTGGGGAGTCAATACCAGTAATGGAAATCAGATCTTCCAGTTGGTCAGCACTAGTTCAGGAAGAGAAGAGACTGAAATTGCTGAGCATGACTTTGAGTCGAGTGCTGTGAAAGTGTTTCCAAATCCTGCAAAAAGTCGAATTCATTTGAATGGAACATTTCGGCCTGGAGATCGGGTGGAGCTGCTGGATATATCAGGTAATATGATTGAGCAAATAGACGTGTTTACCCCAACCGATTCGATAAGCATTGACCTTCAAAGTACTTCACCAGGGTATTATTTAGTTCGGTATGGAGATCTGGTCACCAAAATCTTAGTGAGAGAATAAAACTCTTGTTGCATGAAATGACTGATTTGTTGCATTAACTCCCACGGTGCAACAAATCTTTCATGCAAAGCCAAATATTTGATATTTCATGGATATGAGAATACTGTAATTGCAATTACGAATGAAGTTTTTAAGTAAACCAAGGGATCTGTTCAGAAGGAAAATTGGAAAACTGGTATTGGTCCAGTTGCTCCTGATTTTCATGATGATAATCCTGATTGTGGTAATTGTCAATTTGATGTAAATAAATGAAAAGATTAAAAGTTACATATCCATTTTTTGTGTTGGCGCTATTGCTTGCGGTTGCAGTTTTTCTGGGGAATGGGTTTTCCTGGTCAGACTCCAATAAATACAACTACGACTTTCAAAACCCAGAACTCACTCCAATTCAAAGAGCAAGTGATTTGGTTTCTCAAATGACGCTCAAGGAAAAAGTTTCTCAAATGAGATACGATGCTCCAGCTATTTCAAGATTGGGTGTTCCGGCTTACAACTGGTGGAATGAATGTTTACATGGAGTAGGAAGAGCCGGAGAGGCCACCGTATTTCCACAGGCAATTGGAATGGGTGCTACTTGGAATGTTGATTTAATTCATCAAATGGGAGTAGCAGTTTCTGATGAAGCAAGAGCTAAACACCATCGCTTTGTTTCCGAAAATAAAAGAGGTATTTATCAAGGATTAACCTTCTGGACACCAAACATCAACATATTCAGAGATCCAAGATGGGGTAGAGGACAAGAGACTTATGGTGAAGATCCATATTTGACAGGAGAGCTCGGTGTAGCTTATATCAATGGATTGCAAGGAGATGATGATAAGTATCTGAAGCTAGTAGCTACTGCCAAACATTTCGCAGTTCATAGTGGACCGGAAAAATCAAGACATGTCGATAATTACATCTCTACACCAAAAGACCTGAATGAAACTTATCTTCCTGCATTTGAAAAAGCTGTGAAGCAAGCAAATGTGCATTCAGTAATGTGCGCCTACAATAGAACTAATGATTTAGCATGTTGTGGGAGCAATGTCTTGCTTGATTCAATTCTTAGAGATGCATGGGAATTTGACGGATACATAGTTTCTGACTGCTGGGCAATCAATGATTTTTACTTTCCAGATCGACATGGTGTAAGTGATAACGCTGCTCAAGCTTCCGCTTTGGCAGTAAAATCTGGGACTGATTTAAATTGTGGAAACACATTCGATCCAAATCTAAGTGAAGCGGTTCTTTCTCAGCTAATAGATGAAAGTGAAGTAGATAAAGCGCTTGTGAGATTAATGGCGGCACGATTCAAACTTGGGATGTTTGACGACCCAAATTCTGTGCCCTGGTCTAAAATTCCATACGAGGTAGTAAGAAGTGATAAACATAAAGAATTAGCAAGTCAGGTCACAAGAGAATCTATCGTTCTGCTAAAAAATGAGGCAGATTTATTGCCACTAAGCAAGGATTTAAAGTCGGTTGCAGTAATTGGTCCAAATGCAAATGTTCTTAATCCGTTATTAGGAAATTATCACGGAACCACCGTGGAGTACTCTACACCTTTTCAATCGATCAAAGCTAAACTTCCTAATGCTGATGTTCGCTACCAACAAGGAGCTAACATCGCTGAAGAATGGCCATTACTTTCCCCAATACCTGAAGAAAACTTAAAGAACGGGTCCAATTCAGGGTTGAAAGCAGAATATTTCGCAAATGATAGCTGGGAAGGAAATCCAACAATCGATAGAGTTGATCAGCAAGTTGATTTTATCTGGCTAGAAAGACCATTTGAAATGAAAACTGATACGTTTACCGTTAGGTGGACAGGGCAATTGGTTCCAGAAAAATCAGGGAAATATAGAATTGGCCTCAGAGCTTGTAATGCTGCAAAACTTTATCTGGAAGGAAAGCAAGTCTTTGAGTTTAGTGATGATCATCAACCAAGATTGGAATATCATGACCTGGAACTAAAAGAAGGAGAATCAGTCGACATAAAAATTGATTACTACAACTTTCATGCAGACCCACAGGCTCATTTACTCTGGGCATATCTCGATGAAAACCTGATGGAACCAGCTCTTGAATTAGTTAAGAATTCTGATTTAACAGTGCTGTGCCTCGGATTAAGTCCGGAGATAGAGGGTGAAGAAATGCCGGTTGAAATGAAAGGCTTTGATAAAGGAGACCGCTCCGATATCGCATTACCTTCATCACAAGAGAAATTGTTAAAAGAGGTGGTGAAAACTGGTAAGCCTGTTGTGCTTGTTCTCTTGAATGGTAGCGCGATAGCTATCAACTATGCAGCTGAAAATGTTCCATCAATTATTGAAGCTTGGTATCCAGGTGAGTTCGGAGGACAGGCGATAGCAGATGTACTCTTTGGAGATGCTAATCCATCTGGTAAACTCCCGGTAACTTTTTACAAGTCTGTAAATGATCTCCCAGACTTCAAGTCCTATGACATGGAAGGCAGAACCTATAAGTACTTTGAAGGAACCCCTCTATTACCATTTGGACATGGTTTAAGCTACTCAGTATTTGAGTATGAAAACTTTTCTTTTCAGGATGATGCACAAGCTCAATTGAGCGTGAAAATTTCTAACAGCAGCGAATATGATGGTTATGAAACAGTGCAAGTCTACATGTCGACTCCAGATGAAGACGGTTCAGCTCAGCAAACATTAATCGCTTTCCAGAAAGAATTCTTTAAAGCAGGTGAGGAAAGAATTGTACAGCTAACAATACCAAAAGAGAACCTTCAAATTATTGGTCAAGATGGTCTTAAAAGAGATCCAAAAGGCAAGGTGTTCTTAACAATAGGAGGTAAGCAACCAGGATTCTCCGGAGTAGCTGATTCTCCAAGCACTCAGACTTTGACACAACAAATATCAATAAGTAAATAACATCAAATGCAGTTGTATCCTGCATTTACGACATATAGTGAAGATTGAAACTTTAATAATATGAAACAAAAATTACATACCAATTATAGACGGGTGTATCGAGTCAAGCTCATGACTCTGATAACTGCCCTTCTAAGCGTCACATTTCAGGCATCTTTTGCCTCGACCTGGTTTGACCAAACTCAAGAACAGGTGAAAGTAAGCGGTATCGTGACAGACATGTCAACAGGTGACGTCCTTCCAGGAGTAACAATTCTAATAAAAGGAACCTCGGCAGGGACGGTAACAGATTTTGAAGGGAAATATGAAATAATGGTGGATAACCCTACCAACGCCGTTTTGTCCTTCCACTTTATTGGATTCGAACCTAAGGAAGTAGTAATTGGGAATAGAACTACCATTGATGTTGGAATGTCCACAGATATTCAGGCACTAGAGGAGGTTGTTGTTGTAGGATATGGTACACAAAGAAAAAGTGATTTAACTGGTTCAGTCGCTTCTGTATCAGGAGATGAATTAAGGACCATGGTTACTTCCAGTGTAGACCAGGCTTTACAAGGAAGAATGGCCGGAGTTCAGGTAACCCAAAACTCAGGTCAACCTGGTGGGGCTGTTTCGGTAAGAGTGAGAGGAACAACTTCCCTGACCGGAAGTAGTGAACCATTATATGTAGTAGATGGTGTTCAAATTGGAGGTGGTGCCCAAAGCTCGGTTGGTTTTACATGGGCAGGGGGTTCAAACGGCCAAACTAATAACATCAACCCTTTAGCTTTCCTAAACCCAAATGATATTGAAAAGATAGATGTATTGAAAGATGCATCTGCAACTGCAATTTATGGCTCCAGAGCTGCAAATGGTGTAGTGATCATCACAACCAAAAGAGGAAGAGCAGGAGAAGGTAAACTAAGCTACGAAGGATTCTATGGAATCCAGGAGGTGGCTAAAACCTTCGATATGATGAATTTAAGGGAGTATGCTGAATATAATAATGAAGTTGCTCAAGAAGTATCCACTATTCAGGCAAATCCAAGGTTTCAGGATCCTTCATTATTAGGAGAAGGTACAGATTGGCAGGAAGCAGTATATGAAGTAGCTCCAATGCAAAGTCACACGGTAACATTTTCTGGAGGAACGCAAAATACTCGATACGCAATAGCAGGAGGTTATTTCTCTCAGGATGGAATTATCCTTGGTTCCAATTTTGAGCGTCTAAACCTAAGACTTAACCTTGATGCTGATTTAAATGATTTTGTTACAGTAGGTACGAGCATAACGATTTCACGTAAGGACGAAAGAATAATACTCGGAGACGGTGGTGATGGAGTAGTAGCCCAGGCCGCTCAAACACCTCCGAGTATACCCGTCCGAAATTTTGATGGATCTTTCGCGGGCCCTTCCACTCAGAATGCATCTGCAGAAGTTACAGCAAACCCAGTTGCACTAGCAGAACTAAGAAATAATACAGCACTTGATAATCGTATCGTAAGTAATCTTTATGGTGAACTTAAAATCATTGAAGGTCTGAAAATAAGATCAGAGTTAGCTACTGATATATCTAGTCTCAACAGTACCGCCTTTTTACCTACATACGAATGGGGACAGATAATCAACAGTACAAGTCAGCTGGCCCAGGCATCCAATCAGAACTTCTTTTGGCTTTGGAAAAATTTTGCGACTTACACGAAAAGTTTTGGTGAGCACGATTTAACAGCAATGCTCGGAGTTGAGTCTCAAAGAAGCAATTTTGAAGGACTTACAGCCTATAAGGTTGATTTGCCAAATGATATTCAGACTATTAACCAGGGAGATGTTTCCAATATTCCTAATACTGGTTACAAAGGGTGGAACTCACTTTTTTCAACTTTTTTGAGAGGTAACTATAGCTTCAAAGATCGATACATGCTAACCGCTACAATTCGTAGAGACGGATCATCCCGATTTGGACCTAACAACAGATTTGGCTGGTTTCCTTCAGTATCCGCTGCATGGAGAATTATTGAAGAGCCGTTTATGGCAGATAACAGATTTCTTACTGATCTGAAATTGAGAGCAGGGTGGGGACAAGTAGGTAACGAATCTATTCCAAACTATGCATTTGGAGCTTCTTTGGTCTCGCTTAATTCTGCTTTTGGGCCAGCTGTTAGAAGTAACGCATATTCCAATAGAGATGTGCAGTGGGAGTCTACTACCCAAATCAATTTAGGGTTAGATGTTGAGCTATTTGCGGGAAAAGTAAGCTTTGAAATAGATGCCTATGAGAAAGAGACTGATAATCTACTTTTTCAAGTCAACCTTCCAGCCACATTTGGTTCACAAGTTCAAGGACCTCAGGTAAACGTTGGAAGTATGCAAAACAGAGGACTGGAAATGGCTATACGAACCAAAAATATGGTTAGAGAGAGGTTCTCATGGTCTTCAAGTGGTAACATTTCTTTCAACAGAAACAAAGTAGTTGATGCTGGAGATGCACCAATTTTCTCCAATATCTACTGGTACCCTGGATTTCAAACTGCTGCAGCAACTGTGTCTGGTCGTCCGATCGGTCAATTCTATGGATATGTGATGGAAGGTATTTTTACCTCTGCTGAAGATATAGCAAACCACGCTGTTCAGATTCCTTCAGATGAAGATCCTTCAGTGAATAAGATTGATAGAAATAGTGGCCTATGGCTTGGAGATATTAAGTGGAAGGATATTGATGGAAATGGAGTAATCAATGCAGATGATCAAACCTACATTGGAGATCCAAATCCAGATTATACATTCGGATTGAACAATAATTTCTCTTTCGGAAACCTTTCTTTAGATGTTTATGTGCTGGGCTCAGTTGGAGGCGATATTCTTAATTACGCCAGAGCTCGAAATGAGTCAATGATCAATAACTTCAACAACCAATCAAGATCTGTCATAAACAGAGCAAGAACAAGATTGGTAGAAGGAGGGACCGACATCAATAATATCAACGATGTTGAATTGATCGACCCAACCACCGAAATTCCAAGATTTGATAATGGAGGAGAAAACTTCAATCATGTGATGTCCTCAAGATGGATTGAAGACGGCACATATATCCGAATTCAGAACGTCAAGCTTAGCTATCGATTCCCATCAAACCTTACAAGGAAGATAAAGATGTCGGATCTGATGGTGTATGTGAATGTGCAGAATGTAGCCACATTCACGGAATACACAGGTCTTGATCCACAAATAGGTTCATTCGATCAGAACCCTCAATTACGCAACCTCGATTTAGGTCGATACCCAACTCCGAGAGTCTATACTGTTGGTGTGAAATTGGATTTTTAAAAATAAAAATTGACACAAATGAGACGATATATAAAAACCATTTTTGCGGTTTTATTAACCATAACAGTCACTTCGTGTAATGAAGAGTTTCTGGAGTTTACTCCCGAAGATCAGGCTACAGTAGATGGCTGGTATAGAAGTGAAGACGAAATCAGACAAGGTACTGCTGCGCTATACGGCTCTCCTTGGTTCAACTTTAATGATGTTTTAGGATGGTGTGTTGGAGATCTGCTTTCTGGAGATATGTTCCACAATTGGGATCAGGAAGGACAATTTTTCTATGCTTCATTCAATGAAAATAATACTCATATCAATAACGGATGGCAAGGACTCTATGACGTTATCTCTTTTGCCAACCTGTTAATTGATGATGTACCACCAATTGCATCTTCAAACGGTGTAAGTGAGGAGGCCATCAATGCAGGAGTAGCTGAAGCACGATTCATGCGAGGCTTGGCTTACTATTACCTGGTTGAATACTGGGGTGATGTGCCAATCATTGAAAAACCTGCTTCAAAAGTTGCTAGTGGCGACCTGTTTTTACCAAAAAACACGACTGCTAGTATATATGAATTCATAAGAAGAGATTTTGAATTTGCAGCAAACAACCTTCCAAGTGTTGATTCCGATGGAAGAGTTACTGAGTGGGCAGCTAAGGGAATGTTGGCAAAATTACATGTAACTCTTGGTCAGCGAGCTGCCGGAGGTGGAAGTATTGGAAGTGCAGAAGACTTCACAATTGCGGCCAATTATGCTCAAGATGTCATTGTTAATAGTGGATTGACATTATATCCTAATTATGAGGATATGTTCCAGGTTTCCAATGAGAATAATTCAGAGATACTGTTTGCACTGCAATGGATCAATTCTGGGTATTCATTTGGTAGTAGTAGACAAGCGCGTTTTGCAAGAAACTCTACCATCACAGAGGACGCTCAAGCCTGGGGTGGTGGAAAATCCATGACTGCAGATTATATCGAAAACTTAGAAGCTAATGCAGAAGGAGTAGAAGATGCTCGAAGAAGAGCCATTTACATGCAAACGAATGACTTCTATGATTATCTCAAAGTAACTGATGGAGGTTATACTTACGAAATCCTTTCAAGAGATGAAACCGGAGCTCAAATCGAAGGTCAGACACCTACTCTTACAAGTCTTAAAAAGCATGTGATTGGAAGTGTAAATGATCATGGTTTCGTGATCTCCAATCTTGATTCTCCATTGGACATGTATATGCTGAGGCTTGCTGATGTTTACCTGATTTATGCTGAAGCCTTGATGGGTACAGGAAACTCTCTTTCTGCCGGACCTGGATATGAAGCTTATTTAGCTGTAAGAGCTAGAGCTGGCTTAAATCCACCTTCAGATAATGAAATGAGCTTTAGAGACTTGTTCAATGAAAGAAGAGTTGAATTTGGTCTTGAAGCTATGTCCTGGTTGGATATCAAGAGACAGTATTATAGAGATGCAGCTGGAACTTTGGCAATGCTAAATGCTCAAAGAAGATCTCATCAATACTTCAGAATTGATCCTAATGATGCACTTGAGAATGATCCAAATGCATATGAATTAGTTGGACCAAACGAAGCTGGAACTGCCAATACAGCCAATTTTAATTCTGAGCCTGTGATCACTTTAACGGAAGACAAAATGTGGTTACCAATTCCTGCAAACGAAGTGGTTACAAACCCATTATTAGGAGCGGGATCAGAATCAGTTGAATACGAATTTGAATAAATCAATAGGAAAATGAGATTAAAAAAATATTTAATAGTAGTGCTTTCCACAATCGTTTTTCTATCGTGCGAGGAAGATGATGGAGTGGGCATTCAGGATCCCAATGGAGAACCGCTTATTTCTTACGTAAGGGTAGCAAACCCTGATCAGTCAGATTCTCTTTTGGTAAGAGCCAATTTAGGAAGTGAGATTGTTTTGATAGGGAGCAATCTGGGTGGAATTAGAGAGGTGTGGTTTAATGACCAACAAGCATCACTCACCCCAACCTGGGTTACTAATGAAACTATTTTCGTTCAGGTGCCAAATTCAGCACCCAATGAAGTAACTGATATTATCTACTTAATAGATGAAGACAGTGATACACTTAAGTACCCTTTTGAAGTATCAATCAGTGCTCCGGTGATTTCATCGGCTGTTAACGAATGGCCACAAGCTGGAGAGAATCTGGTTATTGATGGTAACTTCTTCTTTGAACCAGCTGTCATTACTTACACTGGTGGAGTTGCAGGAGAGGTGGTTTCCATCTCGCAGGAGAGGATAGAATTTACCGTTCCGGAAGGAGCAATTGAAGGACCTGTTACAGTGACGACCAATTTTGGCGAGGTAGAGTCTGGATTTCATCTCTGGGATTCTCGAAATACCGTATTGAATTTCGATGATTTACAACCAAATGGATGGAGAATTGGGGCGCCTGAAACTGGTGATGGTGAGCTAGACGGAAACTATAATGTATTCAGAGGAAATCTTGATGCAAATGTAAGGGATGAAGGTCCAGGATCACCTGCAAATTCACCATTGTTGTTTGAATATTGGGGAGGAGCGGACGCTTCCAGAACCGATAATTTCTATCCTGACTTTTCAGGATCATACAGAGAATATGTCTTGAAGTTTGAGGCAAAAGTGAATAACTGGTACGGTGGTCACCTGAACATATGTTTAGCACCATCAGATCACATTGACAGTAATCAGGAAATCTGGAGTAACGACATCAACGCCAGAGCTATTTGGGCTCCTTGGGAAGATGAGGATGCAACTTTTGATACCAATGGTCAATGGATCACTGTGGTAGTGCCACTTACAAGTTTCGAATACCATATGGGTAACAATGATGATCAAGGTACTTTTTACACGCCTGGTCAGGACTTCATTGAATCAGCAGCCGGATCAATCAGTATGTGGTTGCTCGGTTCCCCGGAAAATGATGGTAATGCAATTGAGTTTTATGTGGATAATATCCGATTTGTAGAACTCTGATTCAAACAATAAAGCATTGAAAATGAAAAAAATATTAGCGATAAGAACAATTCTGCCATTTGTTTTATGTGCAATGGTTGCGAGCTTCATTCTCACTTCATGTGAGGAAGATGAGCCGATTAGCGAGGAAACAACTGTACTTAGTTTTGGACCTGCTGGAGTAAAGCACGGAGAGACAATTCAGGTTATTGGAACAAATCTGGATAAAGTGACTTCCATTCTATTCAAGCCTGATGTAGAGGTAACAGACTTTGCGAATCAATCATCAGGTTCAATTGAAGTAGTGGTTCCTCAAGCTGCTGAACCAGGTGTTTTAGTTTTTAAGACTCCAACGGAAGAAATTGAAACTAAAACTATTCTCAATTTTGAAGTTGATGTTACAATCGATGGAATAACAAACTCCATAAAACCAGGTGAAACAATCACTATCACAGGCGATAAACTGAATTGGATTGAGACAATTACCTTTCCAAGTGATTTGATTGTATTGGGCGAAAATTTTGTTTCTCAAACTGGCTCGGAATTACAGGTGGAAGTACCCATGAGCGCTCAATCAGGATTTATAACATTTACCTCAGGGGGTACTGAACCAGCAGTTTTTGCATTTGAAACCGCCCTTGATGTTCTTACTCCTCAGATTTCAGCATTGAATCCATCTTCTGTTAGACATGAGTCTGTTTTGACAATAGAAGGACAAAATCTTGATCTGGTTACTGAGGTTGAGTTTTATGAAGGGGTAACTGTGGCAATGGCAGATTTCAATAGTCATACAGCTACTGCAATCACATTGACTGTTCCTGCCACTGTTGAAACAGGAAAGATTATCCTAAAACAACTGTCGCCAGTAGATGTAGAATCAACAGAGGATTTGGTTATTGTATTGCCGGTTGGAACTTCAATCACACCATCAGAGCAAAGACCTGGAGTGGATGAAGTAACAATTATGGGTACAGACTTAGATCTCGTAGCTTCACTGGAGATTCCAGGACATGGCACACTATTAGCTGCCGACTTCAACGCTCATACAGCAAATCAAATTGTATTTGATCTTCCTGAGATGGCCTCAATTGGAGTGATTAATTATGTGACTATCCATGGTTACAGTGGTTCTCTTGGGCTGGCAATCAGTATTCCTTCTACAGGATTGGGGGATTTATTGATTCCAGTTTATTTGGATGCAGTAGACCCATTAATGAGCGAAGGAGGAGGATGGAACACAACCACGGATTTCACTAACACCGAAAACCCAAGAGAAGGTACAAGTTCTATGAAAGTAACTTATGACGGCTCTTATGGTGGTGGAGGTCAATTAGGTACTTGGGGTAAAGACCCAGTAGAGATTTCTGGAACAGAAGTATTTGCTTTTTCACTATATGGAGGTTCCGGAACTGATGGCCAACAATTGAATATCAATGTGAGGTCAGATGTAGATAATTTCATTTTGGTGACCATAGAAGAAGGCGAATGGGTGGATTTCCAAATTCCATTATCTGATCTGGGGAACCCTACATCAATCACCGAAATCTGGTTCCAGGATCAAGGTTGGGCTGGTACGGTTTACATAGATAGAATGGGTTTTGATCTACAAAGAGAATTGGGGCCAGATCCATTGACAATTATCGGTTATGATGACGCAGTTACTTCTATCTTCGGTGAAGGTGGAGGCTGGGGCGGAAGTGTCACAGACTTCAGTAACACAGAAACTACAAGAGAAGGTGATAATGCCATCAAAGTGACGTTTGCTGCTGATTTTGGTGGAGCCGCTCAACTTGGAACATGGGGCAAAGACAATGTCTCAATTGCCGGAACGACTGTCTTTGCTTTTTCACTTTATGGTGGAGCAGGAACAGACGGACAGCAACTAAATGTAAATGTCAAACTTGACACAGACAACCCTCAGTTGGTGACTATCACAGAGGGAGAATGGGTTGATATCGAAATCCCACTATCAGACTTTGGAAGCTTCACGGAAGTGACGGAAATCTGGTTCCAGGATCAGGGGTGGTCAGGTGATATTTACATTGATTACATAGGCTTTAGATAGCCTTTATTACCAGTAATTGCCATTTTATTGTTACACAATTAGTTTATATAAGAGTGGTTTACTTCTAGTTTGCCACTCTTTCATTAATCAAATGAAATGAAAAACAGACTTTTCAAATTTTTATTAGGAATACTTACAGTCACTTCAACATTATTAGTAGCATGCGGTGATGATGATTCAGATGATGGAGCAGAATTGAGTGCTCCAGAAATTGGAACACCCACTGAAATTACCCAAAACTCGTTTTTTATAGACTGGCCTTTTGTAGAAGGCGCAGAAGCGTATCTGATAGATGTGGCGACAGATGATGAGTTCAATGATTTGTTAACCTCATACGACGCACTAAGAAATGGATTTTCTGAAATAACAGTGACAGGTCTTGAAGCATCCACAACTTATTTTGTTAGGGTGCAGGCTGTATTGCGGGATGTTGTTTCGGATTACTCAAACGTCGTTAGTGTTACCACGCTCAGTGAGGGAGGAAACTCCGGTTCGGATACCTTCTTGAAGAATGCCGCAGATTTTCCTGTTGGTATGGCTGTTCGCTCAAACCGTCTCACAGGGCAACATGAACAAATTCTCTTGGACGAATACGACCAGATTACTAGTGAGTATGAGATGAAGATGAATATCATGTATCCTTCAGAAGGAAATTTCGACTTCACCTCTGCAGATGCCACGGTGGATTGGGCCATAGACAATGGTTTGGAGGTTCATGGACATGCTTTGATTTGGCATAATGCCACTCCAAGTTGGGTTGAAAATTTTTCCGGGACTGATGAGGAATTCGAAGATATGATCGAGGATTACATTAAAACCGTAGTTACTCGATATAAAGGCAAAGTCAAATCCTGGGATGTTGTAAATGAAGCGTTTGAAGATAATACAGGAGCATTGCGAAATTCTGTCTTTCGGCAGAGAATGGGAGATGATTACATAGAGAAATGTTACAATTGGGTTCGGGAAGCAGATTCTGAAGTGCTGATTTTTTACAATGATTATAGTATGGTAATTGATGCGGTTAAAAGAAGAGCTGCGATCAACCTTATGAAAGATTTTATTGATCGTGGAGTGCCTGTAGATGGCTTTGGGTTCCAAATGCACATCTCATACGACTTTCCAGGGAAAGACTTGATTGCGTCCACTGCAAAAGAGGTAACTGACTTGGGATTGCTGCTTCACTTTTCGGAACTAGATGTCCGGGCCAATCCTAATAATGACCTGGTGGCCTTAACTAATCAACGCGCTTTGGATCAACAAATAAAGGTTAGGGAAGTGGTGGAGGTTTATAATGCCATACCAGAGGAGAGTAAATTTGCACTCACAATTTGGGGAATGCGAGATGACGAAACATGGCTGGTTGATTTCTGGGGTCATCCAGATTGGCCATTGCTTTACGATTCAGATTTTAATACTAAAAAAGCCCACACTGGATTTTTAGAAGGGCTGGATTGATACTTGTGAGGAGTATACCAGACTCTTCATAATTTTACGTTTAAAGATCGAAGGTCCCGGCACTGCTGGGACCTTTTTTAATAGAATGAATTTCTTATCTAAAACACCACATTGGTATTGGGAAGTGTCGATTTTATTCTCTCCTGCTCATCTTCAGAGAAGTTATTCCCGCTTAGTTCTAAAACGGCCAAACCTGAAAGGTTTTTTAGGTCTTTTGGTAATTGGGTGATCTGATTATTTCTAAGCAATAGCACTTTCAGCTCTGGTAATTCATTCATGCTCTCAATTAAGCTTTCCAATTGTAGTTCTGGATTTTCATCCAATACTAATCCGTTTACTTGTTTAATTAGCTGCACATCAGACGGGATGACATTCAAGTCATTTTTTGACAAGACAAGAATTTTCAAGTTGGGGACCTTTGAGAGGGAATTAAAAGCATCTGATAAATCTAGATTCGGATTTTCGGAAAGATGGAGTTCTTCTAGTGATATTAAGTCTTTGATGTTAGACGGAATAGTGGTGATATTCAGTGAGCTTAAATAGAGAAAATCCAGTTTCTCGACTTGAGATAAAGTTGTAATTGCATCATCAAGTTTTAGATTTTCATTGCCGGACAAATCAATTTCTCGCAAGTTTGACAGCTTAGTAAGTACTGGGGGTAATGTTTTAAATTCATTATTTCGAAGATTGATTACGGACATCTTTTCTAAAGATTCAATTGCTGAAGACAATGAGCTTAATTGATTGTCTTGCACATTTAAGAGGCTTAGATTACTAATCTTATCTAATCCTTTTGGCAGTTTCTTTAGATCGCATCCAGAAAGATACAAGGATTCTACATTAGGCAGTTTGGAAATATTCTCACTAAAGTCTGCGATATCTTCACAATTAAGATCAAGCCATTTCACTTGTTCAGCATCTGATAATGCCTCTTCGAATGTAGAATATCGTTTATTGGATTGGGTGAAGCCATCAATTTGGATGATTGATAGAATGATGATGGTGAATAGGTTTCTGAATAGCATAGATGTGATGTTTTGTAAACTATAAAGGTGATCAACCATACTGAATAAACCAAAACACTGATGTGGTATTTGTAGAAAGGTCTGAAGATTGAAGAAATGTAGATTTGCTGATTGGGTATTAAAAAGTCTTTGACATTCCTCCTCTTGGGCTCAAATCAAGGACCCTTCCCGATAGTTATCGGGATCTGATGCTTTAACCATTTTTTAAAACAAAAAAAGCCACTAAAAAGTGGCTTTGTTGCTCCTCCTCTTGGGCTCGAACCAAGGACCCTCTGATTAACAGTCAGATGCTCTAACCAACTGAGCTAAGGAGGAATTTTTGTTTGTCATTCTCAGCGTGTCTGAAAATGGAATGCAATATTAGTTGGTTGCTGCGATATCTCCAAAGGCTTAAGGTGAAATATTTTGATTTTTTTTCAATTCTAATCTCATTCTATCCTAAACAACAAAAAGATGCCATTATGACATTAAAAACCATCGAAACATCATAAAAACGGACAAAATGACACACTAAACTGCCGAAGTTACTTAAAAATTGAGTTGGCACAGATTTTACTATAGGTAGGGTGTAATTGATTAAAAAGAAATTGAAAATAGAAAACTTAAAACAAAATAAAATGGCTTTAGTAAGATACAACCCAAGAGATTATAGACCAGTAGGATTTGGGAACTTAATCGACAGATTCTTCAACGATTCAGTATTCACAAATGATGGCACTTCTTCATTCACTCCTCAAGTGGATATAGCTGAAACTGATAAGGATTTCGAATTGCAGTTTGCTGTGCCAGGGTTAAAGAAAGAAGACATTTCAATCGACCTGGAAGATGGAACATTGACAGTTGGAGGAGAGAGAAAGTTTGAGGAAACTAAGAAAGAAAAGAACTTCCACTCTGTGGAAACAAGGTATGGATCTTTCAAAAGATCATTCAAGTTACCTGAAAATGTAGCCGCAGATAAAGTGGAAGCTTCATACAAAGACGGCATTCTCTTGATTCAAATCCCTAAAACTGAGATCAAGAAAGAAGTTAAGACGATTAGCATTAAGTAGTAGAATAGTAAGTAGTAGTAAGTGAGTTGAGTTTTTGAGGGCAGGTCCATCCTGCCCTTTTTTTGTTAAAAGTTGTTAATCTAAAAATCTTACTGTCTACTCATCCGTTGTGATAACATAATTGACTTCTTAGGAGTATAATTATAGATAGGTTAAAAAACAGAGAGAAATGAATAAAAGACAATATATACTCGGAATGGTCTTTGCCTCCTTTTTTGGAGCAGCCATAGCACTCGGAGGATTCATATACTTTGGAGAAAAGGAAAAAATATATGTCCCGTATGAGTCAGATAAACCAGTGAGTTTGACCAATTATTCTCCAGACTCTTCCGAGATTATCGTTCCTGAAGGACTAAATTTTGTTAACGCTGCTGATATCACTACTCCTGCAGTGGTCCATATCAGAACTGTATATAGCGGACATTCAAGAAGTAGTTCATCGGATTTCAATGATTTTTTCAGAGAATATTTCGATAGAGGTGGATCTCCTTCACAGGGAAGACCTTCAAGAGGTGCTGGGTCAGGTGTTATAATGAGTGAGGATGGTTTTATCGTAACCAATAACCATGTTGTGGAGGATGCTAGTGAGATTGAAGTGTTGCTAAACGATAATAGAACTTTTACAGCGGAGATTGTAGGTACTGATCCATCTACTGATCTGGCTTTGCTCAAGATTGATGGAAAAAATCTGCCACAAATCAATTTTGGAAGTTCCAATAATCTAAAAATCGGCGAATGGGTGTTGGCAGTAGGAAATCCATTTGAATTTAGATCAACAGTGACTGCTGGAATTGTAAGTGCAAAAGGAAGAAACCTAAATATCCTAAGAGATAGAAGTGGTCTTCAAATAGAGTCATTCATTCAAACAGATGCTGCAGTTAACCCTGGTAATAGTGGTGGAGCTCTGGTAAATCTCAGAGGTGAGCTGGTAGGAATTAATACAGCTATAGCAACCCCTACTGGAACATTTGCAGGCTATTCATTTGCTGTTCCTGCAACTTTAGTAAAAAAAGTGGTGGGGGATCTTAAAGAATTTGGGACTGTACAAAGAGCTCTATTAGGAATTTCAATACTTAGTGTAAGCGCAGAACTTGCTGAAAGTGAAGGTTTAGATGTCTTGAAGGGTGTTTACGTAAGAGCAGTAAATAATAACAGTGCAGCCGAAGATGCAGGGATTGAATCTGGAGATGTCATTGTCGCAATCGATGGCCAAACGGTCGATAATGTATCCGAACTACAGGAGGTAGTTGCTCTAAACAGGCCTGGCGATGAAATTGATGTTACTTATATAAGGGATGGAAAAACGAAAATTTCCAGAGCTACATTGAAAAACACATCAGGAAATACACAAATAGTTCTTGCTGAGAAGAAATCGATGGAAGTAGAAGGAGCTGAATTTGAAGAGGTCTCTTCAGAGTTATCCAGCAGACTGGGAATTGATGGAGGAGTAAGATTAAAGTCTCTTGATGGAGGCAAATGGGAAGAAGCGGGAATAAAGGAAGGATTTATTGTTACCAAGATCGATAGAGAGCCAATTGCGGATTTAGGAGATCTTGAGGATAAACTCGATGGATTATCAGGAGATGGAATTTTAATTGAAGGGATTTATCCAAATGGTGACAAGGCGTATTACGGATTAGGTTGGTAATTATTAGATAAGTGTAAGTAGTTTTTTCTTAGAGGGACGTTGAAAAATGTCCCTCTTTTTTTGTTTGATGATGAATATTTCTTCTCCGGTTTGTCCGTATTGATGCTTTTCTTAGCTTTGCGGCAAACAACATTAATATAGAAATTATGTCAGATCAATTCGGTATTCAAGAGGCACTAAAGACACTGGGAATTGAAGCTCATAACTCGGGTTCTTCAACTGGTGAAGCGTGGTTGGAATCAAAAGGGGAGACTATTGAATCCATATCACCTGTAGATGGTAAATTAATTGCTACTGTAGAAGCAGCAACTGAGGAAACTTACAATCAGGTGATTGAAAAAGCTAAAGAAGCATTTGGTGTATGGAGAACTACTCCTGCTCCTCAAAGAGGTGAAATAGTTCGCCAGATTGGAGAGGAATTAAGAGTTAATAAAGAGGCTCTTGGAAAACTTGTTTCTTATGAAATGGGTAAGTCATATCAGGAAGGTCTAGGTGAAGTTCAGGAAATGATCGACATCTGTGACTTTGCAGTAGGACTTTCTCGTCAGTTATACGGTCTGACAATGCACTCTGAAAGACCTGGCCACAGAATGTATGAGCAGTACCACCCACTTGGTATTGTTGGTGTTATTTCTGCGTTCAACTTTCCAGTAGCAGTTTGGTCATGGAACACAATGTTGGCTTGGGTATGTGGAGATGTTTGTGTTTGGAAGCCATCAGAGAAAACTCCTGTTACTGCAATTGCTTGCCAGAAAATTGCTCAGAAAGTATTCAAGGCTAATAATTTACCAGAAGGTCTTAGCGGTCTTGTTATTGGTGATTATAAGATTGGAGAATTAATGTCTAATGACGGTAGAGTTCCTTTGGTTTCTGCTACTGGTTCTATCAGAATGGGTAAACTAGTTGGTGAAGCTGTTGGAAGAAGATTAGGAAGAGCTTTATTGGAGCTTGGAGGAAACAACGCGATTATCATTTCAAAAGATGCAGATCTTGATATGTCTCTTATCGGGGCTGTATTTGGTGCAGTAGGAACTGCTGGACAGAGATGTACTAGTACAAGAAGATTGATCATCCACGATAGCATTTTCGAAGATGTAAAAGCAAAACTTGTAAATGCTTACGGACAACTTAAGATTGGTAATCCATTAGATCAAACTAATCACGTAGGTCCACTGATCGATACGCTTGCGGTAAATTCTTACCTTGGAGCAATCGAAAAGATCAAAGAAGAAGGTGGAAAAGAAGTTGTTGCTGGTGGAGTTTTAGAAGGCGAAGGATATGAGTCTGGATGCTATGTAAAGCCTGCTATTTATGAGGTAGAGAATAGTTTCGAGATTGTTCAGAATGAAACTTTTGCTCCAATTCTTTATTTGATGAAATACTCAGATATCAATGAAGCAATCGGTATTCAGAATGATGTTCCTCAAGGGCTTTCATCTGCAATTATGACTTCTAACCTTAGAGAGTCTGAATTATTCTTATCACACGCAGGTTCTGATTGCGGAATTGCAAACGTGAATATCGGAACTTCAGGTGCTGAGATTGGTGGAGCTTTCGGTGGAGAAAAAGAAACTGGTGGAGGAAGAGAATCAGGTTCTGACGCATGGAAAGTTTACATGAGAAGACAAACTAATACAATTAACTATACAACTGAATTGCCTTTAGCACAAGGAATTAAGTTTGAATTTTAATACATGATATTACCTTGGCAGGAGTCAATTTGATTCCTGCCAGGTTTCTTTATTTTTGCCATCTATCTATAACTATCGAAATCATGTTTTTTAGATACCTAACTGTCTTTTTAGTCCTATCAATTAGTTTTCAATCTACCGCTCAGGTTTCCAAATGGGGTAAAGTCAGCCAGAGAGAGTTGGAATTAGATTCAGTTGAATTCGAATCTGATGCAAATGCAGTGGTCCTTTTCAATACAGGGAAACTATATTTTGTTCAGGGATCTGGCCATAATATTGAAATCAGAAAGAGAATTAAAATCCTTTCAGAAGAAGGAATTAAAGAGGCAAATCGTGAAGTGTATTTTTATAGCTATGACGGTTTTGAAGATATTATTCGTTTCAAAGCTCAGACCATAAATACCGACTCAGAAGGAAATATGGAGACTCTGAAAGTAGACAAAGCCTCTACTTTCAAGACTGAAGTTACTGATAGGTTCAGTTCATTTAAATGGACGTTTCCTGATGTTAAAGTCGGGTCAATCATAGAGTATACTTATACTTTAAAATCTGAAGGTATTACTACCATTGATGCCTGGAGGTTTCAAGAGGAAATTCCTACGCTTTACTCTAAGCTGGAGACTGAAATTCCTAATGCACTTGCTTACAAAATATTATTTCAGGGGCCAAGGTTAATAAGAAAGTATGGCACTGGCCCTAATCAAAGCCAATGGGAGTTAATGAATGTCCCTTCTATCAAACCTGATGAACCATTTTTATTGAACCACAATGACTATTATGAAAAAGTAAGATTGCAGCTGGAGGAATACTATGGTTCAGGGACCGTTCAGAAAGTTAGCGGTGGCTGGGAGGACTTTGCTCATACGCTGTATAAACATGCCAGGTTTAATGAGTACAACACTACAAGAAAAGCCAAGATACGGGAAGAATTAGAAGCTATTACACTTCCTTCAGGCCAACTGGGAAAAGTTAAGGCATTGTTTAATTATGTGACATCCAATTATGACTGGAACAGGAGGTATGGTTTAATTCCGAATGAGCGATTTGTCGACTATTTCAAGAATAGAAAAGGAAACTCCAGTAGTCTTAATCTTCATTTAAGAGGATTACTAAGAGAGGCAGAAATTCCTTCTGATATTATCGTAATTAGTACTATATCAAATGGTATAACTTTCAAGCAGTCTCCGTTCTTCACGGATTTTAATCATCTGATTCTGCGAGTTCCGATCAATGGCAAATATTATTTCCTGGATGCTAGCTCTCAAGGCAGGCTTCCATTTGGAATGTTACCGTTGCAATCCAATGTGAAAGAAGGTGTGTTAACTGAAAGGGATAATGCAGAATGGATTAAAATTTCAAATGCAAAGAAAAAAATGGATGTGGTCTTCGCGTCGTTCTACTTTGATAGTACCGGGTATCTGACAAAAGATATTTCATGGTTACTGAAAGATTATTCTGCTGAATCTATGAGGAAATACATAGTTAGAAATGATAGCTCAAAGCTTTCTGAGAAAGTAAGTAATGTTTCCAACTATGAATTAACCAAATACAGTGATCTTAACTTACTTGATGCTGAAAAGCCATTAAAGGTAAATCTAGTGTTGAAAGATACCGAAGAGCCAATTTCAGAATCTGATATATTGTATATCAATACGAATCTTGAACCAGATTTGGAGGAGAATCCATTCAAAAGAGATGAAAGGAATTTTCCTATTCAATTCAAGATTACACCTTTCCTTAATCAAACTTTTACGTTGCAAATTCCTAATGGATTTAAAGTAGATGAATTGCCAACCAGCATCGCTCTTACTTTGCCAAATAAGGAAGCAAAATTTGAATTTCGTTGCAAGGAAGTAGGTGATAAGATATTAGTTTCAACATCGTATCAGGTACTTCAGAATGAAATTAAGCCAAGATATTTTCATGATTTTAGGCTGTTTTACACCAAAATGATCGAAAAAGTAAATGAGCCAATTGTTCTCACTAGAATTGATTGATAGAGTATTGCGTGGCTACCTACCAGGTACTCCACCACTAAGAGGTTTGAACCTAAAAATACCATATGGAGCACTTTCTAGCATGGCCGATTTCGTCTTAAGCATTTGATTTGGGAGTTCGCTATCGGTGAAGTATAGATAACCGTCTCTCCCAAAACTACACCCATCAGCCCAGGTCACACGATCATCCCGGATCAGAGTGGATAGTTCACCCTCAGGCGTCATGATTGCTAACCCTTGATTTTCAACATCAGTTATGTAGATATTTCCAAGAGTGTCAATACTAAGCCCATCGCTCATTGGTTTCTTGCCCACATTAATGATAGCATCTTCAACTTCCGCATGTGGAGTACTGAAGTCATTTATTACTCTTGCTGGGATTTTGTATAGTTGATCATGTGCCATCGCTCCCCAGTAGACATATTCATTTTTATGATCCAGAACAATTCCATCAATCCCCGGCTTCAGAGCAACCAATCCACCTGCAAATGTCATGTCTTGCACGGGACTTCTGATTATCCAATCCTGAGGGAATACCGAAGTGTGGCTTTCCAATAACCTTCTTGATTTACCACTATTCAGATCATGAACCACAAGTGCTGGATTTCTTCCAAAGAAGTTGAAGTCAGCGATATATACGAATCCATTTTCAATATCTACCTGTAAGTCATTGAAAAATGAGCCAAGTGGAGCAATTTCAGAATCAAATGTGTGATCGTAGATTGCTTCTTTCGTTTCCAGATCAAAGGCTAGTATCCTTACATTCCCAAACCCGTGATTTCCATGATCAATTGTCCACAGTTGGTTTTTGGTATCAATAAAAAGGCCAAGGACAGTTTCAAAGTGAGTCGATTGAAATGATTGGTTTGGAAAAGGAACAGCTACACCATTTACGATTTCTAAGACTTTATTATTTGCAGGTCTGGATTCCGGGTGGACGGTGAAGAATACCCTGTTATCTTTAGAGACTGCAATGTTTCCAAGTGGTTCATCAAATTCAAAAAATAGTTCAAGGCTATCGCTTGGTAATAAAGGCTCAGTTATCACCGATGGATAATACTCTCCACCCCCATACCTTAACCTTAGAAATGCACATAGTATAATCAGAAACAACAGGAATCCAAGCCCCAGAACTTTGAATAGCTTTCTCATGAGTAATCAGTAATTCCATAATCTAACCAAAAAATGTCTATTGTCTAATGTCTAACATCTTTTGTCTAATCATCCATGATTCAAAAAAGAAACCGCCCCAAATTTCTTTGAGGCGGCTCTTAAAATTATCTACTTTATTGGCTTTCTATGCAATATCATCAGACATGATCTGGTGAGCATCAATTAGTGGTCCACCGTGCATGATTTCCTCAGAAGCCTGATTTATGAACTTATCGAAGTTGATGTGGAAGCTGTGAGATAGCTGAATCGCTTTGCTCACATATGCTCCTTTTTGTAACCAGGTGTTCATTGGGTCAAGCATTTCTGTTGGTACTCCAGGGCAGTATTTTGGCATATGTAAACCGAAGATTGGATGTTCTTCATAGTCCACATTGTCAAGCTCTCCTTTAAGGATTGCTGTGATCATTGCTCTGGTGTATTTCAATTTAATTCTAGATCCTACTCCGTAAGGTCCACCGCTCCATCCAGTGTTGATCAGCCAAACGTTAACTCCATTTTCCTGCATTTTTTTGCTTAGCATTTCTGCGTAAACTGTTGGGTGAAGAGGCATAAATGGCTCTCCGAAACATGCAGAGAAAGAAGGAACTGGTTCCGTAATACCTGCTTCTGTTCCTGCAACTTTCGCAGTATATCCAGAGATGAAGTGGTAAGCGGCCTGTCCAGGGGTCAACTTAGAAACTGGAGGTAATACTCCAAATGCGTCACAAGTCAGGAAGAAGATATTCTTCGGATTTGCAGCGTAAGAAGGAGTTTGGATATTGTCAATATGCTCAATTGGATAACTTACCCTCGTATTCTGTGTGATAGAAGAGTCAAAGTAATCCGGAGTTTTTGTTCCTTCCTTGAACACAATGTTTTCCAGTAACGCTCCTGGCTTGATGGCTCTGTAGATGTCTGGCTCTTTCTCTTCAGTCAGGTCAATTGCTTTTGCGTAGCAACCTCCCTCAAAGTTGAAGATTGTATTTTCAGGAGTCCAGCCGTGCTCATCATCTCCAATTAGTCTTCTATTAGGATCGGCAGATAACGTTGTTTTTCCTGTTCCAGATAATCCGAAGAAAATTGCAGTCTCGCCATCTTCTCCAACGTTAGCAGAACAGTGCATTGGAAGCACATTTCTGTCAACAGGAAGGATTAAGTTCAATGCAGAGAAGATACCTTTTTTCATTTCTCCAGTATAAGCAGATCCACCTACTAGTGCTACTTTTCTGGTGAAGTTTAGGATAGAGAAGTTACCTTGTCTGATTCCGAATCCTTCAGGGTCTGGACAAACATACCCAGGTGCGCATAAAATCAGCCAGTCTTCATCAAAATTCGCTAGCTCCTCTTCGTTTGGACGAAGGAACATGCTGTTGATAAAGAAGTTTGACCATGGGTATTCAGTAACCGTTCGGATGTTTAGTCTGTACTCAGGGTCGGCACATACATATCCGTCTCTTGCGTAAATTTCTCTTCCAGACAAGTAGTTGGCTACTTCGTCATAAAGTCTGTCGAAGTTTTCAGGAGAAATTGGTTTGTTAATTCTTCCCCACCATACTTTGTCTTCAGTGTATTCATCTTTAACTAAAAATCTATCTTTTGGGGATCTACCAGTAAATTTTCCGGTGTTTATAGCGAGGGTGCCATTATCGGTTTCTACACCCATTCCTTTCTCAACAGTAATTCTTTGAAGTTCTTCCGGACTCAGGTTCCAGTGTGCATTGGTGTCTTTCAGCTCGTATTTTTCTAGGTCGTGGGCAATTTCGGCTACTGCTTCCATTTTTGCTATTTTTTAAGTTGTTGAATTATTTTTTACTCATCCCCAGAGGATGGTAAATCATACTTTGGTTCAATGTTCGATCCCAAAGGTGGTTCATTAAAAAGCAGTATTTACTTAGCTAGGTCAGTTGCCAAACTGTTATTTGTCATGAATATCGTTTGCATTTGAAAATTGTTGGAGAAACAAAAAATTCGGGTGCAACTATGAAGGTTAAAGTGGACTTAGGAAGTTGCACCCATAATTTGTGGACGAGAGTTGATGCGTAATTAACAGATTGTGTTCATCTGCGCTAATCATACACTTGTAACTAATACAATTCTTTAGAATTCATTTGCATAATAATCTTAGCCCAATCTGCCTGTGACTTGATCTGAAGCTTGTTTCTGATGGCTTTGCGATAACTATCATAAGTCAGTTTTGAAATCTCCATTTCCAGAGATATTTCCTCCCTACTTTTACCACATGCAATAAGCTTCAGAACTTCCATTTCTCTGGCGGATAGTAAGTCAAGCATTATGAGTGCATCTGAATTCATATCCCCTAATTAAGTTAATCTAATTGAAGTAGAGGGTGATTTTGTCGTGAGTGACAGGTTTGCTAGCGCGAAATGCAGGATTACTTAATCATTTCTTGTACACCTTTTTTGTAGGTACGAGACATTCTCAATTCCTGACCGGTGTTGAGAACCACTTTGTCACCATTAACCGACTTCACATGCTTCAGATTTACAATGGTTGACCGGTGACAAAGTGGTTCTCAACACCGGTCAGGAATTGAGAATGTCTCGTACC
>JANSWY010000168.1 GCA_024743255.1 bacterium | reverse complement strand
CCTAAAACTCCTCTTGGAGCTGGTATCAGAGTTTAAAATCTGATATTGGGGTACTAACTAAACGTGTGTAAATGATCGACTTAGCTATTGTAGCTGTTTACTTCCTTGCGGTATTTGTGACTGCAATTACCGGAAGACATGGTGAAACAGTAACAGCAGATGAATATTTTCTAAGCTCAAGAAGCCTTAAGTGGCCTGCAATAGCATTTTCCACGATCGCGACTAATATTCAGGGATATCAATTCCTGGGAATGATGGGTTCGGCATATTTGTACGGACTGGCTCAGGCAAATCTCGAAATAAACGCCATACAGGGTATTTTGATGGGAGCATTCATATTTGTTCCTGTCTTCCTGAGAGAACGAGTTACTACAATTACTCAATTCATCAAATCAAGATTGGGTAAGACACTCGGATTGATATATTCATTATCAAACATATTTATCTTCTCCACCATTACCCTTGGTGCGGCCCTATTCTGGGGAGCATATTCGGCGGATGTAGTGTTTTCGGAGTACTTAAGCTTTATTCATGAAGATCGTTTAATCCGAGTTGGGATTCTGGTGATCGGATTGGGGCTTTTCTCCGCTATTTATACATATTTTGGAGGTTTAACTGCGGTAGTTAAGACGGATATTATTCAATTCTTTATTCTTCTAAGTGGTGGTGCTATTGTCATGTTTGTGGCTGTTAGTGAGCTTGGAGGGTGGGGACAATTATACACGAAGACTGGTGATATGATGCATCTGCATTTACCTGCAGATCATGAAAACCTGCCTTGGCCTCATATCTTTGGCCTTTTCTTATTGAATATCAATTACTGGTGTTTTAATCAATCCGTAGTGCAGCGTTCACTTGCAGCCAAGAGCCTTAAACATGCTCAAATTGGGCTAATGGTAGGTGGGGCTACTAAGTACATCATGGCATTATTGATTGTAATTCCGGGAATTGCTCTTGTTGGTATTCTTGGAAAAAATGGATTGCCAGATCCTGATATGACATTTCCCTATTTGGTGAATACTTATTTGCCAGTTGGAGTAAAGGGATTGATCTTATGTGCATTATTTGCTTCCCTCATGAGTACGGTGGATTCAACATTTAATTCCATTGCCACACTTTGGTCTATAGACATTTACAAAGTTTATATCAACAAAGAAGCAAGTGATGAGCAAGTTGTGAAAACTGGTAAGAAAGCGATTCTTGTTTCGTTTATTTCCAGTTCTATTGTTGGTATCATTTTGTTGTATATCAAATTTCAGGATCAGGGTGTTGCTTTTACGCACACACTTAATGAATTGAGGTATTACATTAATTGTGGAATTGTGGTAATTGGATGTTCGGCAATATTTCTTGTTGCACCAAAACAAAAAGCAGCAATTATCGCTTTTTTCTCAACTTTCGTAGCTCAGTTTGTGATAAAAGGATTTTTCCCAGAGATCAATTACTTCGTTAGGGCAATGTGGGTGATTCTATTCGGAATTGCTTTATCCTGGATTCTATCAAGAACCAATTTCACCAACCCTGGAAAGCTATTGGTTTCCGACTCAAAGCAAAACTCTATACTAGGGATGATTCTATTGGTGTCACTTGTATTGGCACATATTATTTTCCACTAGGTCTTTACTAGTACGAAATCAATTTTATAGAATCTGCATTTCTTCCAATCAACAGATGTTTTTTGGAGCTCCCTGATATCTCAATTCTTCTTATGAGTCTTGATTCTCCAGTGATATATAATCCAGATATTTCATTTGGCACAGGCTCAAAAGTTCCCAATCCATCACCTTCCAGAAGCAAACCATATGCAGCATCACTTACAGGAGTCTCCACTTCAGATTGCAATAAGTTTCCTACCAGTAGTATATCAGTTTTATCATCGTTGTTGAAGTCCTCAATTATTATATCATTTACAGATGAAATTTGAGATAAAGAAGGAAGAGGCACACTATTGAACAGACCTGTGCCATCATTGATAAAAATCGAATGACTGAAATCTGTCACCTCGTTTCTTAAAGCCGCTGCTAAATCAGACTCATTGAAGATATCATTGATACCAGCCTTGCCAAATGCATCATAAGTTGGAAATTTCTCTTTGATAAAAGGCATTTGAGAAGACGAGCACTCCCTTCCTCTAACTGGTACAAAGTCCCCTTTTTCGGGATAGGTTAGAACAATATCTTCTGTTCCGTTTTGATCGAAATCATTGGTGTACAAGACGAATGGTTCATCCATTGAAGCTTTGTACTTGTAATTCAAGCCTAAATTTCCAGCCACCAAATCCTGGTCACCATCATTATCAATATCTGCAACTTCCACACTAAACCACCAACCATTATGCCCTTCCAATCCGTTGTTTCCATCATTATCAATCAATATACCTGAATCATTCAAATGGACGATAGGCTGCATCCACTCACCGCATGTTACCAGGTCTAGTGTCCCATCTCCATTGAAATCCGACCATTTCGCATCTGTTACCATTCCATAGTTTTTCAAAAATGGCGCAACATCTGTAGTCACATCTTTAAATTTCACCTGACTAGAACTGCTTTCATTTCTTAATACAAAACTATTTGCCGGCCTTCCGTAATATCCAGGAACTTGCCTTCCTCCAATGAACAAATCATCATCACCATCCTGATCAAAATCTCCGAGAGAAATAACACCCACACTACAAAACACATCCACAACGTTTGATCTGGTGAATTCTCCTTTGCCATTATTTAAATAAAATCGTATTGGGTATTTGGCACTGTCATCTGGAAATTCATTTCCACCGGTACCAACTATCAAATCTAAATCGCCATCATTTTCAAGGTCAGAAAAGACAGCAACCACATCCTCAAAGCCCTTGTCTCCATTAAAATATCTGGAATGCAAAGAGATAAATTCACCCTGAACGTTCTGCTTGTAGATTTTAGCGGGAATACCAATTGCTCCCCCAGTAAAAACATCATCTAAACCATCATTATCAACATCTCCAACCGCTATTGCTGGTCCTATTTGAGACATTTTATGAGGTAATAAACTCTCTCTTTTGTAATCATCAAATTCATTTTCGACATATGGTGGAATAGCGCTTAGTATGTCAGATTTATCCTGGAAAATCTTTTCCGATTTAAGGGTTTCTGAAAGTGCCAGGCCAGCGTTTTTATAATCAACAACAAGTCTTTGATTGACAGGCACATTTTTTATTATCTCCATTTTCCCATCAGGCCAGGTTAATTCAAGATTGTCAATTACTTGAGCTGAATCGATACCAAAATGAATCATGGGCTCTACGGAAGAAAGATATCCTCGGGTTGTATAGAGCTCTGCCACTTGTGATATTGGTCCGATCTCAATTTTAGTTTTCAGACCAATTCCAGACGGATTAGTTTCACTACCCTTTGCTGTTATTTGCAGATAATTTGAAGATTGCGAGGAATTATTGCGATAAATCATGGCATTTTGATTCGCATTGTTAATGACTAAATCAAGATCTCCATCATTATCTAAATCTGCATAAACGGCTCCATTGGAAGTAGTTAAAATTGAATCTGCGCCTACAACACCCGTGATATCTGAAAAATCTAATTGTCCATTATTCTTATAGAAATAATTGGCTTTTGCGTGCGAAGGGAATTGATCCAGGGCATCTTTAAAAAGAGCAGCTACCTCATTTTTATTCCTGGCTGATGAGAGCGCTTGATTTAGCTTAGAAACCCTTTTCATCGCATCGTTATTCCTGATATTTCGCTTTATCCCATTTGTGATGAAAGCATCTTTCCAACCGTCATTATCAAAATCAAACAATAATGGACCCCAGCTCCAATCAGTACTAGCCATTCCTGTAAAGTGCGCTACATCTGAAAAATGTGTCACCCCATTATCTGATGTGCCTCGGTTGATAAGCAAAGAGTTATACATGTACTGACGATGCTGGCCTAAATTTTTAAGGTTTTCAAATTGCAGAGGATTCATCGCACTCATGCTGGTTTTGATATCATAATTATTATCTCCAGCCATATCCAATACCATGATGTCCAACAAACCATCGTTATTAATATCAGCTATGTCATTACCCATTGAATAAAATGACGTATGTCCCACCATTTCATTCAGCCCCTCTTTAAATCTACCATCACCCTGATTTATGTATAAATTGTCTTTACCTGAGTAATCATTACTTACATATACATCCGGAAATCCATCGTTATTGAAATCTCCAACTCCTACCCCTAAACCGAACCCCAGACTATTTTGAATGATCCCTGCATCCTTTGTGACTTCCACAAAAACACCATTTTGATTTTGAAAAAGTTGCTCACCTATGTTTGGGTTAATGGTATTTCTAAGTGCCTCTATCTCTTCGTCAGCATAAGTATCTATCCCATGATTAATCAGAAACATATCCAGGTCTCCATCCCGATCGTAATCAAAGAATGCTGCTTGTGTTGAGTAACCTGAGATATTCAAATTGTATTCAGCACCTAATTCCTTAAACTGTGGTACACCTTGATCATTTATTCCCTGATTTACATATAACAGATTCTCTCGCCTCTTCTCATTTGTAAACCTCCCTGACCGACATAAATAGATATCCGTTAGACCGTCATTATTGATATCAACTGTGGTGACACCTGTGGAAAATCCTCTTGGTAGTTTAATGCCAGCTTCCTCAGTCACTGATTTCAGCCGAAATTCACCTTTATTGAGATATAACTCGCTTTGACCAAGGTTAGAGACAAAAAACAGATCGGTTAATCCATCATTGTTAAAATCAGCCGCCGCTATTCCAGCTCCATTGTAGTAGTACTCATAGGTT
>JANSWY010000120.1 GCA_024743255.1 bacterium | reverse complement strand
TTTCTGAGAATGTTGGTGTCTCTCCTGGTTTAAGATCCATAATCCTTTGATACTCCTGAGGATGATTCGCATTTAATGTACTCCACATTCTCGGGAGAATAGTTTGCTTATCATCGGCATAAGTTTCTTTCAACTTGTGGTCTGTAACTTCATATCCCTCAGACCCTTTCGAATAGATTGGTCTAACCTTCTCGTAACCTTTGACTTTACTGGTGAAGTATTTCCCATGAAGCAAAGGTCTGGTTGGGTATTGCTCCATGTTGAGATAATAAATCAGACCCAAAATATCTCTGGGGTCATTCTGATTAACCGGAGGTCCGAAGTTGGCTCTTACCAAAATGGTCATGTAAGATGAATAACCGATAAACACAAAAGTTGCGGATAGCAAAATAGTATTCCAGGTTACTTTGGAATTCTTATGAGTATAATAAATCCCAAATATTAATAAGCTAGCCAGAACTAAAGACAATAATATAATTCCTGAATTGAATGGCATTCCCAAAGAATTGACCATAAAGATTTCCAGGTATTTACCAATTGTAGCGAAGATCACCAAACCATACATGACAAACAGTAATGCAAACCCTGAAGCTAACAGTGCCAGAAACAGTCCTTTCTTCGTGACTTTTTTATACTTTTTAAAATAGTAAACCAAGCCTATCGAAGGAATAGCCAATAAATTTAGAAGATGAACCCCCACAGAAAGTCCAGTAATAAATGCGATGAAAATGAGCCACCTGTTTTCATCCTGAGCATTATCCAGTCTATCCCATTTAAGAATAGCCCAAAATATAAGTGCAATAAAGAATGTAGACAGTCCATAAACCTCTGCCTCAGTTGCTGAGTACCAAAATGTGTCAGTGAAGGCAAAAGAAATTGCGCCAATAAAACCAGCACCCAGGCTAATTTGTTGATTCGTCTTTGATTCTTCTTTAAGTGACTTTAAAGCAACCAAAACTATTGTCCAGAATAAAAAAAGCACAGTAAATGCACTACTCACTGCGCTTAAAGAATTGATAACCATGGCTACTGAAGTAGGTTCCAATGCGAACATTGAAAACAATCGACCAAGCAATAAATATAGGGGAGCTCCAGGAGGATGTGGTATTTCCAGCTTGTATGCTGTAGAGATAAATTCCCCACTATCCCAAAAACTTGCAGTAGGTTCTAATGTAAATAAATAGGTAGTCAGAGCAAGGCCAAAAGCTAACCAGCCAAGCAAGTTGTTATAAAGTTTAAATCTAGACATGTCTGTTTTTGTAGGTTATGGTAGATCTCCTACTAAAACGCTCTACTAAAACAGCCGTTGATTCTTCTCTCTTAAAAAATGTTAAACTGGGAAAATTATTAAACAGACAGCTGTCTACCTTCTTTTGCCGCCTTTTTATCCAGGAATACACCAAGCGCAAGCCCAAGAGGAATTCCAAAAGCAAATCCAGTACCTAGAAAAGCAGGTCCATCAGAAATAGAATATGAAATCGCCAAACCAATTGGCACTCCGAATGCAGTCATACCAAGTGACATCCATAATGTTCTATAGTGACCTTTAGTAACAAACCCTAATTCTTTGTTGACAGTTCTAATAATAGATGTGTACCCTTTTCTAATTGCTTTCATTAAAGCTTTCTCATCTGAGATTTCATTAATAGCTTCAATCTCTGCATTAATATTTTCAACTACCTCCCCAGAAACTCCTTTCTCGTTTAAAGAATTTATAAGTTTCACAAGATTGTCCGACAATTTCTGAAGTTTGGGATTTTCAGATGTGTTAATTTCTTTTAGCGGCTTGATCATGCGCCGAAATTAAATTATTGCAGCTAAAAATCATCTATTGCATATAACTTTTTCATCTGTTTTTCCATTGCGCTTTCAGGCATCATTCTGATCATGGTTTTTAAGAACATTTGACCAAATGGAGAATGAGCAAGTTTCCCGAAAGTCCATGAGTTTTTCACTACATAATCTACTTTCTCTCTTCTCAGCTTCATGAAAGAAGCAAAAGCCTCAGTAGCGGTCTCAGAAGAATCCAATAGCTTGGAGATATAATAAGCATCCTCCAACCCCTGACATCCTCCTTGCCCCATATTGGGTGTAGTAGCATGGCCAGCGTCACCAATCAAACAAACATTACCCTGATACCATGATTTAAGTCGCTTCAAGTCATATATATCACTTCTAATCAGATTTTCTGAACTTGTATGTTCTATTATTCGATTGACCAGTGGATTAAATGATTGATACATCCCAAACAACTTCGATTTCAATTCCGGAGAGTCCGAACCTCCTTTATCAGCTAGAGCAACGGCAAACCAATAAACTTCATTTTCGCCAAGCTGAGAAAACCCAAATCTAATTCGCTTTCCCCAGGCTTCTTTTCCAGCATTTTTGAGTGCATCAGGGATATCAAATTTGGCAATACCTCTCCAGCTTGTTTGCCCAGAGTATCTGGTAGAAGAAGTTGGGAATATCTGCTGTCTTACCTTTGAGTTTATTCCATCTGCAGCTAACACTATATCTGTTTCAACTTCACTCCCATTTTCAAATTTGACCTTCAAACCTGATTCATTTTCAATAAACGAGCTGAAAGCACTATCTAAAACAACTGTTTCTTCTGGAAGAGCATCATAAAGTACCTTTTGCAAGCGTCCTCTGTGTATTGATATAATTTGATTGCCCTCCTCATCCTTACTAATATCTCTTGTAAGTACTTTCAAAGGCTTAAGATCCGAATCAGTTATATCAGGACGATGAAGCAAAACACCTTTATTCCTTATCTCATCACCTACTCCCAACCAATCCAAAACCTTCAAAGCATTTGGCTGCATCCAAATACCTGCTCCTACCTCATTCAATTGAGAAGCCTTTTCGTATACTTTACACTGAAAACCGAGTTTTTCCAAAGCAATAGCAGTTGACAATCCTGTAATTCCGCCACCAATGATTGAAATATTGATATTCTTTTTCATATGATTTTGATCTTATAAAATGCCTGAATGACTCAAATTGATTACTTTAGGTCAAATATACTAAATAAATTAGGTCAAGTGTACTAAAATTGAAAAATACCAAACAAAAAATACTAGATGAAGCTCGAAAGCAATTCAATGAAAAGGGTGTTTCAGAAACCACCTTGAGACAAATTGCTTCAGCACTTGATATCAGTCAAGGGAATCTCAATTATCATTTCAAGACTCGACAGGACCTTGCTGAAGCGTTGTATTTTGAATTAGTAAGCAAGATGGATCAGGAAATGAATACAGTTTCAACGGTTGAAATGGGGCTTGACTTACTTTACTTATCTTCAAAACACTCTATGTCACATCTGTATGAATACAGGTTTCTACTTAAGAGCTCGTTGCAGGTAATGAAGCTTAGTGAGACGATAAAGAAGCACTTCTTTGAACTGCAAGCATTAAGAAGGCAACAATTTCTCATGATGTTTGATCTTCTTATTCAGCAGGGCATAATGAGACCCAAAGAGTATGGTGATGAATACGACAACTTGTATGAAAGAATGCAGATTTTGGGAGACAACTGGATTAGTACACAGGAATTAATGAAACCGGATTTGAATGATCCAGTAGGATATTATTGTGACTTATTATTTGACATCATCTTCCCGTACCTTACAGAATCCGGGAAAAAGAAATTCCTGACGATTCAAAATAAATGATATAGTTGTTTTGTTGAGTCCTTTAGCTAAAAATTTATAAGGGATGCTGAAAAAAGAAATGTTTCTAAGAATAGAAGTTTGGAGTTTAACCTGGGGTATACCTTTCAGCTAAACTCCGGATCACTTTAAAGGGATGGAGTGATCTTGTCTTTCACACATCTGACAGACATACCATCACTCAAAAAGTATGCACCCCAGTGAGCACTTCCCGCACCGCATCCTCCATCGTGGTGCTTTAAATCAAGGAAGTATGCTCGCTGGGGTTGTTTATATTTTATATCAAAAGCAGTTACTTTATCTAAAGTGGTAGTCCAGTAATGACCATATTTATTAAGACTATCATGTTTACCATTTCCATCTACAAAACCTCCGGGCAATCCATTAAATCCACTTACATTGGTTCCATTGCCCTTTTTAAACTTATAAGATTTCCATCCATCAGTTGATTTCAAGGCATAACCACCTTCAATCTCGCCTCCCAATGAGTCTATCAGTGAAAGATACTCTTCTCGACTAGGAATATGCCAACCTTCTGGCGCAAGACCTCTTGGATCATTTACAGCATACCAGTTATACAGTTTTCCATATTTGGGGCCATACTTTGAGTCATATTTATAGTAACACCAAGCCGGCTTTTTCTGCCTGTTTGCTGCCGACCACTCATATTTTGTGGTAGCTTCATCAATAGGATCGCCATTTCTGAATTTGGTTACATTAAGATTCTGGGACATCCAGAGGTTGTCAAAAATCTCGACAACACGGTACTGATTTCCATCAATATCACGTAATTGGGCATTGACGTTCATTGCAGTAATCAACATTACCGCAGTAGTGAGGTGCATAACATTATTCATGTCAACTAAACGCACAAATAATTAAAATATTGACTCCCAAACGTTTAACGGCAAGAAAGGAAATTATTATTAGCTGACTTGTCAAAAGAGAAATTCCATATTAATTTACCATACCGTTGTTTGTAATTAATCTAAACTAAACATAATAAAACTATGAGAACCAAGTTAACCATGGTCTTCTGTATCGTTATGATGTGGATGACTCAAGAATCTTATGCGCAGGTATGTGCTAACCCACCAATTAAGAAGGACGTCAAGTTTAAACCTTATACACAAAGAACATTTGATATTGAAAACACTGTTTGTATTGATGTACAATTTCATATTGTTAGGAGGAGTAATGGAACTGGTGGGTTTAATCCATTTCAGGTTGGAAACATAATAAATGGTTTGGACCAGGAATTTGGGGAGCACGGAATATTTTTCAATAATGTAGGCGTCAATTTCATCAATAGTGATGCATTTTTTATGATAGCCAATGACGCAGAAGCAAATCAATTGGCAAGTGCCAATAATGTAAATGGCGCAATCAATTATTACATTGTCGAATCTCTTTGGAATGTTGGGACAGGATTTGTGGCTGGGACCGCTCTGTCAATACCATCAAACAATCTGGTCATAAGAAGGGACTTTGCTTTAACACCTACATCTCCTCATGAAGTGGGGCATTGTCTAAACTTATTACATACTTTCCAGGGGACTGCAGCAAATACCGCTGGTTGCGCGGAAGCAATTAATGGGTCAAATTGCAATACCTGTGGCGACCAGGTATGTGATACTCCTGCCGATGCAGGTATTGGGGCCGTGTTAGGTTTTAACCCTGATTTAACCAATATTATGAGTTATTACGATGGTCTGGACCACTTTACCGAAGGGCAAGGAGATAGAATGTGTCAAGCAATAAATAGTATGACACTTTTAGATGAGTTGATTAGCAATACTTGTACCGCACCTACTTTAGTTGGAGATGATTGTGCTTGCAGTTCTCCTAATACAACCTTTAATCTAAATAATGCTCCTGGAGGGGTAACCTGGACAGTTTCTAACAACCTTCAGATTGTAAGTAGCAGCAATTCACAGGTCACGGTAAGAGCTACAAGCTCCGGAATCAGAGCTGCAGGTTGGGTTCAGGCTGATTTCAATGGTGTACAGATGAGAAAGGATATCTGGGTAGGTCGACCTGCATCTCCATCTAGCAGCATTACGGGATTGACAAATGTGAATTATGGTGCCATGGTTAGATACAGTATCAGAGGTACAGCCCAAGGAGCAACTAGTTATGAATGGAGAGCTCCATATCCTTTTGTCGTTAACCCAATTGTTGTGGTGGATCCTGCTACATGGAAGATTCTCAGTGGATCTACTTCCAGGAATATGACCGCTTTAGTCGGACCAAATAGTGGCTTGATCCAGGTAATGGGTAGAAATAAATGTGGACTTGGTGGAGCAAAACTCAAAAGTGTTACCGTGAGCACTAATGGAGGAGGTGGTGGTCCTATGCCAATTGTTTCCGGAGATGATGACATTCCAATTTATCCTGTGCCTGCTTCAAAGAATTTAACGATTGACCTAAGGGAAAGCGACTTTGATCAAAGTAGAACTGAGGTAATTGTAAGAGATAAGTTTGGTATAGAAGTATTAAGACAGCATTATCAAGATGCCTCCTCAATTAATATCCAGAGCTTACAAGATGGACTTTATGTAATCCAGATATCTGACGGAAATAAAAAACTGTCAAGAAAAATATCTATTAAGCACTAATATCAAGGGGGGCTGAGAGATTGGCCTCCCTATTTTGATTTGGGTTCAATTCCACCTCCTCACCTACTTCCTGAATTTTCTTCAGAGTAGCAATCATCGTTTTTGTGATCTTGAATTTGATTAATGGCATTAATAATCTATGGAACCATGATTTGGGCTTCACATGAAATTGCATTGTAACTTCAGTAGATCCGGATTCAGTTTCCTCCAAAACGAAGTAGTTAGCAAAATCCTTAAACAAGGAAGAGTTCTTTAAAGATTCTCCATAAACATACGGATTATCATCAAAATCCTGAGTGACCGTTTCAAAACTCAATCTCTCCTTATTGACTATACAATAATGCTCCGTTCCCACTCGGTTCAGCTTCTTCGGATCATACTCGATCTTCACCGCATCCTGATTCCATAAATAACGATATCTGAAATCTGAGATGAATTGAAAAACATCTGAAATATTTCGTTTTACCTCTATTTTTTGTTCAAGAGGACTATCAATTAATATTCCCTTTTTGGCCTTTCCAGGATCTTCGATTTTATTTTCCCATTGATCAATTAATTCATACTTGAAACCAATGTTCCCCAAGTCCTTCTCCTCCATTGATCCATTCACCATCATTGCTGATTTGGAGTCAGGGAAATCACTTTGTTCAATGAATTGATTGGAATACAATACATACTGACTGTGACCAATCTTATTCTTCAACAGACGGTGAGCAGCCACTACCTCTTTCCCATGTGGTTTGTCAGCATTTCCTTTAATCTTGAGATAACCTACTTCACCACTATGGACTACAAATTTTAGTTTGAGATCAACAGCTCCAGTACAAGCTCCGCAATTACATATTCTTTGATTCTCGTATTTCTTAATGTGGGTATGGAATGCTTTGAAAATGCCTTCAATTTGATCATGTAGCTTGTCAAAAGACGGCATCTTCTTGCTGTAGAAAAATATCGCGTCACCTTCAATTTCGGCAACTTCAAGTTTTAATTTGTTGGCATCCAGCATAGCCTCAATTAATTCCTGAATGATATGTTGACTGTGATCAACTTCAGTCTCATTCACGAATTTCGTAAATCCGCTAATATCCGGTAAAAACAAAAGCGTTGGTTCGCTTGCCATAGTGATTTTTGTATTGTTCCGCTTCTACTTTAATACGTAAGCCCTTACCTATTGGATGTAATTATCAAAGAAGTGTCTCTGCCAAGTCATTTGACTCAAAACACTATCCTTCGATCATTACAAATGCTCCCCAATAATAAGGATCATTATACTTTGCTTGAGTTGCTCTTTTAGCTTTATTAAAAGCATCAAATTTATTACCAGTATTGAGCCATTCTCTATAGAACTCAATCATAAAGTCCCTTGTCGCAGAATCATCCACTTTCCAGAGAGACATGATTACAGAATTAGCACCTGCCACAAGAAATGATCTTTGAAGTCCATAAACCCCTTCTCCAGTATGAATCTCTCCTAATCCGGTCTCACAGGCACTTAATACTACAATTTCAGTATTAGGAAAATCAAGACTACCAATTTCAAAGGCAGTTGCTAAACCATCATCTGATTGCGTTAGGTCATTGGAATTACCACTGGTTTCATCCGCCAATACCAGCCCAGATCGCAATAAAGCTTCCAAGGCATTTCCGGATGAAATTTTTTGACCAGAGAGTTTAGTTTTCTCTGCTTTCTTATCAACAAAGAACCCGTGTGTAGCAACGTGAAGCACATTGTACTCTGATGAATTCTCAAAATTAGCTTCCGATGCATTTGCATCAAGGTAGGACTTCACTTTCACGCCTTTTCCTGTTGCGAGACCCTCAATTGTTTTGATTTCCTCTTCTGTACCAGGAAGTGCTGTGTATTTGTTAAGATCAAAAGCAGGAGAACCCATTAGGAATATACTTGAAATTCTTTTAGCGTCATGATTCACTTTTAATAGTTCACCAGGGTTGGTCAAAACGGAAATATTGTATCGTTCAGCCAGGTACTGAGATCCATCATGAAGTGATCCAATGCTAACCTGATTGTAAACACCATCCTTTACAAGGAAAATCTTTTTCTTGGTGTTCATTTTAGCTTCTATGGCATTCCAGTAGGAATAAAATGATTTTGACTCAGTTTGTTTGAACTTAATAGCATTCTTATAGAGCTTGATTGCTTTGTCTTCAAGTAACTCAGCATCACCAAGCTTCACAATTTGTGCATTGGAAGAGGTTATAACTGCTGCAGCATATTGATCTTTTCTTTCTGCAGGGTTAAAGTATTTTATAATATCTACCAGCACCTCGTCGGATTGCAATGTTGCTGAAATATCCTGAAAACTCGCACTTTGTTGTGTTGAGCTCGAAAAAACATCTGAGTTTGCACTAAGCCATTTCTCTTGTTGGTTAGACACTCTTACAAGTGAGTCTAAATTGATTTTTTGTGTAGAAAGTTCTTCAGAGGAAAGCGAGTAATAGTAAGCCACCAATGTCTTGGTAGATTTCCATTCCTCATATTTCTTTATCAAGGTTGAGTTGTTTGAAGCAAGGATTTGTTGTCTGATCTTGCCGGAAGTCGATAACAAAAGTCCTTTTACGATTACTTCATAATCTATTAAATGCTTTGTTAATTCCGGTTTATTTTGATCGGCAACAAACGCATAATAAGTCTGAAAATCTGATTGTAGTGTTTGCCAGTACTTTGATTTTTCAACTTCGCTCATTGCTGGGAAGTATTCTTTAATGTATTGGATGTTGTTATCTAAGGCCTGATGAAAATCGTTAGCCGCTCCAGAGGCATCACCGTTTAACCACTTTGCATAAGCAACAAGAATTCTACTTTCATTTACACGCGTACTATTCTCACCATAGATTTGCTTAACCAAATCCAGGTTCTCTTTCAAAGTATTAAGCCCTTCAGCTTTGTTGCCCTTAGCAATCTTCAAGAGCCCTTTAATTTTTAAAACTGATGAAATGGTAGGATGAACATCCCCATATTCTTTTCTATAAATGCCCTCAGCCACAGTTAATGCTTTCCCAATATTTTTATCAAGCTGATTCGTGTTTAGATATAAACTAGAGAGATTGGTAAGAATTGATGCATAGTCCGGTTGCTTTGTTCTGGCTTGCTTTTCTTTCAATTTCAAGGCATTCAGATAGATTACTTCAGCCTTTTCTGTCATTCCAGCATTCTCATAAATCAGTGCCAGGTTTATGTTGATCCTTTGAAAAGTATTTGATTTTTGATTCCAGTTAGCTTCATTATTCTGAATAATGCCTTCAAGTATTTGAATCGATTCATCAAGCCTTCCCAGGTACTGATAAAGAATCGCCAGATTATTTTGCATAATTGCTTTCGCGCCACTCGCATTTCTCCCGGAGTTATCTAAAATTTCCATTGCTTCCTTCAACCTTTGCTCAGATTCATTAAATCTTCCAAGATCCTTCAGAAGTATGCTTTCATTATTCAATGTAACAGCTCGTTGGTATTCTGAATTTGGCACATTCATAAGAACATCTTTAGTAATACCAAATTGTTCTTCCGCTGCTACAAAGTCACCTTGAGCGTGATACAACATCCCCAGGTTAGATTGTACTTTTGCATTCAGCAATGAGTTTTCAAGATTTGGATTACCCTGAAGTTTTATTATTGCCCCTAAGAAACTTGTTTCAGAATATTTAAAATATCTGGAAGCATAACTCAATTCACCAGTTTGATTTAGTGTTTCCGCTTGTTTTAATAATTGAAGCTCGTCGCTTGTTAAATTATCGTAACTGCTGGCTTGCCCCTTCTTATTTTTTCCAAAGGGATTGTTAATTCCTAGTGCATTTGAATTTTGGCTATAATCGTAATCATTGATTTCAGCTAAAAGGCTACTTGTATATCTCAAAGCAGTTGCGGAAGCTTTCCTATCAGAATAGAATGAAGTGTTATCATAGCTAGACAGTGCCATACTCATGGAAGTAGAATCCTTTTTAGCATAGGCTTTCTGCATGGAATTTACTGCCAGATTGATTATTGCTTCTTCAGCGGTTCCATTAGTAAGTGCATTACCTGCTTTTTCCTTTACTTTATCTTGTAGGGACTTAAGTAATTGAGCTTCAGAGGTGATAGTAATTTGAATTAAGCAAAAAACCATCAAAATGGTACGTGGAAGAGGTTTCATATTGAGAATATCTTTTGTAGATTCCTAATGCAAATTATTAATTTATTTTATTTTGGCACAGTAATGGTACTTAAAGCATAAAGGACTATTAAAAACAACCAATTAAACAGAATAACTAATGGCTAAGTTTAACCTAATCGCAATCATTTTTTTAGCAGGAATAATATTCTCCTGTTCTTCAGGTAAAAAAGCTCTGGAAAGAGGTAATTACTACGAAGCAGTTGTAAAAGCTGTAGAACGATTAAGAAAGAACCCGGATAACAAAAAATCAAGAGAGACCTTAAAATTAGCTTATCCACTTGCTCTTGATTATTATAAAACAGAACTAGCCAATGTCTCCGCTTCAAACAGAAAGTTCAAATGGGGAGAAACTGTAAAGATTTATGAAACCATCAACCGAATGGGAGATGAGATTAGAAGATCTCCTGGTGCTTTGAAGGTGATCAGGAACCCCGATAGATATGCTTCGAAACTTACGGAAGCCAAGAAGTTTGCTGCTGAAGAAAGTTATGCTGAAGGAATGAGGCTCATAAATGAGTTTGACAGAAATGCTTCAAAAGATGCTTATTACAGATTCCAGGATGCCGACAGATATGTTCCTAATTACAAGGACACGAGAGCAAAAATGAATGAGGCACGGGAATATGCAACTTTAAAAGTTGTTATTGAGCAAATTCCAGTACGAGGAAGGTACTCACTAAGTGCAGATTTTTTCCAGGATCAGGTGGAAGGATTTCTCAGAACGGGCATTAGAAATGAATTCGTTAGATTCTTCACACCACAAGAGGCTGATCAATACAGATTGGATGATGTGGATCAAATCATAAGTCTGTATTTTGATGATTTTGTTGTGGGACAGGTGGCGTACAGCAAAGAGACAAAAGAATATACGCGCGATAGTGTTGTAGTTGGTGAAGTAGTTGTGGATGGAGCAAAGCAAGATGTATATGGCACAGTATCTGCAGATCTGACTGTGAATAGAGCGGAAGTTTTATCTCAAGGGTTATTGGCAATGAGAATTATGGATGCCGGTAGTAATGCTGTTGTTGTTAGTGACAAATTCCCCGGTTCGTTTACATGGTTCGTAGAATGGGGAAGCTTCAATGGTGATGATAGAGCTTTAAGCAGGGATCAGTTAAGGTTGTGCAGACTACAATTTACACCTCCACCATCCAATCAAGATATGTTTATTGAATTTACCAGGCCAATATATAGTCAGTTGACCAGTCGATTACAGCGGTTTTATAAGCGTTATTAAAGCGGCCCTCAGCATTTTACAAGCGTTTGCATAAAATATTCTTTGGAATTGCGTAAATTGTTCTCTTTCAAATAAACAACCCAATATTATGAAACGTTTGGTTCTATTATCATTTATGATGGTATTAGGATTGAGTGTCTGCAACGCCCAAAAAAGATACAAGAGATCTCATATGCCACTGGCCAAGAATTTGAAATATAGTTCTAGTTATGGTACAGCAGCATTTAAGACCTCTTCAACTAAGAGAATAACTGGACCGAGAGCAAAGAATGTGAAGAAGGAAGGAACAGTTAGGATCGCAAGAACTAGGATTACCGGCCCAAAAGCTAAAAATAAAAGGATCGGTGTTCGAAGAGAAGAAAGTTGAAGTACAAGCCAACAGATAATTCAATCTAACAATACCTTTTAATAAAAGAAACCGTCCCGAAGGAAACCTCGGGACGGTTTTTTATTTAATAGCATCATAAAAAAAGAGGCACTAATCTAGTGCCCCTTTTACTATTTACACGCGTTGTATTTGTTACTTAATACTAATTTTCTCAACAAATCCTCCTTTGCTATTGATCACTCGGATCAAGTAGAATCCAGTTGGAATTGTTGCCAGAGAAACTTTTGTCTGGTTTTCAGTAATTACTCCTGAAAGCATTCTCTTACCAGATAGATCAAGAATCTCAAATGCATCAGCCTTGATATCAAGAACATTGATCATCAGGTAATCCTCAGCTGGATTAGGTGATACAGTGAAAGTTCCTCTAAACTCTCTTGTTTCCTGGAATATGTCATACATCGAAGTAGTTGCACCACCAACACAGAATGTCTTCGTTTCTGTAGAAGTGAATGAACCTCCTGACGCTAATGTTGTAGATCCTTCTGTTAATGTATAAGATCCATTACCATAAGCACAGCAAATACCATCACCGTATGCATCATTGATTGTAAAGTCATAGCATCCTGCAGCCAACGTAAATGTTTCTGTTACAGTAGAACCATCAGGCTGTGATCCGTAAGTACCACCAGAAGCAATAGTAGATCCACCTTGTGATAGAGTCCAGCTAGTTTCTTCAGGGTAGTTATCAAGTACTAAAGTCAATGTTACATCTGTTCCTGGAGGTGTTGTTCCATCTGTAAGTTCCATCTTGTCAATGGCCATATCACCTTGCCAGGTCGTACCGGTTGTTCCAACAATTCTTAGCTTAACTGATCCACCTGCATAAGCAGATAGATTTACAGAAGCATCCAACCAAGCATTACCCTGGTTTCCAGATTGAGACCAAACAGTACTCCATGTGTTATCATCTGTAGTAGCTTCCATCACTAATCCTCCCATTGCTGAAGCTCCATACATATGATATTTAAAAGTCAACGTTGGAGAAGTAGTACCAGCAAGATCGAAGCATGGGCTTTCTATGATCGCAACTTTTGTTGAATAGTTCGGGCTACTAGACTCAGTGTAGATGTAGTATGATCCATCATTTGCTGAAGAAGGTCCTGTATTACTAGAAGGAGTTCCTCCAGATCTTAATGACCAATCAAAATCATCACCAGACTGATTTGTCCAAGCTCCGAATGTATTTTCAAAGCTTTCGCTATAAGGAGCGCTAGCAGTAGTAGAACAAGTTAATCCTCCAGTACCTAGAGTAGTAACATTGATAGAAGAACTATTTGCAGAAACATTTCCAGCTGCATCTTTAGCAGTTACACTGAATGTATAAGAAGTATTTGCAGTAAGACCTGTTACGTTAGCTGTTGTTCCCGCAACGGTACCTATTACACTTCCTCCTTGATAAACATCATATTCAGTAACTCCAACATTGTCAGAGGAAGCATTCCAGTTTAGTGTTAATGAAGTTTGCTGAACATTTGAAGCAGCCAATCCAGTTGGTACAGTTGGTGCCTGAGTATCAGCAGTAGAACCTCCAGAGATCACAACATTATCAATTGCAATATCTCCTTGCCATGAATCAGCGGTAACTCCATTGAATCTTAATAATAAAGTACCACCAGCATAAGCATTTAGACTAATGTCCTCACTGTTCCATCCAGAACCCTGAGCTCCTGATCTGGTCCAAAGTGATGTCCATGTATTTCCGTTATCATTACTTGCTTCAAGGTCTAGAGTACCTACAGCGTTACCAATCATGTGATAATCGAAGGAAATAGAAGCTCCAGACTCGCCTCCAAGATTTAGACATGGAGAATTAAGGATTGCTCTCTTCGTAGGGTAGTTAGGGCTACTTGCTTCAATATAAACATAGTATGACCCGTCAGTTCCTGTAGAAGGCCCTGTACTACTAGATGGAGTTCCTCCTGAATCAACTGTCCAATCTAAATCATCACCCGTTGCTTGAGTCCACGCTCCAAGTGTATTCTCAAAGCTCTCCGAATAAGGGAAGCTAGATATCCCACCTGAGCAATTTGTTGAGCTTGTTGTGAAGTTAATTGAACTTGAATATGATGAAGTAGAGTTGTCAGGACACTTACTTCTTACTTGTGCTTCATATTGAGTATCGCTAGCAAGTCCAGAAAGTGTTGAGCTTGTACCTGAAACTGAAGTTGTTGTCCAGCTTGAAGTACCTACTTGTCGGTATCTTAGGTCATATGATGCTAAAGGAACTGAGTTCCAGCTGATTGTTGCAGTAGTAGTTCCAACACCTGAAGAATTAATGCCAGTTGGAGTTGAAACAGTACATACAGGAGGAGTTCCTGTTAAACCTGTAACAACCAAAGAATAATTTTGGCTACCACCTGATAATGATCCTTTGTGAGTAACAGTAATTGTGTAGCTACCGCTAGCGCTGTTGATATCTACTCTTTCGTAAGGGTCAACATTGTTATCTCCTGTTGAGTTTGAATTAACACCAGTTAATCTGTAAGGAGAAAATGTACTTCCACCCTGAGATACTCTGATATCAAGGTCATTTACTAGAACTGGTGTTGTCAGGTTGGCTGTTCCAGTGTTTGCTGTTCCAGCTGGGTCTGTCCATGAAATGGAAGCAATTAGTGGTGCGGAACCAGAAGCATCAACATTCACTGTATAAGTTTGACCTGGGCTAAGAGTTAATTCGCTGATTAAAGACTCATTACCATTTTGAGTAATTGCCTCAGCAGCAGCTTTGGTATTCATAAGTCCCCAACCATAGATTGCATCAGGTCCGGAAATACCTGCATCATCAGCAGTGTGAAGTGCAACACCTTTCAATGTAGCTGATCTCATGAAGCTACCGCCTACATTGTTTGCATGCTGTTGTAATAATAAAAGTGAACCAGCAACATTTGGTGAAGCCATTGAAGTACCACTAATTGAGTTGTATGTAGCATCACTGTTATCATAAGTTGAGTAAACGCTTGTTCCGTTACCAGTAATATCCGGCTTAATTCTTAGGTCATCAGTTGGTCCTTCACTACTACTACTATTGATAGATACTGAATTTAAAGAACCATCATTATTAACATTTGCATCCTGACCGTTTGCAACAACCATGTTGTTTTTAGAAGTAGAATGTCCACTTAATTTGTCGTAAGCTGAAGATCCATTCAGTGGTGCACCATTTGAGCTGTTGTCATTACCGTCGTTACCAGCTGCTACTACCATTAAGTAGTACGGAGAGTTATACATCAGATCATCCCAATCTCTTGAAACA
>JANSWY010000063.1 GCA_024743255.1 bacterium | reverse complement strand
TATTACAAGATAGACTAGGAGCTAAAAATGCAGGAACATTCGACCTCAATACAGCTTGTGCAGGATTTGTTACTGCTATGGATGTGGGTGCTAAATACATTGCTGCTGACGAACGATATAAAAATATTTTGGTCATTGGTGGATATGCTATGAGTAAGCATTTAAATAAAGAAGATAAGAAGACTGTTACTCTTTTCGCTGATGGCGCAGGTGCCATTGTGATGTCAGCATCTAATAATGGAAAAGAAGGTTTTCTCACAAGCGACTTGAAAACTGAAGGACAATACCATAGTTGGATGGGTATTTATGGAGGAGGAACTCAAAGTCCGATTAGTGATAAGGTTTTGTCGGAAAAGGACCATCAATTGAAATTTGTACATAAGTTTCCGAAAGAAATAAACCCCAAAACCTGGACTGAAATGACGATTGCTATTTGTGATAGATTGGGGATCACACCGGATGATGTAGATCATTATTTCGTTACACAGCTGAATTACAATGCAATTAACGAAACGATGGATAACCTTGGTGTAAGCAGAGATAAGGCCCATATGATCATGGATAAATACGGATATACTGGTTCAGCATGTATTCCAATGGCGCTAAATGATGCTTATGAGCAAGGAAAAATTAAGGAAGGCGATTTGTTAATGTTTATTGGTTCTGGAGGAGGACTGGCATTCGCAGCAGCGGCGGTTAAGTTCTAAACTCAAAACTCAAAATTCTAAACTCAAAACTCAGATAATGAACAATCTCGCATCCCCAGAACAAATAACCGCGACCTGGATACTGATAATTGTCTACATGGCAGTTATTCTATTCTTTGTTATCCGGGGAGCTATTAAAATCAAAAGCATTTCGGATTATGCAGTTGGTAGTATATCATTTTCCCCATTAGCAGTAGGATTGGCGTTAGCAGCATCTATGACAAGTGCCGCTACTTTTATCATCAATCCTGGGTTTATTGCTTTATATGGATTGGGAGGAGTCCTGTCATTCGGGATAGTGATGCCATTGGCAATTTTTGTATCTCTAATTTTATTCACCAAGGGTTTTAGAAAATACGGTAGTAACGTTAAAGCGCTGACCATGGCTCAATGGATGGGCAAAATGTATAATAGTGAGAAGTATGCCTTGTTTTTCGCTTTTCTATCATTGCTTCTAATCACTTTCATAGTCTTAATCTGTGTGGGGCTTACTCAGGTAATTTCCAACTCCTTAAACGCAGACCCCACAATTGTATTGGCTTCCATTATCATATTCATTTTTGGATATATGATGTTTGGTGGTGCCAATTCTATGGTTTATACCAATGCCATCCAGGCTACTATAATGTTGATTGTGGCAATTATTCTGCTTGGTTCTGGATTTGAGCATTTCGAGAATGGTGTAGGTGCATTTCAGGAAAAGCTAAGTACAATTGGACCATTTTTTGGAGAATGGAGCAATCCTGACAGCTTTCTGTTTCGTGATTTTTTCGAAATCATTTTTTGCCAGATAGTGATTGGAATAGCGATCGTTTGTCAGCCACATGTAATCACTAAGTCTCTGTTGCTTAAAAATGAAAAAGACGTCAACCGATATTTGATACTTGGAATTGTTGTATTGGCCATTTTCTTCCAGGTAGTAATAGTCGGATTATATGCCAGACTTCACTTTCCTGATTTGGAAATTGGTGGAGAGTCTATTCCAATGGATGGCATTATGAGTGCATATGTGGTAAGTAAGTTTCCGGTTTATGTTGGTGTAATTGTTGTCCTTGGATTGATCTCTGCGGGGTTATCAACGCTGGAAGGTTTGATTCAATCTTTGAGTTCAACCTTAACCACCGACCTAATAAATCCATTATTTGAAAATCAACTTTATAATGATACGAATAGAGAGAAGAAGGAAATTATGGTTAACAAAATTGTGATTGTATTTCTCGCTTTGATCAGTTTCGGTTTATCATACCAGCAGTTGGTTGCTCCTAATTTGAGTGTTGGAATCTTTGCTCAAAATGGTGTTTATGCATACTTCAGTGCTGCTTTTGTTCCTGTGTTGTTTGGGATGTTTGTCAAGAATGTTAAACTCAATACTGTATTCATTTCTTCTTTGATTGCTATAATTATACACTTTTCGGTGTATTATGGAAGATTCTTACCTTACATGAAAGAAACGGTTAATAACCCAGCAATAGCCAGTACTGCTGCGCTGATTATATCCGTATCAGTGGGATTGATTATTCATTTCGTTACCAACAAAGAAGAATCAATGTCTTCAGTATCGGTGCAAAAGGAACTTGAGAATGTTTAAAAAAGATTGGATAGCAAAATGGGCTGAATATACTCCCGATAAAAAGGCGATTGAGGTTTATGAACCAAATGAATCTCTGACCTATGCTCAATTGAACAGCAAGGCGAATCACCTCTCTGCTCATTTCGAATCCCAAGGATATGAATTTGGTGACAGAATCATGGTTCTTGCTGAGCACAGCCTTGAGTACGTGGTGCTATTCAGTGTTGCACAAAAAACAGGAATCACGTTAGTTCCAATAAATTACAGGCTTACTTCTAGTGAAATAGATTACCTACTTTCTAATTGTATGCCTAAAGTACTTATTGCTGAAAGGAAATTTGAAGACAAGGTTGTAGGTCTAAAGGAAGATATTAAAGTGATCTGGATGGACGAGATTACTCAGTTGATAGAGCATCCTAAGAGTACTTTCGAATCACATGAAATTCCAGATGATCATCCTTTGTTCATTCTCTATACTTCCGGAACAACAGGATTCCCAAAAGGGGCTATTTATTCTCATAAAATGCTTTTTTGGAATAGTATCAATACTTCACAAAGTCTGGAAATTACTCCATCAGATCACACCATTACCTGTATGCCGACTTTTCATACTGGTGGTTGGAATGTTTTATTAACTCCCTTACTTCACAGAGGAGCAACAGTGGGGTTAATTCAAAAGTTTGACGCAGGTACAATCCTAAAATTGTTATCAAGAGAATCTTCAAATCTATTCATGGGAGTACCTACAATGCTCAAAATGATGCTTGAAACTCCTGAATTTGAATCGGTTGATTTATCTGCTATGAGATATTTTATTGTAGGTGGGGAAGCACTTCCACTTGCAGTGATCAAAGCATGGCATGAGAAAGGGGTAAAGATTCGTCAAGGTTATGGTCTTACAGAAGTTGGGCCTAATATCACTTCTCTTCATCAGGATGATGCGGAAAGGAAGATCGGATCAATTGGTAAACCCAATTTTTATGTTGAGTACAAGGTGGTCGATGATCACGGAAATGAAATCAAGAGTGGAATAGGGGAGTTGTGTTTGAAGGGCCCAATGACCACTCCAGGATACTGGCAAAATCAGGTTGCGACGGATAAGGCATTGATTGATGGTTGGTTTCACACTGGGGATCTTGTGAGAGTCGATGAAGACGGGTATTTGTATGTAGTAGACCGGAAGAAAAGCATGTTTATTTCCGGTGGGGAGAATGTTTATCCAGCAGAGGTAGAACGTGTAATCCGACAGATTGAAGATGTGGATGAAGCTGCGATAATTGGTGTTTTAGATGAAAAGTGGGGCGAAGTAGGCAAAGCTTTTATTACAATAAAGAACGGAGCAAATTTTTCTGAAAGCCTGGTGGTTGATCATTGTATCGACCATCTTGCCAAGTTTAAGGTTCCTAAGTATTTCGTTCATTTAGAAACCATGCCTAAAAACGATAGTGGGAAAATCAATCGAAAGTTATTAGAACAAATGTAAGTATGAGCTGGATAAAGAAACCTGGTTTTTGGTTGCTTATTTTTTGTGTTACCAGCATGAATTTAAATGCGCAGGAATCCAATAAACAACTGAATGAAATGATTGCTGAATATCAATACCCAACGAATTATCTGGATATTAATGATTCCACCAGAGTAGCATATCTGGATGAAGGGAGTGGTGATCAAACCCTTATCTTTATTCATGGACTTGCTACCTATCTTCCTGCATGGTACAAAAGCATAGATGGTTTAAAGAAATCATATCGCTGCATCTCCATAGACCTTCCTGGGTATGGGCGGTCTAGTAAGGGAGATTATCCGTCTACAATGACATATTATTCTGGGATTGTGAATTCGCTTATAGACCAGTTGGAATTGAAAAATGTAGTGCTTGTGGGACATAGCATGGGAGGTCAAATCGCAACAACTACTGCATTAAGATATCCTGACAAATTCAAGAAACTAATTCTCCTGGCTCCTGCAGGATTTGAAACATTCAATGATCAACAAAAAACATGGCTTAAGTCAGTTTTTACAGTACAGTCAATAATTAATTCTACTGAAGAACAAATAAGAGCTAACTGGGCACTGAATTTCTATGAAATGCCTGAAGAAGTGGAATTTATGATTCAAGACAGGTTGAATATGAAAGACGCGGATGATTTTGATCTTTATGCACAATCTGTAGTGAGAGGAGTACACGGGATGCTGGATGAGCCGATCTTTGAAAGGTTGAGTGAGTTAAAGCAAAAGACCTTGGTGGTGTACGGTGCAAATGATCGATTAATTCCCAATAGGTTTTTGAATGCCCAACTTACCACAGAAAAGGTCGCTTCCTTGGGAACTGATCAGATTCCAGATGTAGTCTTGAAACTCATTCCAGATTGTGGACATTTTATTTCATTTGATAAACCAGATGAGATTAACGAAATTATGGCTGATTTTTTAACTGATTAAAGCCCCTGGCGTTTGAAAGTAAAGCTTAAGAAGTTTACCGCTTTCGCTTCAGAAATATTACCTCATGAAGCAGACTACCTCATGAATCTTCAGCAGTTTGAGGATAAAGAGAAATTGGATATTCTAACCAGAGTCCATTCAAACGCACACGACCAAAGAACAAGCACTCCGTATAACACTTCCATAGATAAGCGAAAATACTCATCTACCATGCGTTGGATTCAAAAGAATCTGGATGCAATTGATGTAGATAAATATTTCGAATGGATTAATGAAATGGATCGAAAAGTAATTACTGATGCCATCACAGAAAAGGAGGAAAAGGTCCTTTTACGAAGTATCAGAAAGTATGAGCATCCAATTCATAACTTCATGAAATTCTTTGAGATGGTAGTGAACTTCAGGCATTTCCTACTTATCAGACTAAGGTATGAAGAGTATGAGGTTGTAAACCAATTTATAAACTCCTATCAGAAGCTGTATGACGAAAGTAAATCGGTCAATAAACAGCTTCATCAGGCCACTGTTGATATTATTAAAGAATTTAACGATCAGGAAAAGCCAACTGATCAATGGGAGGATTGGTTATTAAGTGTTTTCCGAAATCCTGATATGGATGGTTTTAATCGCTACATGGCGGTGATCCGATTGACATTTTTATATTTCAATAGTCGAGAATTTGATAAGCTCAAAGTGGTATATGATGAGCTTGATCAACTCCTGGCTAATGGAAAGTTTTATACGAGAAGGATCTTATATAATTACTATGCTAATCGCTTAATGCTGCATTCCAAGTTTGATGTTTTGCAACAGGCTGAGGAATACGGTTACTTATCAATCCGTCAAAAGAACACAGACCATGTTCAATATTTAAGCAACTTTAGTTCTATTCTAATCAGGCAGGGGAAAATTGAAGAGGCGCTTAATTTGTTGAAGGAATCCTTTTCTGAAGTTCAAAAGACCTCAAATTTCTTTCATAAAATAGGGTTTATTTCCTTCTATATTAAATGCCTGAATCTCAACAATCAACCTGAAAGAGGAGAGATGCTTGCTGAAAGTTTTCTCAGAATACACAGGCATGAAATTCTTACACAGAGATGGTATTCCTTCTTTACCGCATACATTCAAGGCTTAATCAAACAACAGAAATTTGAGAAAGTGTTGAATGTCTTCAAGCGTTATAATCTTCTCAACAAAGACAAGGAAGACCGGGAGAGGGAAATCTATTTACCAACAATTAGGTGGTATCATGAAATTGCCCGCTACAAGGAAAAACAAATAGATACCAATTCTTTGGTTGATTCTATTGTTGAATTCTCAAGGGAACATCTGGCAAATCCACATAAGTCCTTCGTATTGAACAAAGTATTAGCAGAATTAGAGGTCTATATCCCTAGACCAGTGGTATTAGCGAAATCAAAACTGTACACAGAAACTAAGACTATTTAACTCAAAATTGTCTGCTGGTTCAATTCTTTGAATAGTCTCAACAAGCCTATTTTTTACTGTGTTTTTAGTGTTTTTGTTGACTATTATTTTTGAATAATCCATTTCCTGCATATTTATTTTTGTTCTCCTGTTTTTTCTCAGTTACTTCGTACAACTAAAGTCTATGGTGCTTTTTTAAGCCTTAAAGTGCTGATAATCAATAAAATGAAATAAATTTAACTTCAATTAGTTACGATAGTCATAATAGTCTAATGTTTCAATTTTCACAAAAAGGGTGGGTCGTTTTCTAAGTTTATTGAATGATAGTAAGTAGAACGTCCAAAAAATTTCGAAAATGAAAAAATTTTTTACCGCTTTATGTGTAAGTGTAATCTTACTAAGTTTTAAGTCTTTTGGTCAATACCAGATTAACGGAACGGTTGTAGATCAGGAGTCGGGAGAACCATTAGTTGGAGCATCTGCTCTCATTCAGGGAACAACTCAGGGAGCTATTACGGATGATAACGGGAATTTCAGTATCGCCAATGTTTCAGATGGAGCATACACAGTGATCATTTCTTTTATTGGGTATGAAGATATTAGTAGAAACATAACCGTATCAGGAAGTGATATTACTCTAGGTCAGTTATCAATGAGTGAATCAATTTTCGCTTTTGATCAGGTAGTCATATCCGGAACCAGGCAACCAGAAAAAATCACCGAAACACCAGCAACCATAGAAATTATCTCCAGTAAGGATATTGAGGAATTACCGTCCTTTAATCCAGGAGAATTGTTGTCAAGAGTCAAAGGAGTGGATTACATCAGAGCAGGAGTAGCAGGAACAGGTATCAATATCAGAGGTTTCAACAGCAACTTCAACGCGAAAAATCTGCAGGTCAATGATGGTAGGTTTGCCACTTTGATTGCAACAGGCTTACCTCTTGGACCTTTAACCACTCAAATCAAGGAAGACATAGAAAGAGTAGAAGTCATTCTAGGACCAAATGCAGCTCTTTATGGACCAAATGCCCATAATGGATTGGTGCATACAATTACTAAAGACCCAAGATCATCTGCAGGAACTACCATTGCGGTAAATGCAGGAAACCAAAGTATGTTAAGTGCTAGATTCAGGCACGCACAAGTAATCAATGAAAAGTTAGCCTTTAAGGTTATGGGAGAATACACTCAGGCAGAAGAGTTTGAGTTTATGGACTCAGTTTATATCGATAGAGTAGGGGCGTTTGATTCACTAGGAAATGCTATACCTGATGGAATCAAAGAGGGGTATGAGGAATATAAATTGGATAATGACCTTCAGTTTATGAGAGCAGAAGCAGCTCTTTACTATGGAGTGACAGAAAATTCAGATTTAATACTAGGATGGGGCGGTAGCAACAGTACTTACCTGTCACCTACTAATGTTGGAAGAAACCAAATTATCGACTGGAATGTAAACTACTTCCATCTTAGATACACATCAGATAATTTCTTTGCTCAGGTTTATCACACAATGAGTAGCACCGATGATACTTATGCAATTGACCAAAGAACCAAAAATTACTATGCAGCAATAGATGCGGGAGCTTCAGAAGCAGATGCAGAAGCAAGTTCATTAGGCAATGGTGCCACATTCGCTGATGACAGTAGAAGATGGAATGCAGAAATGCAATGGAATAAGACATTTGGAGGTACCAAAGTAGTACTTGGAGGACAATGGCAAAGAGATATTGCCAATAGTAACGGCACTTACCTTTTAGATAATGGAGGAAACGATCCAATCAAAATCAATCAACTGGGAATCTACGGACAAATTGATCAGAGATTTAATAACCAGTTGAAAGCGGTTGCATCCTTCAGAGCGGATAACCATGAAATTTATGATTTCAACTTTGTTCCAAAAGCAGGCTTGGTTTACAATACTGGGAAAGGTGCAATTAGACTTACTTATGGACAAGGAATAGCTGCTCCTACCATTCTGAATATGTACGGTGACTTGTTTGCTGGATTGATTCTGGGTAATGCTGAAGGATTCACCTTGTCGGATGGCAGTCAGGTTGAAAAGCAGAAAGTAGAGAAAATACAGACCATTGAATTGGGATATAAAGCGCAGATAGTTCCTAATAAATTCTTTTTAGATGCTAATGCATATTATAACATCTCTAAGGATTTCCTTTCTCCTGTTACTGTAGTCGGAGTAGCAACACAAAGAGGAGATACCCCAATTGATCAGGTGCAATCAGGGTTTGGAGCTTTTGGTGGATTGGTAGCAACCTATGTCAACTTTGGAGAGGTCAACACTTACGGATTTGACATTGGAACAAATCTCTACATCAATGATAAGTTAAACTGGACTTTCAATTATTCATTCTTTGATTACAGCGTAGATGAGGATGATTTGGAAAGCAATGACTTCAATGGGGATGGTGTAGTGAATAAATTAGATATCCTAGTAAATGCGCCAAGAAATAAGTTCGGGACAGGATTGTATTACAGAACTAATAAATTCTTTGGGAATGTATTTGTAAGATGGGTTGAGGAATATGATTACTTCTCAAGCTTCCAGATTGCGGCGGAGACCCAGGATTTGGTTTACAGAGGTGTTCCAGTAGTTGAAGGAGCAAGAAGCGGAGATACATGGAACTTTGGTCCGCTGGGAGGATTTACCAATGTTGATGTGGGAGTAGGATACAGAGTCAATGATATTTTCACAGTCTCTGCACAGGTTACAAATCTGTTTGACTCTGAGTTCAGAGAGTTCACTGCAGCACCTTTTACAGGAAGGCTATTCTCAGCTGAATTAAAAGCAAACTTACCTGCAATCGGAAAGAAATAGTATTAATAGCAATAAATCTTCATAGGATTCACCAACAAGGAAATAGGTCACATTTTGTGGCCTTTTTTCATTTATTCAAGAATGTCATTAAGGCGTCAAAATTGAAATCAGGAAGAATTTTTTTACTGTAGAGGAAACATTTATCAGAAAATACAGTTTATATATTACGATCACCGCCCGGTGATCAAAGACAGATGGTTGATGAATCAAAGCGGACTCTTTTAAGAGTCCGCTTTTTTATTTTTTAATAATGAATGTAGAACAATACAGAGAATATTGCATTGCCAAAAAAGGAGTTACGGAATCAATACCATTTTCTAAACTTCCGGATCTGCTAGTCCTTAAGGTGATGGGTAAAATGTTTACTGCTGCTGATATTTCAGAATTTGAAGGGTTTACGGTCAAGTATCACCCTGATTCAATTGAGGAATTGAGAGAAAAATATCCGGCTGTTCAGAAACCACCTTACATGAGCCCTAAGCATTGGAACATGGTTTTGTTGGACGGGTCCATCCCAGACAATCTTCTTTTTGAATGGTTGGATATCTCTTATGAATTGGTGGTCGCTAAGCTTCCAAAGAAAGTTCGTGAGGAACTTCAAGGATAATTATTTGGCTTCTTTTACCTGATCAAATTTGATTCCAAGTGTTTTCTCGTACTCACGTAGGACTTTCACTTCCTGATAGGTAACAAAACTCATAGATACTCCCTGGTTACCGGCTCTGGCAGTTCTTCCACTTCTGTGAGTATAATACTCATCGCTTTCTGGTAATTGGAAATGACCTACAAATGCCAACCCAGGAACATCAATTCCTCTTGCTGCAACATCTGTGGAAACAAGTATCTGTAAAGATTCATTTTTGAAAGCTCTCATTACTTTATCACGCTCCTTCTGAAGAAGATCACCATGAAGTGCTTCGCAAGCTACATTTTTTGCTTTGAGTTGCTTTGCAAGTTTTTGAGTTGCAGCTTTAGTCTTACAAAAAACGACACCTCTGTTTCCCTGTTCAGATTGAATAAATTGAATTAAAGCATACAGCTTTTCATCTTCTTCGCACACAAGGTAACGATGAAAGATATTTTCATTCACTACATTTTTGCCACTTACCTCAACTCTAAGTGCCTGGGAAGACATGTGGTTTTTAATGATATTCTTGATGCCAGAAGGCATGGTGGCAGAAAACAACCACCTGGCTTCAACATTGGTGAGAAACTCCAGTATTTGATCTAGCTCTTTTTTGAAGCCCATGCTCAACATTTCATCAGCCTCATCAAGAACCACTGTCTTTACTTCGCTTAAATCAACAGCTTTTCTTTTTACAAGGTCAATTAGTCTACCTGGGGTAGCAACAACTATCTGAGTTGGTCTTTTTAGGTTGATGATTTGTCGGTCTATTTTCTCACCTCCGTATACTGCCTCAGTAAAGATTTTTGCAGAATACTTAGTGAACTTAAAAAGCTGCTTTGCCACCTGCTGACCAAGTTCTCTGGTCGGGCAAAGAATAAGGCCTTGAACTTTTTTGTTGTTTGGGTCAATTCTGTGAAGGAGTGGAAGTCCGTAAGCTGCCGTTTTACCCATTCCAGTTTGGGCCTGGCCAATTAGGTCTCTGTTGTCGCTTAGCAATAAAGGAATTACTTCTTTCTGAATATCAGTGGGAACTTTAATACTCAATTCATTCAATCCTTTGATGAACTCTTTACTTACTCCTAGTTGTGCAAAATTTTCCATGGGAGTGCAAAGCTACACTTTAAAGCGAAAAGAAGGTTCCTGCTATACAGGAGTTTAAGTCTTTTTTCTACCTATCAAATGTCATTGGTCCATTCATTGATGCTCAGTACATTGATATTATGAATAATGAAGAACTTATTTCATGGCTTCTGGAGGGTGACGTTTCAATTCAGTATCAAACTTACAGAGACTTGCTTGGAGAGGATAGAGTGGATCTTCAGGAAAGAATTGCAAATGAAGGATGGGGATTTGAATTTTTAGAACAGAGGAAAGCCAATGGTCAATGGGGAGATTCATTTTATCAACCTAAATGGATTTCGACACATTATACCCTGTTGGATTTGAGACACCTTTGTCTTGATCCGGAAAATGAAGAAGCCAGGGAGTCTATTGATTTGATTTTGGAAAATGAGAAGGGGATTGATGGCGGGATTAATCCGTTCGGACAAATTCTGAATGCAGATGTTTGTGTGAATGGAATGTTTCTGAATTATGCTTCTTACTTTGGAGCAAGTGAGAAAAAAATGAATTCGGTGATCGACTTTTTGGTCAGCCAAAATATGTCGGACGGTGGTTTTAATTGTATGCTGAATAGGTCTGGAGCCAAGCACAGCTCATTGCACTCTACTTTATCCGTCTTGGAGGGTTTTGATGAATATTTAAAATCTGGATATAAATATAGAGAGAAAGAAATCAGGGAATTGATGAGCTCTTCCGCCGAGTTTATTCTGCAGCACCAATTATATAAAAGCGACCGAACTGGTGACATAATCAACAAAGCATTTCTAAAGTTTCCATTTCCGGGAAGATGGAAATATGATGTGCTTAGGTGCATGGATTATTTTCAGAATTCTAATACCGATTGGGATCCAAGGATGTCCTCAGCTTATGAATATATTCTCAGTAAAAGGAATAAAAACGGCACCTGGAATATGCAAGCAAAGCATCCTGGCCTCATTCATTTTGAAATGGAGAAAGCTGGTAAGCCTGGGAGATGGAATACGCTAAGGTGTTTGCGAATTATGAAAAGATATGGAGAAACCTAATTCCAGAATCTACCACTTATAACAAGGGTGTCTAATGTTTTGGGATCACCAATTTCCTGGTTCAATTCATGATTAAAGGTCTTTCGATTTACTGTGTCAACATAATAATGATATAAATACTTCATGTATAAACTTTTATTATGTTGAAATTCGGATTTCAGTATCTTGACGTAGGTTTCTGGACCAATTTCTGAAGCAATAATTAACTTTTCGATACTTATAATATTGCCACCATGGTAGCTTCTGGGGATGCGCATTAATGCTTCTAATGCAGAATTATTATCGCAGATATCCTGATAGTACTGAGCGCTACTAATTCCAGAATTAGCGATCTGGCGTTCTTCAGAATATGCCTCAAATCTTGCATTGATTTTGAGATCTAAGGAGATTTTCTCGCTGTACCAGACATTTTCGGTTAATGTCATAAAATCAGAAATTACAGGCTTTGTACCTTGCATTTCAATCCGATATTTAAAGAAATCGAATCGATCATCAAAAGAGAGCAATAGTATCACTTCACTGTGAGAATCAAAGTGGTTGACTTTACATAAGTATGCTTTTCCGTTGTATGTATTAATATCCAGTATTATTGAGATATTTCCAGTTTTAATAATCTGCTTGATCTGGGTTTTGAAGATATGGCTTAGGACACTTCTTTGAGTTTTGGATTCTGTGGAGACCCTAACCATGAAATGATCATCGCTCCAGAATTCGTTGATGACTGAAAAGTCTTGAGAGTTGATACTCTTCACTAATCGATCAGAGAGGTTTTCAATTTGTTGTTTTTCCGCCTCACTTAATGAAGTTTGTATCTGCTCCTGCTTTGGTTCAGAACAACCAACTATACATAAAAAAATATATAAATAAACTCTACGTACTGGCATCATAATTTTTAAATATCTATCCACTCACCATTAATCAGCTTTTCCAATTTCCCCCATTGAGGGGAACCTAGGTTTCTACCCTTAACCCTTATTGGATTAATCCAATCGTGTTGACAATTGGGAAGAGGGTCTGGTATTTCAGTCCATTGAGATTTCACTACTCCATAGTCTGTTGCACTTTCGAAAGCATCTTCTATATCGTTGAAATGAAGATCCCAAATTGCTGAACTGTCTTGCTTGGAGTTGTATCCAAATAAGTAAGTTCCTTCATGGCTTTGAAAGATCATAAGCCTCACTATATCACCATCAGGGGGATCGATATCACAGATAAACCTCAAACTATAAGAATAAGTATTCACGAAAAATCGGAACCAATTTACGATTTAACAGATGAAAAAGTAAGCCTTGTGTGTCTTATATGTTTATCATTTTTTAATAAAAATAGCTGTCACCTTGATGTCTACTTCCATCCATTTTTTTAGCTTAAAAATTGTTCACTTTTGTCCTCAAGGAACAGAATAAGTTATTTCTGTACCACTCCACTCTTGCTATCGGGAAAAGGTTGCAAAAGCAATCTTATTAATTGTATCATTTGAAATTAGAATTTTCGAACAAACGAAAACATGAAAACTTTTACCCTAGGCATATTGCTAACAGCACTTCCAGTGCTGTTACAAGCGCAGATATTTGATTACTATGGGCCGGAACCTTTTGAGGATATTTTATCCAATAACTTCTCCAAATTCTGGAGTCCCAATTCCGTTTCAACCATTGAGAACAGATCGTATGTAGTCCTATTGGATGGGGAGTTAAAACATAGCGTAGTTACTCAGGATCAGACCAATATTTATGGTACATCGGTAATTGCTAAAGAATCCTTTCATGCTTCTGGTGCTACTTATGGTTCTTTATTAAGTGGGATTTTTCAATTGGTTGATGCCAATACACACAAAGATCAGGATGAGGGACATACTGATTTTGTACCGTTATCTGGAACGTATAGGTTAAACCCATTCTTACATAGCTACTTCGGGTTGGATTATCAAGATGATGAGACTGCCTGCTTTTCGGATGGTGGTAGTTTACAAATAGCAGAAGCTGCTCAGACTGGGTTTGTACTAATTCAATTTGTTGGAACCTCAAACTCGGCAAAAATTAAGGCTGTAAGTAGGTGGGAGTATGATGCTGCCATTGATACTGTGGTAGAAATGTCTGGCTGGAATGAGAAGTGGTTGAAGATGAGTTTAGGTAAGCTTTATTGGAGTGATGAGAGTAGTGCCACCCCATTCTTTATCGCGGATGCCAATGATTTAATTGATCTGGTTATTGAAGAAGGTTCGGCATTTAATCCATTGAATGTTTCTTACCAAGTCAATCAAACTGCAGAATTACCAGCTGATTTAAATGATATTATTGATAGTAAATTGGTTACAGATCTGGCTATGGAGGTTGAAGATGAATTTGAAAGTCAGTTCGGTCATAGTGAAAGTGCTACTAGCGCGGCAGAGTCGATGATTGAAACAATAGAAGAGACTCTGTCTTCAGTTGGTGAATCCATGAGATACCCGAAAGAATTCTATTTAGCCGCTCGAGAAGCTATGCTAGCACAAAAAGTAGCAAGCACAGACATTTATGGTGCCAGGTTAGGATACAACACGATAGAGCATGTTTATTTCACAAATGCAATTGATGATTTTGAAGTCCCTCATCCCTTCATGGTGATTGTATCACATGCAGTATCTACAAGACCTAACCAGCTAGTGGATGTTTGTAGACCTCCGGGAGCTACGGAAGGTGTTGGTTACGCAGAGTCTGCCGTGACCAGGCAGGGGAAGCTAGGTGAATTTATTGTTAAAATACCTCTTAAAGATTACGGCTTAATTGAAAGTCTATTAGATAATGACTTATCTCCTTATGGTGATTTGGCTTCCGATTATGATAGTAAGCAAGGGACAACCACAACAAAGGATGTTTACAATTATGCCGGCCTTGCAAGTAATGGAATTGCAATTGATGGAGTTACTATTTATCCGGCATACAACAATAATCTAAGATTTGCTGTGGAAGACGCTGAAGTTACGCACTCAGGAATTCATGTGGGTGGTGGATTAGAATTACACTATCATGCGGATGGTCATGCGTATTCACAGAATGGAATTGCCTTATATAACAGCAAGGATTTTATCGGTAAGGACCATCCTCCAGTAGTTGGCTTTGCCTATGATGGCATTGCACTTTTTGGAAGATACGAAAATAACTACTCGTCAATGGTTGGTTATGGATTGGAGTTGGATGAGTTTGGAGGACATGATCATGGAGATGGATTTGGTTATCACTACCACGCACATACCCAATCAGTCACCTCTTCAATAGACGGAACAAACTTTGATGAACACATTCTTCTTGTAGGAGCCTGGAAAGGAGATATTAATGATATACCAGGATTTAATGAGGGAAAGTTGAACCAGTTTAGAGATGTTGCAATTGCACGATATCTTGGAGCACCTTACGAACTGGGGACCATCTTAAATGTAAATCATGAAGTAGACTTGTCTTTATACCCAAATCCAGTAAGAGAAAATCTGACAATTAAATCCGCAGAAGAATTTAATGTAACAATTTCAACCCTTCAAGGACAAGTTGTGGGATCGTATGTCCATAAGCTCGGAGAGACAATTATTTCGATGAAGGAATTGAATACTGGTGTATATCTTATGACCGTCGAAAGAGGCACAACTATTAAAACAATCAGGTTGATTAAAGAGTAGGCTAGGAAATAGTAATAGAACATTTTGTGTTATGCGACTAATAACCCTGGTAATGTGCTGAGTGTAAACATGCCAGGGTTTTTTACTGTTGACGGTTGGCAGTTAACCGTTTGACTGACAACTGACAACTGTTTGTCAAAACCTCATCTGCCATGCCTTAGGCCTCACAAATGCCTTTATACCTTCTTCAGATAAAGTGCTTCCAAACCCAGAATTACCTCTTCCGCTCCACGGAACATTTGCACTTACTCTATCGCAGCAATTCCAGTAAACAGTTCCACTATTCATATGCTTTCCAATTGATCGGAATTCTTCCTTGTCCTTAGTGTAAATAGCCGAAGTTAAGCCGTAACGGGTGTCTTTCATTAAAGCAATTGCCTCTTCATTGTCCTTAACAGATTGAATACCAATGATAGGTCCAAAGCTTTCCTCAGTCATCACTTCCATATCATGATTTACATTAGTCAAAACTGTTGGTTGAAAATAGTATCCACTTCTATCAATTGCCTGACCTCCAAGTTTTAACTCAGCTCCTTTATCAACGGCATCAGCAACCTGGTTTTCAAGAACAGCGATTTGATTTTCTCTTGTCAGAGGACCAATGAAAACATTTTCTTCAGTACTTAAACCAATTGGGTATGATTTTACCTCTTCCACGAATGCATTGACGAATTGATCATAATGATCTTCATGAACATATATTCTTTCTACTGCACAGCAACTTTGTCCATTGTTATAAAATGCACCTTCTGCAGCTCCTTTGGCTATTGCAACTATGTCATCATTGTTATTGGAAACATACATTGGGTCTTTGCCACCTAATTCCATTTGACACGGTACCATTTTAGGAGCAACTTGCTCATAGATATATTGACCTGTTTTATGAGATCCCGTGAAGAAATAGCCATCTAATGGTAAGTCCAATAGTTGCTGTCCAATGTCGCCACTTCCAACAATACATTTAAAAACATCCTTTGGAACCCCAGCTTCATGCATCAATCTTTCTATCTCAAGACCCGTAAGCGTACTGAACTCACTTGGTTTATACAAAACAGCATTACCGGCAATTAAGGCTGGAATAAACACATTCACTCCAACCAGATATGGATAATTCCAGGCTGAAATATTGGCAATAACACCAAGAGGTTCGAATGAAACCTCTTCCTCCAAATTAGGTTCCTTTACAGCTGTTCTGGTGGATAGAATTTCTTTGGAATTGTCAACGAAGTAATCAATTCTACCCGCTGCTCCACGGATTTCGTTTCCAGATTGATTCAAAGGTTTACCTACCTCAGACGAAAGAATGGAACCTAAAGAATCAATTTGTTCTAAGAGTGCTTCTTTAAACTTTTTAATGCATTCAATTCTTGAATCAACACTTTGATTAGCCCAGGAGATTTGGCCTTTTTTTAGTGCTTCATAGACCTTTTGAACGGATTCACTTGAATCCTCCTGAACCTCTTTAATGAGCTCTTCTGTTGATGGATTGATTATTTTCATGATTTGTTATTACTGGCAAATTTTAAGAATTGATCATATAGTTTCTCTGCAGAAACCAACTGCTCTGCGTGGTTCCAATTAAACTCTGGGTGCCATTGCACACCCATTACTTTTCCTACTTCATACTCTTCCGAATAAAAAGCCTCAGCCAAATCATCCTGACTGTCAGTTGCGATTACATTCAAAGATTTACCGATCGCTTTGACTCCTTGATGATGAATCGAATTAACCGTGCCCTGTGTTTTCTCATTATTGATGTCAAACAGATAGGAGGATTCCACAATGTCAATAGTGTGGATATTCTGATCATAATTGGTGCCCTTGTGGAGAGTTAGTGTCTCAAATTGTGTTGGGATGTCCTGATATAAAGTGCCTCCAAAAAACACGTTCATTAACTGAAAACCTCTGCAAATTCCGAAAACCGGTAAATCAAATTCAATAGCATATTTGATGATATCTAATTCAATTTCATCCCTTAGTGAATCACCCCTCCATTTACCAATTGGTTTCTCACCGAAAGTCTCAGGTGCAATATCATCTCCTCCTTGCAGAACAATTCCATCCATATGAGCTACAAAATCTCTGAGTTCTTTTGGAGGAAGGCTGGGAATTAAGATTGGCATCACTCCATCTCGTTGTATATACCTGGCCATATCCTGCACCAGATAATTCAGCTTTTTGGGAGCAAATGAGGTTCGTGAATCGTCCTCATGCATCATACAGGGTGTTACTCCAACTTTGATCATGATCTATTCAAACACTGCTTTTTTATAAAGGGTTTCAAAGTCATTCAGACTTACTGGTTTAGGGTTGTTTGGGTGGCAGAAATCCGCAAGTGCCAATTCGGATAGTGGCTTAATGTGCTCTTCATTCACTCCAAGGTCAGTAAGCTTTCCTGGAATTCCAATTCTTTGATTGATGTCTTTTAATGCGGTCAATACAGATTCCGGATTAGTATTGTCAAGCTTTAATGCGCGTGCGAACTCCTGGAATTTCGGTTCTAGGCCAGGCATATTAAACTCCATTCCATATGTAATCATTATCGCATTCGCCAATCCATGATGGACATCTAATAATGTAGATAATGGATGAGCCAATGAATGTACAATTCCTAATCCTTTCTGAAATGCAACAGCACCCATCATTGAAGCTAGTAACATCTTGCTTCTGTTTTCTGGGTTTGGATTATGAACTGCTCCTTCCAGGCTTTCTGCAATCAATTGAATTCCTTGTAAAGCAATGCCATCACACATTGGGTGAAATCCTTTTGCTATATATGCTTCCATATTGTGAGTCAACGCATCCATTCCTGTAGCGGCAGTAATTGCTGGTGGCAAGTCGTAAGTTAACTCAGGGTCTGCAAATACTATTTTGGCCATTAGTGTTGGATGAAACAGGATTCTTTTCTTCTTAGATTCATCCTCAGAAATAATGGCTGCTCTTCCTACTTCACTACCTGTCCCTGATGTAGTAGGAATGGTAACGAAATGTGGAATTGCTCCATCAATGTACTTATCGCCACCAATCAAATCATCATAAACAAACAAGTCTTTTCTGTTATTGATTCTCAAAGCGATTGCTCTGGAAACATCCAAAGCAGCTCCGCCACCAATTCCAACAATTGCATCACAATTGCCATCAGCAAAAGCATCTCCTCCGTCTAGTACGTTTTGTTTTACAGGATTCTTGTCGATTTGGTAAAAGGTCTCATAACTAATTGATGCATAATCCAGACTTGTAAGAATAGATTTAAAGAAACCAAGCTCGTAAACATTAGGGTCTGTGACTATCAGTGGTTTCTGGATGTTGTTATCCTTTATATAAGCAGGAAGCTCTTTGACAGCCCCAACGCCAAATCTGATGACGGTAGGGAAGTTGTATTGTACAATTTCGTTTGTCATTATTCTTATATGATCTCAAAGTATCTTTTCATTTCCCAATCGGTGACAGCTTTTGCATGTTCTTTCCATTCCCATTCTCGGGTTTCCACAAAATGGTTGACAAAGCCTTCACCAAGAATCTCTTTAGCTATTTCTGATGACTTCATTTTTTGTGTTGCTTCCCAAAGATTGGCTGGTAATTTTCCATACATAAACTCTTCATATCCATTTCCAGTTGTTGCAGGCTGTTCTAGTTTTAATTTGTTTTTAATGCCATACATACCACTCGCCAAACAGGCTGCCATTGCCAAATAGGCATTTGTGTCTGATCCTGGAACTCTGCATTCTAATCTGGTAGACTTGGAACTGCCTGGTAAAGCTCTCAATGCAACGGTTCTGTTATCAATTCCCCAAGTCAGAGTTGTTGGAGCCCAGGCTCCTTCTACAAGTCTTTTGTAACTATTAATAGTTGGAGCATACATTGGTAACAAATGAGGTAGGCAATGTAGCTGACCAGCCAGGTATTGTTTGAAGGTCTCACTCATATTGTTAGGGTCCTTCTCATCATAGAATACATTCGTTGATCCATCGGATAAACTTTGATGAACGTGTCCACTGCATCCAGGTAACTGCTCATTCCACTTGGCCATGAATGAAGCCATCAGGCCATGTCTGCTAGCAATTTCTTTCACTCCAGACTTGAAAAGCACCGCTCTGTCTGCGGCTTCAATAATATCAGAATAAGTTATAGCGGCTTCATAAACCCCAGGACCAGTTTCGGTATGGATACCTTCTAGAGGAACCTTGAATTCTCTCAGTAAGTCGAACAAGTCATTAAAGAAATGATTCTTTTGTGAGCTCCTCAGTACGGAGTAACCAAACATCCCTGGAGTCATGGGATTGGGATTGATAAATTGCTTCTCCGCCAAGCTATGTGGTGTCTCTTCAAAATTAAACCACTCAAACTCCTGACTGAAGATTGCTTGTAAACCAAGGTCTTTCTCTAGACTTTGATTGACTTGTTTTAACAAAGTTCTGGGGCAGACGTGCACACTTTTGTCATTAACTGTAGAACCTGAGAAGTCAGCAAGAAAGAATGGTATATTTTCATCCCATGGAACATTTCTAAAAGTATTGATATCGATAAAAGCGTCGGTATCTGGGTATCCGTTATGCCATCCGGAGAAGGTCCCGTTTTCATAAGAAACATCTGCACTATCCCAACCAAATACTACATTGCAAAACCCAAAGTGTCCTTCGAGAATACCCTTGAATTTTTCGATACTGATCACCTTTCCACGAAGGACTCCATCAATATCGGTTATTGCCAATTTGACTTTGGTGGAATTAGACTCATCCAATTCATGAAGGATTTCTTCTGGTGTCATGATGTAGCTGTTTTGTTGTTAATGATTTTGTAGATAGCGAAACTCCCCAACACAATCACTAAAAATATAAGTGCAAGCCAGGGATTGTAAACACTCATTGCCACCATAGCTACTGATGCTATTATTAAAGCAATGATTGGCATTACCGGATAGAAAGGAACCTTGAATGGTCTTTCTAATTCTGGTTCGGTTTTCCTGAGTTTTATAATGGATATCATTGAAATAATATACAACCCAAGAGCGCCAAAGCAGGCAATGGTTATGATTTCTCCAGTTTTACCGGTAAGAAGTGCAATAATTCCGATTGCTAAATTAAATATGAGTGCTTTGTGGGGTGTTTGAAATTTTGAATGGATCTCACCAAGTTGTTTTGGAGCACTTCCGGTTTTTCCAAACTCCATTGTTGCTCTACCTGCAGCCAGGATGATTCCATGAAAGCTTGCAACCAAACCAAATATTCCAATTGTAATGAGCAAATGCCACATCCACCCACTATCGCCTAATACTGTTTTTAGAGCTAGTGGGAGGGGACTGTCAGAAGTTTCTCCATTTGCAGCATATACAATGTTTTCCCAACCCCCCACTCCAATGGAAGAGAAGAAAGTTAATGTGCATAATACCACCAACGTCAGTATGGCTGAGCCAAACCCGATTAAAATGTTGCGTTGTGGGTTCCTTGTTTCTTCAGCAACATTTGCTACTCCTTCAATGGCCAGAAAGAACCATATGGCAAACGGAATAGCTGCGAATACGCCACCATATCCATTTGGAAGTGCATTTTTCTGTAGGTTTTCAAATTCAAAACTAGGAAGAGTTGCTCCTGCAAATATTAGTAGCTCAACAACTGCTACAATCGTGACTAGCAATTCAAATGTTGCTGCTGCTTTTACTCCTCTGATATTGAGTAGTGTAAAAATGAGATAGAAGAGAATGGCGAATGCTAATACCGGTATATCAGGAACCCATAAATTAAAGTATGCCCCAATGGCAAAAGCTATAGCTGGTGGAGCAAAAATGAATTCAATATTCTGAGCCATTCCACCAATAAATCCCCAGTCTTTACCAAGGGCTCTGGTCGCATAATCATAAACACCTCCTGCTTTGGGAATTGCACATGCTAATTCTGTATAACTAAAAGTGAAGCAGACATACATAAGTATAATGAAGCCTGTAGCTATCGCTAAACCTAATGTACCACCCTCAGGTAATCCAAGGTTCCATCCGAAATACATTCCGGAAATAACATAGCCAACACCCAGGCCCCATAGCATAACAGGACCCAGTGTTCGTTTAAGTTCGGTTTTGTTGGTGGTTTCGCTCATGAAACGCTTTTATAAATTCTGACTAATATAATACAGGATCTTGATCGTCAGTTCCTGTAATCGTTAGTTTACAATTTAATAACATTATGTGTTTCTAAGGAGCGGTCTGGTCTGAAAGTAATTTTATTGTTTATTATTGCTACAATTAACAAATATCAACTATTATGAATTTATTCAATCTGTCAAGGTTTTTAATAAGTAAATACTGTTTATTCCTTCTTACTTTCCTTTGTACATGCACCTTTATTTTTGCTCAATCTTATGAGGATTATGAACGCAAATCCGACGAAAAGTATAAAGAAGGTGATTATCAGTATGCAATGGTCTTGATAAATAAGGCAATTCAATTAAACGATACCAGCGTAAGATTACTCTTAAAGAAATCAGATCTTGAGTTTGAGCTTAGTGGTCCTAGAGAGGCTTTTGCGATTGCAAAAAGTGCTTCAGATTTGGACAAGTCTAACCCAATGCCTTACAATCAGATGGCTACTTTTTATAATTCAGGAGGTTTAATTGATTCAGCCATTGCGATGTATAATAAAGCAATTGAATTAGCTAATTCAGACTTGGAAAAATACATGTATATAAGCAACCGTGGTACTGCCAAGCTTGGAATGCGTGATTTTGAAGGGGCAGCAGAGGACTTTGAAATAGTTTTGGAATATGATTCTATGAATTTTGCAGCGCTGAATAACATTTTTTCAGTTTATCAGGAACTTGGAATGTTTGATAAAGCAATAAATAGTCTTGAAAAAGTCCTGGCGATAGACTCAACTCTTACTGGACCTTATGTAAACCTGGGTTTTTTATATTCCTCAATGGATAGTGTGGAGCTGGCAATTTCTTATTTCGATAAGGCACTTGAGATACAACCAAATGAGCCACTTGTTTTCAGCAATAGAGGATATGCTTACTATCAACTTGGCGAATATCAAAAGGCTTTTTCTGATGTAAACCGTTCCCTGGAACTTTATCCTAGTAATTCATATGCATACAGAAATCTTGCCCTCATTTATCTTGCAACCGATAGCAATGAAGAGGCATGCCGAGCTTTGAAATATGCTTATGCTTATGGATTTACTCAAAGGTATGGATCTGAAGTGGAGGATCTGCTACGTAAGCATTGCAAGTAAATTTTGAACACTTGCAATTAATGCCTGTGTAACTTCATTCAGTTTTTTTATCTTCAGCTCATGAAGAAATTTATTTTAATTCCCATTTTATTGCTCTCCTCTATGGCATTGTGCCAAAGTGGAAAGGTAATCGAGACATTAACCCTGGAGAGTAAAATTCTGAAAATGGAAAGGAAGTACGCTGTATATCTGCCACCAGATTACGAAACTTCTGAAAGGAGCTATCCAGTTCTATACCTTCTTCACGGCGCTTCAGATGATCAGACAGGTTGGATTCAGTTTGGTGAAGTAATGAGAATAGCTGATGAGGCTATAAAGAACGGGACAGCAACTCCCATGGTAATCATTATGCCTGATGCAGATACAAAGTACATGGGATACGCCAATCATCCTGATGGAAACTGGAATTACGAGGATTTCTTCTTTGAGGAGCTCATGCCACATGTTGAAGAAAAATTCCGGATTAAATCACAAAAAAGATATCGGGCTGTTTCTGGACTAAGCATGGGAGGAGGTGGAACTTTCGCTTTTGCCTTGCACCGGCCTGATCTATTCCAATCTGCTTGTCCGCTTAGTGCCAGTACCGGGCCAGTAAGAATAGAAGATTTAGGAGCTTATTTCAAAAGAAGAAATATTCAAGGGAACTCTCAAAAAGATAAGGAATGGTTTTTTAAGAAGTATTGCATTACAGAACTAGTGAAATCGATGGATACTAAAGATATTAGCTCTGTCCGCTGGTATATTGATTGTGGAGATGATGATTTTGTGTTTGAAGGAAATTCGTTAATCCATATTGATTTCAGGAAGAGAGACATTCCCCATGAGTATCGAGTTAGGGATGGTGCTCACAACTGGACTTATTGGCGCGAATCACTTCCGGAAGTTTTAAGATTTATTTCTGATGGTTTTCATCAGTATTGATTTCTGATTTTAATTTTTTCAAAGCCTCATACAGATTTCCCATCTGTGTGCTTTTGTCCCCCTCAAATTTTGAAATTCCTGTCGGAATATGTGTGACTCTTGCATTAGTTGGTGGTTGAAGTATACTTTCTGGTGTTCTATCATCAGGAACTCCTTGTAATGTATCAAACCGAAGGCTTTCCCTTCCAAAATAAGAAATGAGAAGGTTAGTTCGTATTTCTAGATCATCGATATTATCATTCATATTGTGTTAGTTATCAAATAATCAGGGTCTTTGTATTCCTGAGATTTATAATATTTAGGCTTGGTATCCATTCGAACGTGAAGCCAAATAACTCCTAGCCCGGCAGTATTAAGCCAAACGCACTGTTTATTTGTTATTTCTGGTACTATCACCGACCCAATTCTAGTAAATAATGCTAATACTTGTTCATATTCTGCATGTCTGAGGAATTTACCAAAATGATTATAAATCTCTTGGTTACTTTTCTTTGATGGTACAACTAGTCTAGCGTCCTTTCCCAGATTTTCAAAATCATGAACAGGTTCTTGCTTATATATGTAATCCTTAAAAGCGGATTCATTTGCGCTTAGTGTCTCTAAAGGGGTGCTTTTAAATATAGTGCATTCATATGGTTTAGATAGTGATTCAGTAGTAATTGCAGGATGTTCCCAGTAAAATGCAGTAAAACTAATGTCTAATAATGATTCCCAGTAAAATTTTACAAATTCACTGTCTACAGCCCATAGTTCAAATACTGATTTGAAATTTAGTTTACCATTTTTCTGAAAAATATGAAACTTCACTTCATTATCAGTCTTATACACAGTTTGAAAAGAAAAGCCTTCCATCAGATTTTAATTAGTATAAAAACAAAGATACGATTCAGTACAACTAATAGGGTCAATACGTTATTTAGAAATTTTCTAAATCGTGTAAATATCAATCCGTTGTTTGCATTATAGATAAGTAGACTCTAAATTAAATTTATAATAGGCCGAAATAATTCTGCAATCTGTTCACTACCATTGACCATAATTACCAAATGATCAAGATAGGACATGTAACGCTGAAGCATTGTCATAGAATGCCAAGCAGATCTTTCTTTTATAAAGGGAAACAATTTCCAGTGTGTGCCAGATGCACAGGTATACATATAGGATATTTATTGTATCCATTGTTTTTATTTGATTTAATGTACCTCAACTTGTTAGTATCAATCTGTTTGATTTTACCAACATATATTGATGGTTCAATTCAAATGATATTCGATATAGAAAGTAAAAATTACCGTAGGTTAATCACTGGATTAATGGCAGGAGTAGGGACAGTATCATTATTGTGCATCATTGGGACCTACATCGGAAATCTAATCATTCAACTAACTTAATACTAATCATGACCAGAGACGAACAACTAGAATTTTGTAAAAAATGCACAAATCGAAAAATGGATTTCCAAAAAGGATTGGTTTGTGGATTGACAAATGAAAAGGCGGACTTTGAAGATTCTTGCCCTGATTTTAATGAAGATACAAACATTGAAGAGGTAGTACCAGGTTCTTATGCCGGGGAAGAAGATCTAAGCGAAGGACTAAAGGTACTTTCTTTTTGCTTTCCAATAATTGGGGGCATTTTATATTTTGTTAACATGAATTCTGCACCTAAAAAGGCAAAATCGGCATGTACGATGGCTCTTTGGGGAGTAGGAATAGGGATTGTTTTACGTGTTATTATGACAATCTTAGCAAATATGTGATGATGAGATTACAGTACCGACTCATATTTTAAGCTGCTAGAAGTCGGTACTAATTCTTTAGTTCATACATACTTGTGAAAAATTATATTCAATCGTAGATAATTTAATACCTCTCAATTTAAGGTTCATCCTGTGTTGCTCTGTGTTCATCGAGTACCAATCTATTTAGTCTTTTTTGGAGAAATATTGATCTACCTTTAAGTTGTAATTAAATACAACTAGCTATGAATTTTAGATTATTTATAACCACCATTATCCTAGGATTAGCGTTTTTAGCGACTCCTAACACTGCCAAAGCATCAGAACAAGTTCAAGTAGAAAATTCGGCCTTCGCACTTCCAGGTAAAAGCAAAAAAGGTTGCAGAGTTATAAGCAAAGCCAGAAAAAAGGCTAAAAAAGACAAGATGAAAATGGCAAAAAAGAAATCAAAAAAGAGATCAATCTCGACATACATCTAAACAAGGAATTTTAATTGCGTGGTAAATTGGGAAGCTGAGAAATTCAGCTTCCCTTTTTTGTTAAAATAATCGGTTAATACTAATATCAGCGAAAAAAGGTAGAGTGGGATTGTCTTCAAAGTTGTTTCCAACGATCTTTCCTATTTTCACAAACAATTGGTTCTGTTTGATTTCCCAATTCGCTTTTAGATTGAATATGAAATTTCCACCAGTAGACGAATACCAGCCATCTTGAATTTCTGGATAATACTCTTTCAAATTTCCATTGGTAATACGTGAAGCGAAGGAGTGGTCTACACCAATTTCGGTTGCAATCCCCCAGTTTGCTCTGGTAAATCCAAAAGTAGCCATTCCACCAGCACCAATATTGTAAAGTTTGGCAGCTGCAGATTCATACCTTCTTCCAATAAGGAATGGTTTTACCGCAAGGGAGAGGTTATCTGAATGCCATAGTTCAGTTTGCGCATTGATAATTAACTTCCAATCATCAAAGGTCTTTTTGCCAAACGGCAATTGCATTTCAGCTCCAACTAATACGGGTTGTTTGATCTTAGTTTTGTATGCATATGATACGCCATAACTTGTTGTAAAATCAGCATTAAAGCTTAAACCAACCAAGTGCTTTGATTCAGTATTAAGTGCTCGCCAGTTTACTTCCTGAGCTTTCAATGAACCAAAAGCAACAGTGAATATTATAATTAATAACTTTTTCATAATTACAATTGATTTAGGTATTCCAAAGACTTATTGTAGAAGTCATTCCACCCAAAATAGAGCAATTCATGACCTGAGTTAGCGATTTCCTCATATTCTACGTTGTTGAAAACTGCTCCAACCTCTTGAGCCCAGGACAATCCATAAGCTTCGTTCAACTCACTATATGTAAAAAGGACTTTCGGTTCGAAACGATTTAAATCAGTTGTGAAATCAAATCCTTTTTCATCCGCATAATCGATCAGTGCAGTAAAACTTACCGCTCCGTTTCTCCAAAAAGGATATTGGCCTTCATTACCAATTGTGTTTCCAGGAGCATTTTCAAAAGTTGCAAAAAACGAAGCTTTGTAATCCAGTATAATGTGGTCATCAGCACCTGCAAAAATCTGTTCTGGAAAGATTGCGTCGTTCAGAGCTTCAGAAAAGAATTTAATTTCGTTCGACCTACTGAGGTATTCTTCAGTTTGTATCCAGGTTAAGCCTCCTGGCTCTGCTAAAATTAGTCCGTTAACTTTTTCAGGGTACTTATTGATGTATGCTGTTGCTAGCATCGCTCCCCATGAATGACCAATAAGAATTACTGGCTGATCCGAATTCAAATGAAAGTGATTAATTAGCTCATTCAGATCACTTATCATAAGTTCTATCGGTTCATCACCAAAACTTTCTTTGCTTACTCGTTCTGAAAGTCCAGTTCCTCTTTGATCATAAAAGACCACAAAGTATCCTTCATCAGCATAAGCTATGGCAGATAGCATAGATCTAAAATCTCCACCTGGTCCGCCATGTACCATTATAATAATGGGGTCTGTAGGGTCACCATAAGTTTGCACATGTAGTGTGATACCATTGATTTCTAATCCAGGGATTGATGCATTTTCATCTGCAGTTAACGGTACCAATAAACCAGGTGTTGTGGGGTCTTTCAGGTCATTGCAACCGAATAAAGCAAACAATAAAATTGTTGCGATTAATATGTTTTTCATATTTCAAGTTTTTTGACAATAATCGGACTGTAAGCGGTTATTATCGACGTTCCTTGTAAGCGCGCACCTATTTATCTCGCTTTTTAGGACTTAAAATATTGAGATGGAGTCTGACCAGTAACTTTTTTGAAATACTTATTGAATGTAGACTTTGAATTGAAACCACATTCGAATGCAATTGCCAGCAATGTATAGTTTTGGTTGTGATCTTTGCCAACTTCTTCTATGAAGGCATTTACTCTTAAATCATTGATATAGTGATAAAAGTTTTTTCCTTCTAATTCATTGATCACCTGCGAAAGGTAGTTGGGATGGATGGCAAGCTTTTTTGCCAATTGATCTAGTGTTAAATCAGATTGGCGATAAAGTCGCTTTTCTTCCATGATTGAATTGAGCTGGTCTTTAATCTCCTGGCTCTTTATGTTCGTTAATCCTGATTTAGAATATCTGTTTTGTTCCGTGGGCTGCTGAATATGTTCTTCTTTGATAAGTGCTATCCCTGGAATAAATGCGGGTGTTTGATTGATTCCAAAAAGGCCAATAAATAAGACGAGCAAGACGACACCTGAAAAGATAACCCAGTCATCAAACAAGAAAACTAATATCCAGATACCTATCATACCATAAGCCACATACTCCAACCATCTAAGCTGTTTATGGTAAGTATCTGAAAATAGATTTTCGATTTGATTTCTTGATTTTCTAATTCTACGAAGAGTAAGGAAAGTATAAGTCCCTCCTGAAATTAGAATTATTGATAACTGAATGATCATGAACCATTCAAACCCGATACCATCATTTTTGAAAATATATACCTTTTCATTCCCAGAAAGAATAAAGAATGGAATTGCCAGTGAATTGATTACAATAGGGGCTATGAAATGAGGCCAAAGTTGCTTGAAACTTCGGGTTTTAAGACCTGTAATTTCATTAGCATATAGAAACAATAATACACCGTGAAAAACAGGAAATGAAAACTGAATCCCTAATAAATGTGGGAATTGATAAAGCGTTTCATTGAATGTCAGGAAAAATAGAAGTTGATGAAAGCTTAGGAAAAACATCCAAATCATGAGTAGATAATCGGACCTTTCCTTTTGTCTTTTAAGGAGAATTAAAAGTCCGAGAAAAAGGGAAAGTACTATGCCAACATAAATCCACATGCTTGCTTACATCATTTGCTTTTATTTCCAGATAGCAAATTAGAAAGCTTCAGCCAATTTGAATAACGATTCTGGCCGAAATAAAAAAAGGCTACTTAAAGTAGCCTATGTTCTTTCAATGTATAATTGAAAAAAAGCATAAAGAAGATCATTCATCCTTCAATACCTCAACTGGATTAAGCCTACCCAGTTTCAATAAGTGAAATACAGTAAAAAGGAAGGCCAGCATAATGGTCAACCCAATTGTAGCTATTGGCAGAAACCAGGGAAAACTGATGTGCTTTGTGAACTGTGCAAGCCATTCATTTGAAATAAACCATAGAAATGGGATAGCAAGTAAGTTTCCAATCAAAACGAGTTTTGCGAAATCACTAAAGATCAATCTGATAATATCCTGAACTGACGACCCTAGTACTTTTCTTACCCCAACCTCTTTTCTCCTTTTTTCAGCGGTAAAATATGACAGTCCAAGTAGACCCAGGAAGGAAATGAAAATGGTCAGAATAGCGAAAGCATTAAATAATTTATTGAATTGTGACTCTTGCTTGTGTCTTTTCTCCAGCAGATCATCTAATGAATGCCAATTGAAAGGGACATTAGGGAATGTACTCTCAAATAGTGGCTTTGCGTTTGCTATAAACTCTTGTGTTTGCCCCGGATCAATTCTAATTGAAAGATATTTAAGTTCCTGATTGACCATTAAATAAACAGTGGGTTTCATTCTTTCTTTGAGAGACTCCTGATAGAAGTTCTCAATAACACCAATGACCTGTAAAGTATCAAGCCCGGCATATCGGATTCTTCTATTAATGATATCTTCTGGGTCCTGAAATCCGTAAAGATTCATCGCTTCTCGGTTCATGATAACATTGGTGGAATCATTGGAGTTTTCAAAGTTTCTGCCAATAAGGAATTCTGCATCTAAATAGTCCAGATAATCTTTACCAACAGTCATTTTATAAACAATCCTTCTTTCCTGGGGCTCTTCGTTCAGCAAGAAAGAGCTACCTCTCCAACCTACCTGCTTACCTGGGACATCAGATGTTACCGCTACCTCAGATACCCCATTAAATTGTAGAAATGATTGCTTTAACTGATTCAACTTTTGCAGGAATCTCTCATCATCTCTTTCCATTTGTGGGGAATCAATCACAATGGTTTTTGAGGTATTTATACCGGTGGACATATTGTTCATGAATTGCAATTGCTGATACACAAGCAGTGTCCCGGCAATCATAAACCCGGCAGACATGAATTGAAAAATAACAAGTGTCTTCCTTAGTCTGCCACCACCAGTAACTCCAGAGGAGCCCTTTAGTGCACTTAATATCCTGAAATTTGATATGAATACCGCTGGGTAAGTTCCAGAAACAAAAGTGCTGACTATCCACATAATAACAAGCCAGGTCAGAATATTCAAACCGGATTTCCTGATTGGTACTTCGATATCAAGAAATGTCACAGACAAAAAATACATCCCCCACAAAAACAAAATACTAAGTAGAATGGCCAGGAAATTTACAATTCCAGCTTCAATCAGATATTGTCGAATCAGTGATAGTTTGGAGGAACCCAGCGTCTTTCGGATGGCAACCTCTTTACTCTTCTCAATTGCTTTTGCAGTATAAAGATTTAGATAGTTTATCCATGCGATAAGTATGATGAACCCACCTAATACCATTAAAAACCAAATAGTTTTTATATCGCCATTCACAGATATCTCCTGATTTACATCTGAATGCAGATGGATATTTAACACCGGCATTAAATCAAAATCTATTCGCTTACTCCCCAGTCTTTCTCCTCCATGCTTATCAATAAATGGTACAAATGCCTCATCTAATTGCTCTAGATCTGTATTGGGTTTTAGTTTCACATAAGTCACAAAATCAAACCATCTCCAGTTTCTGTCCTGTTCATAGCCAAGGTCAGCGAGGAAAGATGCAAACGAAAAATAAACAGGTGCTGCTATGTGAGATGGACCGGTATCTTTGAAAATTCCAGTAATTTGATAGTTTACTTCACCATTATTAGTTTTAAGTATCAAATCTTTTCCGATGCAATCATTGCTGCCAAAATGCTGATAGGCTACTTCTTCTGAGATTATACAAGTATATGGATGCTCAAGACATGTTTTTGGATCTCCCTGTATCAAATCCAGATTGAAAATTTCAAGGAATGATGGTTCGGTTAACATCATGCTCTCCCGTTCTATTGGATCATTATCAACCAGTGTTACAGCGGTTCCCCACACTTCTGTTACTCTGCAAGAATTAACTACCTGATCAAACTCTTCTTTTAATGCCAAACCAACTCGTGGAAACGTAGCTGCTCCAACATAATTTGTTTGTCCTGGTTGCTTGATGATGTGATTAACCCGATAAATGTTTTCCACATCTTCATGATGTTTGTCATAGGACAACTCGTGGTTGGTGTAGATCAAAATAAACATGAATCCGGCTATACCAATAGCAAGACCAAAAATGTTAAGGAGGTAAATCAGAGGTCTGGAGCGCATGCTTCTCCAGGTGACGAGTATTGAGTTTTTGAACATAGTACTGAATTTTTAAAAATCAATAATTAGCTGATCCAAACTCCTTTTTCTACCGTATTAATTAATTCGTCAGTTGGTTTAATAAATTACTCACTTATTTGTGTGATGTTAAATACCGAAACAATTTGGTTGGTTATATGCTGTGCGGGAGCAATTCAGAGTCTGTTCCTATCAGTTTTTTTATTGACTACCGACAGAGGCTCAGTAAGGTCAAATAGATTGTTGGGATGGTTGATGCTGGCTATTTCAATCAGATTATTTAAATCCATCGCCTGGTACT
>JANSWY010000165.1 GCA_024743255.1 bacterium | reverse complement strand
CAGACATGTGCCGTAATCTCTGAGGAGGATGAAGAAATTGTTCATTTAAACCCCGATTGCAGATATGTTGTGGCTATGGACCCACTTGATGGTTCATCAAACATCGATGTAAACGTTTCGATAGGAACTATTTTCTCAATTTACAGAAGAATATCTCCGGTTGGAGGACCTGTTCAGAAAGAGGATATTTTACAGCCTGGAAGTGAGCAAGTTGCGGCTGGTTACATTTTATATGGTTCTTCTACAATGTTGGTGTACACAACAGGTCATGGAGTTAATGGTTTTACACTAGAACCAAGTCTGGGCGAGTTTGTTTTATCTCATGCCGACATGAAATCTCCCGAAGGAGGGAATATTTACTCAATAAATGAGGGTTCTTGGAACATCTTTGATCAGTCTGTTAGAGATTATATCACCCATTGCAAAGAACAAGCTTACACTGCTAGATATATAGGTTCATTAGTCGCTGATTTCCATAGGAACTTGCTGAAAGGAGGAATCTATTTATATCCAAGTACTCAAAAAGCTAAAGATGGAAAGCTTAGATTGTTATATGAGTGCAATGCTTTAGCATTTATAGCAGAGCAAGCTGGAGGTGAGGCTACAAATGGAAAAATTAGAATACTAGATATAGAACCAAAGGAATTTCATCAAAGATCTCCATTGTACATTGGATCACCTTTGATGGTTAAAGAAGCTACTCAGTTTATAGCCGAAAGCGTTATAAATACCCAATAACGCTTATTTTTTATACGTACGCAAGTACGTTCAATGTTTACCCCAATAGTTGAAAGTCCGGTACCCGAGAACCGGACTTTCCTTTTTTATCAGGAACTATATTTTTTTCTGATTTCTAATTTCTGGTAGGCTCTGGAAATAATTCTCCTGGCGAGAGTATTTGCTAAAACATCTGGATCTGATGTTTCTAAAATTAGTTTAAACTCATTCTCCGGAATATCAATTCTATACATGGCGTTTATCAGCCTGTTAAAATCTTTATTCAATAAATATTGAATGAGTTTTGTGAGATTTTTCTCCAGAATTTCATCATCACTCGAATCTGAAAGTTCAGGCAAGGACTCTTCCTCATCCAAACTTAGATCTTTATTAATGATGGATATGCACAAATTTGAATCTGACTGATTCATTTTTGTTACGATTGATCAGCTTCTTTCTTATCGTCAGAAGAGTCATCTTTAGCTTCTTCTGTCTTTGTTTCGAATACTTCCGGAAGGTCTGCAGCCAGTTTATTGTACCAGTTGATTAATTTCTTAATATCTGATACGTACACTCTGTCTTCATCGTATTCTGGAAGAATGAATTTCAGAAATGATTTTAGTTCATCAGAATCAGAAGAACTTGACAATCCAGTATCGCCCTGAAATTCTTCATGAATTTTCTTCATAACCTCCTCGAGAGGTTTAGCTCCTTCCGCATCTGTAGTGTAGATTGAAATCTCAGAAAGTATCGAAACTTTGGAATGGATGTTAACGACCATTTTCTTTTTTGCGTCATCTAATGTTTCTAAGATAACGCCAGTTCTTGTAGGTTTTAGAACCTTGAATAATCCTCCTTTTCCTGATACCGCTGCTATTTCGCTAAAATCCATATTCTGATAGTTATTAGTACTGCTTATTTAAAATTTCGCCAAAAATAATGCTTTTGAACTTGAAGAAAAGCCAAATGCTAAATTCCTCAACTATTGTTTTTATTTATTTCCTCTATGTAACTCAGTAAATCATCTTTCCCTGCCTTTGTAACTGATGAAGTTATAAATTGAGGAGGAAGCTCCTCCCAATCCTTTGATAACTCTCTTTTAAAGGCGGCAATACTGGCAGCTACTTTATTTTTTGAGAGTTTATCTGTTTTGGTGTAAATTATTGCAAAGGGAATTCCATTTTCACCCAACCAGTTAATAAACTCCATATCAATTGATTGCGGTGGTATGCGAGAATCCACAAGAACAAAAATGTTATATAAGTTCTCACGTTGAGTGATATAATCATAAATCATCTTTCCCCACTTCTCACGGTCAGATTTACTCACTTTCGCGTAACCATATCCAGGTAGGTCAACCAAGTACCAGTTATCATTAATAATGAAATGATTGATCAGTTGCGTTTTTCCAGGCTTTCCAGAAGTTTTTGCCAGTTTTGAATTATTGGTAAGCATGTTGATCAAGCTAGACTTACCTACATTAGACCTTCCAATAAATGCATACTCCGGCATTGTTGGTTTAGGGCATTTCTTGTAATCACTATTACTTAGAACAAATTGGGCCTTTTTTATGATCATCCTGCGAATTTAAGACTATTTAATTTCTAACAATTGCAAAAAGACGATGTTATGTTCTTAATATTGCATTCTGAAAGAAAAGTGGGAAAATGACTGTAGTACCTTATAAAGAAAAATCGAGCGGAAAGAAACAACAGGTGGCTGAAATGTTTGACAACATCAGCCCTAAGTATGATTTTCTAAATCACTTCCTATCGCTTGGGATAGATATAGTTTGGAGAAAGAAAGCAATCAAAAAACTGAAGGAACTGCAGCCAAAAAAAATCCTTGATATCGCTACCGGTACAGGTGACTTTGCGATTCAGGCTCTAGATTTGAACCCAGACAAAGTGATTGGTGTAGATATTTCTGAGGGTATGCTTTCTGTAGGAAGAAAGAAGCTGAAGAAAATGAAACTTGACGATCGCATTGAGCTTTTTAGCGGAGACAGTGAGAAACTAAATTTCGAGGACAATTCTTTTGATGCCGTAATTGTGGCATTTGGAGTTAGAAATTTTGAAAATCTGGAAAAAGGACTGGCTGATATGCTGAGGGTAGTACGTCCAGGTGGAAAAATCGTAGTTCTGGAGTTTAGCAGACCTGGCTGGACCCCTTTCAAACAATTATATAATTTTTATTTTAGTTCAATATTACCTAAACTAGGGCGTTTAATTTCCAAAGATCGCGCGGCATACACTTATTTGCCTGATTCTGTGAGGAAATTCCCTGATGGAGATCAGTTTTTGGCGATTTTGGAGAAATTAGGTTATAAAGACACAGAATGCAAGACATTATCCCTAGGTATAAGTTCCATTTATACAGGAATAAAGTAGCCCTTTTAATACTTCTTTGTGGAGTATCAATCTCATCATTTTCTCAAATTAATAAGAGAGAGAATCTTCCTTATTATGATGATCAATTGATTCATTACGGATTCTTAATTGGTATCCACACATCGAATTATCAAATAAAATACAGTGATGCTTTTGTTGAATCAGGTCTTGACAGTGTACACTCTATAGTCCCAGGTAGACTTCCTGGCTTCAAGCTTGGTTTTATCGCAAACTTTCATTTTTTCCAATACCTGGATGTCCGTGGCAGTGTAACTTTTGGTTTTTACGAGAATGATCTTACCTATCGATACACTGATGGAACCGAGCAGAATGTGCTTAAAGATGCCACTATGGTGGAAGTCCCAATCTATTTGAAATACAAATCTCAAAGGCGCGGAAACGTTGGTGTCTATATGTTAGGCGGAATTAATCCAGCATTTGAAGCCTCCGCCAGAGGTGACGAGGATAATATAAAGGAAACCCTTGAAACAAAGGGATTCAATCTTGCTATGGAGGTAGGAGTTGGGCTCGATATATATTACCCACTTTTTAAATTCTCCCCAGAAGTAAAATACGCGTATAGCTTTACGAATTTGCTGCAACCAAATGTGAATGAATTTAACGTTGGTATCCAATCACTGGTAGCTCACAACATCACTTTTGCGATTACTTTCGAGGGAGGCCCGAAATAGCTTTCCAATCCTTTATTACATAAAAGCATAAAATCAACAAAAACGGGGAAAAAGAAGTCTTAAACCTCACTAATGTTCCGAAATTTGGAGTTGCCAGAGCCAAAAATGTGGACATTATGATGACGTAAGCGATTACTCCTATCCCAAGAGTGTCAATTGATATTCTATCCCGAATTGACCGGAAAATTGTCACCACTACAAGGGAAATCAATATTAGATTTTCAATTCCCGCGATTAGAGATAAACCAGAGTTTGTTTCCCAGAAGAATGGTCTGAATAGTCCTGAAACTATTGCCAGTGGAGTATTTTTTAAGAACGATGACATGGTTGGTTCCAATTTATCAAAATTGATCCTAAAACCTTCTGCTGTTTCCTGAATAAGAATATTATGGGTCATTACTACCCGGTCAAGAATATTAGATAGAGATAGGTTGTGGTTGATTTTAGTGGCGATTAGAAAGAAAAGTATCATCACTACAGCGATGGTTCCATATCTCATAAATTTGGTGAAATTTTGGTGGTTAACTTTTAGACCAATGTATCTAATGAATAACACTCCTACCATAATCGGAATAAAAGCTCCTGCTACATAATACTTTAATTTAACCAGTACCCATACACAAATAAGTGATACCAGGAGTTCCCAATAATTGATTTTGAATTCTTCGTAGTAGTATTTAATCGTTATCGCTGAAAGAAATGCCAGTATTGAAAATGAAATAGTTTCTTTCAGAATTCCGCTGCACCAAAATACAACTGATGGAAAGAAAAACAATGCAATAAACCAAAGTCTTGACGAATTGAACTGAATTGAGAGTCTTCTAAAGAGGAACCACGATGAACAATATGAAATAATGGCAAAAAATATGGCTGACATCCAGTAGTTCCCAAAACACAAAATCTCAACTACACTCAAAATTTTTGTAAAAAACACAGCTCTTGGTTGGTCAATAAATTGCCTGGAAAGTGATTCTCTACTAAATAGCAGACTTTTAAGGTAACCAATTGGATCTTCAAAGAAATAATCTCTCCATATCAGTGCAGCATGATGGTACCTAAATGTATCCCCACCTTCCTCAAGCATTAGATAAAAAATACCCAAAGCAATGGCTCCAATGATCTTAATACTAAAACCAGCAACAGCGTATGGCTTCAATTCACTACGTAAATAAAACTTGTAATACCACACCAAGAGACCAGAGAGAATAAAAGAATAGAGTATAACTCCAATCATAATGACCTATTAAGTAAATCAGCCCCAATACTGCACTGGAGGCACTTCCTGTTTTTGCAAGATTCGTTGTATTGCATAATTAAGCCTTGTGAATCAAAAGCTGATTTTACAGGAAATCCTGACTCTTTCCAAATCCGTGTTATTTTATTATTCTCAGGACTTAAATCCTCTAACAAATCAACTGCCCGATCAAGATAACTTTGATT
>JANSWY010000185.1 GCA_024743255.1 bacterium | reverse complement strand
GTAATGGTGATTGCAGCTTGTGAAGCAGCAGTAGCTTTGGCAATTATTTTAAAAATATATCAACACTTTAAAACTTCTGATTTGGATCAGGTTGATCACTTGAGAGATTAATATGGAAAGAGATATTATCATATTACTCACCTTAACAGGGTTGCCAATTATTGGGTTGATAATTGGTCTTATGTTGAGAAAGCACCACAGATTGGTTTCAAGCATCAATACTGGGTTAATTGGCATCTCGTTTATTCTGGCCTTAACCATCTATCTATCTGGAAGCTTTATTGAAAATCCATTGGAATATAAATTTCAATGGATGCTTAATATTTGGCCTGGGTTTCTATTGAATTCGCTTACAGCTCTTTTAATAGTAATTGTAACTGGAGTATCTCTTCTAGTTCATATATTCTCACTAGAGTACATGAAGCATGATCAGCAATTGGCGAAATATTATGCTTTTCTTGGGCTGTTTACTTTTTCCATGCTGGGAGTGGTAATTGCTAATAACTTCTTGCAGCTATTCGTCTTCTGGGAATTAGTTGGGTTCTCGAGCTACTTGTTAATTGGCTTTTGGTTTACAAAAGATACTGCTGCCCAAGCGGCTAGAAAAGCATTCATTGTGAATAGAATAGGAGATATCGGATTCCTAATCGCCATTCTGATTATATATGTTGAATTTGAAACACTTTACTTCACCACATTAGCCGATTATAGCATTGAGTTAAATGGCTGGATGATGGTTGCAGGATTTGGATTGTTACTTGGTGCTCTGGGTAAATCAGCTCAGTTTCCTTTATTGGTTTGGTTGCCAGATGCAATGGAAGGACCAACTCCTGTATCTGCCCTTATTCACGCCGCTACTATGGTGGCTGCAGGTATCTTTCTACTCGCCCGATCAGTGATGATGCTTGACCCTGTTGTTTTGGAGATCACTGCCTTCATTGGTGTAATTACAGCTACTATGGCAGGCTTTACTGCCTTGTTCCAACATGATATTAAAAAGGTACTGGCATACTCAACAATTTCACAATTGGGCTATATGCTCACAGGCATTGGTGTAGGAGCTGCGGATATGTCGATGTTTCATCTCACTACTCATGCATTCTTCAAAGCAGGTTTGTTTCTTAGCGCGGGTTCAGTGATTCATGCGATGCATCATGCAAAATCAGATGATCCCAACTTTGATGAGCAGGACATGAGATGGATGGGAGGCCTAAGGAAGAAGATTCCAATTACTTTCATAAGCTTTGTAGTATGTGGAATGGCCTTAGCTGGATTGCCTTTATTTAGTGGCTTTCTATCAAAAGATGCGATAATTACCCAATCCTTAGCGTGGGCAGCTGATAAAGGAGGACTTTACTATGCTGTTCCGGATCTCGCTCTTATCACAGCACTATTGACAGCAATTTATATTGGAAGATTGTTACTATTGGTGTTCTTTGGAAATGAGAGGTCAACTCTTGATAAACAGAAGGAGCCATGGAGTATTTCTGTTCCATTGATTTTGCTTTCCATTCTTTCCATTGGATTTGTATATTCTCTAAACCCATTTGGAGCCGAAGGTTCAACACTTCAACAATTATTAGGGCATCTTAATCGGGCTACTGGTAAAGTGACAGAGCTTACCCATATATTTCATTTTGGAATGGTAATTATTAGTTCTGCTATTGCCTTGTTCGGCTTAGGTTACGCTTTTTACTATTATGGTCCCAAGTCTAAATATTCTTCTAAATATGGGCCGGATTTTAGTCACAAGAAAAGATTGGTGTTGATCATAGAGAATAACTGGTTTTTGGATAAAGTGTATCATGTTGCATTTGTTCGTCCTTTTGAAATTATAGCAGGCGTATTTGAATATGTCGACCGGAAGGTTGTGGATGGATTTGTGAACTTGATAGGAATGGCAGAGGTGGTAGGAGCCCATTTGGCTGGAATGTTTGATCAGCATGTTATAGATGGGTTAGTGAATTTTGTTGCAACTACAAGTGGTTGGTTGGGTCAGATTACCAGAAGAATCCAATCAGGACAAGTACAGTTGCAGTTTGTTTGGGCGTTGATTGGTATTGCGCTCATCATCGTTTGTATTAAATTTTTGATGATATGAGTGATTATTTGTTATCGCTTTTAGTGTTTATTCCACTTATAGCTGGAGCCATTGTATTACTACTTCCCGACAAATTTTCCGGGATATTTAGAGTGATTACTCTGGTTGCGACTTGTTTGCAGTTTCTGCTTTCCATAGTTGTATTCTTCAGCTTTGATGGAAAAGCAACTTATAATGATAAGATCACAGAATCATCTTTTCAGCTGATAGAGAAAGCAGATTGGATAAACGTCAAGTTGGGCAATATGGGGGAATTGTCTATCACTTATTTACTTGGAGTTGATGGCATAAGTGTCTTAATGGTTCTACTTTCAGGATTAGTGCTCGTTATTGGAGCAATTTCTTCATGGAATATTTCAAAGAGCTTAAAAGGGTACCACGCTTTATATCTCCTATTATCTTCCAGTATTATGGGATGTTTTGTGGCATTAGATTTCTTCCTGTTTTATTTATTCTTTGAGTTTATGCTCCTACCAATGTATTTCCTAATTGGTATTTGGGGAGGAGTTAGAAGGAATTATGCGTCCATCAAATTCTTTATC
>JANSWY010000127.1 GCA_024743255.1 bacterium | reverse complement strand
TGATGTTTCCTTTCTTTTGGTAAAGAATTCTACCGTGCTTTTCTGATAGGCTTTGGCTTCTTTTTCAGTTTCAAAAACTATGTTAGATTTAGCAATTTCTTTTCCAGTTGCGTCTTTGATGTAGACAATATGTTTGCCGTCTCGGTTAGTTAAGATTTTATAGTTGGCTTCATATGATGCAAGGATAATAGCGTCTTTTGCTTTTGCATGTTGCTGATCCTCCTGATCTGTTCCGATACTAATAAAATCAATCTGCTCAGGCTCATTTTTCAAGTAGAAGTAATGCTCGGTAGATGGTTCAGATCTGAATATGATGTGTTCTACAAGATGGAATCCTTCATGCGAGGCATTAATTCTGGTTAGTGATTCTATTAGCTTGTCAATAGTATCATAGGCCTCTTCGACTGAACCTCGTTCCTGGATTTTTGTAGGTTGATCCTCAGTTGGAGGTACGAAATATATTCCGGCTGATCCGTTTTCGCCTTCTATAACCTTGTAATTTTTTTTGCTCAATCCATATTTGAATAGGTACGTCAAATAATTTGAGCCGTTAACGATGAATTTAGCTTTGTTTTCATTGTTATTTTCTCTGTATTTGACCTCACCTAAATTATCAACCTCGGTTTTTTTGATTTGTGAGCGATTGATTTTTTGCTCTTTCAGATTCTTATCACCAGACTCACGTAGGATTCTATGGTTTCCTCGATGTTCAAAATTGAGAAGTAAGGAAATTTTGGTGTGTAATGGAATTGGATTTGAGTGTTTGAAATCCAGATAATTAGTGCCCTTTGCCCTGTCGCGATTGAACTCCACTATTTGCTGCAAAAATTTTGATTTCAACAGGATTAATTGCTTTTCAATATTCTCTTGATTCTGCTCTTCCAGAAGGGTACTAAACTTGATATGAAAATCAGTCGTAAATCTTTCGCCGAAACGGGCCAGCATATGTGAGAGCAATCTACTCTTTCGTTCTCCGGCATGATCAAAATCCTGCACCAATAAATCCAAATCCCTATCATTCATATTCACCTGATGAGGTATCTGAATTAGTTGTTCAAACAATGTTTCCTTTATTTTCAGAAGAGACTCTTCCAATTCAGTATTTAGCTGATCTATTTCCTCTTGAGCAGTAGCAATTTCTTCTTTGGAAAGTAGAGACTCTTTTTGCACGATTGAATCGAATTCTACCTGTATTTTTTTAAGCGGATCGTTGATGTCATTTTTAAGAACCCGCAAAGTGCTTATGAGGAATTCCATCTCCTCCGCGTCCTGTTCTTCATCAGTAATCAAACCATCCTTGATGATGTCATCCAGTAAGTTGATTTGAGAATTGAGCTCCTGAATAATCTCCTTCAGCGTATTTTTTTCTTCGAGGCTTAGTAGCTTGAAATTTTTATTAAATGTTTTGAATAAATCCAGAATTGCAAGAATATCCTCGCCGAGCTTTTTGCTTACATTCTTGGTGACCTTCGCTGCTTTAGATCGCTCTATTAAGGTCTGCAGGTGTTGCAGTGCCTGATCTTTTTGTTCCAGGATTTTATCAATTGTCCTCTTACGTCTCTTATTTTCAGACTGTTTGGATTTATTGTTTATTCTGTTCTTTGAGGTTTCAATGACCTCTTTCAGCTTAAGGCAACTATTAAGATCATTAATTTCAGAATCACCCAGGTTGTACTTTCGAATCGGCCCTAAACTACTGGTTTTTATTACTTCTGAAATGAGTTTATCAATTAGCTGATTTAGATATTTTTCTTGTTCATTAATATCCTCTCTTAGGTTCTTTAGTATAAGTAACTCTTTGTCAGTTGGATACTTGATTTTTTCTAATTCCGATATTTGTTTCTGAATCTCTGATTGTGGCAGTAGTTCTCTTGCTAAGAGCCCACCCTCAGAAAATTGCTCTTTGAGAATTTGGGAATAATAGGTTTTCAGTTTTTGTGATTCAGAATCTATTGAAAACAAATCCACAACATGTGTCAATTGAGCCAGGTGATTTGCCATTAATTGATCAAAAAGCAACAAATAACCTTTCAATTGCTCAGATTGAGCTCTTCGAAGTGTTCCTTCTTCTTTAGCGGGCGTGAAGTCTCCCAAACCGTAGATACCGGGGAAAGTCTTTTGAATTGAATCATAACCTGCTAGCTCTTTGGTTTTTGGCGTTTTATGATCTGTTTTTTGTTTCTTCTTTGAGAAGTTATATTGTCTTACAGATTGGTTGGCCACTACATCCAACATATATGCCACAGATTCAGGATTATAACTATTTGTTATTCCTCCCTTCGACATGGTAATTTCAAATCCTTCCAGAGCTGATTCATTTTCACTGGAACGATTTAACCCAAGCGTTAAATATTGATCTTCTGAAACATTGATAATATCTCCGTAAACAGGGATAGTTCCCTGAAACACCTTCAATTCCTTAATATATCTGACTCCCTTAACACCTAGGATATAGTCTGCTATTTTGCTTACGTAGTATTCCTGTTTTTTAGGTTGAAGTTGTTCCCTTGTAAGAAACCCATGTTTATGTGAGGGTACATCAAATATCTCCTCCATAGGAATGCCTTTTGATTCCAGCTCTTCAAGAGTATGAAATTGCATTGTAGGATTGAAATATTGCTCTACTTCATGAAGAATCCTTGATAACAATTCACCAGCGTCTTCATCATCGTAAATTTCGATTTCTACATTGAATGTGATTTTTTCAGGTTCCAGAAACTTAACACTTTCAAAATCTTCGCAGAGGTTTCTATTTGAATTTAGAAATGAAAGTACTTTCTGCTCAATTTTCTTTTGTTGGGTTTCACTATAGGCATGCTTTAAGATTAATATGACTTCATACAATCCTAAAATCCCTTCCTGATGACTGGTAATTGGATTAATCCAGCAATTTGATATTACGTTCGGAAATTCATCTAAGAGTAAGATTCTGTAGTCTTTAATAGTCAATGGTCCGGGAGGGAAGATTTGCTCCGGTGGAAAAAGAGCGTTCGAACTTCTGACTTTTGATTGATTGCCCTGATGAAAAAGGATTGTTTCTATATCAAGATTTGTTCGATATGAAAGATCTGTAAGGGCATAACAGAATTGTTCAATGATGGTTACTCCTGGGTCATGAAGGTTGTAGTCGGTCCAGACATCACCTGAAATCTTTTGGGAATTGGCAATAGCTTCCTGTCTGAGCACTTTAAAGTCCATGCTCGATTTCAATTCCTGTTCCCTCTTTATACTTGCCGACTCCTCCTGCATTAATCTATACTAATTGCCTATCAGTTAAAATGTCTAATTTATCATCCCACAATGATGTCACATGGAATCTTATTTGAATGGCCTGTCTGTTTTCATCAACTCCATAATGATCTGCTGTTCTTACCTCCAGCAGTTTCTGACCTTCTTTGTTTCCTTTCCATCTAAATCTTAATCTGTGCCAGTACCATCCATAAAATGCTTGAGTGACTTTGATTTTTGTTCTTCCGTTTGCATTAATGGCAATCAAGTGAGCCATTGCATATTTCCCTCTGCCTTTTGCTCCTTCTACTTTAAGGACCACCTCATAAGCATGACAACCCCCCATGGCACCAATGATACTATGCCATTCTCCATCAGCAGCCACCTGCGATTTTGATTCAAAAGTCCCAACGCGGCTTTTCATGGCTGCTGTTCCTTCAATGTGAAGCTTATGTTTAGGAGAGATCGTGCCTATTCCCACTTCCCCACCATTTTGAAGGAACACACGACTACCCGCATTTTTTTCTGAGAAACTCAGACCCTTTGCTGATTCCGTAGGATTTAAGGAAACATCCCACTGTGGGTCCTTTTCTTTGATGTCATCATATAGACTGATGAGTTTTTTTGTTTCTCCACCAGGTGCCAGTTTTAGACCATGCTCTGGTGTTTTAGCAAAACCATCATCGATTTTATTAATCGTGGAATCAATAAGATTAGAAAAATGAACTTCTGTAGGTATCCTTCCCTTCTGGAAAAATCCCTTTAAAGCTGCTCTACTAAATATTTCCATTTCCACTCATTTTAAATATTGAAGAATATTTTAAGTCTTTTTTAAAGTGAGATATCAATTTCATAATAGGTGTCTTTATCAATATCAAACTTTGGGAATTCAATGTCCTCTTCTGCCTCATCAGTGATGACAAAATTGGTCCCAATTTTCATTGTGTCAATTCTTGTCTCTTCCGGAATCGCGTATGACGATTGTTCTATCAACCCAATATCATGAGAATCTGCAGCTACCAAAACACTCCATGGAGTACTGCTATGTAGCACGTTTTCTCTTCCCTGATCAACAGCTGAGTCTGATATGCTGTATTTCCCTTCTACATTGTGAAGAATGGTCACTGATAATTTGGTGATAAACCTGATATAAGGTAGTGACTCAAGAAATGTCAGAATATCATCTCGCTCAATAGTTCCTCCGAATTCAATTTCCTTTTGCTCTCTATCGACCCAAGGAGCTATCATTTCCTTCAGGTCATTCTCTAGTTTCTTTATGTAGGACCCAGAGTTTAAATCAGAATGAAGCCTGATTTGACAATTGATCCGAACTTCTTCATACACTGGGTTTATTACCTCCACATTGGTGAATGGAGAAGTGAATTTCTTGATGTATTTATTGATACTATCAAGCTGATTGTAATCCACTTTAGGTTGAGCAGGATTGGAGGAATCTGATATTTTTGGAACAACAATGACTTTCACAGATCCTGTTTTTATGTACTCTGAATGTGAAAAGTGATTGATACATTTAGCCTGAAACAAGTACGGAAATTTGTCAAGGATTATTTTTTCATAATCGTCGGGTGTTACACATCTGTTTTTGTGTTTTAGTCTTTCACTGACTCTTACATAAAATTCCTGAGTGTTCTCTAAAGGTGATCCTCCAAATGTCTTGAAAGGCTGGTTTACGCTATTCACCTCCGCTCTGCTTTCCAGTAGGCCATTAATTGTTCCTGGCTCTATATTCTCTTGCCATTGCTCACCTGCTTTGTGAGGTGTCCATTTTGCAGCAACTGCATTGGTTTGAATGAAGGCAGTTCTTGAGATTATCTGAGTGTTATTTTCACAACTTACTGAAATCCAAAACTTACCTCGTGGCAGGATGCTGTGATTGGTATCAATACTTGTTGGTAGTTTAATCTTGATTATGCCGGATGTAGTGAAGCTGTTTGTGCTATCCGAAACAATGTCATTTTCATCGAAATCTACCCATGTGTCACCATGTAAATAATGCCATCTGGTATTTGGAATTTCGACTTGGTTAATCTCGTTTTTGATATTATCGATCAGCTCGAAATAAAGGGACAATTCCGTAGGCGGCTGAATGTTTTCAAGCCCAATAATTAGGTATCCTTCATCTTCAAACCGAGGAACTAAAGAGCTCTTAGCCGGAAGACCGTTTTTATAGATAACTTCTTTGCCGAAAGGATAAATATGATAGATTTTATCATCACATTCCTTATCGTTTTCATTCACTTTGTGAGGATCAAACCTTAATGTTGTCTCTGCAGTGTAATTGAGAGCCATGGAGCGAATTTGAGGTGCGTATGGCTCATTGGGCAGTTCTGCTTTCTCCTTTTCTTTCATGGAAAGCAGACCTGAACTTGTTTTGGCATTCTCTACTACAGCTTGAGAGAATAATTTTGGATAATCAGAAAAGCCAAACCCCATTTCAGGACCAGTGATTTCAAACCTTAAAAATCCGGATCTGGTTTGACTACTGTAGTCATCAAGTGATAACTCTTTATAATTAGGTTGTAGGTTGAGTTTTTTGAGATTGATTTTGTTGAGTGACCTATATTCATCCAGGACCTTTTTTCCTCTTTGGTTTTTGAAAAGTTGAATTTTCTCAACATTATCTGCTTCCAAAGGATGGAATTGAAATTCCGAAAGTCCTCTAAGACCTACTTCAAAGGAAGAGTTTTTGGTGTCGTTCTTATAAGCGCTGTAGTATTTTTCAAACCCACCTTCATTTCTTGGTAAGTTGTGCCAGTGGATGTTTATGTCAATATTGGTGAGACGCTTCCGTGCTAATTCTTCATTACCTATGAGGAAGTATGACCCCAATTCGGGAGTACTACCAAAGGGGTAAAATGGTTTGTGAATATCAATTTTGCCAAGGTCATTAAAAACTTCTAATGCCTTTAACTGCTCAACAGAAACTTCGATTTTACATTCTTCAATAATTAAGTCCCTCAGATAAGTGTACGCATACATTGAGTTTTGAGAAGACAATGTAAACTCGAATACCGGCCATTTACAGCTCAAATCCGCTTGGTGAATTTCTTCATCGTATTCAGAAATTGCCGGGTCAGAAATATCAAGATTTAGGCTGATAGCCAATTCTCCTTCTGTCCAGTTGTCAGAAGGCAAAATTTCATAAGAATCTGTTTCAAACCAGCCATTACTTGTGGTAGCTCTTACAACAAATATTTTGCTTAGCAGCTTATAAAGAGCCGCCTGAGGTGACAACCTGCTGGCTTCTTCAACAACAGGTTGATCTTTGCCTTTTTTCCTCGGTTTCTTGGTTTTTGGAGCTTCCTCTTCATCTGCGGTGTTCACCATTTCTTCAATAAATGAAATTAATGAGGACATGGATTTTAGATTGAGTGTATAAGTGAATTGAATCTTTCTGTAGCCTTCTTTAAGGAGAAGGATCGGAGATGAAACTGCAAATCCTAGTTTTGCCTGCTCCATATCTCTCGAAGCGTAATCAAAATCCACTTGATCTACTCCGAAAGTATTGAATGGGGAGGGATTGCCATTTTGATCAATAATGAGTCCCTGTTCATTAATATTATTGGTCTTGGAATAGATGTTGGACACAGATTTAAAAGTCTTACCCTGACTGATAAAATTATTATGAGCTATGTGAATAACCTTCAGATCAGTAATCTGAGCCTGATTTAATTCAATAGATTCTGTAGTCTCGTATGTATAGTTTAAACCTTCCTCATCGGTCCCTGCCATCAATAGTGTGCCTTCTTCAATTTGATGCTTCAATATATGCTCAGAAGGTTCAAAATAGATATGAGCAAAGTCTGGCTGAGAAGATTTAGGCTTTTGTTTTAGAATATTCTGATAGTAGTAATCAAGATGTCTCCCGGTGATACCATTTAAGTCAGTTTGTAAATGCTGAAATGATTTTAAGAAACTAACTAATACAGAAATATGAGAAGGGTGATAGGGATATTTTTCAAGAGAACCTTTGAGTAACCCTGGAGCCAGATTTTTTAGATTAATCAATGTGCCGATCAATTCTTTATGTACTCTCGATAAATCGGCAATAGCATTGTTCCGATTTTCAGGGAGTTCATATTCAATATCCTTTAAATCAAGATTTTTCCATGCTCCAATGAATGACTGAATATTAATTATTTCATCAAAATCAGTTTTGCTCTTCTCAAAATGCTCCCATATCTCTTTGAAGATTCGAATTTGGAGATTGAGTTTTTGAGTAATTAGGTTCGTCAGATGATGGTAAAATTTGTTTTCATCCAGATGGACAACATCTGATTTTGATTCCTGATACCAATTATTTAGTAATTCGAATAAGTTTTTGGTGCGATTGAGGAGAGAATTAAACAATTCTCCGGCTTCTCCGCTTTTGCTTTCTTCTTTTACTTTTCTTGAAATAATTTGAAAATCGTTATCCAATTTGTCAGTATCCAGAGTGGCTACTTTTGCTAGTAGGAAAGCCAGGTTTCCTTCAAAGAATGTTTTCCAATTACCTTCTGGTTTCAGGTCATTATTGATAAATTGAACATTCTCAGCATATCGCATTAGCAAAACCATGAGATCGCTGAGGCTTCTTTCATCAATACCAAAGGAATTTGGGTTGACAGCAGGTCTTAACCTTGTCCTAACCGAGGTTCCATAAGTGTTAAAATATTGATGATTCAGTTTTGCCATTTATCTATTCTATAATTCCTGGATATTGGTACCTTCTTTGAAATAATATGGGAATACAATATTGGTTCTTACATTGATTTTCCTAATGGTATAGGTTAAATCAATATTTAGTCTTCCATCATAAATATCTTCCAAATCAATGTTTACATCTTCAAGAGTAATTCTCGGTTCAAATTCGATTATTGCATTGGTGATATTATCTGTCAATGTATTAACTGTTACTGCATCCATTGCTTCAAATACCGAATCTGAAACATTGGAACCAAAAGTTGGCTGCATGATTCGTTCACCAAAAGATGTGAATAGGATCAATTTCAGGCTTTGTTTAATGTCTTCTTCATCACTCACCATAACACAAGATTTTTTCTTGCGATCAAATGTTGGTGGGAATGACCATCCAGTACCTAAAAATGATTTTTCTTCTGCCATCTTAACCTCCTATCATTACAGTTGGACATCCTACTAAAATTTTGCCGCCATGTGCTGTAGTATCGCCCATTCGGGCTGCTGGTTTTCCTCCAATCATCACGGTGGATGAACCCATAGCAATGGTATCCGGAGGTCCTACGCACACACAATTATCTCCTACAACTGCAGCAGGCATTTTTCCAATGAGCACAGTTGCAACACCTGGTCCAACAACTGGTCCTCCAACATGGGGGATTGGTGGTGTGCCTGGTGTTTGCATAGGGCATTGGTGAAAGTCGTTTAGTCTTGCTGCTAGTGGCATATTCTTATTAGTTTATCATGACCATTGCTCCCTTTACAGTTACATTTCCAGAGGCTTTTAGTTCTGCACTTGCTGACCCCTGAGCACTTAAAGCAATATTGGCTTTAGCGTTTACATTATTTCCCTTCATACTCACGTCTCCTTTACTGGAAATTTCAGCATTTCCAGTGGCTGAAAGCGAGATTTTACCCTTAGCGCTAAGCTTGATATCCTTCCCGCTGTTAAGTTCAATTCCTCCACTATCCAGTACTATTTTATTCTTATTTTGATCTTCGAGCTGAAGCTTTTTACCATCATCATCCAAAGTCACTTTTTGGCCTCCCGGCGTTTCAATCACTATGACCTTCTTGTCATCATCAAAATTGATTTTCAACTTGTTTTTAGTGATGATCGCCTTATCCTTGTTTTTCTTTTCAGGAGTAAAAGGTGGTTTTTGCTTCTTCCCATACAGCGAGCCCAGAATTATTCCAAACCTTGGATCATCATCCAGAAACCCAAGTACTACTTCATCACCTACATCTGGGAAAAAGTAAATTCCGTATCCATTAGAAGCATTCGGAATACTTAATCGGGCCCAAATTCCTTCTCCAGAACTCTCAATCATCGGAATATCTACCTGAACTCTGTATTCTCCATTAGGGTCACTTTCAATTTTCTTTACTTTTCCAATGTGGAGTCCGGAAATAGATGGTAAAAGTCCCATTGCCGGTGGTCCGCTTAGTTCATTGTTATCAGTGAAAGTTTTTGGTTCAACACCAAACCCAACAGTGGTTTTCCACATGCCCTCTCTTAGTTCATGAGTTACACTTGATATATAGGCACTACCATTGAACCTTGCTCCAAAACCTTCCAGTTTGATAAGCTTTCCTGGTAAAGGATCTGTCGATCCGGTAAACGAAACATCACCTCTTACTTTTGATAATCTGGATCGCAGTAGATGTGCGTTGGCCCAGGACTTAAGCACAGCTGCATCTTCAGGTGTTGAAGTATTGGATTCAATTTTTGGTTTTCCTCCAGCTTCTGAAAGTTTTTTGCCGGTGATGTTGCTATGACTATTAGCTGAAGGTTCAGTTGATGTGCCTTTGTTTTGGGCTAATTTTGTTCCATCCCAAGATTGGAATTCTACGCTTTCCAGCTGATTTCTGGAATCAATTTCTGCGTTAAAATCAATGACATTAGAACCATAATTAAGATCTAAAACATCAGACCCACTTACAGTTGGCTCGCTAACGGTGACTTTACCAGCTTCGGTATTTACGAAGAGGCCATTTGCATCAGCGCGAGATAAAATGAAGTCCCAGTCTGTGCTATTGTATTGTATAAGGTTGGGGTGCTTAAATGTGGTGGTGTCCACAGATTTTGAAAGACCATAAGTGCTGATGATTGAGGAAATCACCTCACTGTCTTTTTTGTCTTTAAAGTTTTTGCTTTTCCTTCCCAATGTCATTTTAAATGCTTTGTCATGACATTGGATAATTAGCTTGGAAGTGATGTTGTGACTGTAGCTCATCACTTTTGCATTGTGAGAGGTAATTACTCCTTCAAATGCATCTTTATCATCATTGTGATAGCCAAGTTTAATTTTGATAGACTTGCCCGGTTCAAAGTCAGATTTTTCACTGATGGGGAAAGTTTCTTCTGCTGGGTCCCCGTCAAAGATTACAATAGTGGCTATAGAGAGTTTGTTAATTTCTTTGCTGATAAAAATGCTTTCTACACCATATGTTTCATTGATCTCTTTTCCATCAACCAGGATTGAGAAGGTAGGTAAATCAACTTTGCTATGTAGGGGAGAATTTGCCATATCATTTTTCCAATCTAGGGAAATGTACCTTTTGTCCTGGAGTCAATTGCCTGAAATTGATGATGCCATTATGCTCCGCTATTTGTAGATAATATTTTGAATCTCCGTAAATCTCGTAGCATAGAGCAGGTAAGTTGTCTCCAGCCTTAATAGTTTTAATATGAGACATGTCCGGAGAGTTGCTATTGGTTTTAGCAGCATCTGTAGCAGAATCCATGAATTCCTCAAAATGAGCATCCAACTCAGCTCTGACCGGTATACCATTTTGACTGAACATCAGATAATCAATTTTGACCTTTGTGAGTTTGCAAGGGAATGCAAGACCTTTACCCCAATATATTTTTAGGTAATTTGTGGTGTGAATTGACCCATTTACTTCGGTGCACAACTTGTTAAACTTGGCCACTGTTGCTGGTACATCAGTACAACCTGGGATAACTCCGGTGGAATCAAGGAAAAACTTCAAATTAAGCTTTTTAGCATCAGGAATTTTAGATTTATCCTGTTGCTTGTTATTAGCCATGGTCTGTGGTTTGTTGCCCAGGGATTTAAATTCAAAGGAGTATTTTTCGGGATTCACCTGCATGGTGAAGGTGCTTTCATCCTTACTTCCAACTTTGGATTTAAACTGAGGATCTTTGTATCCTACAATGGTCAGTTTGGTCAGTTTACCTGTGCTCATTAAAATCTATTTTCTTTTCTGGCCAGGTATTCTTTTACTTTCTCCATACACTCATCTATTATCTCCTGTTTCACAGAAGGGGGGATAGATTGAGCATCTGATTGTTCATTTGTATTAGCCTCATCGTCATTCATTGATTGAATGACTTTAGCCTGAATCACAAAATCATTTACTTCAATTGCCATGGAACTAATATTTTCTTTCAAATTCAGAGTAAGCTAAGGTGATTGTCTCGATCATAATAGCACTATCTCCACTTGCTCTGGCGTTTAATGAACTCACTTCTAATTTCTTAGGGTAGGCATTTTTGAAATTCCAGGTTATTAAAGTCTTACCTTCTTCGTCTAGAAGCTTTACGGTGACATCCTGTGGTTCAATTGGTTTAGTATAATTACCACCAATTGTTTTCTGACACCAGGAGAATAATGCGGAACTTTTGGGCATCATCCCTCTCTTCAGAACAAGGTCTGTGTATTTTACTCTTCCAGGGATTGAGTGAGTATAGCTGTTGTTTCCGCCTTCTTTTATTTCCGTTGTTTCAAGCTCCATTTGAATGCCTGAAACTTCAGAAAAAAGTAAATCGATTCCCGTAAATTTCCCTACAGAAACTTCAAAACAGTAGCTAACTGCTGGATAACCCCACTTATCGGCACTTTCTGCCATATTTGAGTCGTTGAATTTCTAGTCGCCATTTTTGGCGTTCCTACCAATTAGATGTTTTCTATGCTTAGCTCTTCGTAGGATAGGACAATTGATTCAACAGCGATTTCACTTCCTTGTGAATTGAGGCTGGTGCTTTCAATTTTTTTCGGGAATGCGTTGGTGAGTGTCCAGACTATTTCTGGTTCGTGGAGGTGATTAAGAAGTGTTATAGTAACATCTTTTCTTTCAGCCTGAGAAGTGTTGTTTTTGTTATACCAATTAAATAGACGTGTATCTCCTGTGAAAACGCCTTTTTTTAAAGTGGCATCAGTATATTTTGGTAAACCTGGCATTTTGAATGCACCAAGTTGTTTACTTTTCCCATGTCTATACTCTAGAACTTCAACTTCACTTTCCAGCCCTGACACTTCCTGAAAGCGCCAAACTTCAGACCCAAATGAAACTTCAAAATGAAATTTCGGCAGGGGCCAATTTGAATTTTGGGATGAACCTTCACCTGACATTCAGCGATACTTTTATCTTCCTACAAATACCGAAAACGCACACTAATTCTAATGTGCGTTTTCAGCAAGTATTTTAACTAAACTAAGCTGTGCCCTGAGTTAAACCTTCGTGAGCAAGAACCAATGTTTCCACTGCTACTTCACTGTTTGAAGAGTTTAAATCAGTACCCTGTACTTGTTTAGGGAATGCATTTGTCAAAGTCCAAACGATCTCTGTATCACCACTTTCATTCAAAAGCATGATTTGTACAGTTCTTCTTTCAATGGTATTCATGTTGATTTCATTGAACCACTCAAAGAATGCAACATCTCCTGTGAATGTACCTTTCTTCAAAGTAACATCAGAAGGTTTTACCAAACCGGGCATCTTAATTGTTGAGAATTCCGGACTATCGCCGTGACGATATTCAATTACGTCCACTTCAGTATCTA
>JANSWY010000100.1 GCA_024743255.1 bacterium | reverse complement strand
TTTTCTGCCAAACGTAAGTGAAGACTTCCTGTACAATCTCTTCTGCTTCTTCCGGGTCACCCAGGTATTTTAATGCAAAATTAGCCAATGGTTCATAGTAGTAACGAAACAGTTTTTCGAAAGACTGTTCATCTGTGAATTCAAGTGTTTTAAGATAATCCTCCTCAGTGGCCATGAGTGACATTTTGCTGTGACGAAAGTAGTTAATTATGTTGGAAGATGGAAGTGGGGACCGAAGACGGGAGACGGAAGACCGAAGTTGGAAGACCGAAGACGGGAGACCGGAGACCGAAGTGAGTTGTGAGTTGCGGGTTGGCGGGTTGAAGTTGGAAGAATGTGGCAGAAGTTTGATGAAGTAGGAGTTGGTTTGCACCATAACTTAATATTTACAGACTCAAAATAATAAATGTGATCCGTCATTCCTGACGAAGCATAGCGGAGATCAGGAATCCCGTCAACTCTAGTATGTACGGGAATCAGGTTGTTTTGAGATTGATCAATGCATTTGGTAATGATCCCCCTTGGAGAAGGGGGCAAGGGGGATTGAAAGAAGACTATAAACGCCCCACCATTGACATAGTATTCAAGATAATATGAGCCAGAATAAGAGGCCATAGGTTCCTGCCGGATAGGACATAGACTGCTCCAAAAACAAGTCCGATTATACCGGTGGTTACTGATCTTAGTGAGAAATCATATGTGTGCCGAAATCCAAATATTAAGGCTTGAGATAGAACTGCGAAAATTGTTGAGAGTGAAGTTTTGCCAAAGAGGGAATTGAATCGGTTTAAAGAAAACCCTCGGTCCTGAAGTTCTTCCAGAAATGATTCTATCCACACAAAGAAAATTATTGAAAAGAAATATGGGAGGTTCCCTTTGAGTTCATTAAATCTTTCAGCCTCGGAAGCTGATTCCTCTGGACCAAATAACAATTCACGGAGTAACCCTTCAAAAATCATTATTGAAACAACTGTACCTACCAGGATGATCACAGCAATTCCAATTGCTTTAAGGTAATTTTTAGGATTAACTAAGCCCAGCTCTTTCCAGGATTCCTTTCTGAAATACAAAAGGATAGTAGCTACTCCTACTGTGGAGAATGATCTCAATAAAGTATTTCCCCAAAGTCCCAGACTATCAATGTAGACTCCTCGTATCAGGAACATTACTGATAAGAATATGATTAGGTCGATTAATGCTTTTGTTGGCTTGAGTTGTGAAGTTGATTGGAGTGTTTGCAATGTTTATTCTTTGAGGTTTTTGACTGCAGTAATATAAACAGTCAAACACCAATTAAGATACAATTTGATTACTAATTACAGTTAACTGATTGGTTGAAATAGAGTCCAACCATTGCAAAAACCATCAAATATCAGGAACTTATAGTATGGATGAATTCGATCGGGTGGCGGTTTCTAATTTGGAGCATGCACGCAGTTTAGAGCAGGAACGATTGGAAAGTTCCCTGCCCAAATCGGAGTATATGGCTGATCGCTATGCGCATGTTCATTTGCACGCTGTAGAGGAATTTTTTAGATGTGCCAATAAGGAATGTCTGAATGAGGAGGTGGAATGCCTGTGGTATAAATCAAAGTTTGTTGACTTGGGGGTATATCATAACTGGGCAGAGTTTTTTTGTCCGAAATGCCAGACATATACATTTATAGAACATCAACGGGATAGCAGCTAAATATTTGGAAAGATGAAAGAACTGGCAACTATTACTCTTTTGGAAGACGATCACTTGCTGTTTAAGCTTGCGGAAACAGGTGAAGAAACAACGATAAACATGCGGTATATCGGTGCGTTATGGAATTTGAAAATGAAGTTGGTAGAGCTTTTCTTACCTGAACTTCGCTGGGATCAAATTGATGTATTGAATCCACCTGAATTAGTCAAGGAGAGGGGAAAGACAATGCTAAATGAGAAATTTCCTAGTGTATGGCTTGAGTTGGGGGTGCCATTTAAGGTCGTGAGACGCCCCAGAGGATTGAAGGCAAATCAACGTATGGAATTGCTTAGATTTCACCATTCCGGGGGAAGATGGGGACAGGATCTTGCTGATGGGGAGTTGAATAGTACTGGAGATCTTGCCATTATTTCATATGAGAAAGATGATGAGGATCACATGTTTAGCAGTTCGCTCGATATAAAATGGTGGATTTATGAAATGGCTACTATGCGAGAATTGAAAGTAGACGGCATGCCTGAGTTGAAATACAGTATGCTGATTAATTCACTAGGTCAGCGGGAGCAGGGGATTTATAATGTTACTTTTCACCCTGAGAAACCGAATACTGTTTTGGTACACTTTGATAAGGAGCCAGATGGGACTACTCCACCCCCGTTTGAGATGAATTTTGAGCCGCAGGCTTGTCCGTGACGGGTTGCGAGTTTGCGAGTTTTGAGTTGGGTTGGATGATCTGATTGGTTGGCGGATTTTGTGGCTGTTGTCAGTTGACGGTTGTCGGTTCACAGTTTTGAGAGTTTGAAGTACTGAGAGGAAATGATCTTATCCGAATTTTGATTGTTTAAGTGATTGTAGAGAGTATTTTCAGTTGGAATTGAGTATGTGGTTTGGCGCTATTCTCGATACTCCAATATATCACCAGGTTGGCAATCCAATTCCCGGCAGATTGCTTCGAGGGTATTGAAGCGGACTCCTTTTGCTTTGCCTGTTTTTAGTATTGAGAGATTCACATTAGTTACTCCAACTCGTTGTGCCAGTTCGTTAAGTGAAATTTTTCTTTTGGACATCATGACGTCCAGATTGATGATGATCGCCATATTAAATAAATGCTTCGTTTTCCTGTTTGAATGATAGAGCCTTGATCATGAATTGCTTCATCACCCACATGATAATTGCCAATAGAATATACACGGTTTGAGGTTCTTTGAATGTAATTGTATCAATGATTAAAACGGCAAGAAAATTCACTATTCCCTCAATAGAAAAGTAATCAGTGATTGATAATAAATAGAAATCGCTAAACGCTACTCTCATGATAGTTAATAGTGCCAACCCAAGACTGGAATACATTAACTGATCAAAAATTCTAAGGCTTGACTTGTCGAAGTATCCTTTTTTCTGATAGTTGCTGAAAGTTCTTAAAAGCAGAAATCCAATATAAAGGAATATGATATTGGCTCCAATTTGAGATATGAACCAAAACGCAGGTGATTGCCCGGTTGGGACTCTATTATCCATGGAGTTTACAAGGTACGGAATAAGCCATCTGGTATGATAGATGATAGCTGAGCCCGAAAGGACAATGATTAACCACAATGTGAGTCTGATGAGATTATTTTTGGTGAGATGCTTGTTGTGCATGGCATATTAGAGATAATGATACATGAACAATTATATTAATTATTTAAAATAAAACAAATATAATTTATCGTTTTATTTTAATTTATTGCTATGCCTCTAGGTAAGGGTGTCTCTATATTATACACCTGAGAGCTATTGAGATTACAAGAAAATAGAAATTATCCAAACAAGATAAAACCAAGCCATGGCTATCCAGCTAATTGGATGAATTTTTTTCAAGGTTAGCCAATCGTAAATGAAAAATGAAGTGAAAAAGGTATGCCAAACTAAAGCATAAAAAAGTTCCCAATTGTCGATCATAAAAACATCGGATACTCTTCCTATTATTGGTTCAATGGGTAAAATGATGGCCCAGAAAATAAATCTTTTGTGAACCAGTTTGTTCTTTCTGTTGAGGTAAGCCAGCAAAATGAAGGTAGCAAAGCTTAGCCAGAAGAAGCGGTTAGCCCTAACAAAAGGTTCCATAGCATCCCAACCTTTGAAAACGGATAGAAATACATATAGAGTACTTACGAAAACTCCTATCGAAATCAGGAATCCAATCTTACCCCATTTGATATGAGCTTGGAAATTTCTAAGTGCTGCGAAGTAGGATTGCATCACAAAGGTTCCGAACCAGGCGAACATAAAAAGTCCGTGTATCACAAATTTGGGATCGCTATTACTTTCCTGCCCAATGTCTGTAATGAGGTTGTCGGAAAATGCGATGAAGGAAAGTATGAGAAGTAAAGTGCTGACGATTAAGAAATAGTACTTCTTCATATGACATTCATGATTTGATATAGGGTAAGTTGCCCGAATGTAAATGTAGTGGTTTGGTTATTTGGGAGCAAGAGTTTAAAACTAGTGGTTGAAGAATGGTGTTTTTGAAACAGTTACAAACTGCGGATATTTGTGGGCTCAAGTTGGAAACTTAAGCCAGGAGGGGGTTTCTTTTTATTATGACAATTCGGAATATCTTATAAATGAGATAGCCAATTGCTAAAAGATTTACAATGTACCACAGATTAAGACTAATATAAGTTATTTGCTCGCTCCAGGTCATACTCTGAAGGCTCCAGTATTCCCCTTTGCTTTCTTCGTAGAAGTCTTCATAGTTCATTAAAAGTAGCGCTAGAGAATATCACTTGCTATTTCTCAAAAAAGAGATCCTCACGGATAAAAAAACTATAAATTAATCTCAGTTGGCAACTGATTTTAATTCCATTAAAACTAGAGATTTAATCATTGATTCATCGAAATCATCGCTGCGGGTATAATAAAACCATATTGAAAACCCATTTATTTTCATCGGACGCATTGAGTAACCAGTCCATGTTTCAGGACCATTCATTTTGATTTGGTATTTATCCTTCAGCTGCATTTCAATAATGCCATGCTTCAGATTTGGAGTTAGAGATTTATTAAACGGGAAGGAGTAGGCTAGCTTGGATTCTTGAAGATCATCTTCATTCAAGATTAAAACAAAGTAATTCTCTTGATAATCGCTCAAATCTAAAATAATTTTTTTATTGTCATGAGTGTAAGCTAAAATGACTGCAATTGCCAAAATTAGTTCAATTAATGAAAGTGTTCGTAGCTTCATTATTGATGCGAAATATCTATCAGTTGCAACAACTAATGCAGTAACTAACACGGCGAATAAAATTAGAACACCTCCTAAGCTTGCACCTCCACTCAAGGTCAATCCATATAATCCTCCAGGAATACCCAGAATTAGTATTATTGAGCCAACTATTGAAAATAGTGTTGGCTTAAGTATTAGACTTTTAATGTATTCTTTCATACCGACAGAAGATTTCAAATGCTAACTACCCTGAACTTATTCTATAAAATTTCTCCTCAGTTTCTTTTTGAATTAGGGTATCTCCGCTTACTAAGAATTCCATTGACGCACACATTTCTAATATTTCTGACTGGGTATCTAAGGCCATTTTCGATATCGTTAGGGAGTTACATTTACATTTCAATTTTTGGTGTTGATTATTTTTTTTATCATTTAAGTAGAACGAGATTTTTTCTGGTACAGCAGTGACAAAACTATCATTTGCCAAGATCTTTCCGGTAATTGTTTTTTCAGTGGGGTAGAAGAAGTTTGAAGACCAGCTAACCTTTTTGAATTTCCTGGATTTAATATTGATCTTAACATAGTGACCATGTCTGCCATCCCAGAATTTAGATTGATATTCCCCTCTTATTTTGTTTCTTGGAGGCGAGTTACCTAGAATAGGTAATGCAAGTATTATGAAAGCAATTTTCCAATTCATTGTCATATGGTATTCCAGGGTATTTTTTTAAACCCATTCGCGATAATGATTCCTCCAGAATAAATGAAAATAGCTATAAGGGAAATTAATACTACTGGAGCACCTCGATAATGGTAATGAATATTCAATATAGTATCATCAAAACCTATGTGGTAAATTAAGCCTGTAGCAATCAGGGTAATTAAGATTGTTGCAATTGACTTAAGCCAACAGAATATCAACACATATTTATGATTTAATCTGCTTTCTAATACGGTAATTACTATTAAAGTAATAGGAAGAAGCAGTCCGAATATTAGTTCTTGCTCTGCAGTTTTGTTTTTCCAGTAGGGATTTGAGACACTTGACTCTGATCCGAAAAATAATACTTCTTCGGGGAGCAGCATTGTTGCTAAATAAAGCAAATTGAAGATGGTGATGATAATTATATAAGGTTTGATTCTTTTCAAGATTACGAAATTATTTTTCTTAATAACCACTATCATCCAATAAATAATTCAGTATTATATGAATAGTTGATACCAATCTTCAGAAGTTTAAACCTTCTCCACACTCAACAAAATCTTATCAGGCCTTAAAGTAATCAAAGGAATTTCCTTCGGAACCTGGCCTGTAGCAATCACCTTAAACTTTTGTACAAACTTTTGCATAAAAATCGCCATTTCGGCCATAGCAAAATTGTTTCCAATGCATAACCTTGGACCAGCACCAAAAGGGTAGTAAGCTTTTGATTGCTCCTTCGTGAAATTCTTTTTTTCGAATCTACTTGGATCAAACTTCTCCGGATCTTTCCATATTCTTGGGTCACGGTGTGCTTCTCTGAAAACGGTGATTACAGTGGAGCCTTTTGGGAATTTGTAATCCTGGAACTCGTCATCTTCCAGGGCAATCCTATCGGTAATCCATGCCGGGGGATATAGTCTCATGCTTTCCTGGACGGTGCAACTGAGTTCGCTGCTTTTTACTGTTTCTTCAATACTCAACGATGATGTGGAGGATCGAAGCTCTTCCTGTATTTCGGGATTATTAGCCAGCAAGTATAATGTCCAGGCAAGTGCGTTTGCAGTGGTTTCGTGACCGGCAATGATTAGTATAAATATTTCATCAACCAGTTGATCGTCGGTCATTGGTTCCCCAGTATCTTCATACCTTGTGTTGAGCAACATGTCCAGAAGATCATTGAATTCTTCATTGCTTTCTCTTCTTCCCTTTATAATACCCTTGATAATCTCTCTGGCTTGAGCTGATCGCTCCAGATGATATCTTTCCTGTCCTTTTAATCTGAACCACCAATTGAGATGTGGCTGTCGAATTTCTTTTACTACGAATGTCTGTGCCTCACTTATGATTGTTGCCAGCTCATTAAATTTCTCTTCCTCAATATCAATATCAAATAAGCTATCTACCACAATTTGAAATGCGGCTCGGTGCATTAGAGGATAGATATCCATATTTTCCTTAGTGGGAAAGTCTTCCAAAAACTTGTCCACCGTCTTATCAATTATCTCATAAAGCGCCTTGATTTTCTGAACATGAAACCCTGGTTGAATAAGCCTTCTTTGCCTCAGCCAGTATTCTCCCACAGTAGTTAGTAGTCCATGTCCGGCATATTTTGCCAACATTTCTGTTGATAGTCTGGACTTTTGATAGGAGCGATGCTGCTTTTGGAGTACGTGATTGATGAATTCCGCATTGCGGGTCATAATAGTCTTTGTTCCGGCCCCAGCGTAAACAGAATAGCTGTCGCCAAACCGATTGAAACTATATGCCATTACTTCCAAAGGCTGTTTTACCAGTTTGATTGTCCTGGCATACGATTCAAAAAATCCATATCCTGGAGGAAGATTGTATTTGGGCATGCTTACTTATATTTATCGTTTAGGCCTTTTCCTTCAATGATCATAGGAGTAATTTTTTCTATTCTATTCAACCTGGTTTCTTCTCTCTTTGCTTCCGAGATATAATTGGCATATTCTTTCTGTTTTCCTGGTGTAAGGCTTTTGAATGAGTTTGATAGCAATTCATCATTTGAAAATGCTTCTTCCAACTCCTCAGGAATAACTAACGGTTTCTTTTCAACCTTTATTTCCTTTCCATCTTTTTGATTTTGAATGGCTTCTTCTACGTATTTCAGGATCAACTCGGGGTTCATTTCATCTATTGAAGTAAACCTCCATTGTCTCATGCCTTTTGTTTTTCCTTCCTGCGCGTTGATGAGAACTTTGTGTTGGTCTTTTAGAAATGAACCTTGAAAAAACCATAAACCCACATAGGATTTGAAAGCTCCAAGCCCAACAACATTTTTGCCGTTTAAAGCATATGTTGGGGCTCCCCATTTTACAGTTTCTTTGAGTTCCGTGGATTTTACTATGTCTCTTAATATGATGAGAGCTTCTTTCCAGTGGTTGTTTTTGATGATATATTCATCTACGCTTTGAGCTAATTCCATGGCAATCAAAATTTGATTCAATATAATGAAAAATGCTCCTAGCCCAGTTCGGTACAATTGGTTTTTTGAAATAAAAAAAGCACCAGGCAAAACACCTGATGCTTGTACATCCAAATCGAAATATGAGACTACTAAACTATTTCACGACTACTGTATACTGTGGCGTTGGATTCAGCGGGCAGAAGAATACATATTCACCTGCTTCTAAAACAACTTCCTGAGATTTCCCTACTTCACCAGCTTCTATTGTTTTGCTCAGGTAAGCTGCCTGGATGTGATCTTCCATCGCAATGTTGTCTTTCTTAGGAGCCAACACAAATCCTACCGCATGATCTACATCTTTATTTGATACTTCAAACACGTAGGGAGTTCCTGCTTTTAGCTTTAGAGATTCAGTTGTGAACTCACCTGTAGTTTGCTCTAATTTGACTGTTTTAGGTTTTTGAGCAAGGGCCAATGTTGAAGTCAATAATCCAAGGGCCATTACTAGCATAAAGAATTTAATATTTCTCATTGTTCTGATTTTTTAAATAATAAGTGAAAGAAAAAAGGATTAAACAGTTGCGGGCTCTAATTCTGGAGCTAGAGGGAAATCAATTGGCACCTGAGTTACACCGTGTACAAAGTTGCTGATCGTTTTGTCACCAATAAGTACTAAAGTGTCAATTAGATTTTCTTTTGTGTATCCAGCGTTGAAGAAGTTTTCAAGTGCAGCTGCATCTGGCTTTCCTCTGTTGATTGTTACGTTTTGAACAAACTTTGCAAGTGCATCATATTTGTCGTTGAAGCTTGCTTCACCACCTCTGATTTCTAAGATCTGCTCGTCAGTAAATCCGTTCATTTTACCGATAGCTGTGTGAGCAGACTGACAATATCTACAATCGTTAACCTGACTTACTACTAGGTTCACAATTTCTTTTTCTTTACCGCTAAGAGTAGTTTTTCTGTTGGATAAAGTAAGGTAATCTCCTAGTGCAGTTTCGCTGTGTGCGTATGTAGCGTAAAGGTTTGGAACAAATCCTACCGCTGATTTAAGGTTATCAAATATTGCTTGATTATTTTCTGAAACTTCCTCTCTGGTTGGAACATTAAATTGACTCATGATACTATAATTTTTATGTTTTGAAATTTTATTTAAATGTTATAGTACAATGATACGGGGCTATTGAGCCAGGGTGATAGTCCAGTTTTCCCGAAGGATTGCCAATTTTTCCCTAATTGACAGGTTCCAGAGTTTTTTTGAAGTTTGAGGGGCTACAACCTGTAACTTTTTTAAATAGTTTATTGAATGCAGTAACATCATCGAACCCTAAATCATACGCGATTTCTTTAGATGTTTTAGCGGTATAAGTCAATAATCTTTTTGATTCCAGGACTATTCTCTCATGGATAATTTGAAGTGGTGTCTTTTCTTTGTTGTACATAGAAAAGAGATTGGATAAAGTCTTAGGTGACTTGTTTAATAAATCAGCATAATCAGCAACCTGTCTTTTGGTACGGTAATGTAGATCTACTAATACATTGAATTTTCGGATTAGGTCTATTTGGTGGTTATCAAGTTCTCCCGGGATCAATTGTTGTTTGGCTAATCTGGTAACCTTAATGATTAATCTCTTTAACAGCATCCTAAGCATTTCTCCCTGAATGTTGTCTCTTGTTCCAAACTCGTCAATGAAAACCTGATAAAGCAATTCGATTTTGTGCGCTTCTTCCTCATTTAATGAAACCACTGGTGTATCCTGCGTTCCAAAGAAGAGTATTCCATTGCAGGAAACTTCATGGTCATGATCCTGGATGCAGTAAAAGGCACGATTAAATAGAAAAGCGACAGCACCTTTAGATTCTTCAGAGAAAGAAATCTTCTGTAGATAAGTTGTGGTAGTAATTTGATTGGAAGCCAGAGTCATAGGAATGTCATCAACCGTGATACTTACATCGTGATCTGATCTGTTCCATACTATGCTGATCAGGCCATTATTTAATGTATAGCTATTAGTAATTCCGGCTAATTCATCTGTTAAACAGAATTGAGCACTTAGGTTTGAATCGTTGTAATCGTGAATCATAAAAAAATACCGTTTCACTAATAAATGTAAAACGATATTCCTTTGTTCACCTCATTGCGAATGATTGTTCTAAATGTCGTTGCGGCGCTGATTGTAAGATTATGTTATCTTCCAATCATATTTCCATTCATAACAGCTAAATATCCCATGAGGGCACCAGCTGTATTTAGTGCACAATGTATTGCTATTCCCAACCAGACATTCTTGGTTTTCCAAACAATGAAACTGATAATGGTTCCAACAATGATGATAGCAAAATAATTATGTGGCTGCCAGAAGTGATAAAGACCAAACATTAATCCATTCAAGACAGGAGCCCAGTTTTTAAGGAATGCCATTCTTGGCAGTAAATAACCTCTGAAGTAGACTTCTTCAATTGCTGGAGCTATGATGCCATCAGTTACAATTCCAATTAAGAAAATATTTGCTACCGTAGATGGATTTGTTGCTCCGTACATTGGGTCAAAATACCAGGGTGGCAGCCAATCAAAAGCTGTCTCTTTCAATAGAATTCCCAGCGGGTAAAGAGGAATGTAAAGTATAAGGCAGCCAAAGAATCCAATTAAGGTCCACATGATGAATTTGGCGCGTTTAACTTTATTCAGATACGGAATTACTTTTTTGAAATTGAAGCTGTTACCAGCTTTCAAGTAGAGGTGGGTCAAAGCAATTGGCACCAGAACCGCTACCTCAACGATCAATAAAGCCAGGAATGTTGGCAATTCTATAGTGAGTAGAAACTGACTAAGAAACATATAAGCCACAATTATGAAAATTCCTGGATAGAAATGATAGACAATTTGCTTCCAGACGGGGTACTGCTCGTAATTCAAGTTTTGCATTGAGTTTTTTATTTTGATTGAGCAGCAATGGTAGGCTCCATTACAGTGCTTTTCGACCGATTTCAGGAAGTCGAACGCTTTATTTTGGATTGTTTTTGTACTGACTTGGTGTAAGTCCGGTTTTCTTCTTGAACTGGGTATTGAATGACGATTTCGAATTGAAGCCTACAGAATACATTACTTCAAGGACTGTGAGTTTATCATCATTGTTCTCATCAAATTTTTTCTTAGCCTCTTCAATTCGAAGAGAATTGATATAATCGAAGAAATTCTTTTGGAAGATAGTGTTGATGGCTTGCGAAACAATTCTTGGCTCAAGGTTGATACTTTTTGAGAGGTCGTCTATGGTCAATTCTGATTTTAGATAAGTTCTGCTATTCTCCATTTCTTCTCTGATCCTGGTGGCAACAAGTTGTAGCTCTTCTGATTCTAAATTAGGGTTTGAAATTTTTCGGGTATCCAGCAATTTAGGTTCATCCAGTGTTTGAAAGTAAATTCTGATTATGAAAACCAGAATACTGATGTTGAGAAGAAATAGTCCAAGCTGAAAGAAGATTGGGTTGCTGAAATATTGTACAAATGTTACACCCAAAGAAAGTAGAAGGATGCCAATTATGAAATTGAGTGTGTCATTGAACCACTTTATAGGACTGTTAGAATAATAGCCATGAAGTCTAATGGACAAGTTGGTGATTAATCGTTTTGACAGGATAATATAGATGAATACATGAATGAAGGTCACGGTCAATGGGATGATGACTTGTAACGGTTGTTGTTCCCTTATCATGGATTTTATAATCATCAATTTTACTTCCTGAGATTCGAGGTGAAAAAATACAAATGAAAGTAGCAAGGCAAGGAAGAATGGAATCGCATTCAGAATATATAGGAACGGGGATTCAGATTTTTTACCAGATAGCGATCTTACATACAGATAAATAACTGGTCCGTGAAGAAAAATGAATACATCTTCCCATAAGGCGAGGCTGGGATTTCTTAAATAGAATCCACCCATTAATAGCCATCCATCAAGAAAGTTGAATGCCCATAGCAAGAAGAAAATCCCAAGAAAAGTATTAGATCTTGATCTCCTTTTACCCACCAGAAGGTATAAGCCAAGAATGGCAAATAGTGCTGAGCAAATTAAGATCAGTATTTTGGTGGAGGCCATTGATTAGTTTAAGAACCTGATAGAATTCAGGTCTAACTTATCATTTTTTCCTCTTAACTCAATATTCCCAAGGTGTTCAAATTCAAATATTTCTTCATTTTGAACTAATTCTATCGTTTCCTTGGATGCAAGCAGGTTTACACCATATTGATTGCATTGCTCTTGTATTCTGGATGCCGTATTTAAAACATCTCCGGAATAAACAATGTCTTTTTTGATACTTCCAATTTCACCAGAAGTGACCGTGCCATAGTGAAGACCAGCTTTAAACTTTGGAGCAATGCCATATTTACCTTCATAGTAAGTTGCCAGCTTATCGATTCTTTTTTGAATACGATTGAAGCAAGTAAAGCAATTGGCGCTTCTCAATCCAAATTTCATTGTCCAGGTGATAACAATTTCATCGCCTACATATTGGTAGATTTCTCCTTCACTGGCAATTATATCAGGTGTAATGTCCGTGAATATGTCATTTAGCAAATTGAAATATCTTTTGTTTCCCAGTTTTTCAGCAATTGTGGTGGATGATTTCATATCCAGAAACATGAATATTCTTTCTTCCTCTTTTGGCTGATAATATTGACCTCTCAAAAATTTGCCTAACATTCCTGGACCAAACTTATCATTTACCTGTAGCGCAAAAAGAGTGATAAGTGTTATGACCATCCATAGTACAAAGTACGTTAGAGACACCAAATTGAATACATTTTCTTTGTAGAACTCCCAATAGGTTATATCATAGTTAAAATAGTCTGATGCCGAAGGGTGGTTTATTGCACTGATAGTTAACGTAATAGTTATAAATGATAACACATAGGTTAAGAATGTGAATAGCATGGCAAACTTGAAGGATTTTTTCCTGAAGTACCTTCCATTGATTATTACTAATGCTGATCCCCCAAGGATTCCAGCTAAAACACCAATGACAGTGTTTGATAATAAATTCGAAATGAGATCACCGGCAAGACCTGAGGCCCCTAAACTATATTCTGAATAGATTAGTGCGAACGTGAAGAATGTAAAAAACCAATTTATCAGAATGTAAATGAATGTAATCACCAATATCCTGGTGATGTCCATCTTTAACTGAGGATGCATTTTCATTAACTGCTTCAATTGGTTCCTGTGTTAAGTTATAAAAATCTTATACGATTCTAAAGCTCTTTTGGACATTAGAATTGAACTTAAGACAGGATTTTATTTGCTAAGACGCAGAATTACCTACCTGAACCGTTACGATTGTATTCTCTGAAGCTCAGTATCACTTCCTGATTTTCTTCTTCTTTTTCCTTTCAGCTTATTGTTTCCAAACTTCTGGTTGTATGAGATTCTGAAGACTCTGGTTTCAAAGTCCACTAAGGTTCTTACATCAAGATTCTCTTCTGGAATATCGGTTCTGAATTTCCAGTTGTTCATGTTGAAAATATCATTCATTGAAGCTCGCAAAGTTCCGTTTTGGCCCACCGGTGTTTCAAGTCCAAAATTGATGGATCCAACTGCTTTTATTTTGGATACTCCAAAGAATTGAGGAGTTGAGTAAAACCATGATATCTCGGCTTTCATGTTTTTAGGAAGCTTAAATCGTTGAGTACCGTTTGTGCTCAAATTCTTCACTGAGAAATCTACAGGATTTTCAAAGTGGCTCGATCTTACTTTTATAAGGCTACCATTCAGATTAATCTGAACTTCCCACCAATCTGTGATACCAAATGGAATAGTGGCATTGACACTGTAGTTGTCTCTGTATTCCAGGTTTTGACTGGTGCTGACCAGTCTATTTTGGTCGTCCAGTTCTGGTTGGAATCTGGCGATCGCATCTTTGTCTCTGCTATAGGATGTAGAGATAAGGAAGGTCTTGTACCTGTATTCAAATCTTACATTATTAGTTAATGAAGGAAGCAGCTTTTCATTTCCAGCGAAGAATGCGTTTGGATCTACAAAGATGATAAAAGGAGCAATGTCCGTAAATCTTGGTCTTGAAACTCTCCTGCTGTAGGAAAATACCCAGCTATTGTCCTTGTTGATGGTATTGTTATAAAAGAAGCTTGGGAAAAAGTTCCCAAAGTCTCTGTCCACCACATTTTCTGCAGTTCTGGTGTCTATGTCAGTTTGAGTTCTTTCATATCTTATGCCAGCTTTTAGACTGATTTTATCGGAAGCTTTCCAGGACATGGAGGCATAACCTGCTATGATATCTTCGTTGAGCATTGCAAAGTTTGTGAGTTCATCATCGGTTACAAATACCCCATCTTGAGTTTCTTCAACTGTTACATCGTTTTCAAGATCTGTGAATGAGGTTTTGGCTCCCGCTTCAAGTGTGAAGTCATCAGTGATATTGGCAGAGTAGTCAATTTGGGCTGTATAAATGGCAGTCGGAGTTTCTTTACCGACTCTCAGCATTTCTCTTCCTGTTGGTTCTCCCTGGGCATCAAAAAAGTCCTGATTGTAGTCTGTTGGGTTGTTGGCGTCATAGGAGATATAATTGAAATCCATAGACAGGTTGTGCCCTTTGGTGATGTCTTGAGATATATTGAAGTTGCTATGTGTGAAATCCCATTGGTTAAGCTCAATTGTTTCCATGTTCAATGAGCTATTGACTCCACTGAAAGTTTGTTGGATATCATTTTGGGCATCCATGTTCCATTCTCTGCTAAAGAATGAAAAGTAGCCACCAATTACTGTACTTTTTCCCAGTGATACATCAGTCCCAATTCTACCATTATGGACTACCGTTGAGGCATCCCTATTACTGTAAGCGCTAATAGCATCTACAAAAGCACCATTTTGAATATCTCTTTCATTGCTGATCACTTGTTGGGTTACATTATTTCTGTATCCATAATCAGCATAGACATTAAAACCTTTATTTCGATGGTTTACATTGATGGTACCTCCGTATTTTTCTTTTCTTCCATATCCAGCGAATGCTGAAATAAATCCATTTGTTCCCTTATCAGCACTTTTCTTTAGGACAATATTGATCATTCCAGCGTCTCCCTCAGCTTCATATTTTGCTGGTGGAGTTGTAATCAATTCAATTTTCTCAAGGTTTTCAGCATTCATTCCATCCAGCATTTGAACAACAGCTGAAGCAGGTAAATTGCTGATTTTACCATTTATCATTACTCTTACACCTTGCTTTCCGGCAAGAGCGATCGAGCTATTCATTTTATCAACCGTTATGCCAGGAGAGCGCTCAAGAACTTCTAATGCCGATCCACCACTCACACCAATATTCTGACTTACGTTCACAACAGTTCTGTCGATTTTTTGCTCAAAAAGAGGTTTCTCAGCTTCAATGACTACTTCTTCCAATTGTTCCACATCCTCAGACATCTTTATGGTGCCAAAGTTTTTTGATTGTCCTTTTTCCAGCGAAAATAATTCCGAAGTGTAATTAGAATATCCAACAGATGAAGCCACAAGTTTAAAGGTGCCAGTTTTGGTAATGGAAATCATGAAAATTCCATCTCCATTTGATATTTCTCCTTTTACAAGAGAGGAGTCTGCATCAAGTAAAACTACCGTCGCGTAAGGCACACCCGTTCCATTGTTATCCTGAATGGTACCAGTAATTTTTTGAGAATAGGAGACATAAGATAGGAATAGCAACAATCCCAGGATTGTGGACGAGCGTAGTTCTAGTTTCATGGTGCGTAGTTTAGGACCCAAGGGCTGGTTATTAAATATACCGATTTTTCTAGCCGTTTCAAACGGATTAAACGTACCACAAACAAAAAAGGGTGACAATTTTTGACACCCTTTGATATTTATCGACAATTAGAATCGACTAGTTATTATGGTAGTAGAATTCTTCGTGTACAATTTGGTCTCCATCCCATTTTTGAACAGATACCTGATCCATAACTGCTCTGTTACCATCTTTGAATGTTACATCCATTGAAGTTTCTACAAACACCACTCCATTTGCCTCATCAGAAGCTAGGTTTTTCACTTCTAAACCATGGAATTCCTGAATCATTCCAAGGAATTGCTCTTCGTACTGTCTGCATTCTGCTTTTCCAGTTCTGGTGCCTCTTGGTTCTGTCATCACCACATCTTCGTGATAGTATTTATCAAATGCGTCTAGTAGCTGTCCTTGTAAGATAAGGTTGTAAATGTCCTGAGTCTTTTCTTTAAATGTCATGATTTTCATATTAAATGTCTAAACAATAAATGTATATACATATAAATCGAAAATATGTTTCGTTTTTATATATTATTTTTAATTGATATTCAGGATTTCAAGTTTTTTGGTTTGGGCAGACAGGTTCAGGCGTCAATTGTAGAAAAGAATTCATTATATTTAGTAAAACGCTCGCACTATGAAAAATCTTCTACCGTTAACTTTACTTGTCTTTTGGAGTCATCTGTCGTTTGGTCAAAATTCCTCTATTAAGACTAAACCTGTTTGGATGGTAAGTGGCCCTACAATTTTGTTGGCGAATAACTTCGAAGCAAGACACACTACTCTTTTTTACACAGATTACAAGATTGACGATTTGCAGGTGATCTCTGTACATCAATACAACACTCCATATGATATTGTATTTTATGTGGATAAGAAGGGCAACACACAGTATAAATCAATGGCCCCAACAGGAGCCATGAATACACTGAATAACTTTACTCATCGCTATGATAGTTTCAACCCGTATGGCACACAAGATTTCGGTGAAGCAATATTTTCAGGAGTATTGAATACATTATTCAGAAAAAGAAACCGGAATATAAATTTTAGGTAATTAAGATTTTTCGAGCCCCATTCTAAGTCTTGCGAGGATATATTCAATTTCCTCATCAGACATTTTTGTAGTTCTTTTCTTGATTTGAGTGTTGATTTTGGCAATTTCCTCAAAATGTCCGGACTCAAAACCGTATTCCTGAGCTTTTAGTAAGTAATCATACGGACCTCTTTGGCTTATTAATTTCACAAAAACTGGAGCAGTTTCAACCGCAATAAACAGAAGTAAAACAAACCAATGTGCGATTAAAATAGCACTGCTCTTATCTGTTACTCTGTCCAAAGCTTCCATTCTTGATGCAAGTCCATTCAATTTACTCTCAACAAGTGTGGTGAGTGCTGCAGCTGCTAATGTGTCGTTTTGAGCCAACTGAGCCAGCTTTATTTTGACCAGACTGTCATTCCTAACAATCAAATTTTCCAACTCCTGTTGTACTCTATCCGCTTCTTGTTTCTTAATCCTGTAGATGGGACCTGGATTACGCTGCATTGTTCCTCCCGTTCCATCTGCCTCCTGCCTGGCGATTTCCATTAATCTATCTCTGGATTCTGTTTTGGCATTAACCTCATTCTTTAGTGCACCGATTTCTGCGTCAAGCTGGGTTTTAGTGTTTTCAAATCTGGATTTCACTACATTTTCCTTCAATGCAAAATCCTCTTGTTCCATTAGGACAATTTCACTTTCAATTTCCTTCTCAAATATTTTCAATTCAAGAGGTTTAGCAATAACAATAGAAATCAGGATAGCCAGAATAATTCTAGGAAGAGCTGTAATAAACTCTTTTTTGGGATTGCCATTTTTTCTCATGCTGCTTACAATGAATCTGTCCAGATTAAAAATCATTAGTCCCCAAACAATAGCAAAAAACGCAGCAACAAAATAATTGTCAAAGACGGTATATAAAGCATAACCACCTGCAATGGCAGCAAAAACTCCAGTAAAAAATATAGTAGCCCCAATACCTACATATTTACTGGACTCGGAAGGACAATTTTCCAGGATCTGCCTGTTGGACCCTGAGCATAACCAAAAAAATTCTTTCACCTTATTCATATTCATCCTATAACGAGAAATAAGCAACTATGTTATACAAGGAACTATGTTTTGGATTGTATGTTGGAAGTTGGAAGACCGGAGACGGGAGACCGAAGTTGGAAGTTAGAAGACTGAAGTTGGAAGTTTGAAATTGGAAGATCGAAGTTTTCTACCGAGAATGTTCTGATTCCCGCTCCTGGAGGAGGAGGTGCCCTAAGGGCGAGGCAGGGTGACGGTTTGGAGCTTGTAATCTAGAGTTGTACACTTATTTTAAGGTGGACTAACCACCTTGTCTACCAAAAATGCACCCTCCATTTTCGTGTTTCAGGTCCTTTTAGGGCGTCTTTTGTATTTTTAAATTACTTTTCATACTGACGCAACCAATTTTGGGGAGTGTTGCGTTAGGGCATAAACTGATTTAACCGAGTTGAATAGTAAAGAGAAAGATATCATTTTAAGATGCCAAAAGGGGAAGAAGAAAGCTGAGAAAGAGCTTTACGAACACTTCTTTGGTTATGCTATGAGTATCGCTTTGCGCTATTCAAATGGTTATGACGAAGCAATCGAAATCCTTAATGATTCCTTTATGAAGGTATTTAAAAAGATTAAGGATTATAACGATCTGAGTTTTAAAGGGTGGTTAAGAAGAATAGTAATTAATGCTGCTTCTGATCATTACCGAAAAAACAAAAAACACATGTATCATCAGGATTTGGATAGTGGCGAGGCTGTTACTATTACTCATGATGAAGATGTTTATGATCGTATTTCTTATGAGGAGCTACTGGAACTCATTCAAAAATTACCTCCTTCATACAGAAATGTCTTCTGTTTGTACGTTATAGATGGCTACAAGCATGAGGAAATTGCGGAAATGCTAAATGTATCTGTTGGGACTTCCAAGTCGAACTTGCATAGGGCCCGGACACATTTAAAAGAGATGTTGATGAAAAGTAAAGATTATGCCGTTGCGTAAATTTTCAGATGAGGAGTTTGATAATTTGGTACGGACCAGGTTTGAGTCCGCACCCTTGCCAGCGTATGATCCAGCAGCATGGAGTAAATTCAATCTCAAGAAACAAAAGGCCAGCTGGATTCCGAAAGCTGTGTACACAGGGATTATAGCATTAATCCTGTTTCTGGGAGGCTTGTTCATTTTGAATTACAAAATTTTTGGTGACAATCAGGACGTTTATTCTTTGTCAAGACAATCTTCGCTGGACATACATGATGAAGTATCTCAAAATGACTTAAGTAATAATGAGAATAAAGCTACTCTTGTTGCTGGTTTGTCCAGTGATATAAAGAGTTCAAAAAGCCGCAACTCTCAGGAAACTGTGGTAAACCATGAAAACAATAATAGTACGTCTGAGAAAAAGGAACTTGCAACAAATGTAATATCTGAATCAAACACAGATTCCAACCAGCAAGCGGTTCTTACAAATACTGGTAATAACCAAGTTACACAGATAACATCCAGCCAAGTCGAGATTGAGGATAACTTGAACGAATCGGATCACAAGAAACAAAAAACGGATCAGAATACCATTTTAATAGAAGATCTTGCGGATAACCAATCCTTAACCAAGGGAACACTTAACTCAGATGAACAAGTGCCAACAGTGGTACTTGTTCCATCAATTTTAGAGGATGATATTCCTCCAAAAGACTATAAAGAGGAAGCTTCGTTCCTTCTTATTGATCCTGAATTCGTTGAGATTGCCGAAGCACCTGTTGTTCCGGAAGAAAAGAAAAAACTAGATAACAGATTTACCTTAGGTTTAGTCTTAAACACGGATTTAACCACTGTTAACCTTAAGAACTTCACCGGACCTGGATCTGGAATCGGTTTAAGAGGTTCTTATCAATTTACAGATAGAGTGTCTTTAGTAACAGGTGTAAATCGAGTCAACAAAGTTTATCTGGTAACGGATGAAGGGGA
>JANSWY010000077.1 GCA_024743255.1 bacterium | reverse complement strand
ATCCAAACATTTCCATTCTGATCAGGAATAATATCATAAATTATATCTGATGGCATACCACGTTCAACGTTAAATACCACTGTTTTTTCTTCTGAATATGCAGTTAACCCATCATTTGAAGCTATCCAGATATACTTCTCTGTTGGGAATGTTGTAAATGAAAAATTTGAAGGAAGCCCATCTTCGATTGTAATGGTTTTAATCACCTTCATATCATCCACTAAGTTCAGCCCACTGATAGTTCCAATAATGAATTGGTTCTTTTCATTTTGTTTAATTGAAAGAATGTAGTCAGAAGTAAGGCCGTCTTTTGAACCAATAGCTTCATAATCATCTGGTGACCTAAACTTGAAAAGACCGGCATTTTTTGTTCCTACCCAAATGTTGCCTTCATGATCTTCATATGCTAGCCGTGCAAAATTGTCGGGGAATCCTGTGTCCAGATTGTATATCCGGCTGTTTCTTCCATCCAGGAGAATTAATCCACCATAAGTACTTGCCCATGTTCTGTTTTTGCTATCAGTGAATAAATGTTTTAACCGGGCGTTTGGGAGTTGGATTTCAGGGGCGTAATCTGATACGATAGCATTTTCTAAAAGGTTGAGTTTACCACTTTCATTTCCAAGAATATAAACATCATCATCGATTTCAGTAACACTAACTATTATATCCGACTGTAAGCCATCATTTTCAGTGTAACTGGTTAAGGAACCATCAGAAAGGAAGAAGAACCCTCTTCTATATGTACCTCCCCATAAATTGCCCTCACTATCGATCTTTACATCTCTGATGATATTATTTGGAAGGCCATGGGTGTCATTTAATGAGTCGAGAGAATTTGATGTAAAATCATAGCGATATAAGCCTTGCATCGTCCCGATCCATAAGACGTCTTCTGTACCCTCGGTCAAGGTTGTAATAGCGATCTTGCTTAAATATTCCTGTTTGATTAGTTGTTCACCAACCAGCTTATATATCCCTTTTCCAGTACCAATTAGTAAACCCATCGGGCTATCCTGGATTATATTGACGCCATTCACTTCTTCGGGCCATGGAATTGAGAAGAATCTGCCATTTGAATACTTAATTAACTGAGAATCATCTGTACCAATGAGAATGTCTCCATTTCCATCTTCAGCAATAGTTAATACAGTACTGTTAAGTCCTGAAAACTTACTTGTAAGATCAACCAATGAATCATTGGCATATTTAAATAAGTGATTTGATTTACTACTAAACCATAAATCTCCATTGGTGGTATATAGCATTCTTTCGATACTGTATTCCTTTGACTGCTCAAGAGCTTCTGGTGTATATATCTGCCCATTTTCAAGAATACATACTCCATGAAGTGTTCCTATCCATAGCCTACCTTTCTCGTCTTTGGCAAAATCCAAAATATTTGAAGATGGCAGGTTGCTATTAGTCGAAGTGAATATGGTGAATTCCTTACCATCAAATCTGTGAAGGCCGGTATAAGTTCCTATCCACATGTAACCATCATCAGTTTGAATCAACCTGTTTGTTGACTCTGAAGAAAGACCATCAGTAGCATCCCAGAAATTAAGAATATATTGACTAGGGCGTTTATTTGGGTTGAGCCCTTTTAAATTATTGTTTTGAGCAACAACATAACTGGAAAGAACACCAAACGATAAGAGCGCTAGCGATATCCTTATCATCATGGACAAAGTTTTGTTCTGATATTTTTGATATGGATTGGACTGTCTGGTAGATCCCATAGAATTGGAGTATTCCTCACTAATTTAAAAAAGGCTGCCAAAAAATGTTCTGATATTCTCGAAATTTTGGAGTGTCCGTAGATTAGTGCCAAATATTTAAAATATTCAGTGATTATTTTACGCATTAATAAGGTTCTGAAAAGGCAATAATTAGAATGTATGGGATGGGTAAAAGACGCAGTTAGACAACTGAAGGAAAAAGGCACCTGTCAGGTCCGACCTATGGGGGGATCTATGAGAGGTCGAATAGAGAGTGGACAATTAGTGACTATAAATTTAGTAGACTCAGAAGATATTAAGGAGGATGATGTGGTGTTTGTAAGATGGAAAGGAAATTATCTGTTACATCTTGTAATGGAGGTCACTAGGGAAAAAATTGTGATAGGAAACAATCTTGGCAAGATTAATGGAGAAGTATCGAAAAACGATATAATGGGGAAGGTAATAAAGATTGAAGATTCTATAGAAAAATAGCTAGCTTTCCCGTCACATTTTAAAACTAGTCCAATGAAATTTAAAAGAACCACCAGCAGTATTCTTCTAACAATAGCACTAATAATATCCTGCGTTGCTGTATCCAAGGCTCAAGGGTCATTTGAAGGAAGAATTGAATTTGAAATCACTTACAGTGAGTTACCTCCGGAAATGCAATCAATGCAAGGCATGTTGCCAAAATCATTGAAGCTATTTGTTAATGACCAAAGATCTTTAACAGAAATGTCGATGGGTGCGATGGGGACACAAAGAATAATTCTGGATATGTCCAAATCTGAAGGCTATCTTTTGATGGATATGATGGGACAAAAGATTGCAGTAGATATGAGTGAGGAAATGAAAAAAGCTGAGTCCGAAAATCAGGATTCAGAACAAGTGGAGTATTTTGATGAGTACAAAACAATTGCTGGTTATAAGTGTCAAAAAGCCATTGTCACAACTAAAACTCCAGAAGGTGGAACAACAGTTTCTACAGTATATTTTACCAAAAAGATTCCAAACATCACTCAAAACAATAGAGTCTTAAAGGGTATGGCTCTTCAATACTCTATGGATACTAATGGAGTGAAGTCAGTTGTAGTTGCCAAGGTTGTATCTAAAGAAAGTATTAACGATAACACTTTCGAAATTCCTGAAGGATTCGTATTCAAAACAATGGAAGAGCTTGGGAATGGCTTGTAATCGATATGGGCAGGCTGATTGCGCTTATATTACTTTTAAATACGATTTCATCTTTTGGTTATTCAACTGAATCAGATACTCTTAATGAAGTTAACTCCAGGCGTCTCAAGCTAGTTGTTGGGGCAGGTTCTTTGGCCTATACAGGTACAATGGTAGGTTTGGGGACTATTTGGTATGGAGACTTCTCAAAGTTTCATTTCTTTAATGATAATGACGGTTGGGGATACATGGATAAAATCGGTCACCTTACCACGGCTCAGCACGCTGGAAGATACGGGATTAACACACTGCGATGGACCGGGGTTCCTGAGAAAAAAGCTATTTGGATGGGAGGATCAGTTGGGTTGGTATTCCTTACGTCTGTTGAAATGTTTGATGGCTTTAGCAAAGATTGGGGGTTTTCACCGGGAGATATTTTGGCAAATACCATTGGAGCTGGAATGGTAATTGGGCAAGAGTTACTTTGGAAAGATCAGCTAATTCTTTCAAAGTGGTCTTATAGCAAGTCACCATATGCCAGGTATCGTCCAGAACTTTTGGGATCAAATGCTTCTGAAAGATGGTTGAAAGACTATAACGGTCAAACTTATTGGTTGTCAGTCAACGTTAAAAAGTTGATTCTGAAAAACCAATCTGTACCGAAATGGTTAAATATAGCTGTTGGATACAGTATTGAAGGATATACTGGAGCAAATAGAAATCCAACAGAGAATTCCGCAGGTGAACCTATTCCAGAATTCCGGCGATACGGTCAGTTTTACATTTCTCCGGATATAGACTGGAGCAAAATCGATACAAATTCGGCATTTCTAAATACCATACTCGATGGTTTGAATTTTCTTAAAATGCCCTTGCCAGGAGTAGAATACAATGTGGTAGATGGCTGGAGGTTTCATTTGATCATATTTTAGAATGGACAACCAATTAAGAAAATCTCTCCGCAAGCTGATCAAAGGGGGTAAAACCAAAAGAGAAGTATATAGGGAATTCAGGTCAAATGTCGATGATGAATTACTTCGCAAGACTCTGGCATCAATTCCTTCACTTGAAGGAAATGGGATTATGTTGGCTATGCATAGAGTTGTATGCATTATTTGGATAATTATTTTCTTATTTGAGCTGGTTGTTCAATTCGATCAATTCTATGAGTTTGATTTGATGGGGTTAATTTCATTTGCTGTCACTTCTTACTTACTGTTTCATATATTGAAATTTCATGGAGATCATTATTTGCCGGGTATTATCTGGATGGTTTGGGGAGGAATATCTATTGGAAGAGACATGCTTTCATTAAAAGCGGATGATGTTGATATAGAAATAATGGTGCCTTTTTTTCAAGGGATTCTTATTGTAAATATTGCCGTAGTGTTGATGATGATCACCATAAGAAAGCATGTATTTGGGTATTACCATTGGTTTAAACCATACCTCGATCAGCACGATCGAGTGATTTTTGATTACGAGGATTAATCCTCGATCTCCTCAATAATTGGTTTTGAGTGCTGGTTTTTGAAGTCTGAGGTGTTAAAAAGTAAAAATATATTTGAACCATTTGTCATTACCTCCGACTAAAACCAAAAACTCAAAGGAATGCTTAAGAAATACTTGCTTCTATTCTTGATATTAAATTTTTTCAGAATAGTTAGCGCACAGGACCACCCTCCTAAAAATGAATTATCTGTAGACCTTGGACTACACTTTAGCAGATCACAGGATTTGGTCTACTCGCCAATGATCTACAAAGGAGGTTCACCAGGTTTTATAAGAGTTGCCTATGATCGTAAAATCAAAAACGGTAATCACAAATTGAAAATTCACTATGACCAGGCTAACACAGAATCTACAGATCTAATCTCATTCCCAGGGTTTGGAGAATCCAGTATGAGGGAAGCAAGCACCATGGGATTTTTGGATTTTGAATATGGTTATTTGAGAGAGGTGTATTCGAAAGAGAACTTTTCACTTGAAGCAGGAGGAAGGTTAAATGCATTTGCTCATTTAGCTGAGATTGTTTTTGGATTTAATGATGATGACGGTTTTTTAATAGCGTATACATTGTCTCCTCAGGTTAAGACTAATTGGCAATTATCAGAAAACAGAAGTCTTGAAATCGCTACTGCATTTCCTATTACTTCATTTGTTATGAGACCACTGTATAGTATTGTCGATAATGGTCAAATACAGAATGAGGATAGTGATTTTGGTTACTTCCATGAAAACGGATCTTTTAAGGGACCGGGTGGATTGACAAGAATTCAGCTAGAGTTCGGATACTTCATGGCACTTTCCCCCAAGGTCGACTTCAAAGTTGGGTATGAGTTTCAATACCTAAAATATAAAGACCCAATTCAAATCGCACTTTTGAAAAATAATATCACTGCAGGTCTCAACTTTAAATTTTAATCCAATGAATATCAATAAATTAATGATCCTCATAGGCATAGTAATCATTCCACTTGCAGGCTGTGACGATTTGTTTTTTGAAGAAGAGCCAAATAATGATGCAGTAGGAAATTTTGAGAGTCTTTGGCAAACATTTGATGAGAAGTATGCTGTGTTTGAACAAAGGGGAGTGGACTGGGATCTTCAATACGAGGCTTTTCGCCCATTGCTTACTGAAAACTCCAGTAACGAGGAATTGTATTCTGCCATTTCAGGAATGCTCTCATCCTTGGATGATGGTCACGTATCATTGATGGCCCCAGGCAGAGCTATTTACAGCTCTAAAGAAATTTTCAGAACACAGGAAGGTGCTGACCTCTTTGATCTCTGGATGCTTTTGGATGAATATCTTAACAATAACTATGAAAGAATTGCCGATCAGGTGTTTTATGGGATGCACTCAAATAACATTGGATACATATTCATCAATCACTTGTCAGATCCAATTGATATTGATGTGATATTAAATGATTTATCTGGAGCTCAAGCCATAGTAATTGATCTAAGACATAACAATGGTGGAGATTTTACGAATGGTGAGGAAGTTGCAGCCAGATTCTGTGATGAACATAGACTGGCTTTTAGTGGCCAGCCAAAAGACGGACCTGGAGAAAATGATTTTGGAGACATTACAGAGTATTACCTCGAACCAGCAGGAACCAGATTTAATGGACCTGTTGCAGTTTTAACCAGCAGATACACAATTAGTGCCGGTGAAAACCTGACGATGTACTTAAACATATTGCCAACCGTCACTGTGTTTGGGGAAGCTACAGCCGGGGCTATGGGTGAACGAATAGAAAAAGAGATGCCAAATGGATGGATTTATTCAATAACAGGGCAAGTGATGAGGGCATCAGATGGTATTTCATATGAAGGGCCTGGATTGCCTCCGGATGTTCCGTTTGTAAATAGAATTGAAGATGTGCAGAATGATATTGACAGCTTGTTTCTTACAGCCGTGAATCATTTAAAAAATCAACTTTGAGAAACAAAACTTTGCTGAATAGGAAGCTCTATGTAAAATGTGGTACCGTGATGAACTACCGATTTGAAGTAGAGTTTCCCTTTGTGATCTTCAATTATTGATTTTGCAATAGCCAGCCCTAATCCAAATCCTTCTCCGACCGGTTTAGTAGTAAAAAATGGATCGAATACCTTAGGTTCTACATCTTCTGGAATACCACGTCCATAGTCTGATATTGTTATCCGAATGAACTCATTTCCAGTCACAGGGCTGCAAGTGATTACTATCTTTTTCTCACCAACCATGGATTCTGCAGCGTTTTTGATAAGACTGAAGAATACCTGGGAGATTTTGGTTGGCATATATTCAATGGTGGGAACAGTCTGGTAAAATTTAACTACTTCTACGTCCTTCAAATGCTTTTTAAGAAGTATAAGTGTTGCGTCAATATGCTCTGTAATCTGACTGAACACAAACTCATCACTAGCTAAAGACCCAATTGTATGTAAGCTGTTAGTGATCTCAGCAGTCTTACGCACTCCTTCATCTACTGAATGAAATATGCTGGATGTTTCTTCAAGAAGAAGTTCATAGTCCAGGTCCATTTTTCTTCTACTAAGATTATTTAATGCGTCAATGATAACCGCTCTTTGGGCGCTTTCTCTTGGTAATTTATCAATGGCATCTGTTAGTTCTTTTTCAAAGCCCGTTAGTAAATCCAATATATCTTCAAGATTGGATTTTAAACTAAAAATTCCACCTCTTATGTAATTGATCGGATTGTTAATTTCATGTGCAACTCCAGCAGTAAAAGTTCCAATTACAGACCTCTTTTCAGACTCGATTAGTTTGAGTTGTGTGGTGTTTAACTGACTCGTGTTTTGAGTGAGCTCAGTATTCTTTTGTTTGAGTTGGTTTGTCTGAATCTCCAATGCTGATTGAAGTTTGTTGATTTCATCTTGCAAAGCATCAACATCTTTGGAAGTACCATTGTCATTTTTGACAGACACATACTTCTGCACTATCCCCATAACAAGAAACATCAACGCAAGGACAATCCCAATTTCAATCCCATATTTCACCACCAGACTGTCACCCATAGAATAACCATATAGGTTAAATACAAATGGTGCTGATGCCAGTAGTATGACAATAGCAACTATGGATGTAATGGATGTTACTTTAGATGTGTCCAACTTATCTGAATAGGCCATTTTGAAATTGGGGGCTATTATAGCTAATTATATTGGGTTAGTTATACTTTTTAAACTGAATATCGACCAACTGATTGATATGGCCGATCAGATGTTGAAAGGATTGAAATATTCTTTGGTTACATAGGAAAAAAAAAGGAAGGCCATTTGGCCCTCCTAATGTGTCCGATAACTTAAGTAATGTTTATTTAATGGCTAGAGAGCTCGTTTCAAATTTATCATGACGGTACATACCTTCATCAAACCAAACGATACTTTCCTCTTTATTTACTTTTACAACCAATTCATAATTCACCTTTGTTTGCGTATTTGTACCGTGCGCAAAATTTGTATGCTTATGAACTCCTACAATTTTAAACTTATCGTAGTTTGAAGCTGCATAATCTACAATATGAATTGGTGATTTACTCGCTGTGTACTCTATGTCTTCATATACCAATACTCCATCTTTCGCCAATACAGCAGTTACTTTTTCAGTATTAAAGTCCAAAGTGGCTTGGTAAAATTTGGTGCCTTCTTCGTTTTTCCTAACGCTCCATTTCACGTTGTTACTAGAAGGATAATGTGTGTAGAGATAAGATTGTACCCCTAATGGTACCTGGTCCTCAGTTAGTTCCTGAGCTTGTGCGTGTCCTAAAAAGATAGTGGTTGAGAGAATAATGGCTAAAGTTCTAAAAAGCTTCATTTTTCTTCATATAGTTTGTTCCCTGAAGCAAATATGATATAAGCTTATGCTAATTCGGGCTCTGCTGGCATGAACAGGAATTTTAGTGAAGTGAAAGGATATTTTACTGAAGTCAGTAAATGCAAACGTTTGCAGAAATATTGCAAATTATTTCAAAACAAATCCAGCCTGATTTCGTGACATCCTGATATATTGTAAAAAAGATGGTTTAATGGACATCAATAAAATAAGAGAAGATACACCTGGTTGTGAAGACAAAATTTTTGTCAATAGTGCTGGTTCGTCATTGGTTCCCACCATGGTAGCTAAAACTGTGAATGAGTATCTAGCTCAAGAAACATTGCACGGAGGATACCATTTATCCGACCAATATAGTGATGAGATTTTGTCATTTTATTCTGAGGCCTCTAAACTTATAAATTGCAAACCCAAGAACATTGCTTTTATGACAAGTGCTACTGATGCGTATACTAAAGCACTTTCTTCCATTAAGCTTTCAAAAGGAGATGTCATTCTGACAACAGATGACGATTATGTTTCAAACTTCATGCATTTCTACTCTCTCAAGAATAATTATGGTATTGAAATCGTAAGAGCCCGGAACTATGGTAACGGAGATCTTGATATTGATCATTTCGAATCACTCATTATTGAGAAGAAACCAAAAATTGTATCTGTGACATTTATTCCTACAAATTCTGGTTTGGTCCAGGATGCTTATTCTATAGGTGATTTGTGCGAGAAGTATGGCATTATATACATACTTGACGCCTGTCAGGCAGTGGGGCAGATTGAAGTGGATGTAATGGAATTAAAATGTGATTTCCTAAGTACCACGGGCAGAAAGTTTTTAAGAGGACCAAGAGGAACAGGCTTTTTATATGTCTCCGATAAAATTCTGAAAAATAATCATGCTCCATTGTACCTGGATATGAGAGGAGCTAACTGGGTGAGTCCAGATAAATATGAATTGTTTGAAAGTGCACAAAGATTTGAATTATGGGAAATGTCCTATGCTTTGCTACTCGGCCTGAAAGAAGCCATTAAATATTGTAACAATATTGGGCTCAACTTTATCCAGGATTATAACTCCATCATAAGGGATAGGCTTGTTGGAGGATTAAATTCAATAAAGTCGGTTACTCTGCATGATCAAGGTTCTCACCGATCAAACATCATTACTTTTAAAAAAGAAGGAATCAGCAATGAAGAAATAAAAAAGAAGTTGGATGAACGGAATGTATACTGCTCAGTGAGTTCTCGAAGCAGCGCTATGTTTGATTTTGACAAGAAGTCAATTGAAGGAGCTGTTAGACTCAGTCCTCATTATTTCAACACAACGGAGGAGATGGATAAACTGGTTGAAATCATAGATAGCCTCTAATCGTTATCGAATTGCTTTTGCGATTGCTTATTTAGCTTTTTGATTTCTTTTTTATTGTTTCTTACTCCAATGCTGGAAACCACACCACTTAAGATGGAATTTGCCCAATGGTTGAATACCTCTTTGTGTAGTTTTCTCTCAGAGTATATGTCTCCCTTTCTAAGGAAAAGGAAATGAGGGTTCTTGGTATGAATAACAAAAGCATTAGCTACAAATGTCTTAAATCCCTCATCTCTGTTTTCATTATCCATGATGGTGACGTTTAGATCATCATAAATGAATTTCATTTCACCAACTGCGTAATTATTGTTGGCTTTGAATTTAAAATCTACAGATTTGTTAGTCCCGGAGTTAACACGCAAATGACCAGCTTTTTCGAGCATATCATTTAAAACCAATAGATTTCCATTGGTCATCGTTCCATTCATGTTGTACTTACCAAGAGTGTCAGTCATATTGAACCTGACTTCAGTTCTGAATTCTGCGTTTTCCAGGAGTTTGCCGGTGGAGTATAAATACATTTTTGGATGCTGGCTGATCATAGCAGTATCAGAATAGATATACCGGACTTTTGAATTGACTTCAAAGAATGAAAGTTTAGCTGGATCCGCAACATCCGGAAATTTTTGTTCAATAAAAATGGATCCGTTCCTGACTGCAACCGAGTCAACAATGATTGGAATGTTTGATTTTAGAATTTTTACTGGCAAGATTGGTTGATACTTTAAAGATTCCTCCAATGCTTTGTCACGATAAACGATTAACTCAGGATCTCTCACCTCGGCGGAATTAATTCTTACACCATCGTTGTTTATGAGAGCCAATAGGTCAAATTGCGATAAAAGCACATTCCCCGCTTTGATGTCCATCCAGTTTGTTTGAATGGTCTTACCTATCATAAAAGAATCACGAGATAACTTTTGTGGCGTATTGAATTTAGTTAGCTCAAGAACATCGGATTGATTGTCATACATGAATGAACCAACTGCAAATGTTCTGTCCATGTCATAATTATCAAAGTGAATGCTGTCTGAACTTACTTCAATTTTGGACTCTAAAAGTGCAGGTAAATTAAAATCTGATTCTACCACCAATGGACTGATATCAGATTTCAAATTTGAGACTTTCAGTTCTTGAGTATTGCCTTGGTAGGTTACATCGACATTAGAAGTTTTCAGATGATTACTTAGGATACTTCTGAATGTACCTTTTTCGGGTTTTGCAGTCAAGGTATCAAAAATATTTAAGATGATTCCGGTCAGTTCAATTGAGTCAGCGGTCACCGGTTCTTCTGAGTCAAAAGTAATTAGTTTAAGATCTGATATTTTACCCGTTTCTATTGTGAAACTGTTTTGAGCAATTTTAGACTTCAGTTCATCAAACCAAACGCTACCATTTCGGATTTTCATTGTCTTTGCATCCACCTCCTGTTTGTTAGTAGTAAGACTGAAATGGTCAATAACTCCGATTGTACTTAACCAATCATCAGGATTATTCACAGTGACGTGCTTTTGTCCTTTTATATCGAAGTTGAGAAGCGATAAATGAGTGTACTTGTCTTCTTTGGCAATTGTGAGATCTAGAGAACCATTTCTTACATTTAGCGCTGGTAGTACCAAGGGTTCTTTTTTGTTGTCGTCTTGTGGCTTTAAATTGAGGTTGACAACAGGGGAGTAAATATTTAATCTTTCATGCCATGATTTAAAATCAGACATTGTTTCAATATCGATAGAGTCTGAAACTACATCAATAATGAGAGAATCTGCGTAGATATCATTGGTTGCACTTTTTAGCTCCGGAGCATTTAATTGTAATCTCTTATTTCCCTGAGGAAAACCTAATCTTTCACTTTCAATATTAAACTGACTATTTTGGAAACTTAAATGGCCAGTGGATACAGCAGTAAGTTTAAAGTCACTGGCGATGGAGAAGCCTGCCTCATTTGCTTCCAGTAGAAAATCTGAGGATGAGAGCTTTATGTTATTGTTCTCACCTGAAATCTTGTGATAGGTGATTGGATTTTGAGATTTACTTTCAGTTTTTTCAAGGTGAAACTCAATATCACTACCATGTACATAAAGTGAATCGAATTCAATTATTTTTGATTTGAGACCTTCAATGTTTAGATCAGCAAGCTCTATTAAAGAGACATCACCAAAATCAGTTTGAACATTGCGACCGATTAGCATATTGGATTTTCCACGATATTCCCAATTGGCTGAGATAAATAATGTGTCCATCAATGTGCTTATTCCTCCAATTAGATTTAAACCTTTGAGATTTTCAAGGCCTAATGTATCAACAAGATTAGTGGCAGTTCCGGAGACTTTTTCCAGTGATATTTGGCTGTTTCCATTTATCAACTCAATATCGCCTGAAGCAATACTAAGGAAATCAACTGCTACATTTCTTTTTCTTGATTGTTTTGATTCTTCGGGATTTGAGACTGCTTCTAGTTTCAGTCTTGGATCAAGTAACCACACTGAATCAAGTTTTAGGAGTGTTGAATGATTAAATAGAGGCCCAATTACCTTAGCCTCATTCATGTTGAAACTTATGTCATTTTGTTGCCCTTCTATAAACCCGTTAGACTGAAGCAGTCGAAGCTCTTCTTTAGGTCCATCTAATGAAAGGCTATCAGCTTTTAAATACACATTTGGATTTTTGAAACTAACGTCCGTCATGGATACCACAGATTCGTTTACAAAGTCTAGGGGATCCATAAATGGTCCGCCTGACAAGATCTGATGTTGTCCGTGATTGATATTGATATTTTCAGCTCTCAAATTGATGTTTGAATTAGAAATCGCAACACTTCCATCTACAATAGCTACGGCATCAACAATCATTTTGTATTTTGAAGGGTTAACAAATTCTGGTTTCTTCTTTGTCCGCCTTGTAGTTCTGAGATGCACATAAGGAGACTCAATTCTCATCGGACCCAGGTCTATCACTTCTTCATTATAAAGTGCATTAAGATCGATCCCAGAGAATGCAAGTTTATCAACAGATATACTGTCCTCTGCGTCGCTACCTCCCATATGATAGAGTTTGAAATCCAATATTTGAAATGAACTGTCCCGACTAGAGAAAATCAACGAATCAAATGAGAATTTTCTATTGGAATCCTCCAATTCAAATTCTTGTTTTGCCAGATGTATATTTATTGATTCTGTATAGAAGATGTTTTTGTGCTGTTCCAGATTCACAGAATCCATTAAGAATTCTTCTATTTCAAGGTTGAAGTCATGCACTTCAAATGGATGATTATCGTTTCTGGAAAAGGATATAGAACCATTCCTAACATCAAATTCCCCAATCTGAAGGTGACGCAAATATTGGCTGATAACCTGATAAAGTTCTCCTGCCTCCAACTGTATTCTGGTAGACTCGTCTCTTTCTTTTTTAATGGAATGAACCTGCACATTTGGTTCTGTCATTGTAACACCAGTTATTGACAACCGCTGATGTCTGTATACCTCCCATAGTGACTCTATATCAATAAATAAGCTAGGGATTTTAACGCTATAGGAAGTCTCTGTCGCTTGAAAGTCTGGTTTTGGTGTTATGCTAAGATCACTAATCAGGAGTTTTCTTTCAAATGGGAAGTACGACACGCTCTTATTTCGATATTCATATCGATCATTTTCACGCAGTTTCACAAATTCAAATAACAGATCACCGACAAAGGATGCAGTGAAATCATACAAGAAATATTTGATTCCAAAACCAACTATGATAATGACCACCAATGATCGTATGAATCGGTATTTCTTTTTGGGCTTATCCAACGGGTGATTATTTATGCATGCATAACTTTACTGTAATATAAAGAGTAGAAGTTACACATAATTGTTTTCGTAAAAAATTGATCAGATTGCACTTGAAAAGGCTAAAAAACTTGTAGGAAAAAACTGACCCTTGATCGAACCAAATTGCCTGCTGATCGAATTAAAACAAAATCAGGTAGGAATTTCTGTATCTTCCATAAGCTTTGCAGAACGATATAGACTCCACCAACGACGGTCAGAATCTTGTATCCGGCAAATCACCTAACCAAACCTATAACACAAATTGCATTATGACCGAGAACATGCACCACAAGATCTTCGATTCCAGCGCTAATTTCTTCCAAAAAGGCCTCTCTGCGGCTAAAAATTCCTTTGAAATGATCCTTAAAAGTCCAGTAAATCTGGAAGAGGTAAATTACAAACACTCCGAATTTGACATGTCGGGTATTGTAGGGGAAGATAAATTTCATGTCATAAAAACCGAACTTCATGGGGACCTGGATGGAGCTTCTTTCCTGATCTTTTCTGAAGCGGAAATCGATAAAATTATCAAATCTTGTTTACCAGAAAATTTCTGGGGAACAGATACTGATGATGCTAAGAAAATGAGATCTGAATTTATCAATGAGATCGATAATATTATGTCCTCTTCTGTGATTACAGAAATGGCCAATGACCTGGATATTTTCTTATATGGAGGAGTTCCACAACCAGATGAATTAAGTGCTGCCGGAATGAATACATTCTTGCAAGAGCAGTCAGCTAAATTCAATAAGTTCTTTCAATTCAAAGCATCCTTCTCAGGAGTTGAACTAGGCATTGCACCAAGGTTTATCTGGATGTTCAACGAGCAATTGGGAGACAAAATATCCGAATAAGTATAAGTTAATTCTTGACAGATGGCAGATTAATAATCTGCCACAACACAACTTCAATCATTCTATTCTATATTTATTTACAAATCGTAAATAGATGGATGCCAACCTGAAGTACCTTTCTCTATTGGCAGAGAAATTCCCCAATCAGCACGAAGCTGGCAAAGAAATAGTGCTTTTAAACTCAACCCTCAATTTAACAAAGGGTGCTGAAATCTTTTTGAGTGACATCCATGGTGAGGATGAGGCGTTTCAACATGTTTTAAGAAATGGTTCTGGTGTCATTAAGCAAAAAATCAATGAGTTATTCCCGGAGCTTCTTGAGAAGGATGAAAAGCAACTAGCATCCATTATTTATTATCCGGAAGAAAAACTCCAACTTCTAAAGAAAAGCCTGACCGATGAAGTTAGATTCTACAAAGAGACTTTATCTAGAATAATAAAGGTCACTCAGGACTTCTGCTCTATTTATGCCAATAGAAAATTACTCAAGTTACTTCCTCAATCCTATGGAGACATTATCCTGGAGTTGGTAGCTGAGAGAACCGTTGGAGATGACAACCAATATTATGAGGACATTATTAATAATATCATCGAAATTGGTCAGGCCGATAAATTGATCATTGAGTTCTCCTATTTTATTCAGAGACTTTGCATCCACAAGATTCATATAATTGGAGATGTATATGACAGAGGATCAGGTGCAGAAATTATAATGGATGAACTGATGAAACATCATGCAGTTGATTTTCAATGGGGTAATCATGACATAGTTTGGATGGGAGCGGCCTGGGGCTCGGAAGCTTGCATAGCAAACGTATTGAGACTATCTCTTCGTTACGGTAATACGGAAACACTAGAGAGGGGATACGGAATTAACCTTCTTCCTCTTGCTTCATTTGCGTTGGAACATTACAAGGAGGATGATAGTATCATTTTTAATCCTAAAGTCAGTCCGGATGAGTTACTTAATAGCTCGGAACAATGGTTGAATAGTCTGATGCACAAGGCGATCTCCATCATTCAATTCAAATTGGAATCTCAATTAATTTCTAGAAGAGATGAATATGGTATGAGCGATCGGCTTATACTGGATAAATTGAATTTAAGTGACAAAAAGGTGCAAATTGAAGGAAAGGAATATGACCTGAAAGACGCCTTTTTTCCAACATTCAATCATCTAGATCCTTTTGCTCTTTCTGAGGAAGAGCGTCTGGTTGTAGAAAAGTTAAAAATGTCTTTCCTGAAAAGTCAGCGGTTGCAGAATCATGCCAGGTTTTTACTGGAGCAAGGGGGAATGTACAAGGTGACAAATAAGAATTTATTATTTCATGGCTGCATACCTTTGGATGAAGCAGGCTATTTGAAAGAGGTCTCCTTCGGGGATAAGTCATTTAAAGGCAAACAACTTATGGAATACCTGGAAAAGGAAGTTCAGATTGCCTTTTCTGGTTTGGATGGATCAGATGAAAAGTTAGCAGCCCTTGACATGATATGGTACTTGTGGGCTGGGCCAGAGTCACCAATATTTGGTAAACATAAAATGGCAACATTTGAACGATACTTTGTTGATGATAAGGAAATACAAAAAGAGGAAAAGGGATTTTATTATCAATACAGAAACGATCCTGAGGCATGTCAACGAATACTCAAAGAGTTTGGGTTGGAAGATGAAAACTCAGTAATTCTGAATGGCCATGTTCCTGTTTCGGTTTCCAAAGGCGAGAGCCCGGTTAAGGCAAACGGCAAGCTGATTGTGATTGATGGAGGGTTTTGTAAGGCTTATCAGGGACAGACTGGAATAGCAGGTTACACGCTAATACATAATCATTTTGGTAGACAATTAATTGCTCATGATTCCTTTGAGTCTCAAAAGAAGGCGATTGAGGAGGAATTGGATATTGCTTATAGTGAGATGGTTTTATCACAATCCAGGAAGAAACTGAGAGTGCGAGACTTGGATGACGGGCAAACTATTTTAGGGAAAATTGAAGACTTGAAGGCGCTCATGGAGTTGTATCAATCAGGTGAATTGAAAGAAAGGTTTATTTAAAGACTTCTTCCAAAGACATTGTAATTGTAAGACAAGGTCTGGCTCATTTTGGGAACTTTGATTGGGATGGTTTAACTACTGGAGTTTTATCTTGTATTGATGATTAGTGGGGAAGCTGAAGTTCAACAGTGATTTTACCTGCTTGCGATATGACTTTAATTTTCCCACTGTGTGCATCAACTGCCATTTTACAGTAAGCCAAACCTAAACCCTTAGCAGCTGCTCTTTCAATTTCACTCTCAACGGACTCCCAGTAGTTGTCAAATAGTTTCTTGATATGATCTTCAGATACTTCTTCACCGATGCTAGTAATGGAACATAATAGTTGATTATTGGCTAAGGAAGTAGAAATTGAAATGGTTTCATTTTCAAATGAGTGATTAACAGCATTGATAAGCAAATTGACAAAGACTCTATGCATCACCTGGATATCAGCATGCAATTCCAAATCTTTAGGAACTTCCAAATTCAATTTTAAACTCTTAAGATCCGATAGACTACTAGATTGGAACCAGGCATTCTCGATTAATTCCATAAGTAGAAATTTTTCTTTGTTGAGTTTAACATTCTGCTCCTCAAAGGCCTGGACGTCCAACATATTAGTAACCAGGTTAAGCATCACTGTACCTGTGCGATTGATATTTTGAAGTGTTAATTCTGTAGGTTCTTCTTTTGTTGAATCAAGAATCGAACTCACTGATTGCTTCATGTCATTGGCAATCATATGATTAACACCTTCTTTCAATGAATTTAATTCTGATAGTCTTTCGTTTGATGCCTTTAACTTGGCGGCCGCCATTGTGATATTTCTGTTTTGATCTTGTATAATTTCATTATCCTTCTTCTTACGCCGATAAGACCTATAGACATTTAGAAATAATAAGAGAAATAGGATTCCACCTCCTATAGCGGAGTATTGAATGAGTTTCCTTCTATTCAATTCGTTTTGAAGAATTAAATCGTTTTTTTCCTGATCAGCCAGAAGTTGCTTTTTCTCTTCGTTGAATGCATATTCTAACTCAAGCTGTGTTAGCTTTTTGATATTTTCTGAATTGAATAAGCTGTCACTGTAAATCTTATGAAGCTTTTCAAATTCATAGGCCTTCTTATAATTCCCTTTTATTACATAAATCTGTGATAAAACACTTGTTAGACTTTGGTTCAGTTCCAAGATTTCAAGTTCCTGACTGATTTTGTATCCCGCCAGTGCAGCTTTTTCTGAAGAATTGTAATTTTTAAGGCCAAGGTGTGTGAGAGCCAAACCTTCAAGCGTCTCACCCAATATGAGCAGGACACCTACATCTTTTTCTTTCGCTTTTTGATAAAATGTAAGAGCTTCAGCATACTCCTTTTGAGCAAGCTTAACTTTACCAAGACCGTTTAAGATATTTGCTTCAGTTTTTACAGCGGTTAGGTTTTGCAGTATCTCAAGTCCTCTTATGTAATTGTCATAAGCTTTCTGAAATTCCCCCATCTCAGTGTAGGTTTCAGCCAGATATGTGTAAGCTTGCCCCACTCTCCTGGAGATTTGAATTTCTTTATTTAGTTCAAGACTCTTATTGATGTATTCAAGCGCCTTTTCATATTCACCATGACCCTGGTAAAGTAAACCAATGTTGCTAAACACTAAAGCTTGACCTTTTTTGTCTAGTGCTTCAATTTTAATTTCTAATGCTTTTTGATATGCCTCAAGAGCTTTGGGAAAATTTCCTTGCCTGCGATGAATATTTCCAATATTTAAGGTTGCAGCACTCACTCCCCTTACATTCTTTACTTGTTCGTAGAAACCAATGGCTTTTTGATAATTAAGAATAGCAGTATCATACTCACCAAGATCCTGATAAACACCCCCAAGACAATTGTAACCATCACCAGCGCCACGTTTGGCACCAATAATTTTGTATAATTCAATTCCCTTATTGAGCCTGGCAATAGAAGTGTCATAATTTGCCAATTCCATTGAAACGATACCAAGGTTGATATAAGCCCCTCCGATGCTTACTGTGTCATTCAGTTTTTTTCCAATTTTCAAAGCTTCATTATAGTGATAATCTGCGCTTTCGTAATCATTTAATGTCATGTAAATCACACCCATATTAATATTGGTGTAGCTCATCCTTTTAAGGTCCTGATCCTGGGTCCTTATTGTAAGTGCTTCTTCGAAATACTTTAGTGATTCATCATACTCGGCAGCTCTGAGTTTGATTATGCCAAGTTTATGATAGGCGTCTCCCTGACCTTCAGAGAAATTTAGTTTCTCACTTAATAGTAAGGCAGCACTATCGGATTCTATCGCCTTTATTGGTTCATTAGCTTTATAATAAGCGGTTGTTAATTCCAGAAGGATTTGAATTTTTTCGGTATCCTGAGGGTGATTATTAAGCAATTGCTGAAGACTATCAATTGCTTGGTTTTGTGAATAGGCAGGATTGAGTAATGTAAGGAATAAAAGCATTATGCTGATTAAGAGCTTGTTGTGCATACTCTTAAAAATGCCCTGTGTTTTAAATTTTCCCATTAGAATAAAGCTAACAAAAAAAATGGTGGGCACATACGAAAAAAGGGAGAACGATTCTCCCTTTGGCTAACTTAATTTTTATAGCTGGTCTTACCTACGAACAATCAATGCATACTTTTTAAAGTATCCATATCTCTAATTAAGATTCTTCTCCTGTCAATATTGATCAGGTTCATTTGTTTAAGTTCGTTAAGAATAGTTGTTGTAGTCTGTCTGCTGGTACCTGTAAGGTCTGCAATATCCTGATGTCTCAATGGGTTTTTAATCATCATTTCAAAACCTACTTTCTGACCCTTTTCTTCAGCTGTATGAATCAGGTATCCAATAATTCTGGACCTTGCATCTCTTACAATCAGATCTTCTATTTTCCTGTTGACTTTTCTCATTCTTCTTCCTAGTACTTCGAAGAACTGCAGCTTAATCTGGTTGTCTTGCAATAGAACTTCCAGAAACTCATCTTTTGGAATAACTCTTAACTTAATTTTTGAGTCAAGCGCTTTTGCAAACCCATTTCTTGTAGTGTCTCCAAGAATGGAAAGTTCTCCAAACAGGTCACCTGGGTAATTAACTTCTGTCATGGTTGTTCTACCATCTGAAGATTGACTACCAAGGATTACTCTTCCTTCCTCCAGGAAATACACTGAGTTTGCATCACAATTTTGACAATAGATATACTCGTTTTTTGAATATTGTTTGACTGGAAAACTGCCAAAAACTGAAACGTCTAAGTCTCTTGAAAAGGTATTAGGTATAGGATTAGTTGGTGTTTGAGGCAATGTTGAAATATTCATCATATCAATTGTTTAGTGAAACGTATTGTTAACCGATATTCCAAAAGTGCCTGCTAATTATCACGAAAGTATCACGAAAGCATATCAATTATATAAAACCTTCAAAGGGAGGAAATTTTCTTTAGTAGTAGTTGGAGATGGTTGTTGAGGGAGATTAGTTTCACTAAATTAAGATCAATTATTGGATCACATACTAAAACAATCTGAAAAAACCGTTCCTTGTAAGATATCTGACACGGAATAAACCGAATACTGCTACTAATGCGAGACACTTACTTAATAATGCTTGTTTTTTGCTGTTTTCTATCAACCGCTCAAGCCAACACCTATGTAATTGAATCAGATAGTACCAAAGGAGCTGAGTACTATCTGCAAGGCAAAAATCTTTATAAAGAAGGAAAGATAGATGAAGCGGTGGAGGCCTATAAAAAGGCCAGGGATGCATTTGGGAAAGAAAATCTAAAGGGATATGGGCTAAGTATTTATAAAATCGGTCATGTCTACGATAGAAGTAACCAGGAACGGAAAGCATTGCCATTTTATTTGGATGCTGTAGAAGCAGGAAATGAATTGTTTATAACACAAGGAGATAATGATGTGTTGGCCAGGACTTTACTGATGATGGGATATGTCTATTACTTTTTTGAGGACCATCACAACACTAATAAGACACTTAATAGGTTACTCAAGCTTGAATTTACTGACAGCTTACGCACCGCCCGATCACAAACATATTGTCATAATGTACTTGCAGGCAACTATCAAAAACTTGGTGATTATGATTCTGCTCTGTATCATGCTAAAAGGGCTTTGATCACCAGTAAACCTATAGGAATAGATTACATTCAGGCGAAAGGACAGGCTTATAATTGCAATGCAGAGCTACAATACAATCTTGGAAATTTTGAAAGTGCGCAAAAGTACTTAGACGAACAAATTGCTCTATACCAAGATGCGTATGGTGAAAACCACCCATACACAATAAAGCCAACAATGGAATTAGGTATCATCGCATTTGGTGCATCGAATTATAAAAGAGCCAGAGATTATTTCGAAAGAGCGATATGGCTTGCCAAGAATATTGGAGATTCTACCTCACATGATTTTGCGACTCTAGTAATCAATGCATCTAATCTCTATACAAGAACAGGTGATTATGCAAAGTCAATTAAATACATGCAAGTGGCAATTGATATTTATGAAGATAAGCTTCCAGATATCGCCGACTTGTACGATGGTTACGCTATTATGGCTGAAGAATATGCTCGAATGGGAGAGGTAGAAACTTCTAATATGTATGCTGAGAAAGCCATGAAATTTCTCGAGGATAATGGGGGTAATCTAAATTTCACACACAAAATACTAAATAAGTTAACTGCTGCAGCCTTAGCTAATAAGGATTATGAACGATCATTAGAAATTGGTACCAGAGCGCTTAAAATTGGTAAAGAGCTTTATGGGTCAAGTGGAAGATCGATCGCTGCAGCGTATCTAAGATTGGCCTCTGTAAATCAATATAAAGGGAAAAATGAGTTGTCATCAAAGTATATCGATAGTGCATCATTTGCCAACACATATGAAGGAAACATTAGATCAAATTTCATTGAGATTCAAATAGAAACTCAGAGGTTAGAGTTGATAAATCATCAACTCATATCAAATGGCGTAGCGATTGAAACAGTTGAACTTGAGAACTTGCTGACTGAATTCGAGCAATATATTGCCAGCATCAAAAAGGGAATTAACAGTGAGATAGGAGAAAGTTTTAACATAAATGATTACACAGCTACAGCTATTGAATTATGCTATAATCTCTATATGAACAACAAGGACTCCAAGCTGATTGATTTTATGTTTCAACTTTCCGAAAGAAGTAAATCGCTGGGGCTAAAAGATTACCTAAGTAAAGCTTCATTTTTTAATAATGCCAGTCTTAGTGATGAGATTCTAAGAATTAGAAAAGAAACTGTTGATGGATTGATGATCCTTAAGAAAAGAATTGAAGAAGCAAAAGACAATGAAAACAATGCTTAGGTGCTTACAGGATACCTCACAAAGCAGTCTAACCTTACGGAAAGATATGATAGTATAATTGAAGTAATAGCTTCAGAGCACCCAAACTATTATCAATATAGGTATGAATCTGAAAAACTTAGTGTTCCACAATTGGAGTCAAAGCTGGCAAGAGAGGGTTATTCATTTATCTCATATCAGTTATCTGAGGAGAACTTATATATTCTTGGAAATAATGGTGGTTCGTCTTTTGTAAAGAGAGTAGAATGGACAGACTCATTGGATGTGGCAGTAGAGTCCCTAAGAAAACTATTAGCTGATAATGGAGACAATGGATTGATAGAATTTTGGTCAAAACATCTCTATCAATCAATTGTGAAACCGGTAATCACAGAAGTAAAGGGGTCTAAGTTGAAAATTGTTACTGATGGATTTTTGGGATACATACCTTTCGAAATTCTACAAGACAAGGACGGCAGGTTCCTATTTGAGCATTTTCTCGTCTCATATGATTATTCAGCAAAAACCTACCTTGACAATTCAAAGCAGCAAAGAGGCAATTCAAACGTATTAGCTTTTGCCCCTGACTTTGGTGTGGTGGATAATAATTCAGATGTAGTGAGGTCTTCAATAGCTGCGTTACCAGGAGCCGAGAAAGAAATACAGGATTTGAGCACTATTCTGGATGGGAAATTCATGTATGGTATTAAGGCTACTGAAAGCCTATTTAAACAAGAAGCCCTGGAATACGGGATATTACACATGGCTACTCACGCCATAGTTGATGATGAAGCACCGGATAACTCAAGGTTGATCTTAAGTGTAAAAGGTGATTCTCTAAATGACGGCTATTTACCTGCGTATGAGGTTTATAATTTGAAGCTTAACGCATCACTAGCAACGCTCAGTGCATGCAATACCGGATATGGTAAAGTTCAAAAAGGAGAGGGCGTTATGAGTTTGTCCAGAGCTTTTGCGTATGCCGGTGTTCCAGCAACCGTAGTTAGTTTATGGCCAGCTTCTGACCAATCAACTCCAAAACTGATGAAGCTTTTCTACGCAAATCTCGATGAGGGCCAACCAAAAGACCTGGCTCTAAATAACGCCAGGAAACAATACCTGAAATCAACGAACGGGAAAGGTACACATCCATTTTACTGGGGAGCTTTTGTGTTGATTGGTGATACTTCAGCAATGTCTAGTCAGTGGCCAAATAGTTTGTGGTTTATTGTTGGTTCGATGGTTCTGATCTTTATTGGCTATTCAATGAGAAGATTGGTGCGGAAATAATTTACCTAAATATTTGAAATCAATGTCTAAGAAAAAAGTATTGGTATTAACTGGAGGAGGAGATTGCCCGGGACTGAATGCGGTAATCAGAGGGATTGTGAAAAGAGCAAAAAAAGAGGATGATTGGAAAGTATACGGCAGTATTGAAGCATTCAATGGAGTGCTAAAAGACTCTCCGGAAATTGTGGAACTGAATAATAAAAACACTGCCGGAATACATGTTAAAGGAGGAACGATTCTTAAGACAACCAATAAGGGGAACCCATTAAAATTCCCGGTAAAAAATGATTCTGGAGAAATGGAAGAGGTGGATCTATCAGATGAATTGATTAATAAACTTAAAGATTTGGGTTTTGAAGCAGTAATCAATATTGGCGGAGATGGATCGCAGACTATTTCAAAAGCTCTTTATGATAAAGGTTTGAATATCATTGGTGTCCCAAAAACCATCGATAATGACTTGTCAGGAACTGATTTTACTTTCGGGTTTCGAACTGCTGTGCAGATCGCTACCGATAGTTTTGATAAACTGGTATCAACAGCAGAAAGCCATCACAGAGTAATGATTATGGAAGTCATGGGAAGGGACGCCGGGTGGATTGCTTTGCATACAGCCATTGGAGGAGGAGCAGAGGTATGTCTGATCCCAGAGATTCCATACGACATCAATAAGGTAGTTGAAAGAATAAACAAGAGATACAGAAAGGGTAGAGGTTTTGTGAATATTGTTGTTGCAGAAGGGGCAAAACCAAAAGAGGGAACAGTCTCTACTATTGAAAATGATGAATTAGGCAGGGGACATGTGAGACTTGGTGGAATTGCCTATCAATTGTCCCAACAACTTAAGGATGCTGGTTGTAAGGCTGATATTCGGGAAACTGTATTGGGACACATACAAAGAGGAGGAACTCCTATTGCTTTCGATAGAGTTTTGGCAACTATGTTTGGTGTAAAAGCCTTTGAAATGATATTAGAGGGAAAATTTGGTGAAATGGTGGCTTACCGAAACAATGATATTTGTTCGGTTTCATTGGAGGAAGCCGTAAGTCAGTATAATTATGTGAAAACCGATTCTTTTGTAATCAATACAGCAAGAGGAGTTGGGATTTCCTTCGGTGATTGATCTTTGTGCACTCAATAAATCCATCTATATTTAGCTTCTATGTTTATACAGAAAAACTTTAGCTTCAGGGGGGTTCTTTCCTTTGGAGGATTTCACTTCCTATGGCAACTGGCCTGGGCATCAATTGTAACAGCGCTTTTTGTTTTTACCGAGTGGAAGTTAATCTCAATTCCATGGGTCCCTTTGTCAGTTATTGCTACTGCAGTAGCTTTTTATATTGGTTTCAAAAACAATCAGGCCTACGATCGTCTTTGGGAAGCCCGGAAAATTTGGGGAGGAATTGTCAATAGTAGCAGAGCCTGGGGTAGTATGGTCAAGGCATATGTTCGAAACCATAAAGATGAACCTCAATCTACGGATCAGCAATTACAAGAAGCCATTTCAAGGTTGTTTTACAGACATATTGCATGGCTTTATACACTTAGAAGTCAGTTATTAATACCAACTCCCTGGGAACATATCAATCAGGGTAAACATGTTAGTAGAGTTGCGGAGAAGCGAATGAACAGATTTGGAGTTGGATTAATTGACGATGAGAATACTGAAGATATTCTGAAAAAACACCTCCCAACAGAGGAATACCAGGACCTGATCAACTTTCAGAATACAGCTACACAAATCATTGATTACCAATCTCAGGACCTTGCCGAAATTCGCGAGAAAGGTATGATTGAAGACTTCCGTCATATGGAACTTCAGGGCGAGCTGAATACTTTTTATGAGCTGCAAGGCAAGTGCGAAAGAATAAAGAAATTCCCATTGCCGAGACAATATGGAGCTATGAGTTCAATTTTTGTTGGGATTTTTATTTTCCTTCTACCATTCGGACTTATTCCGGAATTTCAAAAACTTGGCGAGTATGCAATCTGGGTTTCCGTGCCGGTAACGGCACTTGTGAGTTGGGTTTACCTGATAATGGAATTAGTTGGCGATTATTCCGAGAATCCATTTGAAGGAATGGGAAATGATATTCCAATGATGTCATTATGCAGAACGATCGAGATCGATCTTAAAGAAATGCTGAAAGAAACTGATATCCCTAAACCAATTCAGTCCAAGAATGGTGTTTTGATGTAGTATGAAATTCAAATTACAATTATTGTTTCTTATCGGAGTACTAGGTATTTCGAGTTGTAAAGACTCCAAACCTACAGACCAAAAAAGCGGAATCAAAGAAGCCGATTGGTGCTCACTTGAAATGCATAAAGACCAGAAAGTAGTCTTCTCCTCTACAGCCAGCAATTTATCCAGCTGGAATCATATTACAGATAGTTTACAAATGGGGTATGGTTTAAAAGGTGTCAATTTTGATGTTGATAGCAGCAATTGGTCAAAATCATGTCAAGGTCTCAGATCCTCATTTGAAGTAAACCTGGTTAAGAAAATAGGTGATTGGAATCAACAACACCTTAATGGAATGGAAATGTTTTATGGTGACAGCTTAATAAAATATTCAAGCATTTCTTCTATTCAATTGTTTCTAAAAATAGATGGTGAAGAAACAGTTTTACCGAAAATGGACGAGGTGGCTCAGATATTTGATGGAATTGTAACTGCGGATCAAATTGGAGCAATAGAAACCTCCAAATTCAATTTGGGAATCACATTATTTGAATCTGGAGGAACGGTTTCTGATAAAGGAGATTTCAATGCATTCCATATTTTGGAAATTGATCCAGTTCATTTTGATAAATGGATAGAGGTAAACATTCCATTGGGAGATTTTAAATATTACCTGGAAAAGAACTACAATGAAACATTTGTGAAACCAGGTGAATTTCCATCAGCCAAGATTAAAGGTATCAGACTTTGTGCCGAGACGCATACCGGTCAGGTCATCAGAAACCTGAATTCTGAGTTTTATGAATCAAACACACCCGAGGAGCTGTGTAAAGAATTATCATTTTCAATTGGTGCGATAGCATTTAACTATAAGTAATGAGGCAATCTATTTTTTTAATTCCATTAGTAATCTTCTTTAGTTGTAATCAATCAAAAAAAGTCCCTCAAGAACCCGAACGTAATAAAATCGAAGGGACCTGGAAATTGGTTTTCAATTCTGTTGAAGAAAATGATTCTGTAACAGTCAAAGATCTGGGTAACAGAGACTTTATAAAAATCATAAATGAAAGTTCATTTTTCATTCATCAATCAGATACCGAACTCTGAGGAAGGTTTTTATGCGGGTGCGGGTACTTATACTCTCAATGGAGATCAGTATGTGGAGGTGCTGGACTATCTGGAACCAACTGCCTGGAGAGGTCAGAAATTTGAGTTTACTGTGAGTTTTAGTGGAGATACCCTGATTCAACAAGGCAGGGAAGACGTACCCGAAGCTGGGATCGAGCGATTCATTGTTGAAAAGTACTTGAGGGTAAAATAGTAATCATAAAAAAGGGTGCCCCAAATGAGACACCCATATAAATGAAGAAAGTAACCTTTATTTACTTCTTAATATCCATCATTCTGAACAAGCTTAGAACTTGCTGCCAATGCATTAATTGGAATAGGGAAAACTCTTTTAAAAGACTCTGACGCTGATTTTTCAGTCCACGCATCATTGAATTTTCCAAATCTGATCAAGTCAGTTCTTCTGTGACTTTCCCAGTAGAATTCAAAACCCCTTTCATCCAACATTGCATCCAGATCAATGGAGGTTAAATCAGCAGCTCCTCTTGCAGCTCTTACAGT
>JANSWY010000141.1 GCA_024743255.1 bacterium | reverse complement strand
GGGATTCACCTGCATTTTTCTCAAACATCGGTTCGAATGTGGCTAGAATCTCATCTGTTTTGGAAGGGTCTTCAACCTTATAATAGATCAAATTATTTCCAGATGTCCAAGTCAGATTTGGCCGGAAATAGTTTTTGTAAGAATCGAAAGATAAAAGGACATTGAAATCAAGATGAGTGTTCTCGGGTAAATTCTTCATAACCGCAACAACTTCATACATCTTTGCTCCCTGGTTGCCACTTAACTCAAGGTTTTGTCCAATCGGATCCTCCTCAGGAAGAAAGTACCTCCCAGCAGTCCACTCGTCAATTACCATTTTGTTTGGCTCACCGAACTTATCCAGGCTACCCTTTACAATTGGCAAATTGAATATCTCAAATGTGTTTTTTTCACTTAGAAACACACCAGGTTGATCAAAGGTAGCAACCCCTTTTTCGGTTTTTCTGATGATGGAGTTGTTCATATAGTTGATACTCCAAAACCTGGTGTAGTTGCTAACCAATGGAGATTGTGCAACCAGTTCGGGTCCCGCCAATGGTCCAAAAGAAATGGTAGTTCCAATTGACTCACCATCTTTTGTAGTTTCTGCCTGAAGTCTGTATATGTGATCACTCTCTGAATGGAATTGATCAAAATTTAGATGAAAATAAACATATTGCGCGATGAGCAAACAAGCTGCCATACCAACACCTAGTCCCACTATATTGACAAATGAAAAAGTCTTATTCTTTCTTATTTGTCGTATTACCGTGAATATATAATTGCGTATCATGAGTTTTTGATTTCGTTTTTTAGATTGAGTTTATTCGTACCTTAATGAGTTTGCTGGATTTTGAGTTGCCGATTGATATGACTTCCATCCTACGGTCAATACTGCAATTACAAGTACAATGAGGAATGCTTGTACAAAAAACATTGGGTTCATCGGAATCCTGTAAACAAACGAGGATAAAAAGTTAGTACCAATTAAATATGCTAATGGACTCGCGATCACGAAAGAAATACCTAGTAATACGAGATACTCTTTCGCAAATATTTTCAGTATCGACCATGTTGAGGCTCCAAATACTTTTCTCACACCAATCATCTTACGATTTCTGGCAACCATAAAAGAGACTAGCCCATACAGTCCTATGATACTGATGATAACAGACATTACACTGAATATTAGAATGATTCGATACACAAATTTTTCCAAAGCATATGCGTCTTGAATTGCATCTTCCGGAACAACGAAATCAAAATATGCCAATGGATAATATTTTCTGAAGACATCTTCGATATTACCAGAAGCCTGATGAATGTTCTTTCCTTTCAAACGAATATCAATTCCAGAAAAATAATCCGGTCTGTAGGCCATGATAACAGGTTGTAGATCAACCTTAAGAGAATGAGTATTAAAGTCCTCTGTTACAGCATCAATAATTCCGTAAAGGTTTCCATTAAATGCGAATTTGAAACCGACAGCCTCCTCTTCCTTTACTTGTAGTTTCTTCAGAAATTTTTTGTTTACAATTACATGAAAAGTAGAATCATTTACTTCTCTTGGAGTCAATTGCTTCCCAGATGAAAAAGATATTTCCCAGGTATCGATATAGTTAGCATCTACAAACTTGACCGTACTGATCATCCCATCTTCGTAATCATTTTCCAACCTCCTGAAGCTACAATTCCATGAAAATCCACCAATGGGAGGTCCAAATGACATTGCCGCACTTTCTACATAACTCAAGTTTAACAGTTCAGATTTTAAACTTGCAACAGAAGGATCTTGATCATAATTGGTTGGTAGATTGAGATGAACAACATTCTCTCTATTAAAGCCCATTTCAGAATTGTTAAGATAATTCATCTGAGAGGCTACAATAATCATACTCACAATCATCATAATTGAAAAGCAGAACTGAGCAACTACTAAAACCCTTCTCAAGTAATAATTTCCTGACCCTGATCTTTCGGTAATTTTACTTTTTATCGCCTCGATTGGATGATAACCTGAAATAACAAATGCAGGATAAAACCCAGCTAAAAGAGTAACTATTAAGATAACCGGAATCATAAATAAAAGACTATCGAAAGATAGCTGTAACGAATAGTTAGTGTATTGCTGCAGATATGTATTGATTGAAAATAAAAAAACTTGTGTGATTGTGAGTGCGACCATAGCCGCTAACAACACGATCATAAGCGTTTCTAAAAAAAACTGAACTTTCAACTCGGCCCTGTTACCACCAATAGTTTTGCGAATACCTATCTCTCGAGCTCGATTTATAGCTTGTGCTGTAGCGAGGTTAATAAAGTTTAAGCATGCTGTACCAATTAGCAGAACTGTAAGTACAATTAGAACATATATAACGATTGAAGGAATAGTATAATTGGTATTATTACCGTACTCATCTCTGGTATGTATTTCGGTAATCGGCATTAATTGAAACCGGTACTTTGCAGCCTCTTCCTTATCTATATACTTTTCTAGTATAGTATTTAAACGATCCTCCTTTTCTGATAACGAATAGGTTCCTTCAAAGCCGACATATGTCGAACCAAACCACAACATCATCCAGTTGTCCCGATGAACACTTCGATACCTATTTTTAAATGTCTCGTAGCTTATCAACAAATCGAATGGTAAACTATTATTGACAGGCGGGTCTTTAACAATTCCAACAACCTCAACTTTCGCTGAGTCCTTTTGAACACTCAATATTTGTCCAATGGGATCCAAATCTCCAAAGTATTTCTTAGCCAGAGTTTCCGTCAAAAATGCTTTGCCCGGTTGTTCCAGTATTTCACCTGAAGCACCTCTAATGATCTCAAAACTTAGCAAATCAAAAAAGTGCTCATTAGTATATATTGTACCAGATTCCTTGAATATCTTAAAATCACCATCCAGCGTAAATGATATCTGATTTTCGTAAGGACCTTGCACTTGAAGAACTTTACCAAAATCAGGCAAGTCGCGGTTAATAGCTGGAGCGAGTGGATAAGAGGTTTTGGCAAGGTGAGCTATTTCACCTTGGTCCGTTGTGTACTCAGTGACAACTTTAAATACCTGATCCTTCTTCTCATGGAATGTATCAAAGGATAACTCATGGCTAAGAAATACATACGTAACAAGACAACATGCCAGACCTAAACCAAGTCCGAATACGTTTATTAAAGTATAAACTAGTTGGTTCTTAAAAACCCGAAAAGCGATAGTGAGGTAATTCTTTATCATGCTTACAAATAGTCAAGGCAGGTGCCAAAAAATTAACTTGCTAAAAATCAGTCACTTAAAAAAATTGAATCTTTAAAACCGTTTCATATTGAAACATTTCTTTGTTTCAGTGTGAAACGTTGGTTAAATTTTCAAAATACCATTCACATAACATGAAGAAGAAAGCTTCTGTTTTAATCATTGATGACGATCCCGATGTGCTTTATACAGCAAAAGCAATTTTGCGGAAACACTATGAACGCATTGAAACACTGGAAAACCCTGAAAGAATTTCAAGAACATTAGAAAAGGACCATTTCGAAGTGATCCTTTTGGACATGAATTACAAAACCGGAGCTACTACGGGAAATGAGGGGCTATTTTGGCTGAGAAAGATTATGGAGATAGATCCAAATGCTCATGTTATCATGAATACTGCATATGGAGATATTCCACTTGCTGTGGAGTGTATGAAAATAGGCGCAATTGACTTTCTGGTAAAACCCTGGGAACAGGAAAAACTGATAAGTACAGTCAATGCGGTCTATGAGTTACAAAAGTCAAAGAAAGAAGTCTCCCGACTCAAGGAAACCGAAAAAATTCTTAGTCAGGACCTGAATTCCGATTATGGAGTAATGATTGGAAATGCTGAGTCCATGAAGCCAATATTGGCTACAATTGATAAAGTAGCTAAAACCGATGCTAGTGTATTAATTCTGGGTGAGAACGGTACTGGAAAAGAACTGATCGCCAGAGCTATTCACAATGAAAGCAAACGTGCGTCTAAACCTTTTATTAAAGTAGACCTTGGAGCTATCTCCACTACGTTATTTGAATCAGAACTATTTGGTCATCAAAAAGGAGCATTTACGGATGCCAAGGAAGACAAAGCAGGAAGATTTGAAGTAGCAAATAATGGAACTTTATTTCTTGACGAAATTGGCAACCTTGATCTTGGATTACAGGTCAAGTTACTTACTGTGCTACAAAACAGAATGGTTCAAAGAGTTGGTTCTACACAAACGACACCAATTGATATAAGGTTAATTAGTGCCACCAATAGTCCAATTGATGAACTTTCAGAAAATGGAGAGTTTCGGCAAGACCTATTATATCGAATTAACACCGTTGTAATTAATCTTCCACCATTAAGGGAGAGGTTAGAAGATATTCAGCCAATGCTGGATCACTTCTTAAGAAAATTCAGTACGAAATACGAAAAACTAAATCTAAAAATATCAGATAAGGCCATTGAAAAACTTAAACAATATCACTGGCCTGGTAATGTACGGGAACTACAAAATGCTGTGGAGAGAGCCGTCATCATGAGTGATGGGTCCACTTTGGAAGCTTCAGATTTCCTCATTTCTTCCAATAAACCAAAATCTGTTCAGGCAGGATCGTTAAAAGTGGATGACATTGAAAAGAATGCGATTATTAAAGCGTTAGAAGAAACAAATGGTAAGCTTAATGAAGCTGCAATCAAACTAGGAATAGGCAGAACGACTCTCTATCGAAAAATCAGGAAATATAAAATCAATACATAATGAAAACCAGATTCATCTTATTAGCCATTATCTCAATAGGAATACTAAGTTCATGCGGCTCTGGCTCTAAAACTCTTCACTTAAAAGGGATAATTACCAATCCAGATGCAGAGTTAATCGACTTAGCAACACCAGATACTTCCTACACCATCAAATTAGATACTTTGGGAGCATTCGATGCTACTATTGGCTTCTCTAAAGCAGGATATGTGAGTATGAACTATGGAGGAAGGTTTAATACCATGTATTTAGAACCCGGAAATGATCTGACAATTTCATTTGACACTGAAAACATTGTGGGAACTCTCAAATATGAAGGTGAAGGTTCAGTCCCAAATAATGTTCTCAATCTGATCAGACAGGAAATTTCCAAACTTCCGACAGATGATGAAATCATGACAAGCACTGAAGCGGTGTTCTTATCAAAAATTGATTCAATTTCAAGTTTATTAACTGAGCTACTTACCTTAAACAGATCACAACTCGGCTCAGAGTTTTTCGATATGGAATCCGCTAAGATCAAGTATAGAAATGCCGAGATGATGGTAAGATATCCTTCATATCATGCTTACCTGGTTGAGGACTTTAATTTTAAAGTGTCTGAAAAGTACTGGGATAGATTAAAATCTGTTTCGGTAAATGAGTCGAGTTATATTGGAATATTTCAGTTCGATAATTTCGTGTATGGGTTGGTGGATTTGGAACTTGCAAAATCACCAGATTTAAATATTACTGAGGAATTTAAGCAGTCCTTTGTGGCTGTAGATGATATCATCATGGATGCTGCTGTTAGAAACACTTGCTACACCCATAATTTCTATAAATACTTATCATCAGGTATTTCATATGAAGATGCAAAACCAATATATGACAAATACAGTGAAGCTCTGGCAGAATCTGATAAGGATCAATTTGATGAGGTGTTGACTAGACTTTCTAAACTTCAAGCAGGTTCACCATCACCAGATTTTAAATTTGTTTCTATGTACGGTGATACTGTAAGATCTGAAGTATTGAAAGGTAAAAATCTTTTTTTGAGTGTGTGGTCCACTACCAACATTGAATTTATGAATGAGATACCACAGCTTCTCCAACTTCAAAAAAAATATGGAGACAAAGTTCAATTCGTTTACGTTTCCCTTGATGACTCTGTGGAAGAGTGGCAGTTATTGGTACGAGAAATGAATTTACCAGATATTCAGCTATTTGCCTCAGAAGGTTGGGCAGAACCAATTCTGTATCATTATGTAATCGAAAAACTACCCAGGCACATCATGATTGACAAGGATGGTAATATTATAAATGCACATATATCAGTTTCTGGTGATCAGGCAAATGCCGAAAGTGAACTGCAGTCTGCAATATCAAATTTAAATCTATAGTTCCAGGTGAAGGCAGCATATAGAATCAATATTATCTGGAGAATTACAACAATTTTCCTTTTTGGGGCAGCAGGTTTTTTGGTGCTTTCGTACACTGCTTTTTGGTTGCTTGCGGGATGGCTTATATTATTCTGCTTGTTAGCAATATTTGAATTAGTCCGTTTTGTGGAAAGAGATAGAAGATCATTATTGAATTTCCTAATTGCAGTTAATCAAAATGACTTCATGGGAAATGTAGGTGTCTCAAAAGATCAGAAATTTCTATACCAGGCTTATAAATCTCTTAGCTCAAAATACCATCAAATAGCTACTGAAAAGGAGGCTAATCATTTGTTTCTAAATACAATTGTAGAAAATGCGGGTGTACCAATGCTTGCATACGAAGAAGAAAAGCAGGAAGTGGTATTACTAAATGATGGAGCCAAAGAACTTTTCAACAAACCCTATTTTCGTTCAATTACAGCGATTGAAAAAATAGATCCTGAGTTGTATGAAGTAATCAAACATTTAGAAAACGATGAGAAAAAACTGCATCGCTTCTCTGTTGATGGTAGTTGGAAAGAATTGTCGGTAGTTGCTAAAAGGTTGATTCTTCGAAATAAATGGTATAAGCTCGTGGCTCTTCAAAATATAAAAAGTGAATTGGATGAAAGAGAGCTTGAATCATGGCAGAAACTAATTCGGGTGCTTACCCATGAAATTAAAAATTCAGTTATTCCGATTTCAACATTAACTGAAGTAATCAATGAAATGCTCATCAATGAAGATGGCGAACCTGTTTCTCTCGAATCTATTTCAGAGGAGGACGAAGAGGATTTAAGAATCGGATTGAAGACCATTTCAAAAAGAAGTAAAGGGCTTGCATCATTTGTAAATGCCTACGGAGATATCGCGAAAATCCCGGTTCCCAATCTTCAGGAGACCAATCTTTCTGAACTACTAAATGGAATTATCGCATTGGAAAAACAGGTCGCAGCTAGTAGAAGTGTAACCATACAATCAGAATTCCCAACTGAAGAGATCATCACTCAACTTGACCCGGATTTAATTGAGCAAGTCTTAATAAATCTGATCAAGAATGCGATAGAAGCACTTGAAGGAGGAGGAGAAATAAAAATATATCTTAACAGATCCCTGAACGAAGTTTCTATTGCAATTTCTGATAACGGATCGGGAATTCCTCAGGATATTTTGGAGAATATCTTTGTTCCGTTTTATACCACTAAGAAAGAGGGATCAGGCATTGGGCTTAGTCTATCAAGGCAAATTATCAGAAAACACCACGGAGATATTCAGGTGTCAACACAAATTAAAAAAGGAACCACATTCACGATAACTCTTCCTATTAGCTAACGTCTAAACATTGGAAGAGGATTTAATGGATTTTTGAAAAAGTTTTTCAACGACATGATTACCAAGAAGGAATGGAAGCCTGCATTGCTGAATTCATCATTCACCTGATCTATGTATTCTTTGGGAATCCTGTATTTCTTTTTTCCTCTTGTTACGTCAATCCAATCAGCCTTTCTAAATGTCTCAACTGTCTGCTCAAATTCACCGCGATAAACAGATCTCTTATGATGTAAATCAATCATCATTTCAACTTCCTCCGCAAAATCTGAGAGTTTATTTTCAGTCAAGTATGCTATAGCAAGTTGCCTTGATGGCTTGAGATAGTCAAATGTCTTAGAGGTCCAAATACCAAGATCATGAAAGACTGCCGCTACCATGTATTTTTCAAAATTCTCTGGAGAAGGATCAAGATGCACACAAAAGCTTAAGACACGATACACATGATTTCTGTAACCATGAAATTGCGGTCCTATATGATCCCTATAGTAGAATAGGATTGCGTCTACCTTAGCGTTTTCTTTGATCATCGTAAAAGTTGGTGCAGGATGAATAGTTCCTTCATCCAAAATACACCAACTAAAGATTATTTTCAAGAATCAAAAGAATTTACTGATGGTAGCTTTAGCAAAACTGTCTTGTCTGAAGAAGTAAAGCAGCTCTACCTGATCAACATCTCTGAACAACCGAGCCTCCAATTCAACCTTCCAGCTATTCCCTACTCTCCTACTTCCCTCCACACTTATCAATTTGGTGGAATGCTCAAGATCTATTATTGTTCCAAAAAGAAAATCTGTGCTCTGGATATCATTAAACCCAAGTCTAACTCCAGTGAACACATCATTTTGTAAACTATTAAATGCCAGTTCATCCCTATCGTCATATAAGTACTCCGCTACAATTCCTACATCAGCTCCAGTGTTGAAAACATTCCCAAATGTATATTCAAATCCGGCTACCAAAGCGAACATATCCAAAATATCATTTTGCCTTAGAATCGATTCATATTTCCATAAAACAGGTCCAGTAGTTGCCTGAATATCAAGTCCAATTTGGTCAATTTGAGCAAACTGAGGATTGAATGTAGTCAAGTCTGCCACAATCGGTTCTCTGCCAATCCCATGGAAGTATGAAAGCCCTAAATCAAAAGGACCAACTGAATTTGAATATCTAGCGGCAAATGAAGGATACCATTCACTACGACCATCATGGAAATCAAACTCATCAGAATCAAGTACAAATGGAGTCCTCAACCTTCCCTCCTGTCCAGGATATGTTGGCTTTCTGAAATACGGTAAATAGAAAAAATCTAGTATTCCGAAGCTCGTGAATTGCGAAACATGAACCATAGGTTGCCCAAGTTTCTCTTCACCATCAAAGCTCTCCACCACATCCGTTTGATTGATTATATCTACCAAATGTGAAGATTCAGTCACTCCCCAAAAGACTTTCTTTAAACCAACTGAAAACTCAGTACTACCCTTGACTTTTTGCCAATAAAGCTCTCTGATATCAAAATGTGTTCTACGATTATCATATTGGTCAAGTCTTCCAAAAAGAACTACTTTGAACGTCTGGCTATCGTCATCCCATTCAACAACATACTCAGGCTGAAGTGCTCCAGAAAAGTAATTCCGATGTTGGCCTTCATATAGTGGTTCATTAAAGAAGAATTGCTCATCAAATTTCAATTCCGCTGAAAAGTCCTGGTAGACCTTTTTTTCCTGGGCAATCACTACATTGGTCAGTACCAAAAAGAAACCCAGACCTAAAACTTTTAAATTTTTCATCTCAATAAGATTAAAAAACAATGGGCCGTTGACACCTTCTTATCACAATCAAAAACCAACGGCACCACTGTTTATCACCTATTATTACCTACCTGCTCTTATTAGACTGTTTTGCGTAAAATCATTTTCCGCCAGTCCGAGCTTGAACTCATAGCCTTCAAATAAAAGTTTTGTCTTTTTACCAGTCTGATGATTCTCCATGAATAGTTGACCTGCTCTCCAGTGCTTACCTAAATACAACTCATAATTGCTGTATGTAAGTGTTTTCAAATGAGCATTTCTTCTATCATAGAACTCAATTTTCTCCAAACGGTAGTTATCCTTATTGAACCAAACCAATTGCCTGGTATATCCAGACTTTGGATCAACTGGGTCTCTTTCTACTACAAATGTGTTTTGACCATTATAGGTTTCTTCCTTCACAAACTTGTAAGTATACTTTTCCACTTCCTGAGAAGATAAATCTTCATAGGCAAACTCACTTCCCATAAATGGTCCCGATTTGTTATCAGAACTAATCCTTTTCACCCTTTTGATTGAAGGGAGATAAAGCCACTGATCATCTGATCCCTCTTTATGAGTGAATGTTAATGTAGCTGTACCTTTCACATCTCTTGGTGAGTCAAATACAATCAATGACTTGTCTCCATCTTCAGTTAGTTCCAGAGTCTGATTTTTTAAATATCTCGTACTCTCCTGACCTTGTTTGTTTGTCAAGATCATAGTCAGTGTAACACTTGAACTCTCAAATCCCTGATCCACTTCATCAGCCTTTTGAGCAATTTCTAATCCTTTGTTTTGTGCAGAAAGTGATCCTATCATCAGTACACCTGCTGCAATAGTTAATGCTAACTTTTTCATTTCTGTAATCATTAAAATTTTAATAATAGGTAATTGAAGGTGGCTAAGCTGCAGCCACCTGTTTTGTAGTTTCTTTTTTGATATCCTGACTTCTCTTGCTTGGGAAAAGAAGCAATAATGCTGGAAGCATGAGGAAGTCTAATGCCAATGCCAGAAGTATGATCAGAGCAGTAATTTTCCCCATGTCGCTGTTCAGCCCAAAATCAGATTGAGCGATTACGGCAAACCCTGCAACCAAAACAAAGCTTGTAACCAACAATGCTTTTCCAACAGTTGAGAATGCGTACCTAACAGCATCTTCAGGAGACTTG
>JANSWY010000028.1 GCA_024743255.1 bacterium | reverse complement strand
TGCACTCTCGCAGGTTGTCCCCAACCTGTGAGGAAAATAATCCAGGACTCCAGTCCTGTCTACATTTGCTCTATTCTTAAAAACAGACTACAATTTAAACAGATTTAAATATACGGCTGTCTAAGGAGTTCCTCTACAATGTGTCAGTGTAGCTTTATCCATTTTTAATCGTAGTAAAGAGACGGACAGAGTCCTCGGTTACATAGTGCTCACAGGTTGGGGACAACCTGCGAGAGTTTCCGGTGGTAACTAATTCTTTTACTTTAAATAATTAAACGAATTCTTTGATCGTCACAAGCATTTGGTCTGCTCCTAATAGGAAAATCGCTTCATTTTTGTGCTTATCGTGTTCTTTAGGAACAACATCACTTGGACCCCATATCTCTAAGACCACACCTCTTTTAGAATCAGCAAATAGTTCTTTGTGTTTTTTGAATTCTGCTTGTGCCTGTTCTTCTTTTTCCATTGCTTTCGCTAAATTCTGTTCATAATCAACATCACTAGGGGAATTTGGCGTTCCATAAGCTGCCATTTCTGCAAAAGAATAAGCGTGAGCACCTCCTTCTTCGGATGTGTCCACATAAAACCCTTTATGTCCTTTAGGCGTAACATCCGATGTTCTTTTATCGTCGGGGATATCAACTTTTATTCCCTGTGTCATCATCGAAATTGCATGTTTATAATTCGTGCCATGCAAACCCTTTTTCTCGTATTTCAAAAGTTTTATGAGGTGGAGACTAGCTTCGTTCCATATCCCCATCATTTCAAGTTCCATTTTAGATGGAGGCTCCATGGTTTTGTGAATCCTCTGCATCGGGAAATTCGAGTTTTTTTGATTGGCACTCTGTTGAAGTTTTCTTTGGGCAATTGCCTCAGGTCGATTATCCACAAACCCAAAATCTTGATTTCCGCGACTCTTCGTTTGAGTAACAGAATTAGCAGCCGCCCTATTATTTTCTTTTGATTTCTCTAATTGTGCATACATTTCTCAAACCTTTTTTAATTATTGGTTGCTATAGACGGTCTTTCAATTTCCTATAACATTTAGTATATGTCCTCCTTTCAAACATAAATATCCCCAATCCCCCACCACTTAAAAATACCCAGAACTAGGTATTTTGAGGTTATATAGACGATGTGCTAATCCATCAACCACCAAATTAGAACCGATAATTTTAATAGCTACAGGTTATAGTAATCAGCTAAAAATACCATCCCGTTATTTGCAAATAAAACAAATCAAACCTACATTTAGTCAACCATTACTTTAGTCCACAACTAATTACGTCCTATGATCATCGATTGTCGAATGAGTAGCTTCCTTTGGGAGATTGTCCTATTCATTTCTATTCCATTTGAATTTTTCTGCACAAACACAGATAACCGTTGCAGAAACATATATAACCGCTGCAGAAATACAGATAACCATTGCAGAATCATACATAACCACTGCAGAATCATATATAACCATTGCAGAATCATACATAACCGCTGCAGAAACACACATTACCGTTGCAGAAACACAGATAACCAGTCATTTATAATTCTGCGGAGGTGATTTGCCTTTCTGCACCATTTACCTGCTGTCGCTATCTATACCATCGAATTTATTTTTAACCAAACTATATTCATTATGAATGATCGAACAATTGCCGGGAGAATTCTTTTCTCTCAAAATGCTATTACCAATGCACTTAATGTACCAACCATCCAATCAGCCCTTGCCAATTTTGGTTATGATGAGACAAAATTAGGTGAAGGAGCCAGTTTACTGGAGACTGCTCAAACTTTACAGGACAAACAAGTCAAAGAGTATGGAGAGCAATTTTCTGCCACAGATGAGTTACATCTTGTTAAAGCAAATGCAAATAGTCTTTACTTAGTTCACCTCAAACTAGCTCGTATCGCTTTAAAAGATAACCGGGGTTTACAGGAGAGCTTAATGTTAAATGGTAGAAGAAAATTAAGTAATTCAGGTTGGTTACACCAGGCCAAAACATTCTACACCAATGCCCTATCCAACCCAGAAATTGCTCAGTCTTTGCTTCCATTTGGACTTACGGCTGAGAAATTAACTGAAGCCCAGAATTTGGTGCTGGATGTTGAAAGTAAATTAGCTACTCAACTTACTGAAAAAGGTGAAGCCCAGCAGGCCACCGCCAACCGCGACCAGGCCCTGGATGATCTGATGGAATGGATCAACGATTTCAAGACTGTTGCTAAACTGGCATTGGAATCTGATAAACAGTTGCTGGAAGTATTGGGAATGATCGAAGAATCTTGATTTAACCTACTTTTTGAAACCACCTTAAAGTGATTTGAGGTGGTTTTTTATGGAAACAGGTCAGGAGAGCTTGGTGATTATTTGGGTTTTGAGTTGGCTTTTGGAATATTTAAAATTACGAGGGTTTATTAGCAAATATATTTAACCATGAATCAAAAAAAATTAAATCACTACGTCCTAAATTACTGTACAAAAGATACTCAGGAATTACCTTAGAAAAGGTATTTTCTTTCATTTTGGTTAATGACTCAATTCTTTTATCCAATTTAAGGAATAGGTCACGACGTTTATCAAATACTAATGAATCTGTAAGAGCTTCAACATTTTGATTGAAAAACTCTCTCTGCTCTTTCTCTTTAATTTTAGTTTGGACTGCTTTAAAGGCATCATTTATTGAAGAAGTCCTTATGATGTGAGAAACAAACTCTAGCCAGTTCTTGTGAATTGGTTTTCGAGTTGCTATGTCTAATTTGTTAAGTAAACGGAGATAAAGAAGAGATCCAGAGTCTATTGAAATTGGTATGTATGTTGTTGTTACTGATGCTGCACCAGCTTCAAAAAATGCATTTGCGATTGAATTTATAGTCCCATAGGTTGGGGCAGTTCCGCATGCAGACAAAAAAACCAAAGGTGCCGAGATATTATTCCTTACAACTTGATCCCCATCTAGAATTTCATCTCCAATTTTCAGGAAAGTTGATTGTTTTATTTTGTCATATCCACCATGGCAATCGAATACAATTAAATCAGGGTTCAATTCCGAAATAACATCTTTTACCTCGCTTACGCTGAGGCATGTTTTGACATGAAACTTCTTTTCATCTGAAAAACTATTCACTAATGAAATCCAGGGTAAAAATCTTTCGTCATCAGTGCCATGAATTACTAAGGTTTTTTCTAGCAGGTTTTCAGGAATAGAGTACTCATATGTCTTATTGTACATAAATAGAGACATTAGCCCATGAAGGGATGTTTCTGGGAGTCGACAGATATCATGTGTAAATGATAAAGGAACGTTATCAATCATAGTCCACTCTATTGGTAAATCTGTAATAGCGATAAGCTGTCCATTTCTTGTTTTAATTGTTTCTTTCAAATTTGATCCAAGAACTTTTTTCGAATAATTAATTCCGAATGATGAAATCATTTTCTTTAGCTTCCTTCTGGTCTTAATCGAAGTTATTTTTGGGAAATTATCAGCTCTAAAAAAGGAAAGGTTTTGATTTAAAGACTTCCCCATTGCAGGTAATCTAATAACAGGTCCAAAATCGAAAGATGCATGTAGGAAGGCAACATCATCGAGGTATCGAATTCTATCTTGAGTGAATTTTATCGATGCATGAACAAGTTCCTCCGATGCTTTTGTACTGACTTTATTGATATAGTTACTGGACTGCTCAACTTGTATCAGTTTAATAATCTCCTGATCTTCATAAATTTTCTTCAAATCAGGATTGTAAAAAGGAGATACAATAATTAGAGGATGAAGCATAGGTTCTATGGCCGATCCAGGCTCAACAAAACTATTTTGAATAAGTACTTCTCTAAAGAAGTCAATCTTCTTAATCTGATCTATAAAAACTTCTTGCCTTTCAAAAGAATTTGGGTTTTGTTGAGCCTTTTCAGACTCTTGAAGTAGGATTGGTTTTATTTCGTCTAAATTGTTATCTGATTCCACAGACAAGAAGTTACCAATCATCCTATCGAGAAGTAAGTAATTTGACAGTGATGGAGTAAAAAAAGAAGCATTATTAAAGCCTTTGTAACTAAGTTCAATCTTTGGGTTAATTGGAAAAGCTTGGATACCGATTTTTTCGAATATTAAATCTTGATTTTCCACCAACTTGTAAAGTAATGAATTGGGTTCGTCAACGATATTATTTTCTCCAGTTTCGGAACTGGAATGTTGGAGTTTAAAGAATCTTATTTTACTCTTATTGGATGCTAAATCTTTATAAATTCTCCCCTCATCCGTCTTTTTACAATTGAAAACAAAAACTTGAATTTGACCGCTAGCGTTTATCGTTTTTTTTAATTTTTCATAGTCACCAACATGAAAAACATTGAAATCGTATACCGGATTTATTCTATTCATCATTGCATACTCCATAAATGCCATGGAATTAGCTAATTGATCTAGGTTAACAGGAGAGCTTTTAAGGAAATCAATAGCACCACTGGTAAATGATGTTGGAGGAAGGAATGGAGAAACTAAAGGTGAAGGATCAGTGATTAGGAAATATTGAATATCGGTAACATATCTGGTCCTTAGTTGCATTGCTTAATGTTTTCAAACGTCCGACTAAAATGAGTGTTCGTTGCTGTAGCTAGATATACAAAAGTCTATGGTTGGCAATATCTTTTCATAAAACTCAGTTAGCATATTCATTTTAGTATTTGTTACAAGCTTTTTTTATTCTTATTCAGAAGCTTCTTGACTTCCTCTTGTTCTAAAGGCAAGTTTTTATTGTTTTCTAAATGCTCTCTGAAAATATTCTGAAGAGCCTCTTTGGTAGAAGACATTAGAACAGAATCAATTGTACCCTCTACTTTTGTTAATCGTCTTGAAATATTAACATTCTCTTCCTTTATTTTTTCAATCTGTTTTTCAGTCGTATCTCGAAACTTATCATAAGAGGTTTCAAGGTGCTTAAAATTGGCTGACATGGTGATATACGATTCTCTCATTTCACCTACGGTATCAATTAGCTTCCCGAGTCTGTTATCTAAAAAACCCATTATAATTTTTGATTTATTTCGTTATTTATTTTCGTTATTTTGCGATTCATCTTGTTGATATCATTTGTAATGTTTTCAACAACAAAGATTAAATCCTCTAATTTAGAAGCCATATTGACTTCTGACATATCTATTATAAATCTATTCTTATCAAGCTTTTCTGGTCTGAATTCAAGCTCACCTATCAAAATTGAAGTATCTAAAAAATATGAGTTCAATTTATTCTTGAATAGCTGTTCATAACTATTTTTCAATTCAGAATTTATTTCGCTAGACTTTGCAATTTCTTGGTGCTTTGTAAAAGACCAAATTAGGATATCCCTATTATGAGAAATCTCCTTAAACGCTTTTGTCCACTTTTTTGAAAAACTTGAAGAGTTACTAAGCTCTTGATTGGAATCAATTTTAATCTTAAATGAATAGTAAACAAGTTCAGTATGAATCTCTAAAATTTTAGTAATTTGATGTACAAAATCGTCATGAGTGATTCTGAGAGCATTTGACTTTATAAATGGAGTTAAATTGGATTGTGTTTGTTCATTCAAATAGTATTTGTTGCTAACAAAGAAACTGTAGTCAATTTTCAAAAGGTAATTCTCAATTAACTTGATTGCTTTTTTTAAAGCAGAGTAATCTGATTTGTCAATATCTTCCTTAATATATCTAGTTATCATTGACTATAACCTTTATTGCTCATGACATAATTGTAAACGCCCTTTATAAGTGTTTTTCACCTTTCATTTTCACCCATCAACAACGCACAAAATCACATAATTGGAAGTGCTCGAAACCATAAATATCCCCAATCTACTCCCATTTAAAAATACCCAGAACTAGGTATTTTGTAGGTTCGTGTCAGAGAGGTGTAGTTTAAACTCACCTTCCTATTTGGTCTATTTCCAATAGCAAGGCAGCATATGATTCGAGTTCGCATATTTATTTTTTGTGTTTGTTAGGCTCTGTTATTCCATTTTATAATAAGTGACATTTATGTGTCCATCTTCGATCCCAACTAATTTCATTGGGCTAATTAGCTTTAATTCATTTATTAATTTACTTCGAGTTGGAGTAGGCTAAAGTTACGCTTGGCTAAACTTAAGCCAGATAGGGTTAGCTTATGGAAGATTAGTGCTTGTTAGCCGTTTATATCTTGTAGTAAGTTTCAATTGTCAGTTTGGCAAACTGTGACAATTCTAGTGGATTTATCCTGTCTGGTTTGAATTCAGAGTTTGCATGATGATACTCTTTCGTAAAATCATTTATATCAATTATATCTTGAAGTAAGGGTGTCAGTTTATGAAGCCTTTCAGGGTGTTCAGAATCTTTTATTTTCTGGATTATATCACCTAACCAATTATTGTAGTCCACATTGTCAAAGTATTTGGACTTAATCGCACCCTCTAAGATTGGTCTCAAACATCTTAAAATTTTGAGGTTATCTTCTTTGCTAGATGAACCATTATCTATAAAGTCTTGGACTATTCTTATTTCAGTTTTAAGTCGAGTTTCTGTCTCTGTATTAATGTCGTGACCGTTCAGTTTACTGGTCGTTCCATTAAATTCAACTTTGACATTTTGGACTTCTAGAAATGATAGTTTATCAGTTATTTCTTTTGCAAAGAAAATATCATGGGTCAAAATGAAAAACTGTTCACATTTCGAAGCTAACCTAGCCAATTCATTTATCGTTCGAGTTTTTCTTCCATAATCGAAACTTGAAATTGGATCGTCAAAGACAACAATTTTGTTGGATACTCCAAGTATTTCTAATCGTGCGAGAAAGAAACTCAACGCAAGTGCACTTTTATCACCTTCGCTTAAGGTAAACTTTACATTTCCAACATTTCTGATATAATCGGGTTGCAGGAATTCAATAGCATGTCCATGTACATCGAGTGTTAAATAAGTTCTAAATACTTCATATTCTTGTGTCCCTCTACCTCGTTGATTCTTTAGGCCAGTCACTTTTATGTACGGAGCGAACTTGGTTAAATATTGATTGGTAATATGAATTTGCTTTTTATAAACAGGTTCAGCAAAATCATTGAAAGATGAAATAAGAGTATTGAGTTCCTCACTGACTAAAGAAAGCTTTTCCTTAATATCACTAATTGGCTCTAAAACCTCAGGTGTTCCTTTTTTTCTTCTTCTGAATGGTTTCAGTTGCTCTTCATAGGCCAGCTTTTGTTTGATTATTTTCTTTCCCTTCTTTTTAAATTCTAACCCTCCAGAACCCAATAAAAGTTCAAACAATCCTTCCCTTGTTCTTTTAGTAGATGTTGAGCCAGTGAATAAGTAATCCTCTACAAAATGGATGTCAAAAATTTCCATTTGACTTAATGGTTTTGACCAGCCATTATCTTTAAATTCGTATAGATTATTTGAGTCGTCTTTAATCGTAATAGATGGATCCCCCCCAGTTGAAAAAGATCTCTTAATATTTACAAGTTTGGGGCTATTGGATTTCAATGACTTTAGAATACTGGTCAATGTAGTTTTACCTGATCCATTGACAGCATAGATGACATTTATCTTTTTAAAAGTTCCATTCCAAAGAGTTCCTCCTCTGACAGAAAAATCAGAGAACCTTCCAACATTCTTTATACTGATTATTTTGTCTATCATCTATAACGGCTAATATTATATAACACGCACTTTATGCGTGCTATCCACCTCTCAATTTCTCCCACCAATCGCACTCAAATCACTCATTGTTAACGACCTAACCGTATTTAAACATTTACATACGACTACAATTGGGAATATCGTGCATTGATGAATCATTGACAACTGTCAATACTTTAAACCATAAATATCCCCAATCCCCAACCATTTAAAAATACCCAGAACTAGGTATTTTGAGGGTCACAAGGACGATCTACCAATCCATCAACAACCAAATAAGAACTCATTTCCACTGAATGATTCAGAATTAAAGATTAGCTTTAATAAAGCCAAACCATATTAATCATGAACACCATTTCAAGATTAGTACCGATCTTAATTTTCTCAATTGTTACAAGCTGTCAAACTAAACCAACCATGAAAGATCAGCAGAAAGAAATCATCGAGAGCTATATCAATTCTTACAATAGTTTTGATATCCCGGGTATGATCAAAAACCTGGATGAAAATGTGGTATTTGAAAATGTTTCTAACGGTGCTGTAGACCTTAGAACAGATGGAAGAGATGCATTTCAACAACAAGCTGAAGCTGCTACAGGGTATTTCTCTAGTCGGAAGCAAACTGTGGAGGAGTGGGATTTCAATGAGAAATCTGTTACTGTAAAAATTGATTATAGTGCGGTGCTCAAAATAGATCTTCCCAACGGAATGAAAGCCGGAGATACGCTGAACTTAAAAGGAGAATCCTTGTTTGAATTCAATGATGATAAGATCGTGAAAATTGTGGATAAGAGTTAGGTCCACTTTGGCACTATTTATCTACATCGAATGTTGCAATCTGAAACTTTAAAAGAAAACACAAATGTTAAAACACTACCTAAGCATCCTTGCATTGCTCAGTGTCATTTTAATTGGTTGTCAGTCAAACTCAAAAAAACAACCAGACGAACAAACTCAAAGTAAACCAACACCTCCCGGAAATGTAGAAGTCTATGCAGAACTGGAGATCAACCCGGGAAACGTAGCTGTTTCCAAAAAAGGAGGAGTATTCATGACTGTTCATCCATTGAGAAGACAAGATCTTCAATTGGTGGAAGTATTTCCAGATGGAAGCTACTCTGCCTTCCCTGATAGCAGTTTTCAAACTCCTAATGGTATTGAGGTGACTACAGGATTGGATACCCCACTTGGTGTAATTGTAGATAATAAAGACCGTCTTTGGGTGGTTGATGCCGGACTATCAACCGGAAAGACCAGAGTCTTTGCCTTTCAAGTGGAAACTGGTGAAGAACTATTCAGATTTGAAGTTCCAGGAGACATTGCTCCAAAAACAAGCTTCGCACAGGATTTGGCAATAGATGATGTGAATGAATGGGTTTACCTGGCTGATTTTGGTGATACTGGAATTATCGCCATTGATATTAAAAACAACACATTCAGAAAATTCACCGATAGCACCATGTTATCGGAGGATATTGATATGGTTATAGATGGAGAGATTCAAAACTTTCAGGGTGCTCCTGCCAGAGTTGGAATTAATCCAATTACGATTTCCGATGATCGGGAAACTATTTACTTTGGAGCAATGAATGGCGAAACATGGTATAGTGTAGCTGCAGCTGGTTTTAGAAATGGAGAAAGTGATGAGGTGATTAAAAGTAGTTTGAAGACCGTTGGTCCAAAACCAATTTCAGATGGTGTGGCTACTGGGGATGGCAAACATTATTTCACCAATTTAGGAAATGGGAGTATTGATGTATTGGAGAATGGAGAATTGAAAGTGTTGGGAAAAGATCCAAGGATTGTATGGCCGGATAATGTTAGGATTGGTCCGGATGGCTGGTTGTATGTTGCCGTGAATCAACTTCACAAATCGCCCGCATTCACTGGTGGAGAGGATGAATCTGTATTGCCATATTACATCATGAAAGTTAAGATGTAGGTCAATTCGGGAATTTATTTTGAAGATCAGGATTTTGTGTTACTCACTCAGAAATATGTGTAAACCAAAGACAAGACCTGATCATACCTTTGAATCATAACATTAAAGAAATAGATCATGACAAACCAAATCAAAACACTTCACCTGGATGAAGTAATAAACAACCATTCCCAGGATATGACCGGGAAAGTAGCAGCAGTAACCGGAACTACAAGCGGTACTGGCTATGTATGCGCAAGAGAACTGGCTAAAAAAGGAGCAACAGTGATCTTGCTCAATAGAGAAAGTGAAAGATCCCAAAAGTCACTGGAAAGCCTAACTTCAGAAGTGCCAAATGGCAAATTTGAAGCGGTAGCATGCGACTTACAAAACTTTGATAGCGTAAGAGCAGCAACTGATCAAATCAAAGCAAATTACGAAGTGCTGGATGTACTGGTTAATAATGCTGGTGTAATGGCATTACCAGACAAAGCAACAAACGATGGTTATGATGTACAGATGCAAACAAATGTGATTTCGCATTTCCTTCTAACCAAGGAGCTTTACCCACTTTTGAAAGAAAGTGATGAAGCAAGAATCGTAAATCACTCTTCCATGGCAAGACTTGGAGGACCTCTTTCTGCGGAGTACTTCGGAAAGAATGGAGGAAATCTTGGCGGAGATGGAACTGAAGAAGAAAACAATGGTTTCCAGGGACCAAGATGGGAAAGATATCACCAAACTAAACTGGCCAACTGTGCCTTTACTTATGGTTTGAAGAAAAAACTGGAAGAAGCTGGTGTAACTAATGTTCTTCCGTTGCTGGCACACCCAGGATTGGCTGCAACTAACTTACAGGTCACTACTGCAGAAACTGGTGGTATGGATGCTGAGTCTGAGTTCATGCAAAGAGCACAATCACCGGAAGATGGTGCAACAGGCATCATCAGAGCTTCAATGGATAGCGAAGCTAAACCCGGAAACTTCTATGGTCCAACAGAAGGTTGGTCAGGTTTCCCTGATTTATTGGAGCCAGAAGAATTCCTTTACTCAGATGAAACGATCAATATCAACTGGGAAGGATGTGAGAAGGCTGTTGGTGAATTCGCACTTTAAAAATTAGAATATTCTAGACCCCAGAGTTTAATGAGTTCCTCTGGGGTCTTTTGCTTCATAATTCCTAGATTACATCAAAGGTTAATCCATCATGAAGCAACAAAAAATCCCCATCGATCCCCGAGACCTCTTCCACCCTCTCGACAAAAAACTTATTGAATTATTAAAATCACTTTCCCCATCAGATTGGAATAATCAGACCATTGCCAAAGAATGGAAAGTCAAAGATGTTGCGAGTCACCTGCTTGACGGGAACTTAAGAGTATTATCACTTCAAAGAGATCAGTATTTTGGTGATCCAATGCCTGAGATTAATGGCTACCAGGATTTGGTGGATTGGCTGAATAAGCTAAATGCTGATTGGGTCAATGCATCGAAAAGACTAAGTCCTCAGGTAATTACCATGCTTCTGGAATTGACTGGCGATATGGTTTCGGATTACTATTGTTCATTGGATCCATTTGACAAAGCTATTTTCGCTGTTTCATGGGCAGGTGAAGACGAAAGTCTGAACTGGATGCATATTGCCAGAGAATACACAGAAAGATGGCATCATCAGCAGCAAATCAGGGATACGATTGGTGACATGTCCATCATGAATAAAGAATATTTCTATCCGGTGATTGACACTTTTTTTATGGCGCTTCCTCATACTTTTAGATCGGTAGAAGCTGACGCTGGTACCATAATAGAAGCTCAAGTCACATCAGATGCTGGAGGTGCATGGTATTTAGAAAAATCTGATAAATGGAGGTTGGTGGATAGGACTGATAAAAGCCCAGATGCTATAGTTACCATTCCATTTGATATTTCCTGGAAGTTGTTTTCTAAGAGTTTGAGACCTGAGGAAGTTATGGAGAAGGTTGAAATATCTGGTAATCGAAAGTTGGGGATGCAGGTATTGGAGATGGTTTCTGTGATGGCGTAGGATTCATTTAATTAAAAATCGTAGGATGGAGTTACATTGGAAAGACAAATATGATGATTTAGAGAATTGGTCTCATTTGGAATTCTCGGTACAAAACTCACCTGCTCCAAACCTCAAATTGCAATCTGGCAATAATCAAAAATTCAAATTGTTAAAAAACGAGGAGACCGTATTTTGGGGAAGAGTAGACCCGGAATGGTATGGCGTGCATTTCCTAAGAAATAATAACAATTGGGACAAAGAGGACATGATCATTCCTCCAATTTCATCAGCAGATGTTGAAAAAATTGGGAGCTCATCAAACCTTCGTGCATGGAGTAGATTCTTTGTTGAGAAATTAAAAAACTCCTCCTACAGTCCCCTTCAGGATGGAAAGTGGCGTTTAAACAAATGTGGGTTTGATAACGCATTTATATCCAATAGACATTATCATATCTGGTTAGTACAGGATATTCATGAAGCTTTTTCGGCCAATAAACCGGAATACATTGATTGGGGAATAAGTGGTAGTGATAGGATCATTGCTTTAAAAGAAGAGCCAGATAATGATTCCGGAAGAGTAAAGTGGTTTAAAAAACTGGCTACCCAGAAAAAGTGTCCACCTATTTTAGTTTGGTACTTGAATTGCCTTGATGCCTATATAATTCTGGATGGGCATTGTAGGTTAAAAGCAAATATTGAAACTGATACTCATCCTGAAATTCTTGTGCTTAATTCCTTTTTTGAGATCCCGGTGGAACAAAATGAAAGAAGGCAACAAGCTATATTGAATCAACTTGAATCTCGTCAAAAAGAACCGACCAAGAAAAAGATACCAGTTGATCATATCAACAAACTCTTACTTGAAGCCTTTGATGATCGGCCTTTAAACAGAGTTTTCACTAAAAGCAAAGCTTCAGATGATCTGGAGAATATCTGGAATGAAGAAGTAAGAAGCTTTATCAATAAAAAAGGAGTAGACCATGAAGAATTGAGTGCAATGCTTGAATGAAAAATCACTATCTACTAAGCTGTTAAAATGAACCCATTCTACCTTCCCAAAGAACTCAAAACTCAAAACTCAAAACTCAAAAAAGAGTTAGCCAGACAACAGACAACAGACAACAGACAACAACAACCCATTATCCCGCACCCCGCTTAGCCCACCGAGTCCTTCGCCAGAGGCTATGGCCGCCGGTGCAAGCTTTAGCGAAGGAGGGCAACCCGTAACTCCTTCTAACTAAAAAAAGCCCCAATCATTTCTAACCAGGGCTTTAATCTTCAGCTCTAAATATAAAATCAGTTCCTTGAGAACCCTCCTATCTGATCGCTAAACTCCGCTCCCATTCTCATGCCTATTGCTGCTTGCTTTAAATCTTCCGGCACATCTCCACAGAAAAAGAAAGGACCCGGAACAGCAATTTCACTTAGTTTTTGAAAATGATGAGCCGCTGTTCCACCCAAATGAGCACCAAGTGCGGCTCCATCTTCAAACAAATCATTAACTACCAACGCATTCTGATCTTTGTCAAAATAATATTGCATACTCAAAGTACCAGGCTCATTGTCTTTCATTTCTTTATAAACCTCGTCATAGATCGACTTTAATTCGTCAAATTTTCCTTCTTTAGCTGTCCACTTATAGAATACTGTGATGTTTTGATTTTCCATTTTCTTATTCTTTTTGTTTGAATGATGATTCAAAGTTATGTCGTATTTACACCTTTACAGGTGGCATTTTACGACAACACACAGGGTTGATTAGGACAAATTGAATAATTACCTTTGTTTTATGAAGCATCTCAGCATTTTAGTCCCAAAAGGAACAGCAATAGTAGACACTATAATAGGTTCGCTCAATTTATTTCAAATGGCTAACAACTACTATAAAAGAAATGGCCTGGGCACTGAAGACTTATTTGAAATTGATTTGGTGGGCATTTCCATGGAGCCTCAGGCTTATAGTAAGTTCTTTAGTGTGACACCTACCAAAACCATTGATGATATCAAGAAAACAGATTTGATCATTGTCACTGGAATTGTTGGAGACCTTGAAAAGCAGATTGAGCTTAATTATGAGTTTGTGGACTTTATGAAGGAGCAAAGGGTTAAAAACAACTCAGAAATTGCAAGTCTGTGTAGAGGCGCTTTCCTTTTGGCTGAAACTGGATTAATGAATGGAAAATCCTGTGCCACACATTGGTTGACCCATGATAAGTTTAAAAATCGATATCCCGGAGTGAATCTGATTCCGGATAAGATCATTAGTGAGGACAATGGCATTTATTCTAGTGGTGGTGCTTATTCCTTTCTAAATCTACTATTGCATCTGGTTGAGAAAAACTACGGGAGAGAAACCGCTATCTGGTGCTCTAAAGTAGCCGAGATCGATTTTGACAGGTTGGACCAAAATCAATTTGTAATCTTCAATGGTCAAAAAGAGCATTCAGATCAGGAAATTATTGGTGCGCAGGAATATATTGAAACTCACTATTCAGAAAAACTAAGTGTTGAATCACTGGCAGAGCAAACGGCCAATAGCACCAGAAACTTCATCAGAAGATTCAAAAAAGCCACAAACAACACTCCTATCGAATACATCCAAAGAGTAAGGATTGAAGCTGCAAAGAAGAAACTGGAATCATCCACACTAACAGTTCAGCAGGTAATGATCACAGTAGGATATAATGATGACAAGACTTTCAGAACACTCTTTAAGCGCTATGCTGGCCTAACACCGCTGGAGTATAGAAATAAGTATAATCGAGAGATGGCGATGGTATAAGATTAAATCCTAAATCGTAATTTCGAAATCCTAAAAATTGATTTTCAAATGGCCAAATTTAAAAAGGACTACAGGGATTATCTTTTATTTCTGGGTGGAGTGATATTAAACTTTTACGCAGGAGGAGTTATCGCAGATCAATTCGATGATGGAACGATAATGACATGGGTCATATTTTTATCTGTAGCCCTGTCGTTATCTACTTTAATGTACTTTAGGTGGGCCAAGACCTTCACCATCCACACCATCAAAAACGACAATTCGGAAGATGATAATTTTAAAATCTGTCACGAGGTAATTAAGTCATTTCAGCATAAAATCATTGACAACAACCAATTGGAAAAGAAGGTCTATGTAATGTTCAAATTATTGGGACTTCCCAGCTATACCACCTTCTATTGCGAAAAAGATTTAATCATGTTCAATTCGGTTCCAGCCTTTAATTTCTGGCTCTTCCTATTTATTCCAACCAGGACCAAATCACTCATCCAGGAAATTAAAAACCTCCAAACTCAAGAACTCTAAACTCAAAACTCAGATTTAATCCCCCGCCAACCTCCTACTACCATGTTTCGAGCAAAGAAACTTTAAATAATCCTCCAGGTAATTCGGAGCATTCTGGTCTATCAGCTTTCTCATTGCATCATTATTCGCAACCTGAACACTTGGAGCTGAAGATATTCCTGGTTGAAATTTATAGCTGAATAACGTCTTGTTAAAAGCATAATCTCTGATCTGTACATCGCCCATTATGGTAGCGCTATAATGATTGTAAGATTTCCTAACGGTATTAGTTGAATTAATCTCCATCTCCATCAAAGGAATTTCTCCTGGAGCTGGTTGATGTATTCCCAAGTCTTCAAAAATATAGACCAGATAATCCCTTAAATAAGATTTATCGATGTACTTATTTGGATTGTTCTTACTGATAACATTGATCGCGTACGATTTAAATGTTACCGTAATCACATTCGATTTCAAGCTCTCCCAAATAGAAGGGTCTAAATCTCTTTTGACATCATGAGGAATTGGGAAATCAACTTCCAGCTGAATCTTAGCATACTTATTCTCAGGGAAAAGTCCGTAAATCTTCAACTGATCACCATCTATATAATCTGTGAATTCATACCAGAACACATCACCGTGATGCGTGATTAACTTGATTGGCAACTTGTGTAACACTTCCTGGCTGACTTTATCATACGCAAGTTGTGAGATGGTAAGAGGTTCTGGGTCCTCCACATCAAATAAGTATGTTGCATTGTGTTTGAACTGTACTCTTCTCAATTGACTTTCAAGCTCAATTAACAACTCTTGTCTCTTGCTGTTAAGTGCATTTTCGTACTTTGGTTCTAGCATTATCGACAGCTCTTCATTCAAAATCTTCAATGATTTGGAAGTTTTTAAAATAGCGCTTGTTAATTCTCCTGAGTTGAGTAGAAACTCTGCATCTCCTTGAATGATTTCTATATTCTTCAGGATTTCCTCAAAATGAAGGTCTCTTTCCTTTTCATAGATATCTCTATCCAGTCTGAATAGGACATAATAGGACTCAGTCTTCTTATCGATCCAATCATCCATTTTTTCATGGCCTAATAGCAATGACGAAGAAGCCAAATCAATTTGTTCTTTTAGTTTGTACTCAATCTCTTCATCTGAATAATCCAAGGATAGTGCAGATGTAGAGTTGATAGAAACAAATATTTTCTCGACAATCTCACGCAAAGCCATTTTGCGCGCTGAAAGACGATAGTTGTCTTGATCTAATTTGGCAATACCCACTCCATAGTAGGTATCGCCATGCACTGGTGTAGACCACACCCAATCAGGAGCCTTTTTACTTTGGCTGAATCCAGAGTAACTGGAACATATTACGGCAAATAATAATATTGCGCACTTCAAATGCTGGGTGAGGATCTTTTTCATTTTAGTTGCCTTCTTTAAACTTTTGAAGTTCCTCCTGGTAGATCTCTCTGAATTTCTGCAATTCGAAATCCTGCTTTAAAGCTTTATCGTTATTGATTCCTTCTACCATATCATTTTCAACTGCAGATGTAGCCATCTCCAACGCAACATAGTGTACAAATTCTCCCTTCTTATTCTGGAAAGATTTCTGATCGATGATCTTGACTTCTCTTAGCGTTTTATCGATTACAGTTCTTGTTAGATCTTCATACTTGGAAGTTGTTTCCAGTTTGTTGGAAATGTTCCTGTTTTGTAGAAACTGTTCTCCAACACTTCTTACCTTCACTTCAATCTGAGAAGCAATTGCAAGTCTGGCATTGGTTTCACCGATTCTCTTGGCAACTGTTAGGTCGAGTGCTTTACCCTCACCTATTGCTCTGTAATTCTTTTTATCAGAATAATATTTACCACCTTTAAATGGTGCCTCAATTTCTTTTAATTTGGCATCAGCCCTTTTGAGTTTGGAATTACATGCTGAAAACAGAAGAGTTCCAGCTATTAATAGAAAAGCTACTTTTTTCATGGCATCTTAAGTTTTTGTTTTGCAATCATGAAAAATCAAAAATCAGACCAAAAGTTTATCTTAATGAAAATTAAATTCATTTAAACATCTTATGAGCACCATAAATGAGTCGATTCACAGTGATGAAAATCTTAAAAAAGAAGAGTTCTTTTTGAGGAGTGGTCGCCCATGTACAAAGATCGGAAAAGTGTCTTCAGGTGTTCTGAGGGGCTTTGTTATTGGGAGTAATGGAGAAGAAATTACTACTCACTTTTACCAGGAAGGTGATATGATAGTAGGCAGTTACATTCCTGACGCAAATGTTTCTATGAATATTCAGGCATTGACTGATTGTGTAGTTTCAATTGCTAAATATTCTGAAGTGATGTCTCTGGTTAATAAGGATCCAAAGATCACAGAAGTCATTCATAAAGAGTTTGAGAAGTTGAATAAACAGCTACAATCGAGATTGGTTTCTCTTCTGAATCTGGATTCCGTAGAAAAGTACAAGTTGTTTTTGAAAGACTATCCCGGCTTACTGAATAGAATCCCTCATTACTACATAGCTCAATATTTGGGCATTACCCCAACACAACTGAGTAGAGCCCGGAAGCAGCTTTCTCAACAAATGTAAATGGAATCGATTATTGGTTTTTAGTTCTTTGTTCTTAGTTAAACAGGATGTTATACCAATGAAAAACCATACAGAATTAACAGATGAGCAGTTTCTGAAAGCTTTTAGCAGTTGTGAATTACTTCCTTCCCTATTTAATCATGAGGCACATATTAGGCTTGCGTGGATCTTAATAACAGATAATGGATTAGATCGAGCGAAGCAAGAGGTTGTAAAATTGATCGGTAATTATGTGAAGAATCTCAACCAGGAAGACAAATTCAATTTGACACTCACAATTGCGGCCACAGAAATAATCTCCAACAAGGTTCAGCATTCTTCAACTAGAGATTTTCAAGGTTTCATTGATGAATTTCCTGGACTTATAACTGAATTCAAAACTAGTATTTACCAACACTACAGCTTTGATATTTTCAATTCAGATGTCGCAAAAACTCAATATTTGCCTCCTGATTTAATTCCTTTTGATTAATATTGAAGTTTGTCTTCAACTAAAAATCTATTCAATATGTCTAAATGTCTAAGTCTAATCTTAACTCTAATACTCGGTTCAGTTATCATTTCTTCATGCCAGCCATACAAAAAGCAAGTTGATAAATCTCAATTAGTAACTGCATATTATGAAGCATTGAACGATTCAGACTTTGCAGAATTAGGAAACTTGTATTTTGATAGTGTGAGAGTTTCTGAGGGAGATTATCATTCGGTATATACTATTGAAGAATATCAAAACTGGTTGTCGTGGGACTCAGTATTTCACCCAACTTACGAGATAATAGAAATGACAGAAATAAATGAGGCCATTGAAGTTACTGTGAGCAAATCAGATATTAGAGTGTTATTTTTGAATGAAATGCCACTGACTACTAAGCATAGAATAACATTTAAGGAGAATAAAATCCATAAGTCTGAAGTACTTCATTATGTGACAATGGATGATAAAAAGTGGTCATCTAACAGAGCTGAGTTAGTATCCTGGGTTCAGGAAAATATGCCGGAATTAGATGGATTCCTAATTGATCAAACAAAACAAGGTGCTTTAGATTATATTAGGGCAATCGAATCATATCAAAATAAATAGAACAGAAGAGTGTCATTATACAAACAAATCGCCAAGGTAGGTCCCAAGTTATTTTCTAAGAGCGCATTATTCAAGCATGGTTTCAATTGGTCTCCAATGTACAGAAGGAGTACGGGTAGAATAATAGAAGCATCGGAAGATTTATTGACGGTAAAGATGAAACTTCCAATAAGCTGGAAGAATAGAAATTATGTCAATTCCATTTTCGGTGGAAGTATGTTTTCTGCGGTTGATCCTATTCCGATGGTTCAGTTGATTAATATCATTGGTGACGATTATGTGGTTTGGGATAAATCTGCGGAAATACTGTTTAAGCGTCCAGCGAAAGAGCATTTATATGCAGACTTTATTTATAGTGAGGAAGAGATTACTGAGATTAAAGAGCGAGTAGCTTCAGAGAATGAAATTGAGATTTCAAAAATCACTTTACTACAGGATAAGCTAGGTGAGAAAACTTTTTGTGAGGTAAGGAAGAAGATTTATGTAGCAGATAAGAAGTTTTATAAGGAGAAGTTGAAGAGTAAGAAAGCCTAAACGCTAAAATGGATTTACTAAAAACCATCGGACTTTCAAGAGAGATAAATTTTAATGTAGAAATAAGCTATTCTGATTTATGTAACAAACTAGTGGATTTCAAAAGTCGAGGAGATGGACTAATTTCCTTTTTCTACAGAAAGAAGATTTCCCCTAAAGAACTTAAAATTCTTAGTCTAAATCAGTTCAAAATAGAATTGCAACAGAGGATTGTAAATCCCCTCTATCCGGCAGGTAGTAATATAGAATTTGAAGTAATCCAAAAAGCTAATCACTCCTCAATAAACGCTAAGCTTACTCCATTCTATGAAATGCTTATGTCCGCAGTGATATTGCAAATGGCATTTTTCTTAACCTTTTGGTATTTTTTAAATGTCAGACTATCTCTATTAATTTTACTTGTATTCTTAGTCTTTGATTCAATCTATTATTTAATCAAAAGGTATCAACTCTATCAATTAGAATTTTTAATTGAAGGTTTTATCCAATCATTTGTTCAGGAATCTGACTGAATTTAAATTCAAAACTGTCGCTCGGTTTCACCTTGTAACTAATGATGAATTCAGAAAAAAAACATAGATTAAGTTCAATGAATCTAGAGCAAAACAAACAAAACGCAATTGCCTTTTACAAAATGGCTTATGAAGGTGAACCCCAAAGAGCCATTGAATCATATGTAGGCAATGAATATATCCAACACAACCCTGATGTAGCTGATGGATTAGATGGTTTTATCAATTATTTCAACAGAATGCAGAATGAATATCCTGATAAGTCAATTGAGTTTGTAAGATGTATTGCTGAAGGAGATCTAGTGGCATTACATACTCATCAAATATGGCCAGGTAATGACCAATATGTCACAATGGACTTTTTTAGGTTTGATGACAAAGGAAAGATCTGTGAGCATTGGGATGCAATTCAACAGATACCTGAGAGTTCTAAGAATCCGAATACGATGTACTGAAGACGTTCAATCCAGTATATCATGATTTCATTTATATTTTTTCTTCTTTTTATTCAATAAATCTTTCTGAATCAACTGGTTATTAATTAGTTTTGCGACTTGATTCAAAAGCCATAACACCTCTTGAAAGCCATCTTTGGACGTATTCTTTTAGTGATTGCTATACTTTTCTCTCACCTGAGTTTCTCACAGGACCTCAATCGTGTATTCGATGGTGGTAAGCTTGTGAAAGTGAGTGGTGGTTTCAATGTAAATCAGGTATTTTATACCTCTTATGGTGGAGAGCAGAGAAGAGATCCATATAACTATTTCCTAACTGGCTCACTAAGTTTTGACTTTATTGGTATAGCCGTTCCGCTTAGCTTTTCTTATTCTAATCAGAATGCTTCATTTCAGCAGCCGTTTAACCAATTTTCAATGCAGCCTTATTACAAAAACTTTAAAGGTTATGTTGGATATAACTCAATGAGTTTTTCAAAATACTCTTTGGCTGGGCATATATTTTATGGAGGTGGATTAGAAGTAACCAATCTTGGTAAATGGAATGCCACTGGAATGTACGGAAGGTTAAGAAAGGCAGTTGAATACGACACGGCCAGCAATGTAGATCCATCTTACCAAAGAAATGGAATGGGTGTTAAGATTGGCTATCAAGGTGAAAATGCAGATTTTGTAAATCTGATATTATTCTCCAGCAAAGACGATCCAACCTCCATAACAGAAAGTCTGGATTCATTGGAGTTATTCGCAGAATCGAATATGGTAATAAGTGTTGCAGCAGGAAAGTCAATAACTAAAAACCTGCTCTTAAAAATGGAGTACGCAGGTTCATCACTTACGAGAAATCATCAACTCGATGAAGTGACAGGAAACCCTAGTGGCCTTGCTACTGTGGTTGGAAGTTTGCATGAGACCAATGCGTCCACCGAATTCTACAACGCTCTTAATTCATCACTCTCCTACTCTGGAAAAACATATTCTGTTGGAGTTAATTACGAAAGAATTGATCCGGGGTATGAAACACATGGAGCTTACTTCTTTAATAATGACCTGGAAAACATCACAGGAAACTTTGCTGTAAGTGTTTTAAAATCAAAGGTTAACATTGCTGTTAACGCAGGTCTTCAAAAGAACAACCTAAATGGTGATGAGCTAAGTGATTTTGAACGTTGGGTTGGATCTATGAACGTTTCATACACGCCCAAACCTCAACTTAGCTTCAATGGTAGCTATTCTAATTTCCAATCATTTACCAATGTGAGGCCAAGCTTCGAACAAATAAATGACCTCACACCTTTTGATAACCTAGACACATTGAACTTTAGACAGGTTTCTCAAAATGCAAACCTCAACACCAACTATATTCTGAAGCAAACCAAAGAAAATCGACAGAACCTGAATGTTAACTTGTCTTATCAGGTTTCTACTGACAACCAGGGAGGAGAAGAACAAAATAGTGGATCCACTTTCTATAATATGAATACGGCTTATACCTACTCCATCATTCCATCGTCCTTCACCATTACTTCTTCAGTAAATGGATACCTGAACGAAGCTGCAACAGTCAGAAGTACTGGGCTATCTCCGAATATATCAGTGAGTAGGTCATTTTTGGATAAGAAACTAAGAGGGAGTTTTGCTACTACCTACACATACGCGAAAACTTCAGGTGCCAAAGCAAGCAAAGTCTTCAACGTCCGACTTGGCCTGGCATATAAGCTATTGAAAAAGCACAATTTCAACTTAAATGTTGTAACGTTAAATAGAGGGGCTACTCAATCAGTGGCCAGTCTTACGGAAACAACCGCAACTCTCACTTACAACTACAACTTCTAGTATTGATCAAGGATTAATTGATAATTGCCATTCTGTTGGTCAATCCAGGTTCTTACTGCAGCCAGAGCGGCAGGATAATCATCAGTTTGTAATTCACCATCCTGCACAGCATAAGGAAAGTCCTGAAGTATTGCGCCTAGATATTCCATTACCCTGTAAGCACAGGTAATGTTGCCTGAAACCTCCATATCTGCAGGCTGGCAATCAAGTGCATCACTTCTAACTAATTCCACAAGGTAGGTTACAGATTGTGGTGATCTGGAGTAAACAAGATCTGGTAAAACTTCATATACCACATCATCATTAACACCAAGTCGCTGAACACGCTGCAGTATGAAGTCTTCATATTGCAAATCGCCCATCCTCATCATTGCAAGCCTGCAACTCCATTTTATCTGCATGGATAATGAGTCACTTCCTGCCATTCCAGAAACAACATTCAAGGCACCATCAGGATTAAGATAGCCTACCAATCTCACTAGTTCCTCAATATGAGGTGGGTTTTGAGTTAGGGCACTGACTAAAGAACTCAATGTAGCATTTGAAACATTAGCGCGATTAAATTCCTTGAGATAATCAATACAACTCCCGGCTATTCCAGAATTCTCATCGCTTATCCCGGTCACGATAATATCTGACAATTGTATTAAAGTATTCTGATCACTATTCAACTCGCTTAGTTTGGTAGCCAGGTAATATGACTTTCTCCTCACATCTACCGAGGAATCCTGAGCGAAACCTTCCAATAAGGTAATTCCTGCACTTAAGCCTGAAGCATTCTGCAACTGACTGTTGGTGACGTACACATAACTTCCTTGCCTGGTCTGGGCCATTGCGTTATTCAATAAATCTGATAGAGATTCTTGAGCTAGAACAGGAGTGGATATTAAAAAGAGAAAGAGGATTTTAAGGTATTTCATCTGATTGTTTGTGCTTGCCAAATGGATGTCGAATTTTGATGTAATTTAATAGATTTTGGTGGGATGGGGAAATGTTGCTTGGTTCTAATCATTGGTTTTGAGCCTAAGAATATAGGATACTCGGACTATCATTCAATTTTCTTTAAAACTCCATAAATAGTGGATTTGTAGCTTGATCTTTGATTGTACTATTTGTCTTTTGATTTGAATTTGATTCCTTTTGCAACACATCAATTTATCTAATCTAAAATTATCAAAATGAGAATCTTATTTGCATTAATCACTGTCATTATCATCTTCCCTACTTATGCTCAGAAGAACAAAGGAGTGGAACAATTTTTTCCGAAATCTGGAAGCAAAAGAATAACACAGGAGTCGTCATTCGAAAATCCTACTGAGCCAAAATATAAGTTTGAGTATAAATACAATAAAAAGGGGCTTTTAGTCAAAAAAACAAAAAAGCATTTCAACGACAACCAATGGCTTCCTTTGGAAAATCTTGAGTATGAGTATGATATTGAAAACAATATTGTGGTTGGTCAGTATATACCATCACCTTATGCGGATGGCGCTCTTGACATAGAGCTAATGAAAAAAATAAAGAAGAGCAAAAAAGAAACTGATACCATAAAAGTGGAGAATGGCAAGGTTGTTTACTTAGCTCAATTTAGAAAAAAAGGTGGTGCCAGGGTAAGAAGAACAAATTTCACCTATGATGGAGATAATCTTGTAAAGGTCTCATCAAAAAGCTACCGCAGAGTACATAACCCATCCGGACCAGCTACCTGGAAACTGATTGGGCACCTCTCCAGAAATATCTTTGTCCTATTATTCAAATGGGTTGATTTCTACTTTAGAAACAAGGGTAAATAATAAAATAGCTCAAAAATTTGTTGCTGAAATTGAAGGCAATCAGTACAAGGAAGTCAAGGTAATGGAAATGGGTAATGCTCGGGAATTTGTCCCAAGACTATTCTATGAATTTAATTATACCGGAGCTATACTTTCGTCTGTTACAATGTACGCAACAACTAATGGTAAAAAAGACGATCAAATGCAGAAAATGTCTATGTCTTATACTGACTCAATGTACCTTTCAGAAATCTCCGGAGCAACAGGAAACGTGCCAGTTAAACAAAAATACACCTACGAAAAAGGCATAGGAAACGCTTCCCTATTTGAAGTAGAACCCGACTTGATTTATTATTTTATCCCTGAGATTGATTAGGGGTTTTGGACTGAGGAAATACTTTCTTGCTTTAAGGTTATTTTATGGGGATTGAGGTGGGGAAGTATTTTTCTGGTGGATAGAGTCTTAAGGGATATTGGGCTCACTAGTTGGGGCCATTCCTGTGAGAGTTAAGGACTAGTCATCCTTATGTTTTTCAGGATTCTTAAATGCACTATAGGCCATATAGTACATCACTAGATTCAACAAAGTCAATGCTCCATACACTCCTACTGGGCCAATTTTTCTGTCTAAGAATGCAAGTCCTACACTTAATAGTCTTCTAACTCCCCTCGTTGACACCTCCATATTGGTTTGAGTTTCATACCCTCCCATGAACAGGTATATGACAAAGGCAGTGACAAGTAATCCAGTAAAAAGGTAATTTATCCAAGTTTTTTTAAGCATGGTTATTCAAAATAAGACGTTATGTCAATTACTAATATTGCTTCCAGAAATTCTTTAATCAGCACTTAATGTTTAAATACATTAAATCTCCTTGTTTTTCTAAAATGAGTTTGAAGAGTAAAAATTTTCAAAAATCGACAATGTCAAAAACGTGTAAACAATTTTTTAAATCCAAAATATAAAGCTTACTATTATGATGCTGGATTTGTTTGATCCCTGTTTTTCCATCAAAATTCAAGTCTGCGCTGAGCTTGATTTCAATGCTGTTCCTGTCAAGAATTCCGAAACTATCATTCCTGCTACCCTCCCAGAAAAAAAGAACGTTATCATCCCACGAACCTAACCTAGAAAATTCAAAGTTAGTAAGCTTGGAAGGAGTATCGATAGAAATTATCCTAGTCTTTGAGTTATTCAAATTGAGTTCAAAATATTTCCTTGCACCTAAAGAAAAAATTACATTTTTATGGCTATCTAATCTAAGATTGTCTAATATAACATCTTCCTCCAGGTACTCATAAAAAAGCACTTCTTCATTACTTTCGATATCCAATCCTAAAACATGTCTATTACCTGCCTTAAAATATATACGTCCTCCTGATACTCCAATATATGATTGAACATCCATCGGATACTTCAATCCATTTGATAAATAAGAACCATATTTATCCACAAGATTAACTTGCCATACAATATCTCCGGTATCTGGTTCAATTCGATATAACTTGGACTCCATTGCACCAAAAAGGTGTCCATCGGAGAAATAAGGCTTTTCAAAAAATGTTTCTTTTTCCCAGATTACCTCTCCGGATAATAGGTCAATCCTTTGGGTAACAGACTGAGTGTAGTCGTCGTTCCATTTGTTATATAGCGCAGATGATTTGTCAAGAAAAGTTTCAATTCCACCAATATCTTTTAAGATACTTTTTTTTCTTCCTGCTAAATCGAAGTATACAGAGTCCTTCCAATCATTTGTTACTGCCAGAATTACATTATCTTGAAAGTAAACTGTATTTGAAGGATCTTCAAATATTAAATCTTTATTAAAAAAAATTTGACCATTCATCCAAAGTGCTAATCCGAGATCGGTAACACTAAAGCTATTAACACTTTCCTTTTCTTCAATTTTGTTGAGTTCCATCTAGTTTACATCTACAAAGCTAGTAGCATATTTTCTGAAGTTAGAATTATTATTTAAAGCTGCCTTAAATTGCATTGGATTATTAAATGTAACTCCAGCCGATTGAAATAGCTGCTTCATCTTATCAACACCTACTCCACCCTGTTCAGGAGCCTTAAAGAGGTCGTCTGCCTTGCTAATTAAAAAATTTTTCATACCTTCTTTGGCATCATCCAAATCTAATTTTGCTTCACTGAAGATATAATTAAATTGATTGATATTCGTAACGTCATTCAAATAATTTTTAAACTGTTTTAGTGGGATTTTAGATGCATCTAAATATGATTTATACTCTATTAGTTTTAATGGTGCAGAGACTGTTGGTATTAACTCTACGTCAAACCTACAATCATCACATGGTAAGCCATCACCTTCAAATTTCGCATCAATTTGTTTTACATTTTTCGGATTTAATTTATCAAGGTGCTGCATCGCGTGCCATGCTCCTTCTTGACTGCTATAAGCCTTCTTCGCTTCCTTAAAAATATCAATTCCGTTCTTATCTGAATATCTCTTTGTGAGCTCAACAACCTTATCAATATAGTCTTTGGGATTGTCAGGTAAATAATTGGATGGATTTCCGCTATCACATGCTTTACACTTACCGGCATATTTACTAATTAATTCACCGAAAGCATTTTCTCCATCACCAATCTTACCATTCCCAACAATCCTCATAAATTCTGTATCTCCCATGTGTTTGTTCACAGACTCCAAAATATCTTCAGATAGTCTTTTTGAACTATTACTTCCTGTTGCTCTCCGAACAAAATCCCATGCATCTACATATTCCTTTATCCCAGGATTACCCGTCAAATCCTTCAGGAAATCCTCAGCAGCATCTCCCAAATTAGCAACTTTGAGCTGAAGATCAGGATCCAGATCATCTAAAACTTTCAATAAATCTTCTGAGAGTGGCTTACACTCATTATGCACCAGAATAGAAGAGCTGTGTACAAAGTAATTATTGTAGCGCTCTACCTCGAAGTTGTAAACTTGTATTGTACTATCGAGGGACTCAATCCTTTGAACCTGAATAGTGGTTCCATTTTTAGTTAGTAACCTATCTTCAATATTAAGCTTCTTAGCAGCTACCCAGTCTCCTTCAACATAAAATGGGTGATCTTCCGTAGTGTAAATTGTATCAAGAGAAGTGTAAACAACTGTCAGTTTTTCAACTTCTCTACTAAACACATCAGTTATCTTAGAAGGAACAACCATCTCATTCCCGAAATCGTAGCTTAACACCTGATTTCCAATAATTAGTGATTCAATCGGGTTGAGCTGATCATCACATGTGGTAACCATCGTACCTGCAGCGAAACATGCTGGAAGCACTTTATTAATCGTTGCTTCATCTAGTCCCAGGTACTCACAAACAGATCGCATTCTTGCTTGATCTGTAATACCTAGCTTCGCGAGCCCAAATCCAAACCTTGCTGGTTTGGTCTTAGCAATATTTAGAAGTCTTTTAAATACCTTCCCTGAAGCCTTAAACACCTTCTCCATAAGAAGATTAGTAAATGCCCCTTCCGCACATTCGGCTGTAAACTTTTCTAAAGTAACATCAGAGTCCAGGGTACCATCATCTGTTAACCCATCAAGTAAACAGCCAGCCCCAACTGTTACATAGGTGTTGTCATAAAGTGCTTCAAATCCGGAAGTCATTACAGAATAGAAATCCGCATCTTTTATTGCATCATCGAAGGATTTGCCTTCAAATGCGGTTGAGATAGCTATCTGCATCCCCATGTCTACAGTCATCGCAATTGCCACCTCTCTGGCTTTCTGGGCCCCATATTGCTCAATAATAACAGGTCCCATAATTCCTATTGCTGCTGGCAACATTCCTATAGCCAATGCCCCTCCTACAGTTGCCTTGAGGTTTTTCATGAATTCAGTTTCATATCCCAGACCTTCTCCGTATTTATATGTGCCTAATAGAAGACAAGGATTTGCAACAATCAATGGCTTAAAAGGGCTATCATCCTGCATCCACGGATGTGTCGCATATATGGCCAATAAATCAGCCTCCAATTCACCATTACATTCTATTTGCAATGTTGACTCAGCATCAAAAGAAATGCTTCTTGGATACCCATAAACATTTGCAGCACTATTGTCTGTGGCAGACGTTAAATTTTTACCTGCACCTAGGGACCATAATCCAATATTTCGTTTTAGGACCCCATTACCATAATTTGAAATACCTGCACTAGGTAACGATTGATATTCTACAGAGGTGAAATAAGTATTTCCATCATGCGGATACCCCAAAATAACAGGAGAACCTGGACTAAGTGCAGCCGTTTCACTTTCAGATTCATATTGGATAGAACCGCTTGCATTTTTCTTTAATGCACGAGTTGAAATATTCTCTATCAGCGCATATCCTTTGAAGTTTGCCCCACTGTACACACCAACATAGTAAGAACTACCAACCCAATAACCTGTTAGAGACCCAAATGGCGCCTTTTTAGTACTAGATGTAAAACTCAGTCTTGTAGTTCCCTCAGGAACAGTGTACACTTGACCAGCCGGTGTTACAAATGATCTACTATTGCTTACTGAAACTCCATCACCTGCAACATCTAGAATTGCATTTGCACTAACGTAAGCAACATCTTCTTCATCATCAAACAATCCAATTATAACTCCAGGATCATGCATCTGATCCCACTGATATTTTCTAAGTTTCTTTCCATCCTGCTTATAATCCATCAGGTTGTCTGAAGAGTTTCTCGAAATTGAAGGGAAGTCACTGAAGGTATGTTTCAAGCCAAAAACTCCGTGACCCAATTCGTGAGCGATAACTTTTGTGATATCCGAGCCTTGTGCGTTGGCGGTATAAATAAATCCAAACTGAGTTCCTCTAGGCATAGAACCGACTCTCCCTGTTCCTGATTTGGTAGGATGAGGAACGAAGAATATGTAGTAGGTGTGTTTATCTATTCCAGAAGTTCGCCTTAGGGTGTTCTTAATATTATTCATCTCCGGACTCCTGCTTGAGAACATGTTACCATCTCCATCGTCAAACTTCTCGTCCCCATCTTTGTCCCAATCCTCAACGGTTAAGTCCGAAATTGTGGTCACTGAACTAACATGCACCCCAGCTTGCCCCAAGATATCATTCAACTGTCTCTGCAAATTCGGAAGACTTGTATTGTCTCCATTTACATTGACCAGCGTGATATCAATATCTTTTTGATCATAAGTGATGATATTAAGTCTACCCAGGTTTTCCTCGTAATATGATCCACCAACTGTATCAACACCCACGGCATACATTTCTTCTGTGGTACCGTCGGATCTACCTTGTATTAGTATTCTTTGCTCGGTAACTCCGTCAACTGTTGTTCCTTGGGCAGGTCTGGAGCCGTAGCTGGATTTAAAGATGACATTTGAACTGTTTTCATCTTCATAGGAAGCCTTTACGTATGCTGTTCTTCCAGTCACAACAGATTTCCAAGGAATATCGATGAGGGTTTCCTTTATCGTTGTGGTGTCATAATGATTGTGAACCGCATAATCCTTCTTGTCAAATCCTCCATTGAGCTGATTTGGATCTTCTTCAAACTGGACTATAAAATCAAAGCGATTTTCATCTCCAGATGGATTGTAGGGTTGTTGTTCTCCTCCTGAATCTATATCTCCAACCGGCACTACATTTCCATCCCCATCAACTGTGTAGGTATTCCCATCTTCATCTACAATCGCAAGCACTTCCTGCCCATCCTCACTTGTATCCGTGATATCATCAACATTTCCGATATCAATCTCTTCCTCATCAGTTGTTACTACAATAATATCACCATTGTCAGTGACATAAACTGAGTCTATTTCATCGTTAATAGTAATGACTGTATCCGCTCCGGTAGCATCTGTAACGTCATCTACATATGAATCAGCACCATCGTTGTTGTTGAAGGCACTGTCTAGGTTTAGTACATTTTCTACTGGTGAGTGAGTCGTTACTATCACTCCATCTATTAACTCATAATCGGTATTTACTCCAATATTCTCAAATTCGGCTGGGACTCTAATGGCATTTAGGAATGGCAAGGTCATAAGCCCTGTTCCGGTGAATGTTGTCCCGCTTTTCTCTGCAGCAGTTACATAAACTTCAAAGTTTGAAGCAGATATAATGTCTCCATATCTCAGTGTCTCAACTGGCTCATTATTTAATGGAACATACTCCACCTCATCGTCACCACAAGTGGAAGGCGGAACCTCTTGAGTGGTGAATTCTTGTTTCTCGGTTTCATCACTTTTTATTCCGAGACAATAGGCAGAACCTCGATATTCATAAGTCTGGTTGGCTTCCAACCATGGCACTTCCACCGAACCAGTCTGTGAAGTGTAAGTATGCCACTTGCCATTAACCTCATCAGCCTTTCTAATTTGTATTTCATAGTTGTCTTGTTCAACAGTCGTATTCCAGCTTATAGTGGCTGAGTTGTGGTTGAATGTAGACACCTTCAGGTTATCTGGTTCCTGGCAAGCCTCACCATATGTGAATTTAAACACCTCAGTGTATCCTTGATTGGAGAATAAATCTTTCCCACTTTCATCAATGGCCTTTACTCTCCAGGCGTATTCCATCCCTGCTATAAGCTGGGGCTCTCCTGGTCCGTATATTAGGTTATTACCAAATACGTCAGTTTCGTAAATCTTATTGGAAGTAAGTATCGCATCATTTGGATTTCTACCCGCTGGTCTTATCTCAACCATCTCAAATCTGTAGATCACATTAAATGCCGCGTTTGGAGAGGCTGTGTGTCTTGGAGTCCATTGAAATAAGATATTCTGCGGTATCGTTCTTTCTAGCACCGAATTGTTGGTAGGTAAATTCAATAAAGGAGGATCATTAGCTACCAACCACGCCATAGTGGCACCTGCATTTGAGATTACATTTCCTCTGTTATAATCCAGTACTTCTATTCTAAACTGGTAAACACCTTCAGGAAAAGGTTGGCCTCTCGTAACGGAGTTTGCAGCGCTACCAGATACTTCTAAATTCCTCAAATTGAAATAACCTGCTAAATCCGCTCCAGTCAGTATAGCAGGAACATTACCATCCAGAAATATTGGTGGTGGGATGTAAGTTTGTCGAGTTACAACACGTACTTCCTGTCCCTCAATTGTAATTCTAAGTCTAACAGGAAACTGAATCCTCCCTGCTTCCTTCAGGACTATGGTAGCAATTATTCCATTTCCGGATTCATCCATGTAGTCTGATAACTTCAGAGGATGTGGTGGAAGCAACTGAACTGTAGATTCTACAGGGAAATCCTGCGCTTTTAGGGCTGAATTATTCCCTAATAAGAATACTCCCAGTATCAGTGTTAGTAATATGTATTGAATGCGTTTCAAGCCTTACAGATGATTTTGTGATAAAATTTATCAATAGAATAATGGTCACTACAGAACTGAGTTCCAGGTGATTTATGATGGATTATATGGAGAATATTCTTCATTCTATTTTTCATATAAAATAAATTCCACTCTTCTATTTTTAGCCCTGTTTTCTGGGGAGTCATTTTCCACCAAAGGATCGTTATAGCTGTTACCAACTGCTTTAATTCGCCTTCCAGCAACTCCTTTATCAACAAGGAAATCTTTTACTGATTGTGCTCTCTCAAGAGATACTTCTTCATTAACTTTCTCACTACCAGTGTTATCAGTATGTCCAATTATGATCAATCCCAAATTTGGATTTTCTTCCATTACCTGAACCAAATCGTTAAGATATGCCTCTGATGAACTGTTTATCTTACTGTCATTCAATTCAAAATTCAGATTCTTCTTAAACTTAAACTGAAGAGCTTCAACAGCACTAGCAGTATCATTTTCAGCAATAGATGTCTGTTCCAGTAATTCCTGCTTTTTATAAAATTGTCTAATCTGACCAACATTGTAATTATCAATTCTTCTGGTAGCAACTACCTTTCTTGTCTTAACTGGTTTTTTAAGCACGACATAGAATTCAATTGCATTTCTATAAACTTTGTCCACTTCTTTTCCGGTCGGAATATTAAATGAGAACCCTACATCATAAAAGTCCTGTACTACTCCCACTCCCATGGAGATTGCCTGGTCTTGAAGATACCGTAATGAAACATCCAGATTTCCATTAGTTATTGGGTTGAATGGATTATCATTTTGGAAATAAAAAGACGCTACTGCTCCGGCATTAATCTGATCAATTTCTCCTTGCCTGGTGTATTGTACTAATGGATAAATACTATATTTCTCTTTGTCCAAAACTCTGAAACCACCAGTAGCGCTAAGGCTCATTGGTAGGGATGTTGACTCTCCCAAAAATGAATTATCTGGTTGATTCAGGTGGTACATAGCCAATCCCAGCTCAAATGTTCTCCTACGGTTTTCGTCATGCTGGCTCCAAAGCAAACCACTACCGATACTGTAATATGATACCTGATCTTCTTCAAATTGCTCTCCGGAAATCATTGAAGGATCGTATCCTACATTTCTAACCCACTGAGAACCAGTTGTGAAGTTTTCTACCGCAATTCTATTTTGGTGAAAGCTATTATTGATCCCAAATGAAAGTGTCTGATTAGGAGTGATCCATAAATTATATCCCAATGAAAGGTTAATTTCCTGGTGCTTAAAATCGGTCCCTCCTATTTCTGCATCCTCAATAAACTGAAGACCAATCCCTCCAAGTTTCCTGAGGTCTTTATTGACTAATGGCATGATGCCATAAAACTGCGATGAATTTAATCTTATGCCCTGATCGAGGTTTACCCTTCTATTATTAAAGCCCAGTTTATAGAAGTTTGAAGCTGCAACTTCTGCAGGGTTTGTCAGCAAAGGATTGTATTCAAACCTACTAAAGTTCACCTGACTTTGAGCTTTTGCTCCTATCAGTAAAGCAATCAGTATTAACCAATATGTTTTCATTCCTCCCATCATCTCAATAACCGAATTACACCTTTGGTTTTACCATCAAATTTCACTTCAGATCCATTAAAGTAAGATCCCTTTATTGACCAAATATAAGTTCCATTAGGAGCAGGACTTCCACCAATAGTGCCGTCCCATCCTTCTTGTTCCGCTTCCTGCCAACTATTTGCCTGATAAACAATTGCTCCTGATGAGTCAAAAACTCTAAACACCATATCCCTCACTCCATCTCCAAACAGAGTAAACCGATCGTTTAGCCCATCATTGTTTGGTGTAAATAAGTTTGGAATGAAGAAGGCATTATTGACTTTTATTCGCACCTCAGCTACATCCTCACAACCGTTCTCGTCGGTTACCAAAACCTCATAAACTATTTCGCTAACCGGACTTGCTGTAGGGTTTGAAATTTCATCATTATCGAGTGCTGTATTTGGGAACCATTCGTAGAATTCTCCCCCAGATGCAAATAATGTGATCTCCTCTCCCGCTCCGATTGTAGTGTCCTGGATAATTTCGATTACTGGTAGTTCATGCACTGTAATTGTCACTTCAGCTGTATCCACAGCGCATTCTCCTGTTGATACTAATACTCTGTATGTTGTGGTCTCTTCAGGACTTGCAACTGGATTTGAAGAATTGGAATTATCAAGATTTGTTGCAGGAATCCATTCATACTCATAACCGAATGAGCTTCCTGTAGCAGTAGGTGTACCGCCAATTCTAATTTCATCTCCAATGCAAATAGCAATATCTTCTCCTGCATCCAGCAAGTTGTCTGCATTTATAGTAACAGTGAGACTATCTATGCTTTCACATCCGTTTGGATCTGTAACCTTCAGCTGATAGGAAATCGTTTCTGTAGGGCTTGCAACAAGGTTTCCATCTATTTCCTCCTGGTAAGTTGTTGGTAGCCATTCATAAGTATTATTTGTTCCAACATCTGTGTTTAAGATTACTGGGGCCTGCTTACAAACTAGTGTATCATTGCCAGCATCCGCTCCTGGTAGCTCATTTATTGCAATATTTATCTCTCTTGTATCAGTACATCCGAATTCGGTATATCCGATAGCTGTAACAATATCTTCTGCATTAGGAAGATAAGAAGTGCTATATACTGCACTATCCAACATGCCTTGAGCCTCTGAGAACCAAGCCATTGAATAAGTCTCAGATGTGGATGTCACTGTTATTGAATCTCCGTCACAAATTTCCTGATTATCTCCTATCTCGAATTGAGGAAGTTCTTCCAGTGTAACAATGGTTGTATCACTATTGAAGCAATTATTCCCGTCCGTTACCGAAAGAACAATTTCATCATCTTGATTCACCAGATATTCAAAAACAGTTTCGCTTCCAGATGTTCCTTCTTCAGAACTCCATTGAATTGTGGCAAATTCTGATGTTTCAAATGATATGGATTCACCTCTACATACAGAAGTATCAGTAGGTATATTGATCTCAGGAAGCAGATTTATGGTTATTGCTACTGTGTCAGAATTGGTGCAACCATTTCCATCTTCCACCTCAGCCCATACGTCCTGGCTTTCAGCGAAAACCTCTTCAAAATCATTGGAATCTTGTATCAATTCTCCAGAGTCCACTGTACCCCAGTCCACAACCAATCCTGTTTGATTCAATCTTAATGTATCTCCAAAACACAAACTTTGATCCTCTCCCAGGTCTACCTCAGGACGCATGTTTTCAATAATAGTAATTGAGTCGTAGTTTACACAACCGTCAACACTGGTAAATTCAGCTATCACTTCAGAAGACGCATCAAGACCCACTGCATAGTTGTAGAAAAATGAGTTTTCCTGAAGTTCATCACCAGATCCTCCATACCAATTAGTCTCAATAAATTCGGTGCTGGTTTGCAACAGAATAGAGGATCCTGAGCATAATGAAGTATCCGCTCCTAAATCAAAAGTTGGAAGGTCAATAGACGAAATGATGATCGTATCATAGTTGATACATCCCATTTCGTTAGTCACTTTTGCAGTAAGAGTATCCAGGAAGTTTACTTCGTGTTGGTATCTATTGGTATCAGAAGGAAGCCCAGATTCTACGAAAGCATTCCAATCAACCTGATCAATGCCCAAGTCTCCTGCTTCAGTAACCTCCAGTAATATTGATGAACCAAAACAGATTGCGGTATCACTCCCTAGTGAAAATGAGGGTAATGCTATTTGCTCAATTATAATTGTATCACGGAAAGAACAGCCCGTATTATTAACGGCCTCAGCAACTATTGTATCAGTTGCGACTACAGTATGAGTGTATTCACTTTTTGTAGATGTTAAGTATCCGTTTGTTACTGAATACCAATTAGTTGAATCAATTTCAGAAATATCAGTAAGGTTTAATGAAAGCAGGATGTCTTCCTGTAAGCAAACTGAGGTATCATTTCCTAAACTAAATTCTGGCAGATCCAGGATACTAATAATTATGGAGTCATAATTTACACAGCCGTTGGTATTGAATACTTCAGCAACTATGGTATCTTCTTCCAAAGCTTGAAAGTTGTACGTAAGTGAATTTTCCAGAACCGCAGATGAACCATTACTCGTTAAGTACCAATTGGCTGAATCCAGGTTTTCAATATTCAAAGAACTCAAATCAAATGATATTTCAGATGAGTAGCAAATGCTTGTATCATTGCCAAGGCTAAACTCAGGAAGGGCCAAAACATCAACAATTATAGTATCGTACCCAACACATCCGTTAGTATTATAAACTTCCGCAATGATTGTATCTTTTTCCTGAACTACATATTCATAAATCTCATTATCCATTAGGATAGCGTCATCACCGTTTGAAGTAGTGTACCAGTTCACAGAATCAAGGTCAGCTATACCAAGATCGCTAACCGATATTTCTACAGTTTCTTCAAAACAGATAGATAGGTCCTCTCCAAGATCGAAAGATGGTAGGTCATTTACATCTACAATTATTGAATCATAACCGATGCATCCGGATGTATTATAAACTTCGGCAACTACTGTATCTAATTCCGTTACTACATGCTCATAAGATTCACTATTTTTCAACACTAAACCTTCAATGGTGGTGTACCAGTTCACAGAATCTAAATCGGTTATTCCAAGATCAGTTACAGAAAAAGTAATCGATTCATTCAAGCAAATAGAAGTATCTGAACCTAATGAATAACTTGGCAGATCAATTACATCAATGATGATAGAATCGTATCCAATACAGCCAGAGGTATTGTAGACTTCTGCAACAATAGTGTCTTTCTCAGTGACCAGGTGATCATAATCTTCAGAATTAGAACTAACAGCAATATCATTCACAACTGAATACCAGTTTACGGAATCAAGATTTGTTATACCTAAATCAGATACTGAGAGCTGAATTTCACTATTGTAACAAATTGATGTATCGCTACCTAAACTGAAAGTTGGAAGATCTATGACGGTTACTATTATCGAGTCATAATATAGACAGCCTGAAGAATTGAAAACTTCTGCTATCACGGTATCTGTTTCAGTTACTAAATGATCATAGTCCTCACTGTCTCTCAAAGTTGGTTCATCACCACTTTTTACGGTGTACCAATTCACGGAATCAAGATCAACAATACCCAAGGAGCTTACAGAAAATGAAATGCTTTCCTCAAAACAAACACTGGTATCTGAGCCAAGGGAAAAAGTTGGAAGGTCAATAACATCAATTATTATCGAATCATAGTTGACACATCCTGATGTATTATATACTTCTGCTACAATTGTATCTTTTTCTGACACCAAATGTGTGTAGCTTTCTTGATCTAAAGACACTGGTGTTGAGCCAGAATTCATGGAGTACCAATTAACTGAGTCCAGGTCTATTATTCCCAAGGAACTTACAGATAGCTCAAGTGTTTCCCCATCACAAATAGAAGTATCTGATCCAAGCGAAAAAGAAGGTAAATCAATAACATCGATTATTATCGAATCATAATTTACACAACCACTACTGTTAAAGACTTCAGCTATCAAAGTATCTTTTTCTGTAACGGTATGAATATAACTTTCCTCATCCTCCGACAAAGCAGTTGATCCATTATTGGTTGAAAACCAATTAACAGAATCGAAACCAATCACACTAAGTTCTATTGATTCATTAAAACAGACACTTGTATCCGATCCAAGCGAAAAATCTGGCAAATCGATGACATCAATTATTATACTATCATAAACTGTGCAACCGAATGCTTTATTCACTTCAGCGACAATAGTATCTTTCTTCAAAACAGTATAATCAAATTGAAATGTTGAAGAAGCCAATGAACCATCTGTTGTGGAATACCAATTTACATCATCAGTTCCTTCTCCTGCTTCCAACAAAATAGATTCATTATAACAGATTGCAGTATCACTTCCGATGGTGACGCTATAGCAAATCTCAAATTCTTCAGTAGCACTAAATGAAGATCCCTGATTACTTCCATTCAAAGACTGAACTGCCCATGTGTAGTTACCTTCCGGCAATCCCGATAAAGCGATATCTCCAATTGTTGCATTACCATAGTTAGCGAGTCGAACAAATCCTGATACAGTATCTGCGGTTGGCATTACTATGATAGTATCTTCGGTTCCGTTTTTCACATACAGGTTGTAGGACGTAGCATTGGTTACTGAGTTCCATGTCAGGTTCACCGTATCTTCATTAACTGTTGAAGATAATGAGGTCGGAGAAGAAAGCATGGTTATAGTTGCGGTAGTATCGTTTTCAAAAACTCCTGATGTAAGTGAAGTTTCGGTAGATCCACTATTAAGAATATCTACATTATTATCTCCATCAAAATCAGCCAACTGAATAAATCCATTGCTAATTTCCTCAATCGGATCTGTATAAATATCAAAACCTCCAGCACCATCTGACCTTAAATAGGTCAGACTCAATGTCCCACCACCATCTTGACCAGAGATCAGGATATCGGGATATCCATCTGCATTCAAATCCGCAGCAGCAACTACTCCGGATGTTAAATCCTCAAGTCCAATGTCTGTGTTGGAAAATGTCCCGTTGGTATTATAATATATTTCACTACTTTCTCCACCAAAAGAAAGTCCTGTTATCACAATATCCAGGAATCCATTGAGATCGAAATCAGCAATTTCGATATCATTAAAAGATGTTGTTGTAAAGCTGCTTCCACTAAGAGTAAAGGACCACTCTCCATCATTTATGTAAAGATTGGCAACTCTTGTAAGAGCACTGTTTACTCCAGTTATTAGTACGTCGAGTATTCCGTCATTGTCAGCATCAAAGATCTTAATTTCGCCATTAGCAACATCTGAAAAAGAATTACTTACCTCAGTAAAAACACCAGATTGATTTTGATACACAATGGTTTGTCTAGATCCTGAGTTGTCTCTACCTGTAAGAACAATATCAATGTCTCCATCATTATCTAAATCACCAGTCGCTAAATCACCATCCTCCAGATTTTCGAGAGATTTATCAATTGCTGAAAAAGTGCTATTCCCATTGTTTTCATAGTAGGTTGTGACTGGGTCTCCACTGGCATCCTCTCCCTGGACCAGAATATCAATAAAACCATCATGATTAAAATCTGCGAGAGCAAACCTCATGTCGGTCAATGTAGTAATGCCACCTGTAGTGTTGCCAAAAGTCCCATCACCATTATTGGTAAATATTCTGAAGTAATCAGCTCCAAGTTCTTCTGTCCCAGCTATTATAAAATCTAAACCACCATCATTATTTACCTCAAACCAGTGCCCTTCACTATCCGTTAGATCAGGTAAATTTGTAACTGAGGCATCAGTAAATGTCTGACCAAACCCAGTAGAGGTTATCAAACAGAAAATTGCGATATATACTACTCCCCTTATCATCTCACTACTATCTTCTCTACTTTCGTGGAGCCCATTGATTCAATAATTAATAAATATATTCCTGCTTCAAGTCCTTGTTTTCTTACTTCGAACTCATAGGTAATTGCACCTTTATCTTTTCTTTGATGATCGATCAAATTCCTATCAAAGTCATACAATCTAATCTCAACAGGAGAAGGCCTGTCTAGCTTGACTTCTACATCAAAATTTCCATCACCTGGGTTTGGAGATATTATTGATTTTACTACTGTAGGTTCATTTAGCAGTGTTACTCTTCCCGCAGTTTCTTCTGAAAGTCTTTCTGTAACCGTAAACACTTTCTCTACATAGTCAAAGCAATTATCGTCATACGCGTACATTCCGAAAGTGTAAGTTCCTGGATTTGGGAAGATTATACTTTGAAAGAATACCGTCTCATCCGCTGAAAGTCTTGTTACTGAATCAGGAATTACCCATTGGATGCTTTCCGGGATTGGCCATGATACATCAATAATTATTAGGGTATCACCAATTACAATATCACTATCAAAAACAAAGTCAGCATTTAGTGGATTCTCGGTAACCTCTACATTGACAGACTCTTCTGCCGAACACCCTTGTTCAGTATATGCTGTCAGTTGGTAAGTTCCGGCATCTTCCACCATTACCTTTCTGTCGGACGAGAATAATTCATCCTCATGATACCATTGATACTGAGCCCATTCTTCACCACCATCCAGAATGGCATCACCACCATCGCAAACTTCAACAGTATTACCAGGTAGAGTAGTAATGAATAATTCTGAAGGCTCATTAATGGAATACTCTACTGTTTGTACACAATCATTATCATCTGTTATCGTAACCGAATAATCTCCATCAGTTAATCCTGAAATAAAACTTCCTTCCTGACCTCCAGCCCAAGAGAACTGATAAGGAGCTGTTCCTCCTTGAGCACCTAGTGAGATAGAACCATCCTCACCTTCATAGCATGTTGGGTCTATAAGAACTTGATTAATTGGAGATATTGGATCAGGTTGCCCAACGGTAAATTCTTCTGAGATTTCACACCCATTCGCATCTGTGATAGTAACACTATGATTTCCTGCTGATAAGTTGTGGGTTGAACTCTCTACTGAACCTGTGGACCAAATAAATTCATAAGGTGCTGTTCCTCCAAAAAGTTCTACTTCAATGGATCCATCACTTCCTTCAAAACATGAAACATTTTGAATATCGGTTGATGCAATCGCAAGTTGTCTTGGTTCCTCTAATACAATTGTTTCTGTGATGGAGCAATCATTTGAGTCTACTATTTGAATGTCGTATGATCCTGATGCAAGTCCAGTCGCAGTATGATCGAACGCTGTTCCATCAATAAAATATGAGTATGGAGCTGCACCTCCTGTCGCTTCCACTGATATCTGACCATTTGAGTCCCCATTACAAAGAGGTTGAACCAATACGATATCTGATATTGACACCTCTGTTGGTGAGGACATTTGCAATTCTCCAATTAACTGACAGCTTTGCTCATCGGTTACTTCAAACAAATAGATGCCTTCACTTAATCCAGATACAGATAGTTGATTTTCAAGGCTTGAGAGCGTTATACCATCTTTACTCCAAACTACAGAATAGGCTCCAGTTCCCCCCTCAACTTCAATGGTTGCTGTACCATCACTAGAAGCTGCACAAAGTGTTTCTATTGTTGACAATCCAGTCAGTAACATCTCTGTAGGTTCTCCTAAAACGAAAGACGAATCAAATTCACAACCATTTGCGTCCAGTAATGAAAAACTATAAGAACCAGCTGAAAGATTTGAAGCGATTAAACCCTGGTCTCCATTACTCCATGTCACCAAAGGATTTGTGGTATTTTCAAGTACAACTGTAATTGAACCATCAGCTCCTCCGTAACATGATGGTTGCACCAATGTAGCACTCACAACTGAAATAGGATCCGGATCTTGTAGTACTGCCTCGTATTGATGAACACAATCCCCAACTATATCAACTACCTCTACATTGTATGAACCCGCTGAAAGCCCAAATGCTGTCAACCCGGTTTGACCATCTGGCCAAGTAATTTCAAAGCTTTCATTTCCTCCTGAGACGGTCAATGTAAGAGTACCATCACTTCCTCCCACACAACTTGGACTAGAAGTGTTTGAGGTCTGAATCTCAATTTCTGATGGTTGATTTATCACTACAACGTGTTCCAGAAAACATGCAGAATTGAGTTGATCTTCAATGTAGGCAGTGTATGTGCCTGCGCAAAGATTACTGATTGCAGCTCCACTTTGTCCATTGTCCCAAACGACATTGTAATTGCCACTTCCTCCAGATATTGTTAACTCAATTGAACCATCACAGCCTTCAAAACAAAGTGGTTCCACTGTTGCAGTATTCACTACTTCCATATCAGAAAGTACACTTAGAGAGATTTCGGTTGTTGCTGAAGATCCAATTGAATCTTCTACAGTAATAACATAGTCTCCAATATCTAAACCATCTGCCATTGATCCATCAATTGAGGCATCATGACTCCAGTTAAATGTGTAAGGTTCCAAACCACCGCTTACTGACACTTCAATAGATCCATCCTGTGCATTTTCACAGGTGCTTTGTTGAATACTTACAACAGTAAGTTCCAGGTCATCATAGGAAGGAACCGATACTAGTGCGGTATTAGATTGGCATTCATCATTCGCAGCATATACCGTGTAATCCCCAGCAGTTAAATTTTCAATCGGAGATGAACTGTAGGTCTCAGTTGACAAAGCTGCATCTGTTAAGAAATATTGGTATGCAGAACCATGATCATCAGAAATAGAAACTTCGAAAGACCCTGCCGGAATGCTGGATGTAGCTGCAATTATATTGTCTACTGTTATACTCGGGTCATCTAACTCTTCCAGAGAGAAGCCTGATGTAATTTCACAGCCATTTGTATCCTTTATTGACAGTTCATAATTATCCGCCCCCAGGTCGTTCAATTCAACTGAGTTCTCGGTAGTGTTAATAGTTGCAACTTCTTCGGCAAGACTATTGGTTAACATCAATTCAAACGGAGGTGTTCCAGTCGACATCTCTACTAAAACATCTCCATTGCTCTCATCACAGTAGGGGCTATTTAAGATGCTGACATTGGCTAATGGTTCCTGAGATGTGTCGGATGTAAGGACTATTACAGGTTGAAGAAACTCACAGCCAGATGCATCTTCAATTGCAACATAATATGAACCAACACCCAAACCTGAAATTACAGAATTATTTGATCCAATCGAATTAAGGTCTTCATCAAACCATGAATAGGTGAAAGGTGCTGTACCTCCGGTAACATCAGTAATTTCAATCTCTCCGGCTGTATTCTCACATACTGGTTGGATTACATTGGCTGAACTGGTTATTACATCGCCCTCTGGAGCAACATAAAATATTGAGTCCTGGCTACATCCTCTTTGATCAGTCACAGTAACCTGATACAATCCAGTTGACAACCCTGTTCTTGAAGAACCAGTTGATCCGTCATCCCATGAGTAGTTATAAGGCCCATAGTCTCCATTGGCTTGCAAACTGATTTCTCCCTGACTAATTCCGCATGCTGTTTCCACAATTTCCAGAACTTCAATTGTAAATGCTTCCTCATTCTGAATAGTAACTGTAGTAACAACCTGACAACCGAAACTGTCCTCAACTGTGAGCTCGTACTCACCATCATACATTCCACTAACTGACTGACCGTTTAAAGTATGGCTTCCGTTTACCCAAGTATATGTGTATGGACCCTCACCATTAGTAACATCCACTTCAGCAGATCCCTGTGGTAATTGACAATATGTATCCTCAGTAACCGTAGTGGCTAATATCATTGTTGGAGCCTCGGTCATTTCAAATGAAACTTCTTTTAGACAACTGTTATCATCAGTAACTCTAATTGTGTAATTCCCAGCAGCTAAATTGTTTCCATCAGCAATATTATTATCAGCATCCAGCCATGTAATGACAGGGTTAACCGCATTTGTAACTGTGACCTTGGCTACTCCATCACCCAAATCACAATGCTCTTGAGATTCTATCGACGCATCAATAACTATCTCCAGAGGGTTTTCCATTGTCACAGTGCCTGAGGCTCCTGTACATAAGGTATTGCTTTGATCTCTGACATAAATGACATAATCCCCAGATGATAGACCACTGAATACATTACTGACCTGGTAATCGATATCGTCTAAACTATACTCTAGTTGGGTAGGAAGTGTAAAGTCAGGATAATTCATGGAAACATCAACCGTTATTTCTCCATCAGCACCATTAAAACATGATACTTCATTAGAAATTGAAGCATCTACAATTAATTCATAAGCATCAATTACAAATGAATCTGATGCCTGGCATCCTTCACCATTTTGTATAATTATATTGTAGTTGCCTTCTGACAACCCATTAATTACAAAATCATTCCCCAGTGTGAGGAAGGTTCCTCCTCCATCTAGAGAATATCTCATATTTTGATTTGCTACAGGAGCTCCACCAGAAATGGTAAGCATTGCCGCTCCATCATTGTTACCGCTACATGATTCATTAAATACTTCGATTTCATCAACAGAGAGAGGTTCAACAGGTTGACCAACAGTTACATTTTTTTGTTCAGAACAACCTGTCCCTACACGGCTAACAGATATTCTGTAATTCCCTGCTCCAAGATTATTAACATCTTTAGTATTTGCAATTACCTCATCAGTATCTAAGTTTCTCCACTCATAGGTGAAGGCGGATTCATCAATAATTGAATTAGTATTTAAGCCTCTTAAAGATCCTGTAAATGCAACAAATGTCTCAAATGACACATCAGAGGCTCCAAAGCAGGATGCATTATCCTTTGAAACTGTGATCTCAATTTGTGGCCCATCAGGAAGTGTATAATCATAAGGTGTTACACAGGTAGGTTGAGTAACCACATAATTGGCATCTCGAACATAAAACTGATAGTTCAGTCCTCCTTCAATATTGGTTAATCTGAACTTATCACCTAAAGCACTACTGGAGAAGTTAGTACCATCAGTACTAAACTCATATGGAGGAACTCCACCGGTTGCCTGAATAGTCAACATACTCCCATCCGTTCCACCAAAGCAATCAGGTTGGTCCGTTTCAGCCGAAACCAAAGTCACAACCACCGGATCAGGTGTTCCAAGAGTAATATTTTCATTGTAGTTATATCCTAATATTTCGCAACAAGCATCAGCGTCTTCAACAAAAACTTCATAGGTCCCTACAATATCTGTACTTTCAAGGTTTTCGAATGTCACTTGCCCAACTCCAAATAACTCATATGGTGTGCTGAGGTTCCCTCCGGTTAGTGTAAACTTATATTCATTACCTGGTAGTGTAGTTCCACCTGTCGCCTGAACTGTCAACGTACCATCAGTTCCGCCGTAACAAGATGTTTCTGTTGCCACAACACTTGAAATTTGAAGTGGTGAAGACCGAAGTGGAATTACCAAATCCTCTAAGCTTTGAGTACAACCATTATTATCTACAACTTCAAAATCATATGTTCCGGACGGTAGAGCGAACACAGCTTGACTACCAACTATTGATGATAGGTCTATAGTTTCGCAAGTTTCTCCTGACAAGTTTAATGGTGCTGTTAAGGAATAGTCAGTAATATTGAAAGTGTATTCTCCTGACGCAGGAACACCTCCTGCAGCCGATATTGTTATTGATCCATCTGTGCCCGCAAGACAACTAGGAGCTAAAATATCGCTAAAAGAAGGCACCAACAAAGGTGGAGCATCCAAGGTAAAATTATCAGTGACCTGACAGGTAGTTCCAAAATCATCCTGTAGTGTAATGGTATAACTACCTTCAACAAGACCGCTAAACAAAGTCTCTTTAGATGAACCTAAAGTCACATTCTGAACATCAACCAAAGAGCCATCACTATTGTCATTTATTCTGATTGTAAATGGATAAATACCTCCGGAGAACTCTACTTGATATCCAATATCATTTCCAAAACAATCAATTTCATATCCATTAAAAGGACCTGGAGTTGAATAATGATCAACCAATTGCAGCTCATCTGGCTCAGTTAAGTTGATTACATCACTATATGTCCATGTACATGATGGATTTAGATTGTTAGAAATCTCGTAAGTATAATCAATTGTTGAACCCCCACTTTTAGCTGATAAGCCACTAAATATTGCAGTCTCTCCTTGAGCAACACCTACAACCTGTCCAGTGGTAGTACCATCAGCAAATAGTTCAATATTAAAATCTCCAAACTCTCCGGAACCAACAACAATATTTATTTCTCCATCACTTCCGGCATTACAACTAATATGGTAATTGACACCACTTTGAAACCTTAATGACTTGCCTTGTGCCGTGCTAACAGTTGGTTTTACAGCTGTCCGAAGTTGTGTTAATACAGAAGTTGTTTCACAAGTTTGGTGATCTGCTGCATCAACCTGATAATCTCCGGCAGGTACATCATTAAATGATAATGTTTGACCACTGACTGTAGCAGTTCTGTTAATTGGGCCGTAAGTTGCTCCTGCTTCGGTTGTTCCGCTTAGCGAAACTGACATTGGGTAATTTCCATTAGTAACATTTACGGTAAGATCTGAAGTCTCACCTGGGCAGAGTATGTATTCAGATTGTGTTCTTGTAGGATCCAGATTATAATCATATGAGAGCTGAATTGATGGCGCTTCGTTAACTGTAGCATTTACTTGTCCTATGCACCCCACATCGTCTTTCACATAAACGATATGATCTCCGGGAACCGAAGGAGAAACTCCTGTAAACGTGTAAGTGTCTGTTCCGTTATCAACATAAGTACCAAATTCATCATTTAGAGAAAAAGAGAAATTACCAGTTTTACCTCCAGCACCTCTAACTTCTATTGTTGCTGTATTATCTAAGCCATCAGCAGAATTACAAAATGGGATTGTAATATTTTCAATACCAACATCAACGGGATTCAGTATAATGCCTGGCGACACATTGTTTTGTGACACTTCACAATCATTGGCGTCTCGTATTGAAATAGTATAATCGGTATTTCCGTCAAGGCCAGTAAATATTCTTTTGTCAGCATTAGTTGATTCTGCCCCATTGACATAGTACCGATACGAACCAGCACCCTGGGTTGCCAATATAGTAATCACTCCATCATCAATTTCATCACAAGATGCAGCTTCCACTGAAAACCCAATAGTCAATGGACTGCTTGGGCCACTAATTGTAACATTGCGATCTGTGGTACAGCCGTTTTTATCAGTCATCCGAACAATATACTCTCCCTGTGGCCTGGTAAATGTCGCTTGAGTAATTGCAGTAGTCGGGTTCGGATCTCCTAAGCTGGACTGGTAGCTGCCGAAATCAATTCCTGTTGTATTGGTAGTTACACCTAAAGCTCCAAGGCCTATAATTTCATATCTATATCCTCCTGAGAAGGCATTTCCATTTGCTGCCCTTACAACGAAAGAACCGTCATCAGCATTTGGACAGACAGGAGGAGTGCTACTTATTTGAGTGGATGACAATGCAACTGGCTCATCTAAGGTGAAATCCGTATCGACTTTACAATTATTGGCGTCAGTCACTTCTAAGTTGTAATCCCCTGCACCAATATTTGAAAAGGAAATATCTGTGTCACCGTCATTATCATCAGTGGAGCCGCTTGTTCCTGATCTGGTTAAGCTTACGGCGTAATTTGCTGTTCCCCCAGCAATAGTGGCTGATACATCAACAGTACCTCCATTACATAAAATTTCATATCCATCAATATCTGTGAATGATGGTAAGGTAGAAAATTCAAGTACATTAGGTTGTGTAATGGTCGCATTTGGAAAATCCCAGATACAATTGTCTCCGTCTTGAATACGGTAATTATAAGAGCCTGCAGATAATCCGGTTCTGGTATATTGGTTTGAAGCATTAACATTTTGGTAGGTGCTTGTTCCGTTATAGGATACGCTGTAAGTCTCTCTGCTACCAGTTACAGTAAAGGCAAGCTCTCCAGAACCATCACCATTGCATGATAAGTCTTTTGGTGTTACTGTGACAGATGGGGTTTCATAAAACATACCGAAGCTGAACTCTTCATACTCGGTACAGGCACTGGTTGGGAAAAGTTGAACATCAAATGTACCTGTTACATCAGTCTCAAATGATACAGTGGTATTTGCTCCTGTATATTGGTATTGTTGAACTCCTCCCTGAAGTATTCTAACTCTCATAGTAGAACCAACTCCGGAAAAATTTAATCGAACATATCTTGTGTCATCACAGAAGTAAAAATCATCTCCATCTCTCACATGTGGTCTCACTGCTGAGAAAGTTATGTCAGGGGTTGTTTTGGTTAAAATTGCTTCAGAAGTATCGTTGCAGTTAATTCCATCCGTGATAATAAGGCGATATCTTCCTTCTGAATCTAGTTCCTCAACTCTTATAAAGTCATAAGTGTTACTTACTAGTGAAAAATAGGTGCTTGGGTCCACTGGGTCCCAGGCAGAACCGTTCATCTTTTCAAGGGCAACAATTGAAACATTTCCAGTATTGTTATGAAAGGTTCCTCTAAACTTACCATCATCGCAAGCAAGTTGTTGTGTTTCATTAAATGTATCAAGCACTACTTTTCTTGAATCATCAACAACTATCTCCACAGTAGTACAATCAACACAACCGTTTTCATCTTTAGCACAAACCGTGTAGTCTCCAGGCGACAAGTTATTATAAGTTATATTTGTCCTAGCACTACTAAAACTACCTGAAGATCCCAGACGAAACTGGTAAGAGCTTGTTGAATACGGGTTTCCCTGAGAAGCATCCACTAAAATACTACCATTAGTTCCTCCAGTACAACCTGCAGCGGTGGGCGTTGCAGCAACCTGAACGGTATTGGTGGGATTTGGAACAGTGACAGTTTCACTGCCATACGGTTCACAATCGTACCTACCTCTGACTTCAATTATGTGATCACCAGCACTCAAGCAAGTAAAAGTATAGGTGAAACCAGATTGATTAGAACTCCAATCCCCACCATCAACTCGATACTGATATGGTCTTGTGGCACCTTCAACTTCTACATCAATTGTACCATCCGCATCAAAACTTCCGGATTCCGATGGTTGTGATAAACACGAAGGAGCAGTTGGGTCTGTTGATACAAAAACTAATTCGTCAGGTTCTTCAACATCTGCAGTTCCAGTTAGTTCACAACCATTGGCATCTAAGAAACTCCAGGCATAACTTCCAGCAGTAAGGTTACTTCTTGTATATTGGCGATTTGTTGATGCAGAAGAATAACTTTCGCTTCCAAACTTAAATCTAAAAGGAGGAGTTCCACCATAGGCCGTCACTCTTACAGACCCGGTATTTTCCCCATGACATTGCACATCGGTTATCACCGGATTTACGGAACTAGATCCATTATTTAATGTAAACAACTCCGGTTCTGGATCAATAGTAACGTATGTAACATCTAAGGAACAATTGCTCTCATCTATGATCGTCACTATATAATCACCTGCAACCAAATTATTTCGTGTCAAAGAAGTAGCGGAAGAAGTAGAAGCAGAACCTGTGCCAGGGTAAATCACAATAGGTCCAGTAATTCCGAAGCGATAGGCACTGGTACCAAAAGGATTACCTCCTGCTGCTCTAACTGTTATACTACCCCTCTGCCCATGACATTCCATTTGAGTAACACTGATATCCGGTATTATCTGAGGCGCATCATCCACCTCAACACCGCCTTGTGAAACCTCACAACCATTTGCATCCATTACATAAACCACATGATCGGTAGCTCCCTCTATCCCACTTATTGTGCCTGCACCAGAAGAACCACCAGTGTAAGACCCATCATTCACTTTGTATCTGTATATTGGTGTACCTCCAGATCCAGCTATGGTTATGGAACCACTGGGTTCTCCAAAACAGGTAGTAGGTGAAGTTGTAATAGAACCAACTGAAATGAGGTTTGGCTCACCAATTTCAGGGTACCAGGTTCTTGCTGTTTCAACGATTCCTAAAGATTGTATTACAAGAGTATAAGTACCTGGAGAAAAATCATATTCACCTACCAATGCTGGCGAAGTGACCTCAACTCCATTGAGATATGCCTTTCTACTTCTAAACTCAAGGACATCATTTTCCAAGATTTCGATTCCTCTCAGTTCCATATTAGCTCCATCTGATCTTCTTACAAATACTTCCCATAACCCAGGTATATTAAATGTAAGTTCTAGTTCTCCGTCAAGTTCTAGTGGATCATCTGGAGAGTCATCAAATTTACAGCTAACGTCCGTTTCAACAAAAGATACATCAGGCAACTTATTGATAGTCACAATATTAGATGGACGAGGAATATGAAATCGATAATCTGCTACATCTGGAACACATACAAATCTTAATTCCACCCCGTATGCCCTAGTAAGCCCCAAAACTGAAGCAATTGTTGCCATTCGTGAATCGTCTAACAAGTAGCCAATTTCTGAAAGCAGAGAACCTGCAGCAAATCCAAAATATTTGTAACCTTCTCCACTTGAGACATCTTGAACAAACCAATGGGTACCTGCAGTTTGATCGTGGGTTCGGGTGACTACAGGAGCAACATCTTCAATGTAATGAGTCCCAGTAAATTCATCAATTTCAAAAGGAAGACACGGTGATGGTTGCCCCGTACAATCAAACGATTTTCTTAGAAAAGGAATCCTCCTATCTGTAACTGGGGTATGTGTAGGCAAGTTGTCTCCAAGGCTGAATGAAACAGTCTGTGCCTGTAATATTTCAGGAATTAAAAATAACCCAACAATCCAAAACGATATAAAAATTATTCTACTCATTTTCATCAATAGTCAAGGCTTAAAGTCGAACTAAATTTGGAAGTTGAGCCATCTATGTAAACAAGCTGGATTTTATAATAGTATCTGTTTCCAATTCGTAATCCCTGATCAAGAAGTTCCCTGGTTTGTCCATCTGCGGTAACTAACAAAGACATAGAGGTTTCATCTCTACCGCGATAAATTTTTGTTTTCAAAAGCTGTTTTGAGTTTCCAGCCCAACGGAGAAAAATACCTTTACCTTCATCCACATAACCAGTCAATTCAGGTTTTTTGAATATTTGCTTAAATACAATTGATACTGGATCACTTGGCTCAGACTCGAGACCAGCGTCATCCATTGCAACCAATAGATAATCATATCTTTTGCCGTCCTCAACTCCCTTGTCAATAATGGATGAAGGCATCTCCGCCGAAATTGTGTTCACCAATTCCCAATTCTCACCATCAATAGTTCTATAAAGTAGGTATCCAATTACATCTGTACTACTGCTATTTATCCAGGATAAATAAACCCCATTGGGTTGTGTCTGTATATTTTGAATCAAAGGAGCAACAGGAGGAATCAAATCTGGTTTTGTGAGCTTTACGCCCTTCGAAAATAACGACTCATTGTATCTAAGATCAACAGCTCTTATTGCATATTGGATTGATTCCGTAAGATTATTAAGCTTAATTGTATCAGCAAATGAAGATGCTACAACGACATCAGAATTTACTCTAATAAATTCATCGTGATCAAAGTTTTTTCTATAAATTAAATAGCCTTTTAAGTCAGAGTCCGGTACTTCATCCCAAGTAAGTTGAACTACTCCTTCCTGACTTATTTTACCTGCAAGATTCTGTGGTTGCTGAGGTGGTGTATTATCTTCCAGCTGGGTAAATTTCGGGAATGATCTTGTGATTTCGTCATCTATACTTACTGCTTCAATAATATAGTAATTTCCTGAGAATGGCTTTTCATCAACGTAAGAATAATTCTGCTTGGATAGTAACCCACTAATGTCTTGATACCCAACTCCCTCATTGTCACTTCTCAATATTCTGAAACCTTTTAATAAATTCATACCATTCTCTGGAAATGACCATTTTAACAGAACTCGCTGGGAACTTATGGTGTCTGCATCTAAAAACAGAGGTGAGAATTTGAATGATGATCTATTCCTTCCTGAGATTACTTCAGAAGGAGGTCCAATTTCGGCAAAAGGAGAAATCCCTTTAATACGGTAGTAATAAATATTGTTTGTTTCAAGACTGTCAAGGTAATACATTACTTTTTGAGATTCGGAAAACTCACTAACAGCCGGAGTAATTCGCTGATCTGTAATAGGCGAGAAATCAACATTATCTGAAGATTTTTCAATAATGTAGCTGGTGAAATATTCCTGATAATCCTTATAATTCCACATCAATGTCGCAACGCCATCTCTAAACTCACCATTGAATTGACCAATTTCCGGTAAAGGATAGTAGTCATCTAGGCCTATAAAATACGAAACGGTATCCCTACTAATATCCTGAATTTCATAAGGAAGATTCAAATAAACCCTATAGATGTATTTTTCTTCTGGGCTTATAGTTTCATCATTAATATATAAACCAGAATACTCTGCCACGTCAATAGACAGATCAGCTGCGTACAGTGCAAATGAAAATCTGGACTCAACTTCCTTCACCTTATTGATACTTTCAAGCACGTCCTGACCGTCAAACGCAAAATCAAATCCCGTACCATAAATAGCTTGGGCTGCAATAGCAGCATTATCATCATTTTCCACCAAAAATTCCCATGACTCCAGTGGGTAAGGTTTTAATATTTCATTGGATAATTTGACCAATGACCTATCATCCGGATCTAATAATTTTCCGTTTCGAAGCATTGTAATCCTTTCCACACCATAACCATATTTATTGCCAAGTTGCCATAAAACTGGAGTAGTTGGAGCCCACCTGAGTTGAATACTACTTTGTGTGGATTTTGCTAATAATGCTACAGTTTTGGAGTTGTTTGGTTGTGCGTAAGTCCTTAAAACCAAAGTTGTGATGAAAATAGTCAATATTTGAAATTTTAAGCTTCTCATTCCTGTTTGTAATCCAAAGTGTGTGTATACTTAAAATTAACCCCTGAGACTCCTGGAACTCTATATCCTACCTTGAACTTATATTTCTCATACCACATTACCGGGAATTGACTTTGTAGTAGCTGAGTAGCTCTGGAGTTAACACCTCCAGCAAAGAGATAATCGGCAGCTTTATTTCTCAACTCTACATAATCCTGATGAACATCCAAGCCCACGTTGAAGAATAAAATAGCTTGTGAAGAATTAGGTGTGGTATTTAAGTCAGTTCCATACTGAGTCATTTGTACAAAGTATATATTGTTTCTAGGAGCTGGGTCCATTTGATTTACATTACGTCTGGTGATCGTAATTGAATTGTGAATTGGATAGTTCTCATAGATTAGAGGAAATACTTCATTATTATACCAGCTATTTCCATTGTAGTCAGCTTGATATGACACTAATGGACCAAAAGAAGAATTGCCATTCAACTCTAGGTTAGTGAAGACTTCAGGCATTGAAGTAAGTTGCCATTTTAGTTCATATACCCTAGGCTGGACGGGCCATGTAACAATACTGTAGTTTTGAGGAGCTTCCAATTTCCTTCTTAAAGAAGCGTAGCTACTGGTTCGAACAATGTTGGAATAAAGCACCTTCTCTTGCAGATCCTGAAGTGATCCTGTAGCCTCATTGGTTTTTATCTCAGTCGAGATATCGGCATCACCCAGATCAACATTTGTGATAACCGAGTCTACATTTGAGTCGATACTAGACGCCATAGAAGATGGCAAATTAATCACCTCAAATTCTACTGGTTGGTTCAATGGAACATCAGACGGAATATTAAAACTAACCTGTTTGTTGGCATAGTTAAAATTCAAGTACTTCTGATAGCCGTTTTTAGTTTTTATCCTGACTCTTTGTACCCATTCAGAACCAGGGTTAAAAAGATAATCCTGACCAACTCGCATTCTAATAAACCCTTGAGTGATCTCTTGTGGATAGAATAAATATTGGTTTTCAAGCGGATATCTGTATGTTATGTTTTCCTCAGCAATATAATCTGGTGCTTCACCAGTTTTGAATGTTAATGCTTTACTCTCTGTTAGTGGTTGATTATCAATTAATACTTTTTTCCAGACACCATTCTCCTGTACTTCAAAAGATACTTTTACAAATACTTTAATGTCAGAAATTCCAGGCAGAATCTGGTCTCCATTGAACACTATCACGGTGTTGTCCTGATTCCAGTCTTTGGTTCCGGTCAATGCAACAGCTCCCTGCGAAACTTTATATTCATCAAGAACAATCCTGAAGCTTTTTCTTTTATCATCTCTGTCCATCATGGTGAATGTTTTATTGATTTCGAAGTTGAAAACAACCTGTGGAGTGTTGAATACACTTACATCCGTTTCATTTTCTGATGGAGTAATAGTGCTTATAACTTCCAGGCCTTCCAGTACACTTCCGGTCTTCTGAATCTTGCATTCTTCACCTAATTCAAATTCAAATTTACATTGTCCTTTTACCAATCCACCAAGTACGCTGTAACGCCCCCCTACAATTCCACGCATCCATGTGGGATTAGGTAATTTTGCCTGCAGTATAGCAGCAAGTCCAAGGTCAATTATATCCACTTTTCGTTTTTTCCCGAAAAGCTTTACTTGGATACCTATTTTCCCTTGTATATAGGCATATACCTGTGCATTTGCATACCACCCGTTTACTCCTAAAGCACCTGACCTTCCTTCACATTGTGCTGACCCATAGTCTTTTAACATCGCATCAAACCCCATTCCCATTGCAAACCTGGCATAGAATATTGCGAAAGTTAGGTCTCCTGTGTCAAAACTAAACTCTGCTCCAAAACCTATTCCTGCTCCACTTTTCAATGAGTTGAGATCACTCATGTAATCCAGGTTAATGTCTCCGAGAATCTCACTTACATTGGAGGGGGGTGGAGGAGATCCTGGGATTTTACTTCCAGTTACAAAATATGCAGTAGTCCTTGCCAAATTTGCAAACTCAAGACCGATACGTTTATCATAATCAGGATAACCAACATATATGTACCACTCATCTGCAGAAAAGTGCATAGTTATCCAACCTGCTCTGTTTTTAGGACCGACTCCAGTAATAACATTGGCAATATTTACATAGGCCTGTGCCTCAGCATGAAAGCTATTATTATTAAAATCCATTATCATATGAAGGTGAGCAGCAATGGCTGCACCTTTGGCGGTAGGATCTCCATGAATTTCTAGATTTGATGGGTCGTTTTCATTATCTGAATCTAGTAAACCTTCTGGGTTGTCGGATGATTTCGCTGAATTGGATTGTTTTGCCATTGACTTGGATAATTCAGACAGGTCGGCTTTTTCCGCATTTGAGCTCATTATAAAGGCATTACCTGTAAAAGAAATGTATCTCAATCCTCCAGTGGCATTAAAAGCCATTTCGTAAGTAGCCTCTCCTTTAAGTACATTTTCCGTAATGCTGGAAATAAAAACAGTAGCCTTTAGTCCTAAGCCCATAGTAGAATCTGGCCTATACGTGACTCCAGATCTTGATATCCCAATATCATTGGACAGTCCTGAATCATCAATACCCATGTGATAATAGGCTCCTCCAGCAAAACCACTAATATTTAGGAGTCCCGGAACCAATTGAATTCTGGATGCGTAAGAAAGCTCCACCATCGCATCGACATACCAGTAGCGCATCCCATCAACCTTTCCAAAGAGTGCTTTTGCACCTACTGTTAGGCCGCTACCAAATGTTGCCTCAATACTTCCACTTATCCCCTTACCGTAAATCTCATTCTTCTTAAATACTATTAACTCACCACTAAATGCTAGTGAACCTTGCTTCACATCAATTGAAAATTTTTCTATATTGACTTTATCGAACTTTGATCTAAATCTGCCTCCTTCAGTTTCATAGAGCTCTCCTAAAACACTAACCCGCCCTCGAGCACTAAAACCACCACCCGTTGAACTGTTAGTTAAATGAAGCGACAATTCTACTCCAAGCTCTAAGTTTTGCTCAGTCACCTGACCAAATACTTCATGAATTGTAATGGGAAAACTAGCCGTCTCCGACCTTTCACCTTCAGTACCGAGAGAAAAAGCTTGTACAGTTACGTATGGTCGGATTGATTGAATTTTTAGCCCTTGAAACTCAATTCCTTTAAATTTCACCCCTTTCTCAGTCGAACTAGCATCTGATGAGGCATTAACTGTCATCACACCATTCAGAAAAGCCTCAGGTTTCAGAGAACCATTTTTCTTTTCTACCTTTATGTAGGAGTTTTTGTCTAAAGTCAATTGAGCTTGCCAAACATTAAATGGTAATTGGTCCTTCACCTCAACTTGAAACAAAAAGTCTCCTTTAGGTTTAAATTGAGCATCATACCCCAATATTCCTGAAGAATCACCGTCCATCAATGGCACTTCAATAAGCCCCTTAAACCCTGCTTGTCGTAGTTGATTAGCCTTCACACCAACTGAAATTTCTGTTAGTGAGAATGCCCAATTCCCAATCTCTCCTTGTTCCAAAGTAATGAGATTATTTGCACGGATCAACCCGGAGAAACCTTTTTGATCAATCAATAAATTGTTACCTCCAAATTCCACCCTTGATTGGTCT
>JANSWY010000184.1 GCA_024743255.1 bacterium | reverse complement strand
GTTTAACATGACACATTCCGCTTTTAATGAGGACGTGGCATCCGTAATTTCAGATCTTGATGGCAGTCCTTTTTTTGCCAGGTTTTCCAATACCTGAGTTGCCCAAACCACTGGAATGTGAGCAGCATTACAGAGTGAAAGTATTTCTTTCTGTACTCTTCCAATATTGTCCCATCCAGTCTCCACTGCCAAGTCCCCTCTGGCAATCATCACTCCAATGTATTTGGTTTTCATTGCGGTAAGCAGAATTTCTGTTAGGTTATCGAAGGCTCGTTGAGTTTCTATTTTTAAGATAATGCTTAGTTTGTCAATTGCATTCAGCTCAGTAAGAAGATGAATTAATTCCTGAACATCTTCTTTTGAGTTCACAAATGAAAAGTTTACAATATCCGCATGCTCAACAATGAAAGGCATGTCATTCTTATCCTTATCGGTTAAACCACTAATAGGGATGTCAGTAGTTGGGAAATTGATTCCTTTCTCTGCTTTTAGTTTGGAACCAGCCTCCTTAGCCCGGGTAATTTTTACAGTGAAAAATTCTGAACTTGCTTCAGTGATCACACTTTCAATTTTACCATCATCAAACAAAACTGCTTCTCCAACTTTTACTGAAGCAAATACTTCAGGCAGTTGACAAGAAATGTGAGCTTGTCTTAAGATATTGCCATCCTCATCAAATATTGCAGGTTGGCCAGGTGATTGGTCTTTATGAATAGTTAGGAAATCATTTGTCCTGAGAAGAATAGATTGTTCAATAGGAGGGAGTTCTCCAACATTTGTAAGAGAAGGAATTTTATCACAAGTTAGTTTGGTACCAGTGCCAATGTAGGAGGTTTCGTAGCAATTGACAAATACCTTATCTTCGGTCTTATGGATGACTTTAAGTATTCTCTTCTTTTCTCTTGTGTCGGTTAATGTGATTTTATCATCAACTTCCAGCTTCTCAAACCATTCTGGATTTACCGGTAACTCATGAGGATCCGATTCCTCGTCAACTTTACTGGTGAATACGATTAATGCAGGGTTCACCACGTTTCCAATATCATCTCTTTCCGGCCTGAATTTGCGAACCTTCGGCCCAGGAGTAATTGCTCCAGTTCTTATTTTTGGACCTGCTAAATCCATGCTTATTTTGATCTTCCTTCCTTGGGACCTGGAAGCAGCTTTTACATTATTAATGATCTTTTTCCATGTTTCAGGATCATCATGAGCACAGTTGATTCTTGCGCAATTCATTCCACTTTTTACCATTTCATGGACCATTTGCGGATTATTCGCAGCATCAGTGGGTTGAGTTACCATGATCCTTACTCTTCGATTCTTTGATCGATAACCTAAAAGTTCCTTAGTGTGATTAGTAAGCAGCTTTTTCCCATTTTTGATAGAAAGACCAGACTTGGTATTGGGGGTTTCCTTACCCAATAATTTCTCCAGAATCAATTTAGTTTTCAACAAACTAGCCAACTGATGGCCTCCTGAATTTGCCAACCTGGATAATCCCAGGTTCTTAAGTTTCTTCTGAATTTTCCTCAAATCATGATTCCTAAATTCCTTATAATGGATGAGATTTCTAGCACTTTTTTGATAGGTTGAGCTGACACTTGTAATGATATCAGTGTGTTTCTGTGCAGAGTTCTTGATTGAGTTAATTATTTCATCTATTTCTTCAATAAGATGCTCAATCTTAGCCTTTTTGATGTCCATGGAGTGATTTGGTGTAAGTAAATTTTCGTCTTGTTAAAATACGATTCTGAGCATATGGAGTTCACCACATTCAGTGGTAATTAGATTGACTTTTGTCAGGATTTGGTGGCTTGTTGGCTATTTGGCTTTTGGGTTAGTAACCTTTCTTCGAAAGGGATCGTTTGCTTCCAACTTCCAACTTCCAACTTCCAACTTCCAACTTCCATTAATATTTACAAACATGAGGATTATTGAATTCATTATGTTTACATTTGTGAGGATAATACTAAAGTTATGAAAGGAAATTACCTTGGAGAATTTGAGGAGCTGGTTTTGTTGACAGTTGCCTCTTTAGGCGCAGAAGCGTATGCCGTCACTGTTAAAAAGGAGATTGAGCAGCACCGGAAGGTCAATATCAGTGCAATTCACTCCTCTCTTTACCGATTGGAAGACAAAGGATTCTTATCATCTGAATTTGGTGGTGCAGCCAATAAAAGAGGAGGTAAGAAGAAGCGCTATTTTAAAGTTACCAGTGCAGGGTTTTCGGAATTACAAAGATCAAAAGACCTAAGACAACAGTACTGGGAGAATATCCCGCAACTCACATTTAGTACTATTTAGGTTGAAAACATCTGTTTCTAACCGGCCCCCATTTATTGGGATAAGAATACTGAAACTAATCTATGCTTCAGAGCTCTTTGATGATGTCTATGGAGATCTTCATGAGATTTTTATTGATCGCATAGAAGAGAAAGGTTTGGTATATGCCAGATTCTACTTTTGGCTGGATGTATTCATGTCGGTGAGAAACTATGGATTAAGGAAAAAAATTAAGGTCACTCAAAATAATAGTTTTGCCATGTTTAAGAATTACTTCAAAATCACAATGCGCAATATTGCCGGAGACAAAATGTATTCGGCATTGAACATCATGGGGCTTGCACTTGGAATTGCAGCCTTTATTTTCATTCTACAGTATGTTTCTTATGAGAAAAGCTATGATAAGTTTCATAGTAATGTGGATAATATCTACCGAGTAAGATACATGGTCTACAGGTCAGGAGATCTCAATATTGATTGTGCTGCAGCAGTCCCAAGAGTAGGTCCTTTCATGAAGGAGAAAATGCCTGAAGTAGTAGATTTTGCCAGAGCCTTTCCTATGGAAGGTGTGTTTGCAAAAGATCAGATTAC
>JANSWY010000037.1 GCA_024743255.1 bacterium | reverse complement strand
CAGTCTGTTGAAATGAGTTTGACCCATCACTTTTAGCGGTACACCATTCAATGCGAAGGGAACACCTGCAGCAGCCGATATATTTCTTATAAAGCGTCTTCTTTTCATGATTACATAAGTTGATATTCTGGAGTTTGCAACATCGAATTAACCAGGAAAGCAAGTCTCTCTGCTACGATATCACCATTTACATTATCTGGCCACATGTTGGTCCAGGCATCTTCTCCTGGGTCTCCCAGGCCTTCACGGAATAAAAACTCCTGCAAGTAAAAATTCAGTCTTTGAGGTGTGATTTCTCCACTTGTATCCAATTCATCAAATGAAAGATCATCAGATACCGGTAGTAGATAAGAAGCTAATTCGGCAATCAATAATCGCCCATCTTGAATGGTGGATTCCGGAAAATTGGCAAACACCCAATTCAATAAATTAATCTGATCATCATCAGGAATTGGTCGATCACCCATTAGCTCCCTGACGAAATTATATCTATTAGTCAGGTAATTTGTGGTTATCCAACTCCTATAATACAATGGAAACTGATGATACCCGGAGTAACCGGCCACTTCAAATGGGTCGAAATAATCCATGCCCATTGAATTCATCCATCCCAGCATTCCTCCCAGAGTCTCATAGTAGTCTTCTGTTTGAGTGAGCATATCAGGAATTGGATACTCGAATGTCCTTGCCAAACCAACAACAACATCAAGTGGCGACTTTATGACTCCTCCAAACTTGTTATCAGTTGATCCAGCATCTTCATCATAAAAATGAGTGCTTGTAAATAATGCTTCAAGAACTGGATATAGTTTAAAGTCATTTGCAATAAAGATATCAGCCATATCCTGGATGATTCCATCATGTAAAGACTCAGATATTTCGTGATAAACAAAGAATCTGTATAGTTTTCTACAGATGTGCTTCGCAGTTTCGTTTTGATCAAAAATCAGGTCAACTAATTGGCTGATTTCATCTAATAAGCTCTCTTCAGTTGGAGATCCATTTTGCGTCAACTCCTGGTCTGGACTTACAACTCCGGAACCAAGTCTGAAACTGAAGGTCTTTGTAGAATTATCATGCGCTGAGGCAATTACTCCACCTCTGATCACTCCACGAGGAAGACCAGTATCTTCGTCTATATTTGAAAAAGAATCATCAATATTGAAACCTGAAAGGACCTTTGCTCCCTCCTGCACATCCTGCTCTGTGTATACAATATAATCTCCTTCAAAATCAGGCTCATCAAGGCTTCCTTCCAATCCCCTACCGATTGTATAAAGCTCTAAAAGTTCCCTTGCGAAGTTCTCATTAGGATTTCCTGCTACATTTAGTCTTCCATCAAGGAATCTAAGCATGGCATTATCTACACAGATCTTTTTTGCCAGCTCCTTAAAATTTAAAGGTATTATGGTCTCCTCAGAAAACTCATCTGGTGGTGGAACAATGATATCATCCCTGTCAAATGTGTAGAATCGAAATAATTCGTTTTGATAATATATGGATCTGCTATTACCAACAGTTGATCTTTTTGTAGTGAAGTGAGTATGAAAGAAAAACATCAACCTCTCCCTAAAAGCATAAGACAAAGACTGATTCTCTGGAACTCCTGCGCTCATCATCTGAGCAATATTCCATCTCATCAGGTAACTCTCCAGAGTACTGTCCTCACTGTTGACGTCTTCTATTGGGCCGTTGGTAATCCATTCCGCTCCTGTTTCAGTATCAATTGGTAATACCGGATCTGGTAAATCATCCAGAAACAACTGCTCCAGGGCTTCCTGTGGGGTAAGATTTGCAAACTGATCTATCTGCGAAATTGTAGCTCCAACGCATGTTCTTCGCAACAGATGAGCTGCCCTCTTCCTACCCAAAGGTTCGGTAAGGGGTATTAGTGCCATAATAAAGTGGTTTTCTAAAACTTAGTAAAGAAAATGAATATATAAGAATAATTAAAATTATTCTTTAAATAATTTAATATCGTGATTATCTCGATATCTCTCGGAAGTGTTAATACTTTACTAATTTAATTGATATGGCGCTAAATTGTAAATATCAGTGGTTATGAATTATTAAAAATTTAACAATCAAATATTTTCAGTGGGTTTGGGATTGGTTTTATTGATTCAATTTTGAAGTGTTCATCAATGATATAGATACCTTCCCCTCTAAATTCTCTTAATTCTTCTTCTGGCAATCCTTTGGCAAGAACGAAAAATGGGCTGTTTTCTAAACCGCTTATACTTCTCACTTTTCTTATCAAATACCTGCAGTCATCTATCCCAAATCTTGCATCAAAAACAAAAAACTTTGGATTATTGGTCATGGCCTTGCCTGCATAGGCACCTCTTGATTCTACGAAATCAACTGCTTTATCGGGATGTTTTAGCCAAAAAACATCGCTTTCCATTCTCACTGACTTTAGTGAGTGGATAATGTTGTCAACACACTCTGAGTTTGCTACAACAAGTAAGATCTCAAGATCTTTGGTTAAAGTAATTTCCATTTTGGTCGGAGTTGAAAATAACATTTGCGTAATTAATTATGTAGCAAAAGTATACTGGATACAACTCCTATGTAATTGGGGATCACCTACTTTAGAAAAATAGGTGATTCACCTAGAAGACCCCCTAGATCAGGTTCCTTTCCATGGCATAAATAGCTAAACCGGCTACAGTCTTACTTCCAGTCTTTTCCAGCAGATTCCTTTTATGTGCTTCAACAGTCCTTACACTTATGAAAAGTTTCTCTGAGATTTCCTGGTTGGTAAACTCTTCCATTACAAGTTTCAAAATCTCTTTTTCTCTTTTGGTTAAAGGGATCTCAAGTGTGAGTCTTTGCTTAGGTTTTTTGCCAGATATATTCTCCATTATGAGGCTATAAACCTCTTTTCCAAAGTAATTTTCTCCTCCCACAATACTTTTAATAGCAGTAAGAATTTCATCTTTAGGACTGTTTTTGAGGACATAACCATTAGCTCCAAGTGAAATCATTTTCTTGATTTGTGCTGCTTCATTAATCATGCTTACTACCAGTACGTTCTGGTCTGCATATTTCTCTTTTAAAGCCTGCATAAATTCCACGCCATTCATTTCTGGCATATTAACATCTGTTATAACCAGGTCAAAGCTTTCTGATTCCAGTTTTTCTAAGGCTTCTGAACCATTGTTTGCTTCACCTTTCACCTCTACTTCATTAATATCATTAAAGTATAGTTTCAGGGCATCTCGGATCATTGGATGATCATCTACGAGTAGTATGGTGGTTGGAGAACTCATAAATCTATTTCAATTAATATGTTGGTACCATTTTGTTTGGATGAATCAATTTCAATCGCTCCGCTTATCAAAGAGACTCTATTTCTTAGACTGGCCAATCCCATTCCACCCTCTTTTACAACCTTCGAATCAAACCCGACACCATTATCTTCAATTCCCATGGAAAGGATATCTCCACTTTTGATGAGCTGCATATGTACTTCGGAAGCTTTTGAATGTTTCAATATATTAGAAGTCGCCTCTTGGAAGATTCTGTAGAGATTTTTCTCAATAGCATCTTCAAACCTCATATCATCTATATTGTCGTGAAACAAGAAATTAATATCACTTTGCACTTCATTAAGTCGGTTGATCTCATCTTTGATTACTGCACATAAGCCAAGGTCATTAAGTGCCCTTGGAGATAGATTATAGGACATTCTTCTAATTTCTGAAATGGACTCATTGATCAGGTTTATTGTACTGTTGACTCTTCCATTTTCCAGGGCCTGCAATGAAATAGCAGCGGTTGCTAACTTTTGTTGTACACCATCATGTAAGTCGTGTGCAATTCTTGTACGCTCCTGATCTTCAGCTTTGAAGGAAGCTCGCATCAGCTCATCATTTAATTTTGCAGCTGCTATCTCCTCCTGTAGTTTCTTTCTGTTTGTAATATCACGTGCTATATTGGCGAAACAAATGAATTCATCATTGTCATCCATTACTTTCACTACTACACTATCTACAATTCTTTTCTCTCCAGTTTCAGGAACAATGATTTCCAGCTCATCTCTGGTTTTGTTGCGTTCCTGAAGGCCTTCTTGTACAGTTTGCTTCACTTCTTCAAATACCTCAGGAGAAAGTACCCTATCAAGGCTCATCCCAATGTAATCCTCCTCTCCAAAAATCTCTTTTGCTGCTTGATTCAAATAGAATAACTTCAACTCTCTGTCGAAGAATGTAACGTAATCCCCTGTAGTGTCGATTGCAGATAAAAGCATCTTGGTTGACTGCTCATTGCGTTTGGCATCTGTAATATCTCTACTCACCCCTGAGAGACCGATGATCCTTTTATTTTTATCATATATAGGCTCATTTGTAGATTGCACCCATCTTGTAGCTCCATTTTTATCTTTAAATGAATGTTCTTTATTGATAGAATAAAGACCTTCCTCAATTACTCTTCTTTCGTCCTCATGAAATTCTGGAGCGTTTTCTGAATTGATTTCAAAATCGGTTTTACCTACAAAGTCTTTCCATGATTTAAGTCCCATCACATCCGCCAAAGATTGACTAGCTACAACAAATCTGTAATCAGTATCCTTAATAAAAATATAGTCATACGAATTCTCCATCAGGTTGATCATGTACTGATTGAGAGCGGTGTATTCCGTAATATCTTCGGTGAAACAAGCAACGCCAACAATTTCCCCTCTGATTTCAATTGGATTGAACGAGGTGACGTAAGTTTTCATGCCTGTTCCTATGAGATCCGAAGTATCTTGTACTGAATACTTTTCTCCATCTAAACCCTTACGATATCTTCCGACCCAGTTTTCTTTAAACTGATCTGGAATAAATTCAGAGAAATCATCTCCTACAGAAATCACTCTACCCGAAAAGGCTTTTACAAACTCCTCAAAATTTCGATTCTTGACAATCACACGCAAATTCTGATCGAGTGAGTAGATGAGTCCTGAGGAGTTTTCCACCTGGGCCTGTAAGTTGGCTTTCATTCCTTGCAGTCTTGCCTGAATTCTTTTTCTCTTCCTGATCTGACCAACTAATGAAGCCACCCAAAGTAGAATTACAACCACAATTACAAGCGTGATTCCAATGAACCTTGATATAATGCCTTTATCCACTAGAACTGAACTGCGATTACCAAAACCCCATTTCTTCATCAGAGAATTGCTCCTTGTAACAGGTATTGCTTTGATGGCCTTATTCATTATGGAAACTAATTCAGGGTAGTCCTTCCTAATACTGTAGACAGATTCGAAACCCTTGTTTGGGACCAGGTGTACCAGCTTAATTCCGGTTACTGCATTTTTTGCCAGATAATAATCTAGGTCCAATGCCCCAAAGTAGTAATCAACCTCCTCTGAAAGAATGGCTTGAATGACAGCATTTCTATCCGGATACACCTTCTTTTGGAAGTAGTCTAAGCTGTCAATGAAATTATTAGAAAACTGATCTGATGCTTGTACCGCTACCACTCCGGATTTTAGATTTTCGGTTTTGGTAATTGCCCGTTCATCTAGTCTCCCATAAAAACCTACTTGGAAATAGACATATGGGTCACTAAAATTGAATTTGGATGCTCTTTCAGGAACCTTTGCTGAATACAATAACCCATCGATTCCCCGGTTTTCCGCTTTATTCACTATTTCGGACCAATTCCCAGCCTCAATCTCAAAAGTCAATCCTGTAAGTAATTCAATCTCATCAAGCATGTCTCTATCGAACCCAGATATACCGCGACGGTTAGAAACCAGCATTGGCTCCCAATCCTTTTCTCCACCCATAGTAATAACAGGGTGCTCCTGAATGAAAAGCAGCTCTTTCTCTGAAAGCTCAATCCGTTGTGCGGCAATTTCTGAGAATAGTAGTGACAGCAATAAGAAGATCGGTGGGAACCGAACCATAGCAATGAGTTTAACTGTATGAAAGTTAACTCATAACTGCATGAGACACAACTGTGGATTAAATCTTAAAGACCTTTTCCAGTACTTTTTCAGAGATCAGGTATGTTGGTTTTACTCCCTCGGCTCCTAAACTTCCAGATGCCAAAGTTTTACCAGTCTTTAAAGGGTTATCCGAAGCATAATACGCATATAGAACTTTTACATCTTCCCGAATACTTCTTCTAATTCTTGCTGAGGATTGAATAGCTTTTTGATAGTGTGCTCCTTCCATTTCAAGGCCCACTGCATTCCAGGTTGATGTTAAGAAGTGATTTAATACATCTCTGTTTTGTAGTGAAGTCCCTAGTACCGTGATCATGGTTCCTTCATAAACACCAAGATCATTCCCTTCAAAATCTTCTTTCGTCAAAAGGTTTTCAAATGGATAGTTGTCAGCAGTTCCTTCAAAGACATGGGCAGTTGGGATCATTAGATCTCCTTTATCTCCTTCAAGAATTCCAGCTTTACCCATGATGGTAATACTACGAATATCCTGATACATTTTATCTTCATCTCCGAAAGGTTTAAGCAGCTCTTCCATGCACTCATAGGCCTGCTCACCAAATGCATAATCCATCACAATAAGTACCGGTTTCTCTCCTCCTTCACATGTCAAATCAAGCGGATGTCCGGATACATCAATTTTAGCGAAATCATAAACCTGAACAGTAAGATTAGTTCCAGAGCTATCCGGAAGCTCGTACATGCCATTACCTAAAGCATGTTTTCTGATCTTGTCATTTAATTTGTCGCTTCCTTCTGCGCTTGTTGCATTTGCGAGATCCATCACATCCTTGAATTTCCCACCAGCCTGAAAACCGTAGATGATATTCATAAAGCTGTGAAGGTTGGCGCTGATCACATGAATTGGACGTTCGATAAGGCCTTCCTTCTCCAACAAATTCTTAATTCTTGTAGCCCACTGCTCACCATAGATATGTTGACCAATGATCTCTCTAAGCTTCGCGGAAAAAGATACTTCTCTATCCTCCTCAAGCTCCTGATCATGGATAGAACGTTTACCTAACCAGTACGCTATTCTATAAAGGCTATTTCTAACTTTGCTAGCCTTAAATTTTTCTATGGTCTCCTTTACTTCGCTGACAGTTCTACCCAAAACATTACTCAGGTAAATCATTGCTTTGCTCTCATCGAACTCCTCGCCCTGCTCCTCCTTAAGAACTATTTCCTCCAGCTTTTTCCAGTCTTCTGTAAACTCTCCTTTAAGGTCAATGCAGTAATTCTTTATCTTTTCAGCCTCGTTATAGAGGAATGTGAGGTGAGTAAGAATATCATAAATATCACTTCGTCCTCTGGTCATTTCAACGTACATCCTATCCTCATCGATTCTGTAACAATTTCTTCTCCTTTTCGAAGGGATAATTACCTCATGGCCAGCTTCTTCAATTCCTTCACGAGCCGTTAGTTTGATAAATCGACATTCTTCAATACCATCCGGAAGTCTTTCAAGGATATAAAGCATTCCTTCCAACTCCACTTTTTCCGGATGATCAATCACTCCGTATATCTCCGGTTTTAATGTTAGAAGTGATGACATCAACGAAGAGCCTGAAACTCCGGTAGGCTTGTAGCTCCCACGAATGAATAAATGACGCATGTTTATATAGATGCGTTCTATGGCATTTCTGGCTACTTGAGATTGGGCTTTATTGAATGTCATGGTCGTAAAATTGAAATGTGGATACAATACTACGGAATGTTTGGAAGAATGCTAAGTATTATACACCTCAATGGATTTTTTTATTTTTTGTTCTCCATTTTATCCATCCTTTCGTAATTTAAAGTAAGGAACTAAACTCAAATTTTATTGAAACGCGTTTTTGTCATCTCAATTCTGTTGATCACTATACCTCTGTGTACTATAAACACAGTGTGTGCTCAAATGATGACTGAGTATAACGCTCCGTATTCCAAAGCTCCTATCTGGGCTAAAAAGTCTCCTAAAAGATTGGCAAAGTTCTTAACACAGGACGAAACGGATGATAGCATCAAAGTCCGTAACATCTACACCTGGATTACCAATAACATTAAATATGATGTAAAGGGGATCAAAAAATTGAGCAAAGAATCCATTAGTGTTAAAGAAACACTGAAACGAAGAAAAGGGATTTGTCATCAATATTCTGACCTCTTCGATGAATTATGTAAACATGCAAATATTCAATCTTATACCATTAGTGGATATAGCAAAGGATTAAGCTATCAATGGGGCACTACTTTTTACGAGTCGGACCATAGCTGGAATGCTGTCAAAGTAAATGGGAAATGGAAGTTGGTTGATGCAACATGGGGTGCAGGATTTGTAGTTCAGAACAGACGTGTTTTCAGAAAGCTGATGTATGAATGGTTTCGAATTCCTTATCTGCAGGACAAATATCACTTCACCAAAAGACCAACACCATATTATTTTGACATTGCACCAAGAGACTTAGTGATTAATCATCTTCCCATTGATCCTAATTGGCAAATGCTACAGTATCCAGTACCGCTAGAGGTTTTTGAAAAGGATGCAAAATCAATTGAGGAGTATTTGACTCGACCCGACTCAACTCAACACATTGACTATCTGGCGGGACTAAAAAAGTACGAATACAAAGGTGAAGAAAACCAGCTAGCAATTTCTGCAGAGAGCGGCCATGCATTTAATCCAAAAAACCATAGAGTTCTCAGTGTTGCTAATCTGCACAAAGCTCAAAACAGACTAGATCGTACACCTGAAAACGACCTGGAATTGATTGCAATTAACAAAGAGCTGATCCCAATCTATAACCAGTCAATAAAAGACGCCCGAACTCACCAAAAGGTAATCAAGACAGAAATTGCTGGTAGCAGAAGCAAAATGGCCAAACAAATGTCGGAGAGAATGGTGAAACCCACCAGACAAATCAATAAATGGGTAGAGCAAAACCTTACTTATGCTGCGAAAAAATTAGCCAGACAAAAGAAAACAGCTATCAGCTATCAACGACTTATAGATAAGCAAGCACAAAAAAACTTTGGCCCACTGACCCCTCTCCGTTACTCAGATCATGACACCAAACCGTGGATGATAGATGAACATGAGATCACTTTGACAGCTATTCAAGTTGAAATTGATGCATATGACAAAGGCATTAACCTAGTGAAAGAAACACTGAGTACTAGCGCCATTAAAAAGAAAAAAATCATGAATGAAATCATGAAAACTGAATTGGAGATTGATGAGTGGATTCCATATGTATCAAATACATATATCAGAATTTACAGGTTACCTCTAATTGATACAATGCTTCAGAAAGTCTACAAACCAATGGAATATCAAATGTCTTTAATCAAGCAATTGAAAAATTTTCATCTGGAGGAACGTGAACTTTGGAATACACTCAAGCAACTGGAAATTGACAAAATCAATACCTTAAAAAAACAAAACTCAACAATTAGGGACCTCTGCACCGATTCAGAAAAAAAGAAATGTTTAAAGACACAGTTTTTGAACAATCAAATCGCTATTAGGGATGTGATAAGTGGCAGACATGAAATGACTGAAATCAAACTGATTCGGTTGAAAACAGAGATCGAATTCTATGAGCAATATGCATTTGGACTTAGTACGAGAATCCGGCAAACAGCTCCTCAAGTAGTATTGGCGGATGCCTACAAGGAGTTCCAATTAGAAAAACTAGAAAGCCGAAAGAATCTCAGCAGGTCTATCATTGATAACATCATCCTGACCTGTAAATACAATATATCTTCATTGAAAGCGGCCAACAAAGAAGCAGCTGCCAGAATCCGAACTAGTAAGCTTGCTGATTCAGGAAAATAATTGATATCAACAGAACATTACCCACAAAAAGTAGCAATGCAAATTGATTGGACCTTTTACTTTTCCATCCAAAATAAACGAATTGCAAAACCAGTCTAAAAGCCCAAAAACCAGTTATTACATAAAGTAAAAATCTCCCAATCGATGTTCGCAAAAGCTCGTTGCTTTCAAACAACATTAAATAAGTAAAAGCTATGAATAGGAATGTTAAGCACCAATTGAGGATTGGCATTATCTGTCGATTGACGTATGAGATGCTTTGAAGGTCATTATCCCAGTTAAATATTTGTCGGAACCTAATATGAAAGATGATAAACCCAATATGGAATATTCCACACACGGTTAATAAGTTAGCAGCTGTCATGATCTAAGTATTTAGAACTGCAGCCCAGAAAGAACAACCGGCCAGAATTAGAAAAATCATCCATTGATGTAGCTTTCTCAATTGGACTCTTCCTTCTTTGCTAAACGCCAAAGTAGTAATCCAGGCTACAGCCCAACCGATCATCCATACACCTAAAAAATTTAGAATATCACTCTTGGTTTCAACCAGATCGGTGAATGCCAATAAGGAGAACCCAATCGTAAACATGAGTAAATCAATGGTAATTAAATGCCAGGCACAGTAAGATTGATACCAGTTGTTCAGGATCTTTGCAGTAGATGAAACTTTAGTTGATAAGAATTCCTTTGTACCTAAAAAAGTGTGTGCTGCCCACCCAATTAATGAAAGTCCGGCAGCAATAAGAAGCAGAGTTTTCATAAAAAATGTATTTGGACCTTTGTAACTCACACAACTTTCTGATTGTTAGCTCGCTACCTACATTTTTTGACGGTTTTTTCATAGATTTAACTATCCATCAAATCTTCCTCTTCTCATGAAAAGAATACACTTATTCGAATTTGAAGACCAAGCCTGGTTTCCCAATTGGATTAGAGAATTAATGACTCGATATATTGAAACCTTTCACAAACTATTAGGTACAAGCGACCAACTTATTGAAATCCTAAAAGAGCCTTTAAAATCACATGGAGATCTAAAGCTTTATGATTTATGCTCTGGTGCCGGAGGTCCGATGATTGAAGTCCAAAAAAAGTTAAAAATTGCAGACGGGTATGAAAACACTAAACTCACACTTTCTGACCTATATCCAAACGGTGATGCTATCAATATCATCAACAATAATGGAGATGAAAGCGTGGTTTATGAAACTTCATCAGTAGATGCCACAAATGTCAAAATGGAAGGTAAAGCGCTTCGGACCATGATCTGCAGTCTACATCATATGAAGCCAGAAATAGCAAAAGGGATTTTAAAAAACGCCAAAGATCAAAAACAAGCTTTTTGTGCATATGAAATAAGTGACAACAGTTTCCCAAAATGGATTTGGTGGATTGCTATTCCATTTAGTTTCCTAACTGTCTTTTTTGTAACACCAATGGTGAGACCAATGACATTCAAACAGCTGTTCTTTACATATGTCATTCCTGTATTACCTTTCTTTATTGCCTGGGATGGAGCTGTTTCCAACGCAAGAACTTATACCCTTGAAGACATGGATATTTTACTGGAAGATCTTTCAGATGAAAGTTATACTTGGGAGAAAGGAAGTTTGAAAGGAAAAGGGGGCAACAAGCTCTATTTGCTTGGTACCCCTGCATAACAACACTTAATCTACAGAAGTAAAATCCTGATTTTCTTTTAAGTCTTTCAGAAGGTCTTTTTGAGCTAAGTCAGTATTGACCTTTTCATTGATATATGCCATAATCTCCTGAGAGTGCATATAAGTGTGATAATGTTGTTCCACCTTGCTAAAAATGAATTGAAGCTGCTCTAATGACATATCTTGTTTATACAGTGCCAATTTTCTTATACACACTTCATTGTTTGGATGGTTCTCGATGTAATTGAAGATAATATCCCTTCTTAAGCTATCATAATGATCAATTGTCTGCACGATATAGCTATTCCTATCATGCATCTCACGATATGTTCGCAGAAGGCTATCGCGAACAATATCCAACGCTTCCAGTTCGGAATCAATTTGATGGTGCATATCATTCAAGGGAGAACCTGTTACAATACTTTGATCAAAGTTTTGGAAGTCCCCTGTTATAGAAATTGATTTGTTTTCAAGCCAAAAAAGTAACCTTCGGTATTCTCCGGCATGTTTGTCTTCAAATGGCGTATGAATTTTTACGTACTGTGGAAAATCAACTGATCCAGTTAATTTTAACTCACCATTTACAATATATCCAGAGTCGATATTCGTCTTCAGGTCTGAACTGTAAATGATAAATAAAGTGGAGTCTCTAAATCCCTTTGCATTGAGGGATAGTTCATAGTTCTTAGTGGCGGTTTCCTCCACAGTTTGGTTGCAGCTAAACAATAGAATAGCCGCTCCCAGGAGGAGTAGAGTGTTTTTCATGATAAATGATAAAGTTCGAAGATTAAATATAATTATTTTAATTTTTTCTTCAACAATATTTGAACAAAAGGGGGAACATTTTTTTTATATCTGTTGTAAGCGTTAGGGTTGTACACATTTTAATTTTTTCATATTGACTAATACGCGCAAAAAACTGGTCATCCTTGACCTGGATGAAACTCTTATACATGCAACAAAGGAACCACTTGACAGGGTCTGGGACTTTGAGGTTTATGGTTATAAGGTTTACAAAAGACCGGGACTGGAAGAATTCCTTCTAAGCCTCACTAAACACTTTGAAGTTGCAGTTTGGTCGTCTGCATCTGATGAATATGTGGAGGCTATTGTGAAGGTGATATTTCCAGCTGATTATCCATTAAAATTTGTTTGGGGAAGATCGAAATGCACTCTCCAGCTAAATAAAAAGGCGGTAGAAGAATCCGGATATTCTGATTATAGTCATCTGAACTATGTGAAGATGCTCAAAAAAGTTCATCAGCTGGGGTTTGGAGATCTGGACAACATGTTGATAGTAGACGATACTCCTCATAAATCCCAACACAATTATGGGAATGCCATATACCCATCCGTTTTCATGGGTGATAGAGGAGATAATGAACTGCTCTGGTTAGATAGATATCTGGGAACCTTAATTGATGCCAAAAACATTCGAAAGATTGAAAAGAGGTTTTGGCGAAAAGAAATAATCGAAAAGTTTAAATCTTAGGAGAAGACAACTATTTTTATCATCTCTCATACCAAATAATGAATTATAAGGTTATTAGAGCAGTAAGTATAAGATATGACTAGACTTCTACTATTTTCATTAATCTCCATTTTTTGTTCCTGCACAACAGTCTACTTTCAAACAACTCAACCAAATGGAGTAGATAAGCTTGCCGCATTCCCTGCGGAGTTACACGGAACGTATCTGACTAATGAAGGGGACACTGTCACAATAAATGAAAATAGTTACATCTATCCAGAAGATTTCGAAGACTCATTCCACATCTCTGAAGTTGACTCCTCAGATCAATATAAAATTGAAAATGGTCTTTTGTACAATCGGAATTTACCAACAGAAGATGGTGTGAAATTTGAAAATCAAAATGATACCATTAGTTATGATGTAGTAATAAACCTTTCTAAATCACTATCTGATTCTATCATCATAAAACCATTTAGAGGTTATGTCATTATGAATGAAATCAATGATGATGGCACTTATTGGAATGCATACTTACTGAAACCAACCAAGTCTGGAATAACTGTTTATGTTGTTGGAGATTTTGATGTTGAAAAGAAAAGATCCAAACGCTCTGACGGCTTGATTACGGACTTCTATAAATACACAAAATTTGAACAACTGGATGAACGGAAATTCCTGATCAATCCTACACCTGAAGAGCTTAAGAAATTGATCAAAAAAGGATTCTTTGTTGAGTTTATGAAATTGGAGAAGCTTTAATCAGAGTTCCAATTCCATCACGACAAATTCAATACCACCCTTAACATAAGTTTTATCAGTTTCCATCATCTTAAATTTCTGATAAAGCCCAATCTTATCTTTCCTAGCATTGCACCAAAGTAATTCTGCATCATTCAATTTGGCTTGATCAATAACATACTTTAATAATTGAGATCCAAGACCTTTACCTTGCTCCTCCTCCAATGTGGCAAACTTTCTAAACTGCCATGAAGATCCTATTTTGAATACTGAAATAATTGAAGATAGTTTGTCATCAAGAAAAAGACCCAGGTGCAGTCCCTCATGGTCATTCTCAACTTTCACAAAATCAAAGGGCATATCTGGCCACATCACTTTATGTCTGATGGGCCAGGTCTCCTCGGCAGTTATTTCAGATATTCTAAATTTCATTATTTCGTACTCTTGCCTTCATATTGTTCTGTAAATACCTTGTCTACAGGTTCCCAGAGTTCAATTTTGTTATTTTCAGGGTCAAGAATATGTACGAACTTACCGTACTCGAATGTTTCAATTTCATCTACCACAGTTACACCACTTGCCTTCAGCTCTTCTACCAGCTCTTCCAGATTCTCCACTCTATAATTGATCATAAATTGCTTCTGAGATGGCTCAAAGTATTTAGTATTGGCTGAGAATGGACTCCATTGTAAGTAAGCTTCTTCATCAGGTTTATCAGCTTTCCTGAACTCGAATAATGCTCCGTATTGATCTGTGTTTAACCCCAGGTTTTCGCTATACCAGCTTTTGATCTCCTCTGGGTTTTCGCATTTAAAAAATATGCCTCCTATTCCTGTTACTTTTTTCTTTGTCATGATTTCTGAGTTTTATAATGATTTGACTTGGGATTCAATTACTTCCTTTTTAATATCAATGCGGCTAGAAATGGTGCCGGAACAGCTATTGGCACAACTTCAAGAAAAGTGTAAGCTGCCTTTGAGAATATGTTCTCATATATTTCCTTGTAGCCGTTCATCTGTTCCTCCAGTGCTGCAAGTTCCTCCGCAGATTTTCCAGCTTCTTTAGCTGCAGACATTTTACTGGCAGCATATTCATAGATAAATGTGTTATCCGAGTCAACAATCAACCATCCGACAACATAAAATATTGAGGCAATTCCGGCTATGTAAACCCCAACCTGAAGTGCATGCTTGAAAGATATTATACCATTATTTCTCTCCCGTTCTTTTGATACACCAACAAAAACAAATGCCATGGCCGCAATGATTGTAGCATAACCAATTACCTCTCCAAACTCAATTGATTTTGCCGCATCAAATACCTGAATTACGATAAACCAGGATACCATGAGAAGGCCTCCAATTATTCCATTTTTTAAAACTATTTTTTTCATTGATTTAAGAATTTGATTCGAGACAAATCAATGGAATATACCAGAAAAATCGTTCATACTAAAGTACCATTTGAGCGATTCATACTTTGGTACTACTGCGTTATGCTTCAATAAGGCCGATTTCCTTAGCTTTTTGAATGGCTTGGGTTCTTCGCTTGGCATGAAGCTTAGAGAACAGATTGGAAGAATGAGTTTTAACAGTATGAATGGAGATAAAAAGTTTATCCGCGATTTCCTGATTTGAAAGTCCATCCGCCATCAGTACCAGAACATCCATTTCTCTTTCACTAATATCCAGAGACTGAATGACTTCATCTCTCCCCTTTTTGCTAGACCCAGATTGTTCCTTTCGATTCAAGATTTGCTGTCCAACCCAAAGTCCCAAACCCGTAAACACCAGGGCTATTAATCCTATGTATATTTCTGTACCAATATCCTTGATAAGAAAGCGATATTCAATTGCCTTAAGCCCGGCTACAATAACTGCCATTGCCAAACCATATAAAAGGATAGATCTATTCAAGACTAATCGTTCAATACTTTCTCAAAATCAGGATCCAAATTCTTTTTGGCTTCCAAATACACATCGGCGATGTTTACAGATATCTCCAAAAGATCCCTGTGGGCCTCAATTTTCCCAGTAGTTGTGATTCCTGTATGGAACTCAGTGGATGTTATTTTAGTCAGGTGAGTTTGCCAAACACCGTCTATCAACTTTTGAAGGTTATAAAGTTTTGCTATGTCTCTTATGATGTCCGGACTATGGTATTTAGCAATTTCTCTGGTCTGGCTGGTTTCCCAAACAGAAGAGCTAAGTATGCGAAAACTAAAATCATAATCACTGGTCTCTAATGTGGTAATATTAGCACTTTCCATAGAGTCAAGTAAAGCGTATAAATTCTCCATGTGCTTTTTATTATCATCACGAAATCCTTGAATTGAAGCTTCATTTGCATTTAGCTCCAGGATAATCGCCTTTAACGACTCCTTTGCTGCAGCCGCTTCAGACCTATTTTCTTTCCAGGTATTTAAACCCAGAGCAAGTAAAACAGCAATAACTACAGGAGGAATATCCCAAAGAAATTTCGATATCTGTTGTTTGAATTTCATCTTGACAATAATTATGAATCCAAATTAAATTAAAATTACTTTTTATGCACAATTCCATATTTTTGACTCATGGAATTTCTTGATGAAGATTTACAGCAATATATAGAAGATCATACAGGAGCTGAAGATGAGCTTCTTACTCAAATAAATAGGGAAACACACCTTGAAGTATTAAAACCCAGAATGCTATCTGGCCACTTACAAGGCAGGGTACTTTCAATGCTTTCCCATATGATCCAACCAAAATATATACTGGAAATTGGTACTTATACTGGTTATTCTGCGTTGAGTCTGGCGGAGGGATTAGTGGAAGGCGGAAAAGTGGTAACCTTAGATATCAATGAAGAGTTAGAATCCAGAGTAAGAGGATATTTCAAGAATTCTCCTCATGGTGATAAGGTAGATTTCAAAATTGGAAATGCCTTAGATATTATTCCAACATTGGATCACACCTGGGATATTGTATTTATTGATGCCGATAAAGAAAATTACAGCGCCTACTTCGATTTGGTGATTGATCAGGTTGGAAAAGGTAAGTATATCATTGCTGATAATGTACTTTGGAGTGGCAAGGTTCTTGAGAAATACCGAAAGAAACTCGATAAGGATACTGAAGCGATATTAGAATTCAATAAAAAGGTTCACGAAGATCCCAGAGTTGAAAATGCATTGTTTCCAATCCGTGATGGGTTGATGGTTTTAAGAAAGTTATAAATGAGATACTGGTTAGTTATTGGATTGATTTGTGTTTTGCCATTCCAGACCTTTGCAGGAGAAATCCCTCAGGTCCCATCACATATGGAGTTTGCTGGCATGAAACTCAAAATCACTGAAAGTGCCAGAAAAGAAATCCAAAAACATGTAAATGCCCTTCGTGCCAGCGACAAGTATTTCAAAATCAAGCTTGATAGAGTTAATTTATATTTTCCCATCATTGAGAAAGTATTCAAAGACGCCAAGTTACCAGACGATTTTAAGTACCTGGCAATTCAAGAAAGTGCCTTGATTGCAGATGCAGTTTCTTCAGCCAATGCAGTTGGGTTTTGGCAATTCAAAAGCTTTACCGGAAGAGAAGTTGGATTGAGAATCGACGATAGAGTGGATGAGAGAATGAACATAGTTTCAGCCTCGAGAGGTGCCGCTAAATACATGAAGACCAATAACTTCTATTATAATAACTGGATTTTCGCATTGACTGCTTATAACACCGGTAGAGGTGGAGCTAGAAAATTTGTTGATGAGAGCCTTTACGGTGTAAATAAAATGACCATCGATAAGAAAACTCACTGGTATGTCAAGACATTTTTAGCTCACAAAATTGCTTTTGAAAACGAGATTGGTGGTCCTCACTCGAAAGGTCTGAAGCTTGTAGAATACACAAAAGGAGGTGGCAAAACAATCAGTAAAATCGCCAAAGAGCTTGGCATGGATGTTGAGAAGCTAAAAGATTATAATGTTTGGCTTAAACGAGGTACTGTTCCTGAGGACAAGACATATGCAGTAATTCTGCCAGTTCAGGGTAAACTTGGAAAACAAGCCAGAGATGTCATTGCTAAGAATGAAAAGAAAAACACAACAAAGGAAACATCCAGCTCGTCAGCTACAACCAATCAAACTCAACCCAAGAAATATCCATCATCTCTAAAAGCTGGGCTTGAAAACGCTTCTGAGATCTACCTTAAAATAAACGGAATACCAAGCATACTAGCTCGAACAGGAGACACACCTGAAACTCTTGCCTCTAAAGGAAGCATACCACTTCATCGTTTCAAAAAATACAATGATCTTGCAGCGGATGAGAAAATCCAACCAGGACATCTCTACTACCTTAGAACCAAAAAGATCATCTCCAAAATTCCATTTCATATTGCCCAATCTGGAGAAACCATTTGGAGTATCTCACAGAAATATGGAATTAAGAAATCAAGGTTGGCTAGATTAAACCGAATTGCTTCTGATGCAGTATTAAAGCCTGGACAAGTCATGTGGCTCAATATTAAGAGGCCCAAAAACCTACCGATTGAGTACAGAGATATTACAAAGGAATACGAGTTAGGTCCAGTAGTTTATACAAATAAACAGCCAACCACAACAAACCAGGTTGTAACGGAAACTGTTCTTAGCAATGAATCTGATACTCAGGAATCAGACAATTCATCTCAAAACACAGAAATCACGATCAACCCTGACGATTATGATATTCATACAGTGGTTGCCAAAGAAACACTATACGGAATTTCCAGACAATATGGAATGTCGGTGGACGAGATCATTGAAATCAACCGAATCGATCCTTATAACATGACTATTGAAATTGATCAAAAGTTATATGTCAAAAAACAGCCAAAACCTTTGGTTGAGCAAGTTACCGTTGAAAGAGATTCAGTTACCAATCAAGTGGTGACTACAGAAATCAAAGAGGACACTAATAAAGCTGCAATTGATAGTACTGCTTTAAAGAATATCACATCACTCCCTGAATCAATTAAGCATATCGTGCAGCAAGGAGAGTCATTGTATGCCATCTCAAGAAAATATGGAGTATCAGTAGAAGACCTACTTAAGTGGAATGGCCTTACAATGGATGATGCCATCAACATCGACCAAACTCTAAAAATTCTAACTTCAGAATCTAATCCATCCAAAGAAACCAAGGATAAAAAACCTAAATCATCTGAAGCCAATTCTGATGATAAATTCCACATTGTAACTCCCGGAGATACTTTATATAGTATTGCCAGAAAATACAATATCACTGTAGAGGATCTCATCAAATGGAATAATAAATCGGATCCAAAAATCAATATTGGAGAAAGACTCAAAGTTGAAGAGTGATTTTATTTAATTGATTTTCAGTTACTTACAAATTAAATTCAAAAATTCTCCACAAATCCCTTGACTCTTACCTAAGGTCATACCTTTTATTTGTAGTCATCTATTGAAGAATTGTCATGACTAACTATTCAGTAAAACAACTTTCGGAGTTGGCCGGGGTGACGGTAAAGACGTTGCATCATTACGATAAAATCGGATTGCTTAAGCCAGCATTTCGCACCGAAAAGAACTACCGATACTATACACGGGAACAGCTTTTCAAGCTACAGCAAATTCTATTCTATCGTGAGCTCGATTTTTCTCTCAAGGAAATCGACTCAATTATAAATGATGAATCATTCAACCTTGTGGAAGCACTAAAATTCCACAAAGAAGAATTGATTAAACGTAGTTCCCATCTTGACCAACTCATCGAAACAGTTGACAAAACTATTGATGAACTTAAAAACAATAATCAAATGATGACTGATGAAGAACTATACAAAGGTTTCACAAAAGAGGAAAAAGAAGCTTACAGAAATGAAGCCGTAGAACGCTGGGGAGAAGAAAAGATCCAGGAAGTGGAAAATCGGATTAAATCTATGGGTGAATCCGGATGGGACGACACTCAGAAGAAAGGAGAAGAAATCAATCAATTACTCGGAGACTTGATGGATTTGGAACCTTCTGACAAAAAGGTGCAGGAAACGATAGCCTTACATCACAAGTATATGAATACTTTTTACGAAGTAACAGCAGAACGTTATGAAGGACTCGGGAAAATGTATACTGAAGATGAAAGATTCACGGCTTTCTATGACAAATACAATGAGGGCCTTGCTTTCTTTTTGTATGAGGCGATCAAAGTCTACTGCCAGAATGGAATGAAAGTGGACTAAACCCCAAGCCATAAAAAAACAGTGACCAAAGGTCACTGTTTTGTGCAATTAGTCTTAACAACCGAAAATTACTACTATTAAGATTCTTTAAACAAACAAAGTATTAAGCCTAATGCTATGCTAACATCTTCACTTCATCCGCTAAGCTTTGAAGCGAGCTTTTAGCATCTCCAAATAACATCTGAGTCTTATCGTGGAAAAAGAGAGGATTTTCAATTCCGGAATAACCGGCACTCATTCCACGTTTCAACACAATGATATTTTTTGCTTTCAGGATTTCCAGAATTGGCATACCGTAGATAGGACTTCCAGGGTCATCCAAGGCGGAAGGATTTACCACATCGTTAGCCCCAACCACAACTGCCACATCTGTTTCTCCTAATGTTTTATTTGCATCTTCTAAATCTAGAAGTTTAGTGTAATCAACGTCTGCTTCTGCAAGAAGTACATTCATGTGTCCAGGCATTCTACCAGCTACCGGGTGTATCGCATACTTCACCGCCACTCCACATTCTTCAAGCAAAAGCTCTAATTCTTTACAAGTTTTTTGAGCCTGAGCAACAGCCATTCCATATCCAGGAATCACCACCACCTGACTCGAATATCTAAGCATAATTCCTGCATCATTGGCATTTGTCTGCTTCACAGATTGATCAACCGCAACAGCTGAACCTCCTCCGGAAGAACCAAATCCACCAATCAACACATTCATTAAGGATCTATTCATCGCCTGACACATTAGAACAGTTAATATTGTTCCCGATGAACCTACAAGGATACCTCCAACCAACATCACCTGATTGCCATAAATAATTCCAGCTAAAGCTGCTGCAACACCTGTCAATGCATTTAATAATGATATCACAACCGGCATATCCGCTCCACCTATGTTAAGAACAAAAGTGATCCCGTATATTAGAGAGATTCCTAATATCACATAAACAAGCATCAAACCACCTCCAGGATTAACCGTTTGGTATCCAACTAATCCAAGAATTACAAATAGCAATACAATATTAACAATTGTACTTGCAGGTACTTTCCACTTGTCTTTAACCTTACCAGCTAATTTTCCATAAGCAATCAAACTTCCGGTAAAGGCTACTGCACCAATGAATAATGCAGACAATGTTGTAAGATATTTCCCAGTTTCAACTGACTCTACAGGTAACTTATTGAATTCTAATAATTCAATAGTAGCAATCGCCACTGCACAAGCTCCACCCAGCCCATTAAATAATGAGACCAGTTCCGGCATTGCTGTCATCGCTACTCTTGATGCGAATACCAAACCAATTGCCGCACCTACTGCAAGTGCTATAAATATGACAATGTAATTGTTGTCTCCAGTAGCTGTTGGGCTAAACATAGATACCAGAATGGCAAAGCCCATTCCTACTGCTGCAATGAGATTTCCTGATCTTGCAGTCTTTGGACTACTCAGTCTTCTCAAACCTACGATCAATAACACGACCGCACTTAAATATGATGCATTAACTATCGCTAACATGTATGTCTCCTCTCCGTTAATGATTTATTTCTTTTTAAACATTTCCAACATTCTGTTGGTAACCGCATGTCCACCTACTACATTAATGGTACCCAATACAATACCAATAAATCCAAGTCCAAGTGATACATAATCATCAGAAGGAGTATTCCTGATCAAAGTAATAGCTCCAATGATTACAACTCCACTAATTGCATTGGCACCTGACATCAATGGTGTATGCAATACGGTAGGCACTTTTGAAATAAGTTCAAATCCTAAAAATATCGCTAACACAAACATGTAGATTGTGATAGGGTATTGTGCAAAAAATTCTAATATCGCTTCCATTATTGTTCTACTTTAACAGGTTCTTCGGTTTGTAATATCTCGGGATTACCCAAGAATGGTTGGTTAACTATTTCGTCAGTCAGGTCAAATCCACTTTCTGACTTACTCATGTGTTTAATGAAGTTATAAACATTAGTAGCGTACAACTTACTAGCTTCTCTCGGAAGAGAAACCGCAAGCTTTGAGTCTCCAATGATTGAAACTCCACCAACTAAAACTGTTTCTTTATCTTTTGAATACTCACAATTTCCTCCGGTCGCACTTGCCATATCAACAACAACACTTCCTGGACTCATTGCATCTACAGTAGCCTTTTCTATCAATACAGGGGCTTTCTTACCAGGTATGTTAGCAGTGGTAACTACCACATCAGCTTTCATTGCCTTTTCATGGATAAGCGCCTTTTGCTTTTTGATATACTCTTCAGATTGCTCCACCGCGTATCCACCGGCATCTTTATCTTCACTGCTTCCTTCAACTTCTACAAATTTCGCTCCCAGACTTTCCACCTCCTGTTTTACTGCCGATCTAACATCAAAAGCCTCAACTACAGCTCCTAATCTTTTAGCAGTTGCAATAGCTTGTAATCCAGCTACACCAGCCCCTAATACAAGAACCTTTGCAGGAGGAACTGTTCCAGCTGCTGTTGTGAGCATTGGGAAATAACCTGGTAATAGATTGGCAGCAGAAATAACTGCCTTATATCCGGCCAAAGAAGCTAAAGATGACAGCACATCCATTGATTGAGCAATTGATGTTCTTGGCAAAAGCTCAAGGCTGAATGGTAAAATATGTGAGTTATTAAACTTAGAAACTAAATCCGTATTAATATGTGGATTGAATATACCCACCAACTTAGTCTTCTCAGGAATCATCTTCAGATCCGCATCTGAAATTGAACTAACAGTAATAATGATATCTGATTGTTGAAGTACTTCATCTCTTGAAACAACCTTCACTCCAACCTCCGTATAAACCTCATCAGGGAAATATGCTTGCTCTCCTGCTCCCTGTTCAAATATCACCTCATTTTCTTCCTTAATCCACTTGGAAGCTGTCACCGGCGTGGCGGCTACCAATGGGTCCTCCAGGCATTTTAGTACTCCGATTCTCATAGGTGTTCAATTATCTTAAAAAGTGGCAACAATATTACGAGTTATTATTGGCTTTGTAAAGAAGTAATTAAAATAATATTCTTCGTTTTTATTGAATTACCCAATAATAATTGGTGTAATTTTTGAAATTATTTTAATCATTCGGTGAGAATATAAAGAAATCCATAACTGAAGGTTCAGCAATGAAGGGTGAAATACAATTTTCACAAAATTTCATCTAATGTTATCAAATTTTTAATAACTGATAATAAATTCCTGAATTTGATGAAAAGTTGTCGGTATGCATACCAATTTATTAAAATATCAATAGTCAAACTCACCGTTTTCTACAATTCTTCCTAAGATTATTAATAATGAACAAATGAGTGACTGAGAATTTTAGAAATGCGACATGGGAAAGTGATGAAATCCAATTAGATTTATAAGATAACTACATATATCACCATGTATCCAGAAGAACCAAATGAATTAGAAGATCCACAGGACGAAAACCCTGATACTTTTTCAGATCAACCAGGCGAAACTGAAACGAACGAAGACTATATATCAGAAGCCCCAGAAACTGAACCGGTTGCTTCAACTCCGCCAGCAGAAAAGCCTAAGAAAAAAAGAAGCTTTGCCGTTTTATGGATTCTGTTGGTTATCGTTTTGGGTGCCGGTGGATTCTATGGTTACAAGATCGTATTCCCCGAAGTAACTGGACCAAGAATCAACCCATTAAATTTAGTTCCGGCCAATGCTGTATTTGTTATTGAAACGGATGAAGCTTACAACGTCTGGAAAGAACTCAGTGGAACCAGAATCTGGAAGACACTTGAAAAGGATGATGAATGGAAAGAATATGGTGAAGCCTTACAGGAACTGGAAGGAACACTTTCTGATTTTGATAAGGTAATAGATGTATTAAGCGACAGAAGCATTTATTTATCTGCCCATCCATACAGAAAAGATGAACATGATTATCTGTTTATTATTGATATGAATGGTTTAGGGGTGGTTCGTACCTGGTTAACAAAGCAAGAAAATCTAACTCAACGAAAATTTAAAGAACAAACACTCTACGAACAATTTGATCCTGAGACCAAAGAAACACTCTATTTCACCTTTACCGATAATTTTCTTGTTGGGTCTTATACTCATACTTTGGTAGAAGCATCAATTTCTGGAAGTGAAGATGCCGCATTGAGTAGAGATTTTGAATTCATTGATGTGAGAAAGAAGGTTCTGGGAGAAGGTTTGGTTAGGACTTATTTGAACTATGAAACTTTCTATCCATACATGGAGTCATTTATGGGTGAGGAAAATACCGAGATCATGAAGGAAAATCTACCATTACTTTTTAGTGGTTTTTACTTCGACGTTGAGCAAGATGCTTTGTTTTTGGAGGGATACTCCAATTACAATGACAGCCTTCCAACCTATCTGAATCTGATGGAAGCAGGAGGAACCGGAAATCTGGATATCGCACATGTATTGCCTGCCAGAACTTCCATGTACTTTAGTATGGGATTCAATGAATTCTCAGACTTTTACAATGCTTTTGACCAGCAAATTCGTGAAGACCCAGAACTTGGTGAAGACTATAAACTGTACACTAAAAGAACTGAAAAATTTCTCGATGTTGACCTGAAAGAAGATTTTGCTGGCTGGATTGATGATGAAATTGCGATCATTCAATTAGAATCTGATTCCTATGATAATGAAACAGCAATGATTCTTAAAGCTAAAAGTGCCAAGCTTGCTACTGAAAAGATGGCTTTCTTAAGCCGACAAATTAAGAGAAAGACTCCTGTCAAGTTCAAAACAATCACTTATAAAGGATATCCAATAAATTTCATGTCGGTAAAAGGTTTATTCAATCTTGTATTGGGTAATCTTTTCAAGCATTTTGATAGACCTTACTATGCTATCATAGATGAATATGTTGTATTCAGTAACCAACCACAGGTTTTAAGAAGAATTATTGATGATTATATCCTTGAAAATACTTTAGCTAATCTCGAGTCATATCAGGAGTTTGAGGATAAAATTGGTGAGAAGCACAGTGCTTTGCTTTACATGCAATTACCTCTTCTGGAAAATAGCGAAGGAGCAATGATAGATAAGGAAACAGCTCAATTGTTGAAGGAAAAACGTGCTTTTATTAAAGATTTCCCACAGTTAGCATTCAAAATCAATCCTGATGGAAAAATGTATAGAACTAAAGCATTGGTATCTATAGAGAACATGCAATTACCTGATCCGAAATTGTATGATGTACCATTTGTTGGAGATACGATCAACTATGATAGTTTACTACGTGTAGATCCAGGAGAACAAATAGAGATCGCAGAAATTGAAATCGAGGATTTAGGAGCTAAGAAGCAGAAAGAAAAAGATGAAGAAGGAAACCTCCTTTATGAAGTAGAACTGAAAGATGGAAAGAAACACGGAAGCTACTTTGAGTATTATCCAACAGGTGAATTAAAGACAAAAGGAAAATACAAAAACGATAAACCAGATGGCACATGGAAATTCTACAATGAAGACGGTGATCTTATCAAACGCGAAAAGTACAAAAATGGAAAACTGCAGGAATGATCTTAACCAGGATTAAGAACTATTTCCTAAATAAGGTATATCAACCCCTCCTTGGATTCTTAAAGGAGGGCACTTCCCCTGAAAAACTAGCACAATCTGTGGCCTTTGGCTTTATCATGGGGATTTTCCCAATTCTAGGTACAACGACTATAATCTGTATCGCTTTGGCCTTTGTCTTCAGATTAAATCATGCCGCAATTCAGATAGTTAACTATGCTGTGTACCCAATCCAACTGACTGTATTGGTGCCATTCATACAATTAGGTTTACTAATGACAGGATCCAGTATATCTTCCGAGAAAATAGATGAGGTTATTACTTTATTGTCTGAAGATGTTTGGGGTGCAATTGGAGAAATAGGATATATCGTATTATCAGGTGCTTTGGGCTGGTTAATATTTGCAATCCCTGTTTATGCGATAGTTTACTTTGTGTTCTTAAGAATATTCAAAAACGTTACTTCGTAGCAACCTTCATTTCTTCAAAATAGGCATAAATCAATTCGTACTTTTCAAGACCTGGTTCTGTAAGAAGTGGTTTTACCATGTTGAAGAATAGCTTCACGTAATATTCAATCTTATTTTCCTCTTTCTGAAAAAATACCTCAGCATCAGATATCCATGAGTTGATAACCATTAGCAGCGCATGAATTAACATGTCTTTATGCTCTTTACTTTCAAACGGTTTCAAATACCCTTGCTCAACCAGAAAAGTCCCAATCGTGTTAAGCGTCTTACCTCTTACTTGATTTTGCTCCTGAGCATGTTTTTTGATGGTTTCAAAATGACGGATCACTTTTGTTATTCCCAGGTAAATGAATTTGTACTCGTAAAGAATATTAAATAAATCCTTCAACCCAGCCAGCATGAATTCAAAATTGAAGATATCTCTTTGAACCTGCTCAAATTGCTGATCGAGCTTTTCCTGCATATCAAGATATAGTTGAAGAATAATATCATCCTTCTTGGGAAAATGGTAACATAAATTACCATAGCTAATTCCCATTACCTCACTTACATGCTTGCTGGAAACATTACTTATTCCATATTGGTTAAATAAATCCAGCGATGTTGCTAATATCTTCTCCCTAGTCTTCATTCTGACTTTAATATTCACAAAAATAAAGGAAAATAAAAAATTAGGCATAAATGCCTAATTTTCAGAAATCATTATATACATTTGCTTCACTCAAACGACAACATTATATGAATCAACGACTTACGGAAATCGAAGAAGCTTTGTTACCAGGAGAATTCCTGAATTCTGATCATCAAAGTGTAATTGATTACGCAAAAGAAACCACAAGCGGAGTAAAAGATCCGATTGAACAAATCCAGGCACTATTTCTGGATATCCGTGAAAGATTCCGTTATGATCCGTATAATTTAAATCTCAATAGAGAAGCAGTAAAATCGAGTCATCTACTTACAAGAAATCACGGATATTGCATTGAGAAAAGTGGTTTATTGGTCTCAACTGCAAGAGTCTTAGGAATTCCGGGTAGAATGGCATTCGCTAACGTTAAAAACCACATCGGTACAGCTAAACTGGAAGCAATATTAAAAACCAACTTACTGGTTTTCCATGGTTATGCGGAAATATACCTTCATGATAGATGGATAAAGCTTGCTCCAATATTTAATAAAAGCTTATGTGAGAAACTAAATGTTGACACACTGGAGTTTGATGGAGAGAATGACGCAGTATTTCAAGAGTTTGATCACTCTGGAGGGCAGTTCATGGAATACATTCATGAATATGGTTCTTTCAATGATGTTCCTTACGAAATGTTTATTGGAGAGTTAGCAAAACACTATCCGCACCTTGCACATCATTTGCTAAAGATGGAAGACCTTAATTTACAGATCACTTAGAATTCAAAGTCTAATCCAAGTCGGTCTTTAAGCTTTTGAAGCTCTGGGTTCTTTTCTACCATGAATTGGAACTTATCCCTATCAGTGTATAGTTTGTCCTTTGCTTCCTGTTCTTTAATTTCCGGCAATAGTTTGATTTTGCCATTTTGAAGCTTCTTTCTCAGAAACTGTACAAGTTCCTGCTCGGCTCTTTCAAGAATATTCAATTCCAGGCTATTGGAGAGGACTAACTTTATTTGAAAGTTCTCTAGCAATTCAAACGATTTATTGAGAATCAGCAACTCCATATCACTTGCTTCCTGCTGTTTTCTGATCTCCATATATTCAGAAAGTGCGTTATTCAATTCTTCTTGATTGAATTCCAGAGTTTCATTGATCTCTTCAACCTTCTCCTCTTCTTTTACTACCTCTTCAGGAGCACCATCATCAGTTAATGAAAGTGTAGGAGTTTTCTTTTTGATCGGCTTGGCAAGCGCAGGATCAATTTTGACAGTACCACCTGCATTAGGCTTAGTAACTAACTTGGGTTTCTCAGAAGCTGGTGTTGAAACAGGTTGTGCAGCACTAGTCTCAGCAGCTGGCTTAGTTTCAGTAACTACGCCTGGGCTACTTTTTTTTTTACCTCGTCACCAGATCCGGCAGAGGCTAATCTTATGGCGTTTCTGACATTTGCCAACTTCATTAGACAAATCTCAACATGTAACCTTTGGTTCTTTGAATTCTTGTAATCCAAATCGCATTGGTTAAGCAAGTTGATTGCTGTTAGAAGAAATGACATTTCCGATTTCTGAGCCTGCTCATTGTATTTAGCTTTTACATTCTCAGAAACCTCCAATAGTTGAATGGTCACCTGGTCTTTGCAAACCATCAGGTTTCTCATGTGCTCTGATAAGCCAATAATGAAATTATGACCATCAAAACCATTTTTCAGGATTTCATCAAATACCAACATGGTTTGAGACATGTCTTCTGCCAGTAGATGATCTGTTACTTTGAAGTAATAGTCGTAATCAAGAATATGTAGGTTCTTGATCGTATTTTTATAGGTAACCTTATTCTCAGAGGAGAAAGTTACAATCAAATCAAAAATAGAAAGTGCATCTCTTAATGCGCCATCAGCCTTTTGAGCGATCAAATGCAGTGCTTCATCCTCAACTTCTAGTCCTTCCTTATCGGCGATCTTACTAAGTTGATTGGTCATATCAGAGATCTCAATTCTATTGAAATCATAGATCTGACATCTGGACAAGATTGTTGGGATCACCTTATGCTTTTCTGTTGTTGCCAGAATGAAAATGGCATAAGATGGTGGCTCTTCCAAAGTCTTAAGAAACGCATTGAAAGCAGCAGTCGAAAGCATGTGAACCTCATCTATGATGTAGACTTTGTACTTTCCTTGCTGAGGAGGGTACCGAACCTGATCGATCAGATTACGGATATCGTCCACAGAGTTATTGGAAGCAGCATCTAATTCATAAATATTAAGTGAAGTATTGCCTTCAACAGCATTATCGGTATGGAAATCGTTTATTTCTCTTGCAAGAATTCTCGCACAGGTTGTTTTACCAACACCTCTCGGACCACAAAACAAAAGCGCTTGTGCGAGGTGATTGTTTTTGATAGCATTCTGCAAAGTCGTTGTAATATGCTCCTGCCCTACTACCTCATCAAAACCAAGCGGTCTATATTTTCTAGCTGAAACAACGAAGTTTTCCATGGCGTGCAAGTTAAGAAAACTTCTTTAAGATCAGCTTCCTTAATTGAGGAAATTCTATTCGATTTTTTAAAATTTCAACCTCAGTCCATTAGTCAAAGAATAGACAATATTATTAATGGGAATTATTGGTCGGTCTTCATACTGAAGGGCAAAATTTGTGGTAAAGCTCAGCTTGTCACTAATTGAAAACTGTAAGCCAATATCTCCACTTATTCTGGTACGATAAACATCATCTACAGTATCTTTTCCTGTTTGGAAATAAAATGTTGTATGTAATGAGTTAGCATCATTAAAAGCAAAGTTTGCTCCTATGTAGTTAGTAGTCTTCCAGATTTGTCTCTCTACAATCACATCCTCAAAATCCTCCCATCTTTCATCTTCATACATCAAGCCAAACCCAGCGTGGAAGTACGATTTTTCCGCCTGGATCAGGCTTAACCTTAGCCCTCCTCCATAAAGAAACCTACTTTGCATATTTCTCCCAGCATCATATTGCATCTGAGTAAAGGTTTCATAGGACACCTTGGAATCTCTCAACCAATTCACTCTAAAATGCGCGAACCCAGTACTTACAAATGGGCCCGTCCCAGTTGAAAAATATTGAAGTTGATTGACTAACATATAAAGGTGTTTCTTCCCAATATAACTGAGGTCTGCCCCAAGTTGAGTTCCCACAAAAGTGATGTTTTCATCAACCGTAGCAGCTTGATTGTTCAAATTGAATTTAAAATCAATACTTCCTGACCAATAGGAACTGTCAGAATGAACTTCTGCTCGATCCACCTTCAGGATCTGACTTTTAGAAATGAAACCAGTAAATAAAATGAGTGAACAGATAATATATTTCACGACTTCCCACTTTTGAGCCATTCAATTAATTCTGTTTTCAATTTGGCATTTTCTTCCATTAATTCACCAATTGCACGGGTTAATTTTTGACTGATGGCAGTTTTTTCAAAAGGATCCTGCGAGTTTGCCAAGTCCTGAATGCTCTGAAATACATTGAACTCCTTAGAAGCACCTCCACCATAAGATGGCTTCTCCTCTTCAACATAGGACGTTTCCTCATCCTCATTGTTAATATCAATCAAATCATCCAATGTCATGTTACATAAAGTAGCAAACGAGATCAGGAAGTCAAGAGGTGGTCTTTGATCATCCCGCTCAATTTTAGCCACAGTGGACCTTTTCACTCCAGAATGGTCAGCAAGCTCTTGTTGCGATAACCCTTTAATTCTTCTGATTTTCTTTAGTCTATCTCCAATTTTCATACCTATTATACCAATTAACAATATAAAAGTAACAAAAAATCTTGTATTGTTACATTATGTAACTATATTTGACACAATAAGAATCAAATCTATTCATTAAATCTAAACATTCAACTTTATGTCCTTAAAAAAATACATTGAGAGAATTGAGCGAATGAATTGGCTCATATCAAAAAAAGCAACTGGCACACCTATTGAATTTGCCAGAAAAATGGATATCAGCAGAAGTCTTTTAATGGAATACCTAAAATTTATGAAACAACTAGGTGGAGCTATTAAGTATGATACCCATGCTCAGAGCTACATTTATTTGGATGACAAAGAATTCTATTGCGGGTTTAGTCCCAAGTATTCACCAGGCCATCAGTTAGCCAACGAGGAAATTATGCAATACGGGTTGTCTCCAAAAGCAAAATTTCAGCGCACTTACGGAAATTATTTCCAGAATTTTAGCAAGTCCAACCATATTGGACAGTCATAATTTAGATTAGCAATAGCGTAATTAGTTATTAGTTTATTGTTTCAACCAATGTCGAATCTTCACTTTTCCAGGTGAAATGACTTCACATTAAATTCATTTTGGATTTTTTTCAAAGAAAAATGAATGATAAAAGTGAACGAAAAAACCAGGAAAATGAGGTAGGATTTCCCATCGATATTAAGGTGGAAAAAAGCGGAAATAGGTGGTGAAACTAACTCTTTAAATAGGGTAGTTTCCCGCTTATTTATTGCTATCAACAAAATCAGAAAATTTGAAGGTGTTTGGAAGAGTGTAGCTTGCACTTGTGATCGGAGCACTTAAATGCATGAATTTGATGAACTACACTTAATCAAAACAAATATTTTGAAAGTCTTAAAATTTCAAGTAATTCTTTGGTAAATCATTAATTAACCAAAGGAATGCTGGTGCCTTAAGACTTCATAAAATTAAAAATAACTTCAAATCAATAATTGTACTATTTCAATATTTAAAAACAAACACTCACAAAACCCAGTTCGCCATTTCATTTACCGAAATTTTGAATTTGATTGATCTGCAAAAAATACTACATACATAACTCCCATCTAATCATTATAAATATCGCAATTAACAATTAGATAATTTAAAATTTTTCAAATCACTATTTGCATAATTGAAAATTTAGCACGACAATTGCATTCGAATACAAACACAAATGAGAAACTATACACGACATACAAGTTCATTACAGCCGAAGGCAAATTTCGAGGTAGGAGATTGTAATTCGTGGTGGTCTGGAAAGGATTAATATTAAAATATAAAGATATTAAGAACCCAGGCCGAAACGTCTGGGTTTTTTTGTGTCGAAATTTTTGAAACTTAAAATGATATGAATTTAGAACTGTGCAAAAACATATGGAGTTCGGATCTACTGGATCAAACTACGATTGAGTTCGGAAAGGAGGCAGTATATCCTGTTGCATGGGTCGAGGATTTTTTTAGCTGATAGATATTCATCAACTATCTGGCTAAAGCCCGACCCGAAAAGGTCGGGCTTTTTTTATGGCCTCACCCCGACTTGTTGCTGTGCAACTAGTCTGTCCCTCTCACGGAGGAGAGGGGTTGACAAGCAATACGAAATTAGGTGCTGTTAGTTCAGAGGTACCTTGCCTACCGGCAGGCAGGGAATAGCTCACTGTCTATGAGAAGGTCGAAGACGGTCCGCAGCTGCGGTTCGATCCCCTTCAGTACCAATAAGAAAATAAATGTAGCTAAAGGAGGGGTAGTTCGGATGCCTCCTTGCAAATCTGGAGAGTGGTTGAGGGCCACAAGCAAGCGTTCCGATCGCGCTGTGATGTTTCGAAAAAGCTCCAGTCATAATAGCTGCTGGTCATTTTCTGGTCCTGCAAGCCAGTAGAATGGCCAAACTGGGAGTACGGTGAAGTTTGGAGAGTCACGCGGGTCTGTAACACCCGTGCGAAAGCTGAGTAGGTTCGAATCCTACTACTCCCACCAAGTTTCTTGGGAATATAGCTCAGTGGTAGAGCTTCGCGCTGTTAACGCGATGGTCGTTGACGGTCCGCCGCTGCGGTTCGAATCCAACTGTTCCCTCTTTCGCTAAGATGAAAAGTCATTTTAGCATCCTGAAAAGGAAATTGTTTATTGGTAAATGTGTTCGTAGCTCAATTGGTAGAGCTTCGTGCTTTTAACACGAAGGTTGGAGGTTCAAGCCCTCCCGGGCACACGTTTTTAACTCCCATCTGTTGGGCCAGGTTGGTTAGCTGGAAAACCTTAGTCACATCTCTTCGCTAACCTCCTGGTCTGTTCAAATGAGGAGTTTAGGAAATTAAAGATATACCCAAAAAAGCCTTGTTGCGTGTTTCGGTATAGCACCATAGTATCAGGCAAATATGCTTTGATATGCTGCTTATGGGTATGCGACGCTGTATGTCAAGGGTTCGATTCCCTTCTGCCCCTCCAAGTTTAAATTATCAGGGGCAGTAGTTCAGTTGGTAGAACGACAGTTTTTTTGCATGGGTTCGACTCCCATTCTCGAAACTATTCGAGATAGCTCAGTTGGCTAGAGCACTACACTGTTAATGTAGGTTTATTTGAATGGATTATACCATTATTAGAAGTTATGGCTACTTCAACAAAAAGCCCCTTTTGAAAACAACAGTCGGTTGGGTTCAAGGTCAGGTCGCTTCGGTGATCAGACTAGTAAATTTTATGAAGACCCTGAAATGTCAGGATCCCGCTGGATAAAAAGCATGTGCTTTATGCAGCCCTCTTTCTGAAAAAGATTATGGAATCATTCATTTTTCTGAATCCTTAAGAAGCTGTGCAAACCATCTGTTTTGCGTCTTGCTAAATGGTATTTCCGTCATTGTAAAATGACTCTTCAGACTGTTGTTTTACTTCTTCAATGATGAAAGAAGAAATTGAAATAGAAATTATAGAGTACAGATCGCAACGAGGTTGATGGTCTGGGATATTTAGTTAAATAAGTTGATGCCCTCCTTCGCTAGTCATTCGACTAGCTACGGAGGACAATGAATGTTTAAAACAATTACGAAAATGAGACGAGTACGAATTAATGTTGGAAAAGTGGGTCTTGTCTTCAGAAATGGTGATTACGATAGATTGCTGACTGAAGGTGTATACTGGATTTTTCCTTTCGAAAGCGTGATGCAGTACGACAGGTCGCAACCATTCTATCCTGCTAATGACTTAAACATTCTTTTGGCTGATGAGCAATTGGCCAATGAATTGATTGTAGTTGATTTGAAGGATAATGAAATCGCCCTGAGATACGAAGATGGCAATTTCCGTCAGGTGATTGGTCCTGGTAGACATGCGTACTGGAAAGGGTTGAAAGACTATCAATTCAAAACTGTTGACTTAAGTAAACCAGAAATAACAGAAGACATTGATGTTGAAACCCTAATGAGAAACGAGGTACTGAGATACGTGAGAGTTTTCCATGTATTCCCATACGAAAAAGGTGTTTTGTATATCAATGGGAAGTTTGATAAAGTGCTTGATAACGGTACTTACTACTTCTGGAATAACTCAACCCCTGTTTCTATCAACAAAGCAGACATGAGACAACTGCAACTTGAAGTAGCTGGTCAGGAAATCTTGACCAGAGACAAAGCTGCTCTTAGAATCAATTTCAATGCTCAATACAGAGTAACAAACATTGAAAAAGCTTTGATTGAGAACAAGGATTACGAGAAACAACTCTACACTCTGATGCAATTAGCATTGAGAGAGTTTGTTGGTACCTACACCCTTGATGAGTTGCTGGAGAAAAAAGAGGCGATCGCAGAATATGTGATGAATACTCTTGATTCAAAAGCAAAATCTCTAGGTGTTAAAATCAACGATTGTGGTGTGAGAGATATCATCTTGCCAGGCGAGGTGAAAGACATCATGAACCAGGTATTGATCGCACAAAAACAAGCACAAGCTAATGTGATCACCAGACGTGAAGAAACAGCTTCAACCAGAAGCTTGCTCAACACTGCTAAGTTGATGGAGGACAATGAAATGTTGTTCAAACTGAAAGAGATGGAGTACGTAGAGAAAATCGCTGATAAAATTGGTGAAATCACCGTAGCTGGTAACGGCCAGGTAATTGACCAGTTGAAAGGGATTTTCGGTACCAGATAATTCCTTTGAAAGGGAGTTTGACAATTGAATCAAACTCCCGATTCCCTTTTGGGACAAAGGGAAAACAAAAATTCAATGGACAATTTAGAAATGCTCAAGCCATCTAAAAGGAAGCGTCAAAAGAGACGAAATAAGCGGATGGATGAGGAATTGATAGAATGTTATAGAAACGGTTGGAGGTTAGGAAAGGCAACTGGTTATAAGAAAAGATACGAGAACAAACACCAGGACTTTGAACACTCCAGAAAACAAGAGGGGATAAAATTCAGAAGTGGTGGAGGCACCAAATATTTGAATGATACACTCGGTCCACTTAAGAGATTCCTGATTAGCAAAGAAGGAAAATCCTGGGATGGAATTTACAGTGAACTGTGCCAAAAAATGGATACAACCACCGTGATTGGCAGACATTTGATTGATCACCTTTTCCATTATGTGGAATTGCATGTAGAGATCATCGACGGTAAAGTTTATGGAGTTGGAGGATGGAGAGGCCGGTATGAGTTGTCTTATAGCGGTTGCTGTCCGAGATTCTATGTTCATCCAAAAACGGGATGCCTAGTACGGGTTAGGAAAAAGTGGCGGGAGGTTTACACCCCCCTGCCCCCCTCAAGGGGGGATTAGTAAGTGCAGCTTGGAAAGGTTCCAGGTTTAAAATTGAATTTAATTCTAAAAGCTATGACAATGGAAGTTTTAGAACAGTACGTTCTTGATGCGGAGAAGGCTTTTGAAGATCAGGATTACCTGAGAGGTAGAGATATCCTGGTTGATGCTCTGGCAGAGGAACCTACATATGGTAAAGCTCACAACCATCTTGGTTGGCTATACCTATATCATTTTCACGATTTTAATAAAGCTGAGGATCACTTAAAACTAGCATTGAAATATGCTCCTTTTTATAGCGCTCCTTATAAACATATGACAGGACTTTTATTTGATTCCAAAAGATTTGATGAGCACATCGAACTACTGGAAAAAGCCAAGACCATTCCTGCTATTTCCAATGCATTCATCTATGATGAGCTTGGTAAAAACGCAGAGGTTCATGGTGATTACCGACAAGCGATAAAGCTCTACAAAAGAGGAATCAAATGGAGTATGGACACTCAGGAAATTACTGTGTTGAAAGATAGCATCAGGAGATGCCGAGATAAAAAATGGTTGGTGTTGTTTAGGTGAGTATTGGGGGAGAAATCCCCCTTTACCTTAAACAGATTCAACTTATTAGTTAACGAATATCAATAACAAATATCAAAATGAGAATAAGTCAATTAGAATCTTCAGAACGCCGCTCTGATTGTTTGGGTGGCGGGATGACTTAGTCCTCTGCTGAAGGGTAACCCATCCAGGAGAGGCATTAAAATGAATTTTTAACACTTAATCCTGTACGGTTATGACACCTTCAGAAATGGAGTTTCTGATGGCGACATTGGAAACTGACAAAAAAACATACAGATACTTTAAGGATAAGTATGCTCTTGATTTGCTATCAATGGGTCTGAAGAATGAGATGTCGATTGCTTCTTTGAAGAAGTCAGAGTTGGGTTTCCTTACCAATAAGGAGGCCGTTAAACAGAGACTTTCAAAAGCTGGCAATAAAAAGGTGGATCATGCATTTTTCAAAAATGTGTACAACACCAAGGATATCTACTTCAATTATACATTGGGTAAATGGGGAGAATACTTCAAAAGACACAAAGACGAATGGTATCAAACTTCAAGATCCGGACTGAACCTGGTCTTGCAATTGAATTTTGATGAGTCTCATAATTGTTCTTATTCAGATCTGATCAGACCTGGAACATACCATCCTTATGTCAATAACTATCACCCAGTGAAAGAAAAGGGTGCATTGACTATGGCATGGGCCAGATTGGATATTGATCTGAATGATGGTGCAGTTCTAATAGAAGAGATTCAAACAGATTGGTTGCGAGAAGCAAAAGAAGACTGGAACTCCGCTAAATATCGTCTTGTTGAGGGGAAAAATCTAAGCCAAAATCAGCTTAGAAACCTTATGAGCGAAAACAGAGCTACTACCATTAGTCGGTATTACGAAGAGTCTTTGAAGAAATACGTCGCTCTTTGGGATGAGGCTGTTCTCAATCTGGCCATTCACTTTTCTGTCCATGAATTGGGTTGTAAAACGGTTTATTACAACACTTTTGAGACCGGAAATTATATGAAAGGGCTTGATGAATATGACGACAGACCACCTAAGTCTCTGTATACCAAACTACCAAAAAAGTTTGGATTTAAAACCACAGATGAGCCCCCGGCAATGTTAAAAAAAGAATCATTGCTAAAGAAAAAGTTGAAGAAGAAAGGGCTCTCATGGTATTTGTTAACTTTATAAGTAACTAACAATGGCTTCAAATAAATTAACCGGGAAGGAGTTAAGAAAACTCGGTTACCCGGAAGGTAAAGTGATTGGCATTGCCATTAAGGTGATGGAACAGCACTTTAGAGGAAAAAGCAAATTACATAAGCAAGATCTACTCAAGCGAGTAGCATCAGAACCTGCATTGTACCTAAAACATGCTACCCTGGCTCCTATTGCCAAAAGCCTGATCATTAAAAGGGATCACAATGAGACTCTTGAGCTGAACAGAAACAGAATTCCATATCAGATTTATGGTGGAGAAGGAATAGAGCAAGGCGCTGTTAATCAAATGGAAATTGCAATGAAGTTACCTGTTGCAAAAGCTGGTGCTTTGATGCCTGATGCTCATCATGGCTATGGGCTTCCAATTGGTGGTGTTTTGGCCACAGAAAATGCAGTGATTCCTTATGGAGTAGGTGTGGATATCGGATGTAGAATGTGTTTGACATTGTACGATATCCCGGCTGAATTTGGAAGCAACAAGAAGTTCGATTTTCATAAGATCCTTGTAGAAAACACAAAGTTTGGAAATGAGTCTTTCCAAAGACCAATCGGTCACGATGTATTGGACAGACCGGAATTTGGAGAGATCAATATTCTGAAATCATTGAAGGACAGAGCATATGCTCAGATTGGTTCTTCAGGTGGTGGAAATCACTTCGTAGAATTTGGAACCGTGGAGATCATGGACAAAGAAAACGAATGGGATCTACCGATTGGTAAGTATTTATCAGTGCTGTCTCACTCAGGTTCCAGAGGTCTTGGAGCTAATGTGGCAAGACATTATACAAGGTTGGCAATGGACAAGTGTAAGCTACCTAGCGAAGCTAAGCATCTTGCCTGGCTGGATTTGAATGACGAAGATGGAATGGAATATTGGCTTGCCATGAATTTGGCTGGCGATTATGCATCTGCTTGTCATCATCAGATTCATGCGAGAATTGCCAAATCTCTTGGAGAAAGACACCTCGCAATGATTGAGAACCACCATAATTTCGCGTGGAAGGAAAAAGATGGAGATGGTAATGAAATCATTGTTCATAGAAAAGGTGCCACTCCTGCTGGGGAAGGTGTTCTGGGAATTATTCCTGGATCTATGACTTCACCAGGTTTTATAGTGAGAGGAAAAGGTGAAATAGCTTCACTGAATTCTGCCTCACACGGAGCTGGCAGAGTGCTTTCAAGAAGAAAAGCCAAGGAGCTACTAACAAAGAGTGATGTTACTCAACACTTAAAAGAAAAAGGTGTCGAGGTGATTGGCTCAGGATTAGATGAAGCTCCAATGGTTTATAAGGATATTCATCAGGTGATGGCTCATCAGACTGATCTTGTGGAAGTTGTGGGAACTTTCATGCCAAAGGTCGTGAGAATGTGTGGTGATCCTAAGTTTGGTGAAGTGGATTAGGCCTTCGCTGAAGCTTCGGCCTACACAGTATATAATAGAAAATTAGGTTACAGATTCGTCTGTGACCTTTTTCCGTGACTTTCAAATTCATTATAATATCCCAAATATTGAGTTACTATATTTACTAGACATAATGTTTCAAAGTCCGAGAATATTAAAAATGACTCAATGAAATCCAATCAACTAAGAAGATGGAAAATAATCCGATTCTACATGGTCGGGTGGACCTTGTCGTTTCTTTACCTGAGTGTAGTGAGAGGGGTTGGTACTGAAGAATTGGGTGAACTGAAATTTGACTTCTTATCTAGTCTAATGATTTCTTCATTGTTGGGTCCTTCTATTGGTTTGATATCTGGAATAGTCCAGGTTTATATTGAAGAGCGTGTTTACAGAAAGATCTCAATCAGACATTTCCTTTTTTTACGATTGATTTATGCAGTGCTCTTTGTCGCAGTTATGGTGCTTGTAGCATATGTGATTTATGGCACATTGTTCGGGCAGAAAGTTGATATCATGACTTTTGCTTTTGACAAAGGAAGTGGAGCAATCACCATCTACGTCATCACGGTAGATTTCTTTCTCAATGTCCTCCGACAAATTAGCATGATGCTTGGGGAAGGAAATCTTAGCAAGTTTTTGCTGGGAAAATTCTACACGCCTCGTGAAGAAAATAGAATATTTATGTTTTTGGATTTACAATCATCTACACAGCTTGCGGAGCAATTAGGTCATAACACATACAGCCTGTTTATTCAGGATTGTTTCAATGACCTTTCCGTGGTTGCGGAAAATGAAGCAGAGATTTATCAATACGTGGGAGACGAAGCGGTTCTGACATGGAATCTTAAGAATGGGTTGAAGAATGAAAATTGCATTAGAACATATTTTAGGTTTATGCAGCAATTGGATTCTAAAAAAGAGTACTATCTGGATAAGTATGGTGTGCAGCCGTTTTTCAAAGCTGGATTACACTGTGGACCAGTTATGGTAACTGAGATTGGTAGATATAAAAGAGAAATAGCTTATCATGGAGATGCCATGAACACAACTGCAAGGATACAGGGGAAATGTAATGAGTATGGAGTTGGGTTATTGATTTCAAATGACATTAAAGAGCTCATCCCAGATCAATTATTTCACGTCAAACAAATGGGTCAAATATCTCTTCGTGGTAAAAAAGAAGAAGTTGTATTGCATTCTGTAGATTCCTAACAGCGAGCAAGCCACTACAAGGGAGGACCTACAATCTCCTGGCCATAATTCTTAGCAATTTCGGTCATTCTTTCTCCATTAAACTCGTCTGTTTCCATTGCAGCATAGAATTCCCGAAACATGTCTTCTATATTGAGGGCAGGAGAAAAAACATACCTTAACCTACCTGGTTTGGAACCGACATTCTTAAAAGCGTGGACTGTTCCCCTTGGTATGAAGGCCACATCTCCAGGCTTCATATGATAAAGTTTCCCTTCCAGTTCTACATCAAATTCACCTTCCAGAAAGAAGAAAGTCTCATCCTGCTCATGATGAATATGTCTTGGCGGACCAACATTTGGTTCTAAGATATCTTCAAAAATTGAATGAGAACCATTGGTATCCTTACCTGATAAAATGAATTTTAATGTGATGGCATTTGGAAATACCATCGTTTCAAGTTCTGAGTTTTTTGAATGTATTGGTTTCATAATCACTAATAACAATTAGGCGCATACTCCCCTTCTGTGGTTCTAAAATATCTATCTCCATTCAGATACAATTTCTCATCAGAGTATTCCAAAGTATAGGTGTATTCTTCTCCATTGTGAAAATTCAATATCAAAGTTGCTGAACCAGTGGCGCCAATCACAATGTTCCAAGATCCTTGCCCGGAATTACTCCCAGAATTGTATCCAGAAACACCTGAACCACTAACAGACATATCACTGCTGCTACCGTAGTTAAAATATCCTTTCGAACAAAGATCAATTTTTCTTTCTGTACTATATCCTCCCGAAACACCTCCCGCAGAATAATCCGATGAATAATATGAGTCCATGTAAGTGAGCCTCACATTGGATAACCATTTCTTCCACTCGGCCAATTCAGCAGACTTATCAATTTTCTTAAATTTCACCGACTGGTAAATAGTCTTGCAGACTTTCGTGTGTTCGTCACTATACATATTTTGCAATGTTGCAGCCATAATGGTGACACCCGGTCCTTCATAGGGATTGGCAATACCGATGATATACGCGGAGCTTGATTCATATTCCATGGTCCCACTAAACTTTCCACCAACTCCATTGGTCCCCAACATTTCAAGACTTCCAACAAGGTTCATATTCGTTCCCTGCTCCTGGATTCCTTTTTTAGCTTCAGTGATCAATTGTTGTTTAGAGTAATTGTGAGTGGTTAGCAGCACTATTCCAGGAGTTGTGTTGGACCCTAAAACAATCATTCCCTCCGCCTCTTGCCCAAACCATCCAGATGGGATATCAAATGAAATTCCAAGTTGCTCGAGGTTAACATGACCAGTAAGTTGTGCTTTGGAGAAATGACATATCAATGCCAATAGTATGATAAGTGTGGCTTTTCTCATGGTAAAGTGTTAGTTGGAGGAGTAAAGATAGTTGAATTTTCGAGTTTGGAGTCAAACGAATTGGTTGTGAGGAGAGTTTTGATGACCTTAACAAAAGAATGAACGTCATTCCGGAATTTCTAGAATGAAATGAAAGAAATATCCGGAATCCCGAATTGTGAAGCACTCACAGTTATTATGAGTGCAATACTTCACGGGATTCCTGATCTTCGCTTCGCTACGTCAGGAATGACGGATTTGTAGTACGATATACTTTTATTCGTACCGCAACGCTTTCACGGGATTAGACTGTGCAGTTTTAATAGTCTGGAAACTCACAGTAACAAGTGCAATAATCAATACTAATATTCCAGAAGCTATCAGAACAAAAATGCTAACGCTGATTCTGGAGGCAAATCCGCTTAACCATCCTTCCATAACAAAATAAATACTTGGCCATGCAATCAGATTTGCAAGTGCAATGATGATTACAAATTCCTTTGTGAGTAATACCACGATCTGATCAACCTTGGCTCCTAATACTTTCCTTACTCCAATTTCCTTAGTCTTCTGTGCTGCACTAAATGAAGCCAAACCAAACAATCCAAGACAAGCTACAATGATGGCAAAACCTGCAAACAGAGTAAACACTTTACTAAAAGTAGTTTCATTCACATATTGCCTGTTGAAGAAGTCATCCAGGAAGAAGAAATCAAAAGGATTACCCGGGAAGAATTCCAAGTAAGAAGCCTCCACGTCCTGAATTACATTCTTATAGTTTTCGGTATTTAATGAAAGAGTGAGGAAATTAAACTCATTTCTTTCGTGCACAAAAGTCAGTGGAGATACTTTGTTCTTCACAGACATTTGATGATAATCTTCCACAACACCCACAATCTGAAAAACTTCACCTCTAAAATTTACTTTCTTCTGAACGGCCTCTTCAGGACTATTGAATCCCAATTCCTTTGCCTGGGTTTCATTCACGATGATTGAGGTAGAATCGGACCTCATAAATTCCTGAAAATTACTTCCAGCGACTACCTCTATATTATAGAGGTCAAAATACTTATGATCTATACTAATGATGTAGGTTGTTCTGTTTTTATCTCTCGTGTCTTCCTGTTTTCTGATTCCGTTTGTCCAATAGATCTCATCTCCTGGAACATTAGAACTAATAGACAGCTTCTTAACAAAAGCATTGTTCTCCAAATCATTCTTAAAGTTTTTAGCAATGTTGAAGTTCAGGGAATCAACGTCTACCTGAAAAATAGATGGATTCTTCACAACCATTTTATCGCCAAGCTCAAAACCAAGATCAGCTCCATGCATATGCCTGAGTTGTTGGAATACAATGATTGTTCCTGCTATCAGAGAAATAGAAGCTGCAAATTGGAAAGTAACCAATACTTTTCTCAACATAATTCCTCTATTGCTTTGAGCAAACTTTCCTTTTAAGACTTCACTTGGTTTAAAACCAGATAGAACAAATGCCGGATACAACCCTGAAAGAACAACTCCCAGTACGAAGATTCCAATTCCGGTTAACCAGAATCCTGCATCCATCAAGAAGCTAACACTCAACAAGGAATTGGTTAATTGATTAAAGTATTTAATACCCAATAATACAATTGTGATTCCCAGAATCAGTGACATAAAATTTAGCACAAATGCTTCAGATAAAAACTGATAAATCAACTGCTTTCTGTAAGCGCCCATTGTCTTCCTGATCCCCACTTCCTTTGCTCTTTTGGAAGCTCTGGCTGTTGACAAGTTGATATAATTGATCCATGCAATCAAGAGAATGAAAACAGCAATAATCGAAAGCAGTGCCACCGATTGGCCATCACCTTGCTCTTCCGGCTCAGATTCCTGCAATAGATTAGAATACAAGTGAATATCAGCAATTGGCTGCAATGGAAACTCAGATCTGAAATCATACTTTTCAAAATCCTCTTTTCTTTCCTGATAAACAGCTTCTTTAAATTTTCTGTCAAATTCCGTAGGGTCTGTACCGTCTCTCAGAGAAACATAGGTATTGAAATCATACCAACCCCACGCAGTTTCTGATGCGGAAAAACCTTCTTCATTTCTGGTGTGATCATTCAATGTTTCGTAGGAAATCAGGAAGTCGTATTTGATATGTGAGTTATGAGGCACATCCTCTGTGACACCCACCACTTCCAACGTTCTGGTAACCCAGCTGTGAAATTCCAACCTCTCCCCTACAACATCGGTTTTTCCAAAGTACTTTTTTGCGGCAGATTCTGTCAAAACAACCTGATCTTTGGCGTTTAGAATAGTCGACAAATCCCCTCTAATCAGTTTGAAATCAAATATTTTCAAAAAGCTTGGATCAGCAATATGCACCCGGTTTTCTCT
>JANSWY010000122.1 GCA_024743255.1 bacterium | reverse complement strand
CCTCCAAAGGTGGAGTATCTGGAATATGTTTTTACGGGTTGGCTAGGAGATTGTCTGATCGAATCCTATCCAGTGTTTTTAATCACACAAAGTGCTGCGGCTGAACTAACAAAAAATCTACTCAACGGATTCCGCATAAGGGAAGCACAAATAACAATGAGTCCCTCCATTTTAGATTTGTATCCTGAATCTGATGTCCCTGAATTTAGATGGCTGGAAATCAATGGAACTGCATTTAAAAATGATTTTGGCTTAAAGGGAAACATGTTGATTGTAAGTCGGAAATCACTTGAGGTGCTTAAAGCGCACGGACTAAAACACTGCGATATAGTAGGGTATAAGAAGAAAGTTAAGAGTTGATTTCTCAACTAAATTTCAATCATTAATATCTTCAATCTGACAATTTGGTCTCAGCTAAAAACCATTTCACTATATTGGCGTTTTGTTTTACCTATATAACAATTCAATACACCGGCAATCATGAGATACTTTTCTTTGTTGTTGATCATTCTATTCAGCTGTGCTGAGTCTACACAACAAATAAACACTTTGAAATCTGGCATATATCAGGGACAGATATTCCAGCAAGGCAAAGTACTTCCATTTAATTTTGAAATTAAAGGAATTAAAAAGAAGCCTTTTATGGTTATTCATAATGATTCCGAAAGATTAAAAGTAGATGAAATTGTTGTAAACAAGGATTCTATCAAAATCACTATGAATATTTTTGACACTGAGATACGTGCCAGAATTACTGAGTTTGGCTTAGAAGGTGTTTATGAAAAGAACTATTCAGAAGATCATATCTTACCCTTTAAAGCTTTCTTAAACAAATCTCAGCGTTTTGATCTAGTCAGTAATGAACCAGTGGTGAATGCTTCAGGAACATATCAGGTAACCTTTATTGAGGAAGATGGAAAACAATATCCGGCGGTCGCCAAATTTCAACAAAAGGATAACAACCTAACAGGTACTTTCCTTACTGAAACAGGAGATTATCGGTTTCTGGAGGGAGTCGTAGATGGCGATTCTGTAAAACTCAGTGCTTTTGATGGCACACACCTATTCCTGTTTACAGCAAAAATCAAAGGTGATAGCCTTGTAGGCGGAGAATTCTGGCATGGTAAAAACACCTATGAAACTTGGGGAGGAAAAAAAGATATGGATGCCAAACTTAGAGATGCTTTTGAAGTGACTTATCTCAAACCTGGTTATGACAAAATAGAGTTTAGTTTCCCTGATTTGGATAGCTCAATGGTAAGTCTGGAAGACCAAAGATTTGAAAACAAAGTAGTAATTCTGCAGATATTCGGGACCTGGTGCCCTAATTGCATGGATGAAACCACCTATTACTCAGATTGGTATAGAAAGAATCAATCAAGAGGACTGGAAATTGTTGGGCTTGCATATGAAAACAAACCTGATTTCAATTATGCGAAGAAACGCGTCCTAAAGATGAAGGAGAAACTAAATGTCCCATACGACTTCTTAATCGCCGGCACCTCAGACAAAGAAGAAGCAAGCAAAACTCTTCCAATGCTCAATCAAATCATTTCATTTCCAACATCGATATTCTTAGACAGAAAAGGAAATGTGAGACACATCCATACTGGATTTACTGGACCAGGAACTGGCATAGCTTATGAAAAATGGCAAGAGGAATTCACTAAAATTACTGAAGAATTACTGGCTGAGTAGTAATTGAATCTAACCCGATTGAGGGAAGCACCAAAACTTTTTGACCTCCTACTGACTCCAATAAAGGCTCTAAAAGAATACGAGCATTTTGATTGACTTCATCAAAAATTCCAGATTCTATCGCCGCGTTTCTTAATTCGATTTCTGCTTTACCATACAGTTCATCCATGAACTTTGCTTTTTCCCGATCAGATAAATATCCAAGATCGAGATCGTAAATTTGGGATTGCTGAAGATCAATCTTGTAGTAACATAATTCAGGTGCAGGTAACTTAATGTATGTAGTATCACCTTCCTGCGAAATATCACTTAGTTGAATCTTTGTGAGGTCAATACAACCCACTGCTTCACCTTTTGTAATCAATACAGCCTTGCTATCCGGGCCTCCTTTTATTTTAAATAGCTTTAAATCAAGCTCAGCCGAAAGCTTACGAAGCTCTGTGATTTCCTGAAAATTATATTTAACCAGCTCCAGTTTACCAAGTTGCTCAACCCGTTCCAGCATTATTGAGTGTTTGGATTCAGTAGATTGAGGTATTATTGAAACTCCCTGCGAGGATAGAAATATCCAAATAAGAGCCAGTACCAAAAGAATCCAGGGAAGTCTTTTTAGAATAATTGAAAGTGTAAGCAAGGTCTACTTTGTTCGGTCTATGGTAAAGTTAACCAAAGATGCCAAAGATTGCTTATGCGCAGAGTCAGGGAATTGATCTAAGATTTCAGATGCTTCTTCATGATATCTCTTCATCACCGAGATAGCGTAATCAATTCCTTTAGAAGCTTTAACGAAATCAATTACTTCATTCAATTTCTTTTTACTCTTAGCGCTTTGTTTGATAGCTTTTTTGATCTGATTCTTTTCTTGCCATCCAGCTTGCTCAAGAGCATGTATCAGCGGAAGAGTCATCTTCCTTTCCTGTATATCAATACCAGTAGGTTTGCCAATCTCTTCATGACCATAATCAAACAAATCATCTTTGATCTGGAAGGCCATTCCCACCTTGAGACCAAACTCTCCCATCTTAGAGATGGTGTCCTCGTCCGCTCCAGATGAAGCTGCCCCTACCCTACAGCAAGATTGAATTAGACTAGCTGTTTTTTGACGAATGATGTTATAATAGATCTCTTCCGTGATATCCAATTTCTTAGCCTTTTCCATTTGAAGAAGTTCACCTTCACTCATTTCCCTAACAGCATCAGAAACAATTTTCAATAAAGCAAAATCATCATTATCCAATGACAACAATAATCCTTTACTCAACAAATAATCCCCAACTAGAACTGCAATCTTATTTTTCCAAAGTGCATTGATGCTAAAAAACCCTCTTCGGAATTGAGCATCGTCCACAACATCATCATGAACTAAGGTAGCGGTATGAAGTAATTCGATAAGTGCTGCTCCTCTGTAAGTGGCTTCAGTAATATTACCTGCAACTCCCGAGGATAGAAAAACAAATAAAGGTCTCATTTGCTTTCCTTTACGCTTGACAATATAGGAGGTGATCTTATCAAGAAGAAGTACTTTACTTCTCATTGATTGCCGGAATTTCTTCTCGAATTCCACCATCTCTGCTTCAACAGGGGCCTGTATTTCCTTTAACGACATTGCCATATGCGCGAGCTAGCCACAATATTAACTCAATTAGTGATAATACAAACCTTGCTCCAATAATAAGTTGAATCAATTGACTACAAGTTGATCTTAACACTTAATATTTTGGAGAGAATTCATATAAATCTTATACTTACAACAATTGGAATCCAAGATTGTATGACCAACTCTGCAAAATATTTTCTTCTGGACGTTTTCACTAAAAACATGTTTGGTGGTAATCAACTAGCAGTCTTCCCTGAAGGGCAGTATGTAAAGGAAGAATTGATGCGAAAAATAGCACGAGAACTTCAATTATCTGAAACAGTATTCATCCAGGATCCGGTTAATCAAGACAGCAATTTCAGTATGCGTATCTTCACTCCAACAATGGAGCTACCCACAGCTGGTCACCCAACGATTGGATCAGCTTTTTACATGGTGAGACATATAGAAGTGAAAGATGACGATGTAAAACTAAACTTATTAATCGATCAAAAAGTAGGAACTATAAAAGCTGCTGTGGATCTGAACAATGGAGTTCCAATGTTTACCAATATGATTCAGCCTCTACCTGAGTTTGGAAAGACATATGACAACCGAGCGGAATTAGCCAAGATGTTGAACCTTGAAACAAATGACTTAATGGATTTACCAATCCAAACCGTGTCATGTGGGGTAGAGTATGTAATCATACCAGTTAAAGATCTAAAGTCGGTACAAGAAATTAATTTCAACACCCAAATCTGGGAGTCCCTTAAAAATAAACTCGGGATCAAATTCGTCTATGCTTTTACAATGGCTTCCGAAACTGAAGGATGCCATGTACACGGTCGAATGTTTGCTCCTGAAGCTGGTATCATCGAAGATGCTGCGACTGGTTCCGCAAATGGACCACTTGGATGCTACATTTACAATTACGATTTAATGCCAAAAACTAACAACGTAATAGATTTTGTAAGTGAGCAGGGTTTTGAAATTGGAAGACCAAGTTATTTGCATATCACCATTACTGGAAATGGTAGTGAAATCACAGAAGTGAAAGTTGGAGGCGAGTGTGTCCTGGTTGGACAAGGAGAATTATTTCTGTATAGTTGATGGAAAACGCTATTGCAAAATGTCAACTTCCCGGAAAGGAAGAATCTAAGCATATCACATATTTTACACCTCACTGGCTTCATATTATTCATGGCAAGAAGAAATGGAGATTTGAGAACGAACATGTAACTCATATTGAATTTAATCATCATCGGTTACTGATGCCTTTAATAATGGGTGGCCTTCTTGGATCGTTTGCAATACTGGTAATCACAAGAAATCTTTTTGATCCGTTTTGGGCACTAATCTTTTTTCTATCAGGCCTGTTTTTAGGTTATTATGGCTGGTTAGGTTCCGATGTTGTAGTTATACATGAGGGCCAACACACAACTAAAGTGTACTTAAGAGCCATCTCAAAAAATTTAAAAGAGTATTTTAGATATTATAGAAACTACTGTGTCAATCAAGTGAAAGAACATATAATTTATCATATCGCTTCGGCCGAAGACTGGAGTTCTTCAAAAAGCGAATACTCTCATGAGAGTCTGAGCTCTGAAGGGTTTATACATGCTAGTAGAAAAGAGCAAGTTGCAGAAACTTTTGAGCTTTATTTTCCGAAAGTTGGTGAATTTGTCCTTCTAGAAATAGACAGTTTTAAACTTAAGCATGAATTAAAGTATGAAGCTGCACCATCAAGAAATCAAACATTCCCTCACATATTTGGCCCAATAAATCGCGATTCAGTGAAATCTGCAAGGTCTTTTGGTAGCATTGAGGAATTAAACGAGTTATTGAAATCTTAATTACTCAAAAAATAATAAATTTAGTTATTGCCTAAATTATTAAATTGCGCCTGCTTTCACATTAACAACATATGAGTAGAAGGGGAAATAACAAAAAGATCAAATATTCCGAAGTAGTCCCCAGCATGCAGGAATGGCCAATTGTACAGTTGGCGAAGAACAGAAAGGAGTTCATCGAGGATGTCGCTGAAACCAGCCTTGAGAATGTTCTTCAGAGATCGAGAGGTAGATCCTTGAGAGAGGAGTTGGAAATGACGGTTTACAGGGAGAAGCTCAGAATAAAAGGCAACCCCTGGAAAGTGGACCCTGAAGACGATCGTGCGTTTTGGAAAACAATACAGCACAGATTAGCAGAATCCCAATCTCTTGAAAAAGAAGAGGCAGACAAAATTGAGCAGGACCTCCTCAAGGAAATCGTAATGCGCTATGCAAATGAAATAGCCGGAAACTTTAAGAAGTCTTCTTATCGTTTTGCGAGATCATTTGTGACAGTAGGGTTTGCAAGATTATTGAATGCCGCACGAGTTGGAGGTCTGAGGTCTATATTCAGTAGACAACTGGACCTAGATGACAAGATTCATATTTTAGGATACCCAGAGCATATTAGAAACCTGGCTAAGAAAGGAACTGTTGTAATGGTCCCAACTCATTTCAGCAACTTGGATTCTATTCTGATTGGATGGGTGATTCAATTTTTAGGACTCCCGCCATTTATTTATGGTGCGGGATTGAACCTATTCAACATAAGGCTTTTTGCTTATTTCATGAATAGTCTAGGTGCCTATAAAGTAGACAGAAGAAAGAAAAATCCTGTTTACCTCGAAGCACTGAAAACTTACAGCACTGAAGCTCTTAGAAAAGGCTGTCACAGTTTATTCTTCCCTGGAGGTACAAGATCCCGATCGGGAATGATTGAAAAAGCGCTCAAATTAGGTCTGCTTAGCACTACTATTGAAGCGCAAAGAATAAACTATCAGAAAGATGGTGAAAAGGCAACTAAGATATTTATAGTGCCGGTTGTTATCAATTACCACTTCACTCTTGAAGCGCCAAGCCTGATCAACAACTACCTGAAGATCAAAGGACAGGAAAGATACTACGTAGAAAACGACGAATATAGTACCTCTTACAAGATTGCGACTTTCCTATTGAAGTTCTTTACTAAGGGATCCAATATTTCTGTAGCCATTGGAAAAGGCATGGATGTACTTGGGAATTATGTGGATGATGAAGGTAATAGTTTAGATACTAATGGAAACATCATTGATCCAAAAGACTATTTCATCACAGATGGAGAAGTAACTGTTGACCATCAGAGAGAACATGAATATGTAAGGATTTTAGGTAAGCGAATTGTTGAAGAATATCATATTCATAATCGGGTATTTGCAAGTCATTTGGTGGCGTTTTTAGCGTTCAAAATAGTTCAGAAGAAGAATGACAAGCTAGATTTATACAATCTCCTAAGGCTTCCTGAAGAGGATTTGGAATTGGATTATGAAGAGTTCAAGGAAGCATTTAAGAAGCTGAGAAAGAAAATTTTTAAACTGAATAAGAAGGGTAAGGTAGGTGTTGCAGAGCACCTCACGAGAAAAGCAGATGATGCAATATTACATGGAATCAAAAATGTAGGAATGTATCATGCCAGAAGACCTTTGGTGAAAAAAGGTAAGGATAAAATCCAAATTCAGGACATGAATACATTATATTATTACCATAATAGAATGGAAGGATATGGGCTTGAAAAGTTTATTTAGCAAACCGGTTGGAGTAATTGGCATGGGTAGTTTTGGAACTGCTGTGGCCAATATACTGGCAGAAAAAAGTGACGTACTACTTTACGGCAGAACCGCAGAGAAGGTCTCTGAAATTCAGGCGTCCAGAATTTCATCCAACCAAAAGCTAAATGACAGAATCACCCTTACCACAGATATTGAGGAAGTTGCCAATAAATGCGACATCATATTTCCAGTAGTTCCATCTGCAAACTTCCGGGATATGATCAAAACCTTATCTCCTTACCTAAGACCATATCACATTCTAATCCATGGCACTAAAGGATTAGACATCTCCATTAAAGAATCTAATAAAGTAACACGACTAAACCCTCTCTCACGTGATCATGTAAAAACAATGAGTGAGGTAATTGTAGAAGAAAGTTCAGTTGTGAGAGTTGGTTGTCTTGCAGGTCCAAACCTTGCAAAAGAAATTGCCGACAAAAAACCAGCCGCAACGGTGGTTGCAAGTCACTTTGATGAAGTAATCAATGTAGGTCAAAGACTTTTGAGAAATGATAGATTTCTAATCTATGGAAGTAATGATCTGGTTGGAATAGAACTATGTGGTGTCCTTAAAAACATCATTGCCATTGGTGCTGGAGCTATTGCTGGATTAGGATTAGGTGAAAATGCCAAATCACTTCTTATCAGCAGAGGAATCGTGGAGATGGTTCAGATTGGCCAGACTCTGGGAGGTAACGCTCAGGCATTTCTTGGATTGGCGGGAATTGGAGATTTAGTAGCAACTTGCAGTACAAACCTTAGTAGAAACTACACAGTTGGTCACAGATTGGCTCAAGGCGAAACAATTGATCAAATTATTGAATCAATGGAAGAAGTTGCCGAAGGAGTAAAAACCGTTGATATAATCAATGAACTTGCTAAAACTTATAAAGTAAGGTGCCCTATTACAGAATCTCTCTATAAAGTAATTCATCAGGAAATGTCTATGGATGAAGCCAACACTTTCCTAATGAAGTTTCCATTCCGGGCAGAGATTGATTTCCTGGAAGGCTAATCTACAACTACCTGATCCATAGCATCGACCCTCTGTAATAAAGTTGGGTGACTATAATGAACAAATACATAGCTTGAATGAGGAGTAAGATTTGAAAGATTATCTCCAGAAAGTTTCTTCAACGCATCTTGTAGTGGCTCTTTCTTAAATGTCTTCACCGCATATTCATCAGCCTCGTATTCATTCTTTCTACTTAATACATTCATCAAAATCCCAATTATCCTCGATAAAGGAGAATAAAGAATTCCAAATGCCAGGATATTCAAATGAACCAATGTCACATCCCCTCCCATTGCATATGAGACCTCACTACTATAAATCATCCTTGACAATAAAAACAACATAACTCCGGTCTGAAGAATACTCAATACAGTACCTAGAATAATATGCTTTTTCTTATAATGGCCTACTTCATGAGCGAATACAGCAACAAGTTCATCAGTAGTATGCTTTTCAATTAATGTGTCATAGAGTACTACCTTCTTTCTCTTCCCAAAGCCAGAAAAAAATGCATTCCCTTTACTTGATCTTTTGCTTCCATCAATTACAAAAATATTGACCAAAGGAAAATCAACAGACTTAGCATATTCCGCAATCGCTTCCTTTAACTCACCATCTTCCATTGGCTTCAGCTTATTAAATAATGGAAGAATTAAAGTGGTGTAAAACATATTGGCCAGAAGGATAAAAGCTGTAATAACAATCCAAAAATAGATCCAGAAGTTGCTCCCTAAAGACCAAATAAGATACAATAATGTGCTAATAAGTAATCCTCCTACAATAATCGTTAAAAGGTATCCTTTAATCTTATCGAGTATAAAGGTCTTTACCGTGGTATTGTTGAACCCAAATTTCTCTTCAATCACGAAAGTGCCATAGATAGAAAATGGCAATCCCATTATATCTGAAACAATATATAGCACCCCAAAAAACAGCAAAGACAAAACCACATCGTTAGAAGCGAATGGCTTCAACCACTCATGCAGTGTCCCAAAAAAACCAAAGTATAGTATTGCGACGATAGCAATGAACCCTAACGTGGCAGAGAAGTTCCCAAAACGATTTAAGACATTATGATACTCTTGAGACTTGCTATATTGATCCTGATCATAAATTCCTTCAAGCTTTTCCGGAATTGGCTTCTTGGAACTTTTGTAGTTGAGAGCTGTTAAAATCCGCTCCAGCAAAAAATCAAAAATGGTAATTCCAATCAGAAGTATCAGGATTGTTTGTTCGTTCATAACTCCAAATATACCTACTCCTGATGGATGTAAAAATATTTAGAATAGATACGGAACCGGGCATCTTAGCTCCCTCACATCTCTTGGTGGCTTTCTTGGATCGCCAAGATAGAAGTTGTAACTCCACGAAACCTCATGAGCTCCACCACTGCCAAGACCCAGATCAGAGAGCGTAAAATCAAAGCTGTAACCCACACTCATATTACGTCTTTGCAGACCAACCATGAAAATTAATGATTCATTATTAGGAACACTTTCGAATGATTTGATAGGTAATCCTCTATACCACACACCAAACAATATTGGCTGAAGCGTTAGATAAAGTCCTACGTCCAATTGATCAAAATCTTGCTGCGCTCGGTAATTAAAAGTTGGTGTTAGTGCTCGTTCTTTTCCATCTCTGCTTGCGTAAGGGCTGAGTTTTGAGAATGGAATCTTATACCCACCATGAATGGAAACCTTGCGAGGTAGAGGAGAATCACCACCTGTTAATGACTGATTAGGTTGCAAAACATGATGCATTGCATAACCTATCCATGCATTCTTATTATAAATTAATCCACCAAGTGATACATCCACAAATTGTGCCTGAAGATCAGATATTGGCTCATTGGTTGGATTTACAATTTGACCTTCCGAATCAAATTGATCCCCAAAAGTTAGCTGTGTGAAATCAACGCTCCTCCAATAATAAGACACCTGAGCAGCAGGTCTAAATGCCCACTTGTAATTTAAAAACACTTGATAAGAGTACATCAGCGAAATGGATGTCGAGCTAAGACCAGCAAATCCTTCCTGGTCAGAATTAAACAACAACCCCACACTACTGTTATAGTCTTCAAAGTTATAATCAACGAAAAATGATGAGGTTTCAAAACCTGTATTAATACTTGGCCATTGGTTTCTATAATTGAAACCTGCCCTACCCATTTGGTTAATTCCAGTCAATGCCGGATTCAAGTACAATGGAGCAGCATAGTACTGTGAAAATTGGGGGTCTTGAGCCATGAGGTTGTTCTTAGGAGAAAGAATCATGGCAAAAATTGCAAATACAAGTATTATTCTATTCATCAACAGCGTTTAACTTAAAATCCTTTAACGAGACTTTTTTATGCGCATTGCAAAATATATAATTAAATCTCAAATATTACACCAACCCGACAAAATACTGCTATATAAGTACTTAAAGGGCTATTATGCCGTTAGTATTTTACTTAAAATTTGTTTAGCGTTGTGCTGTATGTTCGGGTGCATACAAGACAACAATCAGTTTTCAAACCCTTATTTGGAATGTATAACGCAGGTGTAGTGAAAAAATTAGGCTTATTCGCCATAATGTTAGGTATTATTGGGATTCTTCCAACCAAGGGTCAGGATCTTACAGACCTTCATTGGTACTTTGGAAACTCCACAAGCAACCTCCAGTTTGATAAAAATGGCAACCAGGTTTACCTGGAAGATAATCAGGCTACTCCTTTTGGAATTGGAGGAAGTGCCGTAATTGCTGACCAGTTCACCGGCGACCTGCTTTTCTATACTGATGGTGTACAGGTATTCGATAGAACACATACTTTAGTGCCTAATGGTGCAAGTATCATTTCCAGTGCTGGCGGAGATTTCAATCAGTCAGCAGCAGCTTGCCCAATTCCTGGCCAAAATGATCTGTTTTATATATTTTCAAATAATTCCGCTGAGGTCGTTTATGCTATGATTGATAAGACTCAGCCAGGAAACGCAATAGGTGCAGAGCCCCCTCTTGGTGATGTAGTAAGCACCGAAACTTCCACTGGTTTAACTGACCCTTCGGAAGGAATGATCTTAATACCAAATAGTAATAACGATAGATATTGGCTGATTTCCCAAAACAGAACAGACTTCAGGTTTCAGGTAATTGAAATAACAGCCACTGCAATCAACGGACCCATATTTTACGATTTTACAGATGCATCAAATCCGGGTGCTGAGGCAGTTCAAATGGCATATAATATTGATTCTGCTTTTCTTGCTGTAGCTCCAAGAGAATCCAATAGAAATGTCCAAATTCTGGATTTCAACAGAGAATCCGGAGTTCTTGCTTTCAATAGATTAGTACTTAACACCGGACAAGCCGATGATGCCGGTGAATCAATTTTTGATGTAGAATGGTCTCCAAACGGCTCAAAGCTTTATATGTCGAGGTTCGGTACATCAATAGGCAACAATGCTAATATCCTTCAATTTGATCTCGGTGATTCTTTAGAAAATATCAATACTGTACTAGCTAATCCTGTTTATCGAAGTTTAGGAATTAAAAGAGGTCCAGACGATCTACTCTATCATTTGTATCAAAGAAATAATGGAGATCCAATTGCAATGGGCTCAATCGCACAAGCGGACAGCATTGTGGACTCACTAATCTACAACTTGGAAGTTTTTGCAGGAACGGACTACAATGCAACACAGTTCCCACTACATGCTCCATCCTCAGAAATAGTTTTTGACTCCTTGGCATTCACATATCTGGATAGCTGTTTCCAATCATTTACTAAGTTTTTCCCTGCCGTTAGTCCACAGCCAACAAGCTATTTATGGGATTTCGGTGATGGTAGTTTTAGTAATGCACATAGCCCAGTTTACAGTTATGCGGTAGAAGGGTTTTACAATGTAACTCTGACTGTTGAATTAAATGGTGAATTTCAATCTACCAGCCAATTAGTGGAGATTTTACCAAATCAATTAATGATAAATCTTGGGAATGATACTACAATATGCCCCGGAGAAACGCTTACAATTGATGCCGGAACAGATGCAATTGCTTATTTATGGAGTACCGGAGAAATTACACAAACCATTCAAGTTGATTCTGCCGGAACATATTGGGTAGAAGGAATTGGAGCCAATGGTTGTCCATCTTATGATGAGATGGTAGTAACTGTTTACGGAAACGCTCAAGCAGTGTCTAATCAATGGTATTTTGGTGAAATGGCGGGAATTGATTTCACCAATGGGGCCTCAGCCATTGCAGACGCCAATCTCATGGAATCTCCCGAAGGATGCGCCTCCATATCTGATGTAAATGGTGAACTCCTCTTTTACACAAATGGAGTCACGGTCTGGAATAAACAGCACCAAATAATGGTCAATGGTACCAATATTGGCGGGGATAGTACGTCCACTCAAGCCGCTCTTATAGTGCAAAGTTCAAACGAGCCCACAGTCTACTACATATTCACCACCGACGAGATCAACGGGGATGATACTTATGACATGCGATATTCAGTTGTGGATATGAAACAAGATTTGGCAAATGGAGCTGTCGTGATGAAAGGTGTGTCGCTGTTCACTAACAGTACAGAAAGATTAACAGCCAGTGCTTTTGCAGGCAATGTTTTGCTACTAGGTAAAGAATACGGGAATAATACTTTTAGATCTTATAGTGTAGACGCCCAGGGAATCAGCGCTCCAGACTATTATCCAGTAGGAGAAGTACATTCCTTCAGCAATGAAGAATTTGCTCATGGATATTTGAAATTCAACTCGACACTGGATTTAGTAGCAGTAGCAATTCCGGGCACACCAAATTACGTTGAGATATTCGATTACACGCTGGATTCAGGGATGGTAAACCCAAGGTTAATCAACATCAATGAACCAGATCCGATGAGGATTTACGGTGTTGAATTCTCCACAGACGGAAATTGGCTTTATGTCACTACAAATGATGGAACCAATGGTAATGCAATTCAATTTAGTCTGGATAGTATAAATGCACCAACTGCTGTTGCTGATATTGAAGCATCTAAAAACCTGTTTGCCTCTGATGTAGGATATGGTGCCTTACAACTTGGTCCGGATGGTCAAATGTATATGGCAAGAAATGGCCTGACAGAAGTAGGGATTGTAATTGGACAAAACTCAGATATGCCATCAATCGGCAGTTTTCCTCTGGATGGCAGAACCAGTTACTTTGGACTACCAAACTTCGCACAGAATATTAGTCCACCAGCTCAATCTCCTTCAATGACCATCACAGCTGGTTGTACTGGCCAGCCAACAAACTTTACCGCAATTGGTAGAGACAATAGTATTGAAACCTATTCTTGGGATGTAGGAGTTGCAGGTCTGGCTCCATTTACTGATCAGACATTTGACTATGTGTATGATTCAGCAGGAACATATACGGTAGAACTGACATTAAGCAACCGATGTGATACTGATACGGTAATAACACAAACTGTAACCATTTTTGCGGCACCAGAGACACCAATTAATCCAGCCGACACTGCTTTTTGTGGAGATCCAATACTATTAACCGCTTGGGCAGTAGATGACCCTGGACTTACTTATACCTGGAATACTGGAGAAACTACAAGAGAAATCACAGTTAACCAACCAGGTACATTTAATGTGTTCATCACAAATGCTGATGGCTGTACGACACCAGTTGTTGCAACTCTGGTGGTAGACGCCCGACCAGCAGTCGCCCTTGGCTCTGATCTCACACTATGCGAGAATGAAACTTCACCAACACTAGATGCCGGAAACCCCGGGGCAACCTACAACTGGACCTTGGATGGCAATACCGTCGGAAACACAAGATTCCAAACAGTTGATACCTCCACACCAGGTACATATACATATGCAGTTAGTGTGGTAGACCCAATTTCTTTCTGTACAGGGTCAGATACGGTAATCGTAACGATCCAGGAAACACCAGATGTTACCGTCACACCAACTCAAACTACTTCTTGTGGAGCCAATGATGCAATGATCGATTTCAGCATTAATTCGGCAGGGAATTACAGTTATG
>JANSWY010000140.1 GCA_024743255.1 bacterium | reverse complement strand
ATTGATCCGGTATTAGGAATCCCTAATGGGGCTGAGGCATAGGCTCTGTTAAACCTCATTCCATTTTTTGCGAGTTGGTCAATGTTTGGAGTGTTGTAAAATTCGCTCCCATAAGCTCCAATTTGCGGAGAACCAAGATCATCAACTAGTATAAATATGACATTTGGATCTGATGGTGCTTTATCAAATCCACATGAGCTAACTAGCAGTATAGACAGTAGTAAGAGGTAATAGTAAAACGTGTTCAACGAGTTGAATTAAATTGGCTAATAATAATTTTTCTGCTGGTCAAAATTATATCTGCAAATTAATGAATTGATTTGGCAATTAAACACTCTTTTGATTATGAAAAATGAAATTTTCATAATGTTTTTTACCTTGAGAAATGATTTATTTTTGATTGCAATCGTTTGCTCAAAATAATGTTTGTTATGTTAAGGTTATTAATAGCATTTATCTAATATATTTGTGTTTCCTGTAAAATAAATTGAAGGTTTTTGAAATAATTTTAAAAAATTAGACTGAAAAATGCGAGAATTAGTAGTTGGTGTTGATATCGGAGGTACGCTAACCAAGGTTGGGATTGTTGATCAAGAGGGTGAAGTATTGACTCATTGTGACTTTCCAACAAAGGATTACAGGGAATTAGAAGCCTATCAAAAGGCTTTAGTGGATCAAATAAAAGGACTTGAACAGGATATTGAGGGTGAATATAAGTTAGTGGGCCTGGGTATTGGAGCTCCAAATGCTAATTACTACCGTGGCACCATTGAACATGCTCCAAACCTTGACTGGAAGGGAATTGTACCATTTGTTTCAGAACTTGAAAAGCTAATAGACTTACCAATCAAAATGACTAATGACGCTAATGCGGCTGTAATTGGTGAAAAGATTTACGGTAATGCCAAAGACATGAATGATTTCATGGTGATTACCCTGGGAACAGGTTTAGGAAGTGGAATCGTAAGTAATGGTAAATTGATCTATGGGCATGATGCTATGGCAGGTGAGTTAGGTCACGTTGTGATTGAAGAAGGAGGAAGGCTTACCGGACTTGGAAGAAGAGGTGGTTTGGAAGCATACGTATCGTCAACAGGTCTTAAAAGAACTGTTTTTCATTTACTCTGTGATTCCATGGAAGAGAGTCCGCTTAGAGACGTTTCTTACAATGACCTTCATGGAGAATACATCACAGAACTTGCAGAAAAAGGAGATCCAATAGCAACAGCTGCCTATCAAATGACAGGAAAGATTCTTGGAAAAGCATTGGCTAATTTTGTAACGTTCTCGCATCCTGAAGCTATTTTCTTGTTAGGAGGTTTGGCTAAATCCGGCAAATGGATTTTTGAACCGACTCAAAAGCAACTTGAGGAAAGCTTATTGCCAATCTATCAGGGAAAGGTAAAGCTTTTGCCTTCTGGTATGATGAATAAGAATGCTGCAATTTTGGGAGCAGCTGCTTTGATATTAGAAGAACAATAACATGGTAACTTTCAGTTTGAAAATAACACAGACACTAATAAAAAAGGCTTCTAATTACTAGAAGCCTTTTTTTATGTATTCACTGGCCAGGATTTAGTCCTCCTTATTTGCCATTCTTTTTCTTTCGTTCTCGTCCAAATAGATTTTTCTCATTCTAAAAGTCTTTGGTGTGATCTCCAATAACTCATCTTTTTGAATGTATTCCATTGCTTCTTCCAGAGAGAACTGTCTTGCAGGAGCAATTTTAGCATTGTTGTCAGCACCAGAAGCTCTCATGTTAGTTAGCTTCTTACCTTTTTGAATATTTACAACAATATCATTAGATCTGCTATGCTCCCCGATAACCTGACCTGTGTAAACATCGATCCCTGGATCAACAAAGAATATTCCTCTATCCTGAAGCTTATCAATTGAATAAGCAGTTCCTGGTCCGGATTCCATTGATATTAATGAACCGTTAATTCTTCCTTGGATTTCACCTTTGTATGGTTCATATGATTTGAACCTGTGGTTCATCACGGCTTCTCCTGCAGTCGCGGTAAGGATGTTGTTTCTCAAACCGATAAGGCCTCTTGCAGGAACGTCAAACTCAAGATGCTGAACGTCTCCTTTTGGTTCCATAATTGTAAGTTCCCCTTTTCTCTGGGTTACTAGTTCAATTACTTTTCCAGAAGACTCTTCAGGTACATCAACTACCATATGCTCAATTGGCTCATGTCTCTGGCCATCAACTTCTTTGAAAATTACTTGTGGCTGTCCAACTTGAAGTTCATATCCCTCTCTTCTCATTGTTTCTATCAATACAGACAAGTGAAGTATACCTCTTCCGTAAACGATGAATTTATCCTCAGTATCAGTATCCTCAATTCTTAAGGCAAGGTTCTTTTCAGTTTCTTTATAAAGCCTGTCTCTCAAGTGTCTCGAGGTAACAAACTTACCGTCCTGACCAAAGAAAGGTGAGTTGTTGATGGTAAACAACATACTCATTGTAGGTTCGTCTATCGCGATCCTTGGAAGTATATTTGGATTTTCGAAATCAGTAAGTGTATCACCAATATCAAAGCCTTCGATACCGGTTACAGCACAAATATCTCCTGCTTCAACTTCAGTTACTTTCTTCTTACCAAGACCTTCAAAAACATGAAGTTCCTTGATTTTTACTTTTTGAAGGCTGCCGTCTCTTTTACTTAAACCTAATTGAGCACCTTCCTTAAGTGTCCCTTGTAAAACTCTGCCAATCGCAATACGTCCAACAAATGATGAGAAATCAAGAGAAGTGATTTGCATTGCAGGAACTCCTTCGTGCTTAGGAGCAGGAGGGATCACATCAATTACAGCATCCAATAATGGAAGAATAGAATCAGTCTGGTTTTTCCAATCTGTCGACATCCATCCTTGCTTAGAAGAACCGTATAGAGTTGTGAAGTCTAACTGCTCTTCTGTAGCATCAAGATTGAACATCAAATCAAATACTTGCTCGTGTACCTCGTCTGGTCTGCAGTTTTCTTTGTCTACTTTGTTTACAACCAAAATTGGCGTAAGTCCTAATGAAAGAGCCTTTCCAAGTACGAACCTTGTTTGAGGCATAGGACCTTCAAAGGCATCAACCAAAAGAATTACTCCATCGGCCATTTTTAGAACTCTTTCTACTTCTCCACCAAAATCGGCGTGACCAGGAGTGTCAATAATGTTAATTTTTACTCCTTTATATTCAGCAGCTACGTTTTTAGAAAGAATAGTAATTCCTCTTTCCCTTTCCAGATCATTGTTATCCAGAATCAATTCACCCTTTTCCTGGTTTTCTCTAAACTCTTGTGTAGCGTAGATGATTTTATCTACCAGAGTAGTCTTACCATGGTCAACGTGCGCAATAATTGCGATATTTCTTATACTGTTCATGCCTATTCCAAAATTGAAGCTGCAAAAGTACTGGAATAATTAGCAGGAATGAAGTGTTGTATAACATTAAGTTTAAAGAAACTCAGTATTATGTGTTTTTTTGGTTTCTGAGTGGAGGGTTTTTGGAGGATTGAACAAGAGTTTTTACTTCTTTATCCATGTAATCAATTTCTTCTTGAGTTAAAAGGCTTTTTAGTTTATTCCTTTTAAGGTCCCTTCTGAGAACAATATAAAGGGCTAGATATGATACTGCCGGTACGGCACAAGTAAACAAAAACCATTTCCAGAATGACCTGCCATATGCATGCGCTGTATACCCTGCAACCAGCGGAATTGCCAGGTAAAAAGCGATCATCATAAAAAACAAGTCCAAGATCATAATTCGAAAACGTTTCGATGTAAGTTATTGTTCAGTTTCCAAAGAAACTAATTGAGTATTGAAACATTAATTGATTTCTGTAAGTTCGGTTAAAAAATTTGAGGAAATAGGTCCGAACCTATCGATTTGGACGTTACTTTGATTGCAAGTGCGATTATTTGCTGAAAAACTTAAAATGAAAATGAAAACTTTTTTAACAACATTTCTTATTTCTTTATCATTCTGGACAGTTGCTCAGGAAAAATGCACACTCACTGTTGAGATTACTTCGATTAAGAAGTACGAAGGTAAAATTGCAATCAGTATTTATGATGAAACCAAAAAGTTTCTATCTGAGGATGTGGTGCAAGCTACAAGGAAGGATTTGATAGATAGTGAGAAAGTAATTTTTGAATTCAATGAATTGCCCAAAGGTAAGTATGCAGTGGCTGTATATCATGATAAGAATTCAAACCTGGAATTAGATACTAATCTGGTAGGAATTCCAACAGAACCATACGGATTTTCTAATAACCCATCAACAATGTTTGGACCTCCATCCTTTGAAAAGGCTAGTTTTTTAGTTGATTCACCTTCTAAGCATATTGAGATAAGCTTATGATCAGACTAAAATTTGGATCGGTACTTGGAAACATGCAGTCAAAGTATCCGATCATTTATTACTTGGGATGGGCTTTATGGTTCCTGTCTGCGGGGCTTATTATGCTTTGGGTTTTTGATGATCAAATTGTCACTGGTATCAATAGATGGATTAAGCCATTGAAGTTCAGTATTTCCATAGCAATGTTTCTCTGGACTGTTGGCTGGTATTTACTTAATTATGAGAAGACCAAGCTACTGAGGTTTATTGCTTGGGGAGTTAGTATATCAATGCTAATTGAGATAGTGGCCATTGTGCTGCAAGCTGCAAGAGGTGTAGGTTCTCACTTTAATACTAATACAGTATTTGATGCAATTGTTTTTTCAGCAATGGGTAATGCGATAGCTTTTAACTCTGTTCTGTTATTAATTCTAGGATTTTTTATTGCATTTAGAAAGCCTCTATTGAATCATGAATATCAGATAGCCATGGTGCTAGGTGTATTTGTTATCCTTATTGGTAGTTATATGGGTACTCAGATTATTGCAAACATGGGGCATTCTGTAGGGGTGGCAGAAGATGCTGCAGGTATACCCTTTCTAAATTGGAAGCTGTCAGGAGGTGACTTAAGAGTAGCTCACTTTTTTGGGATTCATGGTTTGCAGCTCTTTCCATTACTTGCTTTTATGATGATTGGGAAGATACGGCTCCCATTTGTGAATGGAATTCTTTTGGTGACCACACTCGTTTATAGTGGGATTATTTTCTGGCTTTATATTCAGGCTAGCAATGGCATTCCTTTGATCTAATCTAAATAAAGACAATTGAGAAAATCAATTGTCTTTATTACTTCAATAATGGGTTTTAGATTTTAACAGGACTAACTGTATATCCTTCCTTTTTTAATAAAGCTAATACACCTTCCTTACCACCTAAGTGACCAGACCCCACAGCAATAAACATTGATTGCTCTTGTGAGACTTCCCTAATGATTGGGACCCAGTTTTTGTTTCTATTGACAAGTAAGTCGTCTTCATAAGCAGCGAACTCAGGGCTGGATTTGAGAATGTATTTATAAAGGTTGTCTGTGTTTTTAGAAAGATATGCTTCTACCAGACCTGCAAAAAGATCTTTATTCTTTTGTATATCTGTGCCATCAACTAACCATTGAATCATTTCTTCCTGAGGAATTTTATCAAATAGTCCCATCTGAAATTCTACTGTTTCAAATCCCTTTACTTCTTTTTCATATTCTGCGGCCAGCTTGGTGATTGTTCCTTCATATGACTCTATAGCACTACAGTCCAAATACTTTGTATACATCATGGACATAAGCGCGAAGGGCTTCATAATTCCGAGTTGATCTAGTCCGGTACCGAAGTTTTCTTTAAAGAATGCGTCAATTTTTTCCTTGTCTTGTGGTTTAAGATCTGAGCTGAAGTTTTTCATGCCTGGATTCATCATGTGTTGTTGCATTTTTCCCATGAAGCCAGGTTCATCCATATCTAATTCCAGGTAGACAACATCACTTTCGATAAGAGCTGTTTTTGCAGCATCAAACATTTTGAAGTCATCCGGACAAATGAGGTGGATGGTTCCAAATACATAAGAAGGTTTGGAGAGGCCATTACCTTCAATTTTCCATAATAGACTTGATTCTACATCCTGTGCATTACTTGTAAAGGATGATAAAATAGCTACTAATACTCCTAGTAGTGTAATTCTGAGTTTTTGACCTTGAAGTTTCATTAGATTTTGTATTTAATTTCCTATTTAGTAGCAAACCCACCTGATTTATTACACGACCATAAAATTTTTTATTCTTTCCACCTACTTATGGAATTCATTTTGTAGTCGATTTGTCATTTTTTGTAAAATCTTTTTCGATGCAATCGATTTCATCAAATTAGCCCTGATTTTGGATCCTGTTTTTGAAATATTTTCAACTATTTTAGTGATTAGAAAAAATGTAGAAGTATAATGAAGATAAACATCACAGCAGCTCTTTTGCTGCTAACCATTAGCTTGTCTTACGCTCAGATCGTCACTATCTCACCATCAGACGCTGACGGAGATGCTGAAGTAACCCTTACATTTGATGCCACTCAGGGAGATGGTGGACTAGTTGGAAATGATAATGTCTACATTCATGCCGGAGTAGTGCTTTCTCCAACGGATCAACCCGGAGGAGGAGATTGGTCAAATGTTGTTGGAAACTGGGGGCAGGACGATGGAATAGGTCAAATGACTGCAGTTCCAGGCCAAACGGATAAGTGGGAAATCACTTTTTCACCAAGTATTAGAGATTATTTTTCTGTTGATGAAGGAACTACAATATTCTGGATTTCCATGGTGTTTAGAAGTGCAGATGGAAACACTAAAGGTGCAGGTACTCCAGGTAATTTTGATGGAGGATATGTAGCGGATAACGGAGATATTTTCGTTCGCCTTGATGTTGGAGAGTTTGTAACATTCTCTGGCTTAGAGGATGAGTATTTCATCGTTGATGGAAGTTCAATAGATATAACAGCTGAAGGATCAAACCAAGCTACCAGCATGGAGTTACAGGTTGATGAAGGATCTGGTTTTGTTTCTTTAGGTACTGAAGCTGATGTAACTGAAATCACTAAGAGTTATACGCCTTCCGGAGAGGGTACGGTTTCTGTAAGAGTGTTAGCAACAATCAATGGTGAAGAAGTGGATAATACCAGTTCAGTCACAATTAGTTTTAGACCTGAGGTTGTTGTTGAAGCAATTCCATCCGGAATAAGTGATGGGATTAATTATGATGACAGTGACGATACTAAAGTGACACTTTCACTTTTAGCGCCAGGGATTGATTTTGTATATGTGGTTGGGGATTTCAATAACTGGGAACTGAATGATTCCTATGTTATGAAGCAGGATAGCAATGATCCAGATAGGTTTTGGTTAGAAGTTACGGGTTTGACAGCAGGAGAGCCATATGTATTTCAATATTGGGTTGAAGGAACGGTGAAGATTGGAGATCCATACGCAGATCAGGTTGCTGATCCATGGAATGACGACTTTATTCCTGCAGAAGTATTCCCAAATATTCCAGAATATGATTTTCAGGATTATGCAATTGCTACAGTAATAGAAACGGCTCAGGAGGAATTTGTTTGGGCTGATTCTGAGGATACATGGGAGAGACCTGATCAACAAGAATTGATCGTATACGAATTACTGATGAGGGACTTCATAGGAACTCACTACTACCAGGATTTGATTGATACACTTGATTATCTTGAAGATCTGGGAGTGAATGCCATTGAGTTTATGCCAATAATGGAGTTCGAAGGAAACGAAAGCTGGGGATATAACCCTATGTATTTCTTTGCTGTGGATAAATACTACGGTACAAAAGACGACTTAAAGGAGTTTATCCAGGCTGCTCATGAAAGAGGTATTGCTGTAATTCTAGATATGGTATTGAACCATGCATTTGGTTTGAACGCTATGGTAAGAATGCACTGGGATTCTCAATTGAATACTGTAAGTGCAGAAAGTCCTTGGTTTAACCAATATGCAACACACCCATTTAATGTTGGGTTTGACTTCAATCACGAAAGTGAATACACCAAGAAGTTTGTTGATGATGTGAATAGGTATTGGATTGAAGAGTTCCACTTTGATGGATACAGGTTCGACTTATCTAAAGGGTTTACTCAAACTAATAACCCGGATAATGTAGGTGCGTGGGGTCAATATGATCAATCAAGAATTGATTTGTTGACCAGAATGGCGGATGAGATTTGGGCTGTTGATTCAGAGGCATATGTAATTTTGGAGCACTTCGCGGATGGTTCGGAAGAAACTGTATTGAAAGATTATGGAATGATGGTATGGGGTAATAACAACCATGACTTCAGAAATCTTTTAAAAGGGTCATCTACATCTAACTCATATGGAGGAGCATCGGATTTCAGTAGAGTATCTTATATGGAAAGTCACGATGAAGAAAGAGTGGCGTTTGAGATGAAGGAATTTGGTAGCTCGAGAGGATCTTATGATATCAAAGAAGAGGAGAATTATTTCCAAAGAACTAAACTTGGAGCAGCATTCTTCTTCACATTATCAGGACCTAAAATGCTTTGGCAGTTCCAGGAACTTGGTTATGATATAGAATTGAATGATGATAGGTTGGCGAATAAACCACTTCCTTGGGGTGATGGTAACTTAGGCTACTACGAGGATGAGAGAAGACAAGCAATCTATGATGCTTACGCTGAAATCATTAACCTGAGAGCAGATAATCAGGATTTATTCAACGAAGGAACTTATGATAATACATTGAATGCATCATCTAAAAGAATTAAAGTTTCTCATGATGATAAAAACCTTATTATAATAGGAAACTTCAACCTCGACTTTGCAAGCATAGCACCTCAGTTTACTCAAGCTGGTGATTGGTATGATTTTGCTACAGGCGAAAGAATCTCTGTTTCAAGTTTGTCTCAGACATTCTCACTTGCACCGGGTGAATATATGATATTCAGTGATTGGCCAATTAAAGATGTTCCAGAGGTAACTTCCGCGTCATCAGGTAATCTGGTTGATTCAAGAATATATCCGACTTTTAGTGCAGATTATACTGTATTTGAAACTGGGTCTTCAGTTAATCATTTGAATGTTATTGCGACATCTTTAGATGGCAGAAGAATAGAATTAAATCACAATCAAACCACAGACAACAAATATCGAATTGATTTGAATGTTTTGAATGAGGGTTTATACATCATTGAAGTTCGATCTGACCAGGGCTTTTTCAGCACTAAATTGATCAAGAATTAATTGAGCATTCAGAAAAGTTCTATCAAAAGGGTGTCCTTACAGGGTCACCCTTTTTTTATGAGTCAGGTTCCTTATCTAATGTCTTTTGTTTTAACGTCTATTGTCTTTTTTCGCTGTACCGTTATTTGTTAGGTTTCTGAGAAATATGTAAATTTCATTAGAATATCTACTAAGTATCAATCATGGAGCAATTAGAATTTGAAAACCTAAGAATCGGTAATGTAGTACTGAAAAAATCTGGAGAAGAAGTTCAGATCACCTCTGAAGAGCAGATTTCTGAAATGTCTCAAAGTAGCGAGGATTATATGGGGATTCAGCTTGTAGAGCAGGATTATATTAACAATGGTTTCCAAAAAATGGGTGGTGATGATGATTACTACTATTTATTGGAATTAAACGATTCTGAAATTGAGACGAGTGAAAAGAGTATGCATTTTCATCCATTGGATGTTGATGGTATTACGGTTTTGATTCATTACAGGCATGAGTTGGAAAACTTGATAAAAGAAATCCAGGAGGAGTAGTTATTGTTAATCTAAAACATATCGCAATTGGTTTTTTGAAGTGCATTTCTACCACTCCTGAACCAAATTAATCTCTGTTTTTTGTTTCCTTAATTGAGGGGCTTTGGGAATCTACAATCATAAAGTCGTTTAGTTGAATTTATTAATGACATATAGGAGCTGTGGCAGACCGAAATGGGTATTTTAGGGGAGGAGGCTGACACGCGGCAGGCAATGTGCGGTAGGGCTGCTGGGGTGCAAGTGCGGTTCTTAAAAAGTTGATGGAAAGTTCCGAATGAAATCAATTTAAAAGACGTGCTGAAAAACTATATTTGCCTCCTTAATTAATACAAGTCATGGCTGAACAAAAAAAGTGGGATAGATATACAGTAACTGCAGCGTTGATATATGCTAATGGACCTATTCATATTGGACACCTTGCGGGTTGTTATATACCAGCAGATATATATGTAAGGTACTTGAGGGCGAAAGGAGAAGATGTTGTGTTTGTGAGTGGGACTGATGAGCATGGGGTACCTATTACTTTGAAAGCCAGAAATGAAGGAACAACGCCTCAGCAGGTTGTTGATAAGTACTACAATCAGATTAAGAATTCATTTGAAGAGTTTGGGATTAGCTTTGATATATATTCAAGGACTAGTAACGATACTCATCATAAAACATCGGCAGACTTTTTTACTACTCTATATAATAAAGGGATATTTAAAGAGACTGAGTCTGAGCAGTATTATGATGAATCTGCTAAACAGTTCCTAGCTGACAGATACATTGTAGGTACTTGCCCAAATTGCGGCAATGATAATGCTTATGGTGACCAGTGCGAGAAGTGTGGAACTTCATTGAGTCCGACTGAATTAATTAATCCTCATTCTACTTTATCCGGAGCTAAGCCAGTATTGAAGAAGACTAAAAACTGGT